>NZ_JAEKMI010000073.1 GCF_020217485.1 Mycobacterium sp. WUMAC-067 | reverse complement strand
CGTGGCTGATCCGCAACCGGTCAGCGATCGCCTGATCCAGTTTGGCGCCGAGTTCTTGAATGCTGGCCTGGCGGGCCAGGTGATTGATCAACGCATGCTCGGGCACGGGCAGGCGGCGGCGCACCTTTTCGCAGCGCTCCAACAGCGCCATGCACTCCCGGGGAGCCAGCGCGTCAAAACTCAGCCCTGCCACGCCCTCGAGGGCGGCATCGAGCGCGTCGAAGGCCTCGACGATCTCCTCACGCGTACTCGAACCCGTGCCGCAGACATTACGAAGACCCACCGACACAAAACCCCGAATTGTGACCACAGAAAACACAGTGACACAAGGGATTTCAAATATACGTTCCCGATATCCGAAACGTAGCGGCGCGAGGCGCGATCCGCCGAGGCGCCCGCCGCCGCGCGATCGACCACACGCAAAGCCGGCCCGATCGCACGGGGCTTCGCCTCCCAGCCGCCTAACTCCGCTGCGCCGTCAGCGACACGGCGGTGGCCACCGCCTCCAGCAGGCGGGTGAGTTGCTCGGCGTCGCCGACGGTGCGGTCACCGGCGGCCAGTCGGGTGAAGATGCCGGCGATGAACGTCGTGACGGCGGTGGTCTGCGCGTCCAGCAGCTCAGGGTCGCGGGTGTCCGGCTGCAGGTGGGCGATGGCGTCGCGGGCCATCGCGTTGATCCGGGCGACGAACACCTGCGATGTGTCGGCCAGATCGGGATCGCGCGCGGCGCCCAGCAACAGTTCGTGGCGCGCGCGGTTCAGCATCAGCCCGGAGCCCTCGGCCTGCATCATCGTGAGCCGGGCCAGGTGCGCGAACGGCGAGAGCGGGTCGACCGGTTCGTCGATCACCGACTGCAAGTTGGCGACATCGATCTCTGCCACGCGCTTGCCGACGCCGCGCAGCAAGGCCGCGCGGGTGCGGTAGTAGTACGACGTGGTGCCCTCGGGGACGCCGGCGCAGCGGTCGACGCGCCCGTGGGTGAGCCCGCGCGATCCGTGTTCGGCCAGCACCCGGATCGCGGCGTCGCATAGGTCGCGGCGGCGTTCATCGCCGTCGCGTTTGCGGGACCTCGTACTGTCAGCCATGGGTCACCGAAGGACGGTGCCGCCGTCGATGTTGACGACCTGACCGTTGATCCATTCGCCCTCCTCGGACAGCAGGAAGGCGACCAGCGCGGCGATGTCGCCGGGGTTGCCGACGCGCGGTCCGCGAATGCGCTTGAGCGCGCCGGCCTCCAGGTCCGGCCACTGCGGCACCGAGCGGATGGTCTCGGTTGCGGTGAACCCGGGCGCGACCGCGTTGCACCGGATGTTGTCCTTTCCCCACCGTGACGCGACGTGGCGAGTGAGCGCGCCGATGCCGGCCTTCGCGGTGGCGTAGGCCGGGCGCGCGGGCTCACCCTGGAACGCCGCAGCCGACGACATGTTGACGATCGCCCCGCCGCCGCGGTCCAGCATTCTCGGGATGGCATATTTCATCGCGGCCACATACCCGCGCAGGTTCACCGCCATCACCCGGTCCCAGACATCGAAGTCGATGTCCACCACGTCGGTGTCGGCCCGGATGGCGCTCATGTCGGCGCCCACGTTGAACAACAGGTCCACACCGCCGAAAGTCGTTGCGGCGGTGTCGATCAGCCCGGCGACCGACGTGGGGTCCGCCAGGTCGAAGGGCACGTGGGCCGCCGTTCCCCCGGCGGCGGTGATGCGTTCGGCCGTCTGCTGCGCGGCGTCGGCGGCGACGTCGCCGATGACGACCCGGCAGCCTTCCTCGGCGAGACGCGCGGCGGTCGCGGCGCCGATTCCGGTCGCGCCGCCGACGACGACCGCCACCTTGTCGATCAGACCCTGCAATCCCATGGATATTGACTTTACCTCTAGAACTGTAGAGGATCGCCAGTCATGGCTGGAATTCATCGGGAGCGGCCCGGAGCCGGCGACCTGTCGGCGGCGACGGACACGCCGGCGCTGGCCCTGGGCGACGGCGTCTGGATGTCACCGGGCGTCTCCAACGCCTACGCGGTGGCCACCGACGAGGGACGGGTCATCGTCAACAGCGGGCTGGTGTTCGAAGGGCCGTTGCATCGCAAGGCTTTTGCCGACGTGCCGGGCCCGACGCGGGCGATCATCGTCACGCAGGGGCACGCCGACCATTGGGGCGGGGTGAACTCGCTGCGCGACGAGGGCACCAACGTCGTGATGCACCGCAACTATCGGTATTGGCGCGACGACAACACGCTGCTCATGGGCTATCGGGTGCCCAAGACGTCGTTCGCCTTCCAGAAGTTCTCCGACGCGGTGCTCGAGCATTTCCAGACCGTCGACCCCGCGACCATCGACTTCTCGTTTCCCGAGCCGACGACGACGTTCGACCAGCGGCACAGCTTCACCGTCGGCGGCCGAGCCTTCGAGCTGGCGTGGACGCCGGGCGGCGAGACCACCGACGCGCTGGTGGCGTGGCTGCCGCAGGACCGGATCCTGTTCAGCGGCAACCTGTTCGGGCCACTATTCGGGCACGTGCCGAACCTGATGACCATCCGCGGCGATCGCTATCGCGATCCGATTCTCTACATCGAGTCGCTGAACACCGTGCTGGAATACGGACCGCAGCGGCTGATCACCGGCCACTTCGACCCCATCGAGGGCGCCGATCGCATCGCGGAGGAAGTCACCGCGATGCGTGACGCCATGCAGGCCGTGCACGACCGCACCGCCGAACTGATGAATTCCGGCGCCGACGTTCACACCGCGATGCGCGAGGTCACGGTGCCCGAGCACCTCGACATCGGCGAGGGGTACGGCAAGACGTCGTGGAATGTGCGCGCCATCTGGGAGATGTACACCGGATGGTTCCGGCATCGCTCCACCACCGAACTGTATGGGATCGCACCGGATTCGGTGGCGGCCGACGTGGTGAGCGCGGCCGGTGCCGACGCGCTCGTGGACGCGGCCCGCGTGCACCTGGCGGCGGGGCGGCCGGTGCAGGCCATCCACCTCACCGACCTGATCCTGGCCGCCCAGCCGTTGCACGCGGGGGCACGTGCGGTCGCCGTCGACGCCCACGAGGCGCTGCTGGCCGACGCGGAGAACTTCTGGGAAAAAGCCTGGCTCACCAAATCCATCAACGAACTGAGGTCACCCGAATGAACACCGTCAACTTCGATTTCACCGGCGCCCACGTGCTGGTGACCGGCGGCACCAGCGGCATCGGCAACGCCATCGCCGCCGCATTCGCCGACGCGGGCGCCGCCGTCACGGTCACCGGAACCCGCGGTTCCGCCGCGGACTATTCCGAGACGGATCTGAGCGCATACACCTACCGCCAGTGTCAGATCCAGGATCCGGAATCGGTTGACGCGCTGGCGGACTCGCTGGGTGAGCTGGACATCTTGGTCAACAACGCGGGCGGCCCCTATCCCGCGGGCGACGAATACGACCCGGACGGCTACGTCGCGTCGGTGACGCAGAACATGTTCGGACCGATGCGGCTGACCATGCGCTGTTATGACCTGCTCAAGTCCAGCCAGGCCCCCGGCGGGGCGAGCGTCGTCAGCGTCGTGTCGATGTCCGCGTTCCGCTCGGCGGTGTTCGTCCCCGGCTACGCCTCGTCGAAGATGGGCCTGCTCGCCCTGACGATGAACCTCTCGCGGCGGTGGGCCAACGACGGGATCCGCGTCAACGCCATCGCGCCCGGGCTCATCGACACCCGAATGACCCACCCGGCCATGGGCATTCCCGAGGTGATGGACGTCGAGATCGGCTTCCACACGCCCCTGGGCAGGCCCGGCACACCCCAGGACTGCGCCGGCGCGACGCTGTTCCTGTGTACCGACGCCGCCTCGTACATCACCGGCACCACCATCGCCGTCGACGGCGGATACCTGACGGTCTGAAACGATGAGCGACAACAACTTCGACAACGTCTCGACCACCGACGACGTCTTCAAGCTGGCCGCACAGCGCACCGGCCTCGCCGAAATCGATTCCGACTCTTGGCGCGACGGCCTGGCCATCATGCTCGACGAGCTCAACAGTTCGCCCGCGTTCACCCCGTTCGGCCGCGAACGCGTCCTCACCGACGCCACCGACGCACTCGGGCGGCGCATGCAGGTCCACGCCTACATCCAGGCGCACCCCGAAGTCCTCGACGCGCCCGTCGAGCGACCGCTGATCGTCCTGGGCATGCCGCGCACCGGAACCACGGTCATCAGCTACCTGCTCGACCAGGATCCGGCCCGGCGCTCGCTACTGCACTGGCAGTGCGTGCACCCGATCCCGCCGGCGCCCACCGAGGCGCTGCGCACCGACCCGCGCTGCCTGGGCCTGCTGGAGGAACAGCGCAAGATCCTGGACATGGTCACGCAGGCCAAAGTGCCGCTGCCGCACTGGGAAGACGCCGACGGGCCCACCGAGGACATGTTCATCCACAATCAGGATTTCAAGGGCCTGTCCTGGGACTCGTTCCTGTCGACCTCGCGCTACGCCGAATGGTTGTTCCACGAGACCGACATGACCAGCACCTACGAATACCAGAAGCGCTACCTGCAGGTCCTGCAATCCGCCGCCCCGGGCAACTGGAGCCTGAAGATGCCGTCGCATTCGGTCCACATCGAGGCGCTGCTCACGGTGTTCCCCGACGCCCGGCTGATCTGGGCGCACCGCGACCCCTACAAGGCGACGGGGTCGCTGTGCAACCTATGGAAGCTGCCCAAAGGGATGGTGCTGCACCCCGATGCCATCGACCTGAATGCCATGGGGCGCAACGCCATGGCGCAGATGCGCTACCACGTCCAGCGGCCGCTGCGGGCCCGCGACCGCATCGGCGACGAGCGCTTCTTCCACATGTATTACCACGAGATGATGCGCGACCCGATGGCAGTGATGCGGCGCATCTACGAGTGGGCCGACGAACCGCTGACCTCCGAAACCGAAGCGCGCATGCGTAATTGGCTCGCCGAGCACCCCCAGGACCGCTTCGCGCTCAACGCGTACACCCTCGACCAGTACGGCCTGACCGTCGACGCGCTCGAACCGATCTTCGCCGAATACCTCGATACCTTCGACATCGAACTGGAGGCCACGCCATGAATCCGGCGGACTGCCATCACACCGGTCTGGTGGTCGACGATATGTCCGCCGCCGCCGAACGGCTCACCGGGGCGATGGGGTACCGGTGGACGAAACCGGTCGAGTACACGTTGAGCGTGGCCACCGCCGAGGGCGACATCGACGTGCCGTTCCGCTTTGTCTACTCGGTCGACGCGCCACACCTGGAGCTGATCCAGGCAGTGCCGGGCACAATCTGGACCGCGCCACCCGGAGGCGGCGCCCACCACCTCGGCTACTGGGTCGACGACATAGCCGGTGCCGCAGCGCAACTCGAACACAGCGGGTACCGCCTGGAGGCGCGACCCAGTGGCGAGACGCTGTCGATGTTCGCCTACTACGTCGACCCGTCCGGCGTCCGCATCGAGATCGTGGACCGGGCACTGTTTCCCGACTGGCCCGGGTTTCTGCAATCCATGGCGGCTTGACCCGTTCGCGCGAGGAGTCACTGATGAAGATGTCAATGGTCACCGGCCCGGGCAAGGCCGAAGTACTCGACGCCGAGCGTCCCACGGTGGGCCCCAACGACGTGCTGGTCCGGATGCGCGCCTGCGGCATCTGCGGTTCGGACGCGTTTTACATCACCATCGGCGGGCTGCCCCCTCGCCAGGGACACACACCGCTCGGACACGAGCCCGCCGGGGAGATCGCCGAGGTCGGCGAGATGGTGAGCGGCCTGGCCGTCGGCGACCACGTCGTCATCAACCCGATGGCCGCCCCGGGCGGCATCATCGGCAACGGCGGACCCAGCGGCGCGCTCGCCGACTACCTGCTCATCGAAAACGCGGTCCGCGGAACGAGTCTCGAGGTCATCCCCGACCACGTCCCGTGGGAGGTCGCGGCGCTCAACGAGCCGATGGCCGTCGCGCGTCACGGCGCCAACCGGTGCCGACCCAAGCCGACGGACAAGGTCGCCGTGTTCGGCGCCGGACCGATCGGCCTGGGCGCCACGCTGGCCTTCAAATCCCTTGGCGTGAGCCACGTCGTCGTCGTGGACCTGCTCCCCGGCCGGCTGGACAAGGCGCTACAGATCGGCGCCGACGCGGTCATCAACTCCGCCGACGAGGACGTCGTGGCGCGCCTGATCGAACTGCACGGCCGGGGCGAGAGCATGTACCCCGGCAAGGCGGGCACGAACATCTATCTCGACGCGGCCGGTGTGCCCGCCGTCGTCAACACCGCGCTCGCCGCCGCGCAAAAGGGTGCCACCGTGGGCATCGTCGGCGTCCACAAGGAGCCGGTGCCCGTCGACCTGATCAACGTGATGAGCAACGAGATCACCCTCCTCGGGAGCATGGGCTACCCCGACGAAATCTTCGAGGTGACCAAGGATCTCGTCGCGAACTGGGAGAAATACGCGCTGATCGTCAGCCACACCATCCCGTTCGACAACGTCGGCGAGGCGCTCGAGCTCGCCCAAACTCCGGGTGCCGCGGACAAGGTCGTCGTCACTCTCGGCTGATGTCGGCGGTGATCGCGCCGGTGAGGCGGATCAGGTCCCGGGGTGCGACCGCGACATCGTAATGCCGCTTGCCGGCGCTGCACAGCATCCGATCCCAGCGCAGCGCGGAGGCGTCCAGGACCGTGCGCAGCCGCTTGCGTTGACCGAACGGCGAAATGCCGCCCACCACATAGCCGGTGGCCCGCTGCGCGGCGGCGGGCTCGGCCATGACGGCTTTGGCCACACCCAGCGCCGCGGCGACCGCCTTCAGCGACAACCGCGACGGCACCGGCACGATCGCGACGGCCAGCTCACCCGGCAGCGCGACGATCAGCGTCTTGAAAACCTGTTCGGGCGCCACGCCGGACGACGCGGACAGGTCGGCGACCGCGTCGAAGTGCAAAACCTGGTGCGGCACACCGGCTTTCACCAACTCGGCGATGCCCGGGGTGGCCGCGCCGCGCACCGGCTACCTCCGACGGTCGTGACCCGCCGCGCCCGGCTGCGCCGCGCTTGCGATCACGACGAACTCCGACGGTCGTGACCCGCCGCGCCCGGCTGCGCCGCGCTTGCGATCACGACGAACTTCGACGGTCGTGACCCGCCGCGCCCGGCTGCGCCGCGCTTGCGATCACGACTATGGCCCCGAGTACCCCGGCGGGTTGACGCCGTCGACCCAGAAGTCCACGCCCAACTTCGAACCCGGCACGCAGTTGTACGCCGAGAGGTCGGTGACGCCGGATTCCACCAGCACGTCCTCACACAGCAGCATGTTGCCGGTGTACTCCTTGGACGGCTTGTTGAGGACGACGTAGGCGGCGTCGGAGTACACCTCGGGCTTGCGGGCCCGGCCCATCGCCTCGTCACCGCCGAGCAGGTTCTGCACCGCGGCGGTCGCCACCAGCGTGCGCGGCCACAGCGTGTTCGACGCGATGCCTTCGTCCCGCATTTCTTCGGCGATGCCCAGCGCGCACAGCGTCATGCCGAACTTGGCCATCATGTAGGCCGTCGGCTTCAGCCACTCGCGGCCCAGCAGCACCGGCGGCGACAGCGTCAGGATGTGCGGGTTCTCGCGCCCTTTCAGGTGCGGGATGCAGGCCTGCGATACCGCATACGTGCCCCGCACCTGGATGCCGTTCATCAGGTCGAACCGCTTCATCGGCACCTCGGTGACCGAACCCAGGTTGATCGCCGACGCGTTGTTGACACAGATGTCGATGCCGCCGAACTGCTCGACAGTCTTGGCCACGGCGGCCTCGACCGAATCGGGGTCGCGGACGTCCCCGACGATCGGCAGGGCCTGCCCGCCCGCCTCTTCGAGCTCCTTGGCCGCGGTGAACACCGTTCCCGGCAGCTTCGGGTGCGGCTCGGCGGTCTTGGCGATCAGGGCGATGTTGGCGCCGTCCTGGGCGGCGCGCTTGGCGATCGCCAGGCCGATGCCGCGGCTGGCGCCGGAGATGAACATGGTCTTGCCATTCAGGGACATGGCGTCACACTAACGCCACGCCGGAATCGGCCCGACCGGGGTCTGCGCCGGGGTGCGGGTACCGATATTGCGGGCCGAATTCGCCCCGGAAATAGCCGGATCGTGCGCGCGGTTGATCCAATTGGTTTTTCGATGCGGTGGGTCGCACCCGGGCGGAGCTTGTCGGGGTGAGCCTTTAGATTGGGAGGAGCAGCGTGGTGTCAACGGCGACGAGCCTGTTAGGCGAGGAGCAGTTGGCTGGCGTCCTTGCGAGTCCGGTGGCGCTTTCTGTGCTTTCCGGTAACACCGCAGCAGAAGGGACCGGATTAAGCGACATGGCCGATTCTCTAGATGGCCGCGATGGCGCGGCAACGCCGTCCATTACCGAGCCCGTGGCGCCCGAAGAGACGGACGCCGAACTGACGGCGCGCTTCGAGCGCGACGCGATTCCCCTGCTGGACCAGCTCTATGGCGGCGCGCTGCGCATGACGCGAAACCCCGCCGACGCCGAGGACCTGCTGCAAGAGACGATGGTGAAGGCGTACGCGGGCTTCCGCTCTTTTCGGGCCGGCACCAATCTCAAGGCATGGCTGTACCGGATCCTGACCAACACCTACATCAACAGCTATCGCAAGAAGCAGCGCCAGCCGGCGGAGTATCCGACCGAGGAAATCACCGACTGGCAGCTGGCCGCCAATGCCGAGCATTCCTCGACCGGGCTGCGTTCGGCCGAGGTGGAGGCCCTGGAGTCGCTGCCGGACTCCGAGATCAAAGACGCGCTGCAGGCCTTGCCGGAAGAATTCCGGATGGCGGTCTATTACGCCGACGTCGAGGGATTTCCGTACAAGGAAATCGCCGAAATCATGGATACGCCGATCGGAACGGTAATGTCACGGCTGCACCGCGGCCGACGGCAACTGCGCGGCCTGTTGGCCGACGTTGCCAAGGAGCGGGGCTTCAACCGCGGTCAGCAGGCGCACGAGGAGGTGTCGTCATGAGCGAGTTCGCCGGCCAGGGCGGTGCTTCGCCGGAGGCCTGCCCCAACGACGAGTCCCACGGCAGCGTCGGCTGCGCGGAGGTCATCCGCCAGGTCTGGCTGCTGCTCGACGGTGAATGCGGCCCGGACACCCGCGAACAACTGCGCCAGCACCTCGAGGCGTGCCCCGGCTGCTTCAAGCACTACGGCCTCGAAGAGCGCATCAAGGCGTTGATCGCCACCAAATGCAAAGGCGAAAGGGCCCCGGAGGGCCTGCGAGAGCGGCTACGGCTCGAGATCCGGCGCACCACCATCATGCGGGGTACGCAGTAGCGTCCCTCAGGAATTGGGTCGCTTGCCGTGGTTGGCCTTGCTGTGCTTGCGGTCGCGCTTCTTACGGCCTCGTTTGGCCATGGGTCGAACCTCCGTTGATTGCTTGTCAAACCAGGCGCCTGGCGCCGGTTGGCTTGCCGTCCAGTCTCTCACGAGACGCGCCGCGCATTGTCTTCGCCCTGGTGCGGCCCGCATGCGGGGCCGTCGGGGGCCGCGCGCCGCGGTCCCGGCGGGCCCTGTGGTTCGATGTAGGCGAGCCTGGTAGAACCTTGATGGACCAAAGATCCAGCGATGGACCAACAACCGGCGATGACCAGCAGCCAGCCTGCGCAGAGGCCGAAACGAGTGGGGTGAAGATGGCCGAGGATGTGCGCGCCGAGATCGTGGCCAGCGTGCTCGAAGTCGTTGTCAACGAGGGTGACCAGATCGGCAAAGGCGACACCGTGGTGCTGCTGGAGTCGATGAAGATGGAGATCCCCGTCCTTGCCGAGGTCGGTGGCACCGTCAGCAAGGTGAGCGTGTCGGTGGGCGACGTCATTCAGGCGGGCGACCTCATCGCGGTGATCAGCTAGCCGGTCAGGCCCCTTCGACCAGCCGCCGGGGAACGACCCGGGGAGTAAGCGATGTCAACTCTCGGTGATCTGCTCGCCGAACACACCATGCTGCCGGGCAACGCGGTCGACCATCTGCACGCGGTGGTGGGCGAGTGGCAGCTGCTGGCGGATCTGTCGTTCGCCGACTACCTGATGTGGGTGCGGCGCGACGACGGCGTGCTGGTGTGCGTGGCGCAATGCCGGCCCAATACCGCGCCCACGGTGCTCCAGACCGACGCGGTGGGCACCGCCATCGCCTCCGGCCGCCTGACCCTCGTCGCCGAGACGTTCGCGTCGGGCACCGCACAGCGGGATAACGTTGCGGGCCAAGAGAATTCGTGGTTGCCGGGCACCCACGTCGAGGCGTCCCCGGTGCGGTACGGCGGCCAGGTGGTGGCCGTGCTCACCCACCATCAGACCGCGGTGGCCGCCGACCGCGCGTCCGGCCAGTTGGAGATCGCCTACCGGCAGTGCGCCGGCGACCTCGTCCACATGCTCGCCGAGGGCACCTTTCCCGACGCGGGCGACGTGGTGATGTCGCGCTCCACCCCCCGGGTCGGCGACGGCTTCATCCGCCTCGACGTCAAGGGCGTCGTCGACTACGCCAGCCCCAACGCGCTGTCGGCCTACCACCGCATGGGCCTGACCGCCGACCTGGAGGGACACAACCTCATCGAGGTCACGCGCCCGCTGATCTCGGATCCGTTCGAGGCGCAGGAAGTGGCCGAGCACGTGCGGGACCTGGTGGCCGGGGGGCGCAGCATGCGCATGGAGGTCGACGCCGGGGGAGCCACCGTGCTGCTGCGCACGCTGCCGCTGGTGGTCGACGGCGCCAGCGCCGGCGCCGCGGTGCTGATCCGCGACGTCACCGAGGTCAAGCGCCGCGACCGGGCCCTGATATCCAAGGACGCCACCATCCGCGAAATCCACCACCGGGTGAAGAACAACCTGCAGACCGTCGCGGCGCTGCTGCGCCTGCAGGCCCGCCGCACGGTCAACGCGGAGGGTCGCGAGGCGCTTATCGAGTCGGTGCGCCGGGTGTCGTCGATCGCCTTGGTGCACGACGCCCTGTCGATGTCGGTGGACGAGCAGGTCAACCTCGACGAGGTCATCGACCGGATCCTGCCGATCATGAACGACGTGGCCTCGGTGGACCGTCCGATCCGCATCAACCGGGTCGGCGATCTGGGCGTGCTGGACTCCGACCGGGCCACCGCCTTGATCATGGTGATCACCGAACTGGTGCAAAACGCGATCGAGCACGCCTTCGACCCGGCCGTCGAGGAAGGCTCGGTGACGATCCGCGCCGAGCGCTCCGCGCGCTGGCTGGACGTCGTGGTGCACGACGACGGCCGCGGCCTGCCGGACGGATTCAGCCTGGAGACCTCCGACAGCCTCGGGCTGCAGATCGTGCGGACGCTCGTCTCGGCGGAACTGGACGGCACCCTGGGGATGAGCCAGTCCGCGGCCCGCGGCACCGACGTGGTGTTGCGCGTCCCGATCGGCCGACGGACCCGAATGCTGTTGTAGGCAGACGCAAGAGTGCGGCCCCGACAATCGTCGAGGCCGCACCGTTTTGCGTTATCTGGGTTAAACCCCGCTGCGGGCTTTCGTCCGGGCGTTGCGACGCTTCAGCGCACGCCGCTCGTCTTCGCTCATGCCGCCCCAGACGCCCGAGTCCTGGCCCGTGTTCAGGGCCCAGCCGAGGCACTCTGTGGTCACCGAACACCGATTACAGACCAGTTTCGCGTCAGCGATCTGCGCGAGCGCCGGACCACTGTTCCCCACCGGGAAGAACAGCTCCGGGTCTTCGTCACGACAGACCGCCTTGTGGCGCCAATCCATACGTCTTTACTCCTTACTGAGTGCGCAGCAAGGCGCACGGCTATTTTCTTCGGCTGTTAAACGCGTGCAGAAGAAAAGGGGCCGCACCCCTACGTAAATTTCTGCATGCAACCTTTTGATCGTTTCACAGGCTCAACAGATGTCAATAGTGTGAGTTCGCTCGTGGGCTATCTCACTTTGATCATCTCGTAGTCAAGCCCTTACTCCGTTGTACTACACTCACGGGCCACTCCCGGTGCAGCTTTTTGTTGCGTGCGCCACAGCCCCGGCGTTGCCGCAGTTCAGCGACGTTTTTGCTGAGGAGGCGCGGCCACCGCCAGCGCGTCGGGGACCGACTTGAACGTCATGGTTTCGCGCACGCCGAGATAATCCCCGTCGAACTGGCAGGCGACGGCGCCTCCGGTCGAGGTAACTCGCACGCACGGCAGGTCGTCCTCGGTGACGAGGTGCTTGAAGTCGAACGTGGGCCGTTTTGCGAACATCTGCCGCACGATCCGCAGGGTGGGGACCAACTTCAGATTGGTCGGCGCGAACACCCCCAGCCCCGACTCGAAGCTGCAGCCGGGATTGGTCCACACCGGCCGTTCGTTGGCGAACGTCCACGGGCTGGAGTTCGACACGAACGCGAAGCTCACGCCGGAGATGGGTTCGCGGCCGGGAAGTTCGAGCGTCAGCATCGGCTCGCGGCGGGTGTAGGCCCACACGGCCGGCACCGATGCGCGAATGTAGCGCCACGCGGTGACCTTGCCGCCCTTGCTGCGTTCGGCCTCCACCGCGGCCACCACCTCGGCGTCGACGCCCATGCCGGTGTTGAACACGGCCCACCGCTCGCCGCAGTCGATCAGGCCGATGCGGCGCCACGTGCCGTGCCGCTGGAAGTCGTCGAGCAACTGGATGAGCTGGTTGGTGGCCGCGACCGGATCCGGCGAGATGCCCAGCGATCGCGCCAGCACATTCGCGGAACCCCCGGGCACCACGGCCACCGCCGGCACCGGCCCGCTCGGAAGCGTTCCGGGGCGACCGAGCAGACCATTGACAACGCCGCTCACCGTGCCGTCGCCGCCGTGCACGACCACGAGGTCGACGCCGTCGGCGGCGGCCTTCTGCGCGAGTTCGCTGCCGTGCCCGCGATGGTTGGTGTGTTCGACGCTGAGCTGCAGCCGGCTTTTGAGGGCGTGGGCCAGCAGATCGCGACCGGCCGGCGTGGTGGAAGTGGCTGTGGGGTTGACGATCAGCACGGCCCGCATGAATCACGAGCTTAGGCGGGCCGGTTAAGGCTGCGCTGTGGGGGAACCGCGGGGGAGGGGCGGCCACCCTGACTACGCTGGCGCTGTGAAGCCGCCAGCCGCCCCGACCGCCGTCCGCCGCGCCGGCGTCATCGTCGCGGCGCAGGGCGTGGCCGCGCTGGTCGTGGCCGTGGTCCTGGTGGTGCGCGGGATCGCCGGGGCCGACCAGCACGTCGCCAACGGTCTGGCCACCGCCGGGTGGTTCGTCCTCGTCGGCGCCGGAGTGATCGCCGCGGGGCGTGCGCTGATGCTCGGCAAGCGCTGGGGTCGCGGGCTGGCCGTGATCACCCAGCTGCTCTTGCTGCCGGTGGCGTGGTACCTCGCGGTCGGATCACACCAGCCCGGCTTCGGGATCCCGGCGGGGGTTGTCGCGCTGGTCGTGTTGGGTTTGCTGTTCAGCCCCGCCGCGGTGCGCTGGGCCGCCGGTGGTCAGGGCGACTCCGCGAGCCCCGCCAACCGCGGTCCCGACAGCCGGTAGGTGGTCCATTCGTTCTGCGGTTCCCCGCCGATCCCGTCGTAGAGCGTGATGGCGTCGGCGTTCCAGTTCAGCACCGCCCAGGACAACCGGGTGTAGCCCCGCTGCAGGCATTCGCCGGCCAGTGCCGCCAGCAGCGCCCGGGCCAGCCCGCGCCGGCGAAATCCCGGGCGCACGAACAGGTCTTCCAGATAGATGCCCGCCGCGCCGTCCCAGGTGGAGAAGTTGACGAACCACAACGCCGTCGCCGCGACCTCACCGTCCGCCTCCGCCACGTGCCCGTACACCGTCGGGCGGTCACCGAAAAGCGCTGTGGAGATTTGTGTTTCGGTGACGGTGCACTGATCGGCGGCGTGCTCGAATTCGGCCAGCGCGTGGATCATTTCGGTGATGGCGGCGACGTCGTGCGGCGCGGCGCGGCGGATGTCTGCGGTCATCGTTGGACTTCCAGGGCGTTGAGTATCGTGGCGAATTTCGTTGTGGTCTCAGCGACTTCGTCGTCGGGATCGGATTCGGCGACGATACCGCCACCGGCCCGCGCCAGCGCGCTGCGCCGGTCCGCCGACAGCTGCGCGCAGCGCAGCGACACCACCCAGCGGCCGTCGCCGCGGGCGTCGCACCAGCCCACCGCCCCCGCGTAGAACCCGCGGTCGCCCTCCAGCTCGGCAATGAGCTGGACCGCGGCCTTGGTCGGGACGCCCCCGACGGCCGGGGTGGGGTGTAGCGCCAAAGCCAAATCGATTGCGCTCGTTGAGGTATCGCGCAGCCGTCCGCTGATCGGCGTGCACAGGTGCCAGACCGCCGCGGTGCGGCTCAGTTGCGGCTCGGGGGCGATCGACAGGTCGTCGCACAGCGGCTCCAGGGCCGCCCGGATGGTCTCGATGACCAGCTGATGCTCGTGGCGGTTCTTGGCCGAGGAGGCCAGCGCGGCGCCGTTGGCGGCATCGGCGTCGGGGTCGGCGCCGCGCGGGGCCGACCCGGCAAACGGCCGGCACTCGACGCGGTCGCCGCTGCGCGCCACCAAAAGTTCGGGGCTGGCGCCCACCAGGGCCACGCCCGCGTAGTCGTCGCCGGCGGCGCTCAGATCGACGAGGTAGCCGTAGGCGGTAGGGTCCGCCGCGACGAGCCGACGCAAAACGGCCCGCGCGTCCATCGGGGCATCGGCCACCAGCTCCAAGGCGCGGGCCAACACCACCTTGTGCAGCGGGTTGTCCGCGGCGGCGAGCTGATCGCGGGCCCGGCGGACCCGGTCGCGGTAGTCACCCGGCGGCGGGAGGGCCGCGGCCACCCGCACCGGCGGCAGGGCGCCCGTAGGCCAGTCCGGGGGGCCCTTTGTGACATCGACGGCGTGCGGCGTCAGCAACGCGGCCGGGCTGCTGACATCAAAGGGCAACGCGCCCAACACAATCGGCACCTGATTCGACCGCAGCGCCGCCTGCGCCGCGCCCACGTCGCCGTAGCGCCGCAGCACGCCGTCGGCGATCAGGGTTTGCGTCGGCCCGCACAGCACGAACGGCGGTTCGGCGTTCAGATGCTCGACTCCTCCTCGCGCCGCTGCGCGGCGCGCATCGTCGTCTTCGGCGTTCAGATGCTC
>NZ_JAEKMI010000072.1 GCF_020217485.1 Mycobacterium sp. WUMAC-067 | reverse complement strand
GAACCGTCGGATCATCCGCCATCCCGCTGCGCTGCCACTCGTATCCACCCATGAACGACTCTCACCCAAAGCGATTCGGCAGGCGTGCGAAGATTTACGTCCATGCTGCCGCTGACCGCATTCTGCGTACCGCAACGTGGTCGAGGTGTGGCGAAAAGCAAATGTGCGTCTGGCCGAGAGAACGGCGTTTCAACGCAGAACTGAAAGCCCCTCCCCGCCGAATTGCAGGCGAAGCTCCGTCTTGAGCACCTTGCCGGTGGCGTTTCGCGGCAAGTCGGGAACGACATGTACTCGTGACGGGCATTTGAAGTGGGCAAGGCGTTCTCGAGCGTAATCGATAAGCTCCTCTGCATTGACGGCGGCATCCTGCTGAAGGGCCACGACGGCCACCGGAGTTTCGCCCCAACGCGGATGCGGCACACCGACAACCGCGACCTCGCGCACGGCATGGTGACGGTAGAGGACCTGCTCCACCTCGATCGGGTAAACGTTCTCACCACCGCTGATGATCATGTCTTTTTTTCGGTCGACCAGAGTGATGAAACCTTCTCGGTCAATGCGGCCCAAGTCGCCAGTATGAAACCAGCCGCCACGAAAAGCTTGCACTGTCGCCTCGGGAAGACCCCAGTAGCCCGCGAATACGTTAGGGCCGCGCACTACTAACTCGCCCACCTCGTCGACGGGGACGTCGTTGTCGGCGTCGTCGACGATACGAGCTTCGACGTGAAAAGCCGTCCGACCGATCGATCCGGCCTTCTCCTTAACGTGTTCAGCGTCGAGGAATGAGACGATAGGCGCGGTTTCGGTCATCCCGAAACCCTCCTGGAACGGCAGACTGCGTCCTTGGAAGAATTCGATGACGGTCAACGGACACGGTGCGCCACCCGCAGCCGCCAGTTCGAGAGCCGACAAATCGTGGTCCTCGAATCCATCGACGTTCATCAGCGCGGCCCACATCGCCGGAACCATGAATTGCACTGTCGCATGCTCTTGGGCCATCATCGCCAGCGTCTGTCGCGGATCGAAGGACGGCAGCAGCACGCTGCAACCGCCGACATGCAGCAGCGGCAGCGTGTGCACTCCGAGTCCCCCGATGTGGAACATCGGAGCCACGGCGACGGTCACGTCCGTCTCACGCAGCCCGCGCCCGATTGTCAGCGCGTTCATGACGTTCCACAGATGGTTGTCGTGGGTGAGCATCACACCTTTGGGACGCCCCGTAGTCCCGGACGTATACATCAGATTTGCAATGTCATGGCCCGCCACGTCGGAGCCCACAGCTGTGGGCGCTTCACTGTTCACAACGTCGTCGTAGGAAAGCTCACCGGCAAGGCATTCACCGCCGACGGCCATTTGGTGGCGGACCCGCACCCCATCCTCTGACACCGCGGCGCGGGCGACCGGGGCCAGCGGGTTGGAATACACGAGCACGTCTGCGCCTGAGTCGGCCAGCTGGTAAGCCACCTCTGCTGGCGCCAACCGCACGTTCATGGGCACGAAGATCGCGCCTAGTTTCGCGGCCGCCAGCATCGTTTCTATGAACGCGGGACTGTTGATCAAGAGACCGCCAACCCTGTCGCCCTTGCGGACACCGAGCGCTCGCAGGGCACGCGCAAGCCGGTTGGTCCGTTCATCGAGCTGAGTGAAGGTGATCCGTCGGTTATCGTCAACGAGGGCGGTGCGGTCGCCGGACAGGAAGGCCCGTTTCGTCGCCCAACTGCCAATACCCCTGTCCATGTGAACTCCTTCGGAGCCGGTCGCCCAGACACGTCGTCGTGGGCCGATTCAGTGCCGAACAGCTATAAGCCGATGCGCTTGGCGATGATCTCGTTCATGATCTCGTTGGTGCCACCGCCTATTCCGAGAATGCGGCAATCTCGGTAATGCCGTTCGACTTCGGACTCGCGCATATAACCCATCCCACCAAAGATTTGAACCGCCTCATTCACCACATAATCGCACGCGTATACGGCGGTGTTCTTGGCCATCGACACCTCAGTGACTACATCCTCCCCGGCCAGCCACCGTTGCATCACGGCGCGGGTGTAGGCGCGCGCGACGTCGACCTGCCTGGCCATTTCCGCGAGCTTATGGCGGATCACTTGACGAGCCGTCAGAGGTTTCCCGAAAGTCTGGCGTTCGCGCGCCCAACCCTTGGCTAATTTGAGCGCGCGCTCCGCCGTCGCGTATGCCTGCACGGCAATGCCGAGTCGTTCCGACTGAAACTGCTGCATGATCTGCAAGAATCCGCCGTTCTCTGCCCCCACCAGGTTCGCAGCGGGAACGCGAACGTCAAAGAACGAGAGTTCTGCGGTATCGCTGCAACGCCATCCCATCTTGTCCAGCCGGCGGTCAACCTTGAACCCCGGTGTGCCCTTGTCGATAACCAGCAACGAAACTCCGCCGTACCCGGGTCCCCCGGTACGCACCGCGGTAGTCACGAAGTCGGCGCGGACACCGCTCGTGATGAAGGTCTTAGCACCGTTGACCACGTACGTGTCACCATCGCGGACTGCTCGTGTGCGTAGGTTCGCCACATCTGAGCCCGCTCCGGGCTCGGTGACTGCCAGCGAGCCGATCATATCTCCGGCCAGGGTGGGGCGAACGTAGTGGTCGATCAGGGCATCCGATCCATTCGCGGCGATGTGCGGAAGCGCGATGCCGTGGGTGAACAACGCGGCGCACACGCCGGTAGACCCACCGCACGCCAGAATTGCCTCGGTTACCAACGCCGAATCGATCGCGTCGCCGCCGCTGCCTCCCACGTTCTCGGGGAATCCAACCCCGAGAAGTCCCACATCGGCAGCCTTACGGTGCAGCTCGCGCGGGATTTCACCTGCCTCCTCCCAATCCGTCACTTTCGGTGTTATCTCGCGAGCGACGAAAGATCGCGCCAACTGGCTCAGTGCTAGCCGCTCCGGCGTGGTCCACGGATCGTTGGGCACAGCGCAGCCTTCCGTCCCGGCTATGTGTTTGGTGGTTGCTTCGATATCCGTCATGATGGCTCCCGGATCGAATTGCGTCGGCAACCGAACAGCGGTTGCACGCAGGTGCAAGGTGTCTCAATTCGATTGTGCAGTCGGACGATTCGGAAAGCATTCGCCCAACGGGGCGAGCGGCCCGTGTGCTGAATTCCGAAACAATCGGAGCGAAACTTTGTCTTCGCCTCCCAGCGCACGCGCCGAAAGCATTGTCCTGGAGCATGACTGCGCCGCCCACCAACACGATCAAGCGCATAGGCGGCATCGGTCAGCCAGGCTCCTCGCGCGAGGATCGGCACTGAATCTCTCAAACCGATCCCTTCCTACCCACTCGCGACCGCGACTTAAGTCAATGCAAGGCTCGGGCGTCGCGTGCAAGTGGCCACCTCAAGGAGTGCTTCGCGTGCCCCGATTAGTCCAGAAACCGTCGAAGCTCAACAGCCTCAGTTACTGGTGGCTAACGTTACGTGCGAGGCCCAAGGATTTGCAACACCCATCGCGTAGATGTCGCGCTCCGGTGCACCAGATCTACGACTCATGCGAATGAAGGAGGTCTCGTCCGCCGATCACTGCAATCTATCCGGGTTGATTGTCTTGGTGGTTGCAGCCGCGCCGCGCTTGGAGGTACCCCGGGGCCTCTCCCAGTATGGACGTTGGATGGCGCGGCAGTTGTGCGTGGGGAGTGGGCATCGTGAAGAAGTGTTAACGTTCGTAGATCACCCGGAACGTGTGGGCGTTTCGAACGGAAGAGGTATTGCTGCTTCGACTGCGAAAGGATGGTCGACCGTGACCGACACAGTCACCGTCGGCCGCACGCGAGGAGGCGAGCGTCGCGAGCGGATTCTGGCGGCCGCCGCCGAACTCATCGCGGACCGTGGCTATCACGCTGTTTCTATGGCCGATATCGGCATCTCGGCAGGGGTCGTCGGTCCAGCGATCTACCGGCACTTTGACAGCAAGGCGGGCTTGCTGGCGGCACTGTTCGAACAAGTGATTGACACGCTGCTGCGACGGGCGTCGGCGATCGTTGAACAAAGCCGAGATGATCGCGAGGCGCTGACTGCCTTAGTAGCCGACCACGTTGCCCTGGTGATGGAGAAGCGCGAACTCGCCATTGTTTACTACCGAGAAGTCCATAATCTGCCTGACCATCGACGTAGTCGCCTGCGCCGCAAACAGCGCCTCTACGTTGAAGAGTGGGTGCACGTTTTGGGCGAGTTAAGGCCGGAGTTGGACGAGACGGAATTGCGCGCCGTTGTTCACGGCGCGATCGGTGCCATCCAATCGACGTTGCAATATCGCGATACGGGGATGCCTCCCGAGCGCGTCTCGGTGCTGCTCGCGCGGATGGGGCACGCTGTTCTCGGCGTTCCACCGTGCGAGTCGCACAGTGAGGATCGGGCAAGCCACGCGTTGCCGCAGCGCCGAGGTCGACGGTAGGCGCAACCTCGGAGTGTCCTCGCCTCGGCGTGTCCTCGGGAGGGTGATTTCGCTGAGCAGAGGCTGTCAATGATTTGCTTCGTGTCGATGGCTCCCTGGCCACGATTAAGCACGCCGCCAATCGGCTTGCTTGGCGGGCCCGCACGCCGCGCCAGTCAGCCGGCGGTCTCGCCGCGCGGTCCTTGGCACGAGCATTCGCAGACATCCGGCGTGTTCAGCGTCCCCGCCATACAGGTGCCCGTTTCTCCCGGAATGCGCGTGGGCCCTCCTGCGCGTCCGCGGAGTGGTACACGGGTTCCCAGATCTTCTCAGCCAGCGTGTATGCCTCCTCAAGGCGATGTCGCGCCGATAGATACGCAGTCTGTTTAGCGGCCAGCACCGACAGCGGAGCATTTCCAGCGATTAGAGCGCCCAGCTTCTGGGCTCGATCCCTAAGCCGAGCGGCGGGCACCACCTCGTTAACAAGACCCACTTCGAACGCCCGGGCCGCGCTGATCGGTTCGCCGGTGAGCATCATCTGCAGAGCGATTCTCGGTGGAACGAGCCACGAAAGAGGAGCGGCCCAGGGAGCTCCACGGCCGACTTTGACTTCGGTGATCGCGAACAGGGCATGCTCGGCGGCGACGATCAGGTCACACTGCTGTGCGAGCAGGAACCCGCCGGCGAATGCAACACCGTTGACCGCCGCGATGGTCGGTTTAGCGATGTCGATGTTGCGGCCGAACTGCGGGGCGAAGTCCAGTGGCGGAACCGCCAGCGCCTGGTGCGCCATCTCTTTAAGGTCGCCGCCGGCGCAGAATGCCTTTTCACCCGCGCCGGTCAAAACGAGTACGCGCGCGTCAGCGTCCTCATTGAACCGACGTGCGCCATCCCATAATCCTTGGCGCACGGCGACACTGAGCGCATTGCGAGAGTGGGGCCGGTTGATAGTCAGCCAGGCCACCCCATCGACGACGTCATAAATCACCGGATCATCCAAGGTAGTCCTTCCGCGTGTTCTGGGCACTGTCTCCATCGACAATGCCGGCGTCCCATCGGCGACCACTTGGACGTCCCAGCGACACCTTCTGCGGGGCGTGCAGGTCTGGGCTGCGACGGGGTCTTCGATTTTATCGCCTCCAACGCCACCTAATTGGAGTAGTCGACTTGGAAGTGGGGACTGGTAACACCGTTCCCGCCACAAGTCGCAGCATATGTGACTAAGCATTCACGATTGTGGGACGTGACGACGATTCGATGCAGGCGGGTGACTGGGTGGGCTCTCAGTTGTCGAGTTCAAAGGACGATTGTGCTATCCATCGGCGCCCCAGTAATGTTAACCACTGATAACGTGAGGGCGCTCGGGGCCACTGGATGTGTCATTGCCGGGCCCGCACCGGTTGAGAGTTCAGGAGGAGACGTGATGTACCTCACGCAGGGCTTGCACAGAGCACTGCAACAACACCCGGACCGCCTCGCCACCATCGACGCGGATCGAACACGGACCTATGCGCAGTCCGCACAACGAATCGCGAAGTTGGCGAGCGCATTACGGACGATTGGCGTTAACCGCGGGGATCGCGTCGGCATGCTGGCGCTCAACTCCGACCGTTACCATGAGTACCTGCTGGCGGTGCCGTGGGCGGACGCGGTATTAAACCCGATCAATATCCGCTGGAGCCCTCCGGAGATTGCCTACGCCCTGCGCGACTCCCAAACCGATGTCTTATTTGTCGATGACGCCTTCAGTCCAGCAGTCCCCGCACTTCGCGCGTCATATCCTGACCTGCGCGCAGTCGTTCATTGCGGAAACGCCCCGACCCCGGAGGGAATGTTCTGCTATGAGGAACTCATAGCCGGCGGCGAAGTCGGTGATGACGTGCGGCGCAGCGGCGATCAACTGGCCGGTGTGTTCTACACCGGTGGCACCACGGGTCTACCCAAGGGCGTCATGCTTAGCCACGCGAACCTGATGACCTCCGTGCTGGGAATGCTCAGCGTGGGAAGCTTTCTGAGTTCGGAGGCTCGACTGCTTCATGTTGCGCCGTTGTTCCATCTCGCGGACTTGGCCGCCTGGGCGGGGCAAACCACCCTGGGTGGCACACATGTGATGCTCTCGACTTTCGAGCCCAGTGCCATTCTCCAGACCATCGAACGCCACCAGGTCACCGACGTCCTTTTAGTGCCGACCATGCTGCAGATGGTCGTCGACCATCCCGCCGTCAGGGATTACGACCTCTCCAGCCTCAGAAACGTGATGTACGGGGCATCGCCGATTTCCGAGGCGGTCCTGTCGCGCGCGATGAAGACCGTGCGGTCGGCGCGATTCATGCAGGGTTATGGCATGACAGAACTGTCCCCCCTAGCCACAGTCCTGCGTCCTGAGGACCACGAGCATCCGGACCTATTGCGTTCAGCCGGCCGCGCCGCGCCCTGCGCCGAGGTCAAAATCGTCGATGCTGACGATAAGGAAGTGCCGCCGGGCAATACCGGCGAAATCGTCGTGCGTGGCGGCAACGTGATGTTGGGCTACTGGAATAAACCAGACGAGACAGCGGCCGCGCTGCGCAATGGGTGGATGCACACCGGTGACGCCGGTTACATGGACGAGCGGGGTTATGTGTTCGTCGTCGACCGCATCAAAGACATGATTATCTCGGGTGGCGAGAATGTCTACTCGACGGAAGTCGAGAATGTTCTGTCCAGGCACCCGGAGGTGGCGGCGTGCGCGGTCATCGGAGTTGCCGATGAAAATTGGGGCGAGCGCGTTCATGCGGTCGTCGTCTTGACCGAAAACTCCTCGGTGACAGCCGAAGAGCTCAGAGACTTCTGTAAGACTCAGATCGCGGGATACAAGGCGCCCCGTACAGCCTCGTTCGTTGATGCGCTCCCTCTCTCAGGTGCTGGCAAGGTGCTCAAACGCGAACTGCGAAAACAGTTCCGGCAAGAGTGCACAAGCACTAGCCGGGGTCGATAGGTGCCCTTGCAGCGCGCCCCGCGGCCATCGACGCGGCTGCCTCCAAAGGATTTCCCTAGACGCCCTGGGCAGGCCGTCAGGACGGGATCGTCATGGCGCGCGTAGAGGTGCCTTACAGACACGAGCTCGGCGGCCACTGCGGGTCCGGTGCCCTCCGCGATCTGACCGAGTGGGCCGGACTCCGTTGGGGTGTGCACGCCCCCCGCGAAGGACTGGTTTTCGCGCTGAGCGGCACGCTGGATTTTTCCTATGCCCGTTCCGACGAGTTATTTCCGCCGGTGTACCTCGTTGGCAGGGGCCCCGATCTCGAAGAGCAATACCTCACTAATGTCGGTGCACAGTTCGAGATTCGCGCCACCGATGACGGCGACCTCGGGTGGAAGTGGGTGACCGATCAACTCGACCGCCGCACCCCCGTGATGGTTTGGGCCGACATTGCTCATCTGCCCTATCTGCGCGCACGGTTGAGCATGAGCCGCCACGACATTGTCATCACCGGCTACGACGACGACCGAGGCGTGGCCTTGGTCGTTGACAACGACCGAGATTCGGTCCAACTGGTCCCCTACGAGGATCTCCGTCGGGCACGGTCTTCGACCGGCTTTCCCGTGCCGACCCGTCACACCGCCTACATCGTCGACTGGCCGACTACGGCGCCGGACTTGGCGGCGATCGCCGGTCCCGCCCTTATCCGAAGCGCGCAGGCGATGGCGGCAATCACCGACAGCCGGGGTCTTACAGTCACTCGCGACCCTGAGGCACAGAAGGATGGACTCGATGGTGTCGAGCATTTCGCCGTCGACGTGGCGGCGTGGCCTGACGCCCTGGACGATCACAACCTCGAAAGCGCCCTGTTTGCGCTGTGGGCGTTCATTGAGAAGGCGGGGACGGGAGGGGGGTTGTTCAGGGCCCTGCAGGCCGACGGCTGTCGAAGCATCGCCAACTTGCTGCATTCCGAAGCCGCCCTGGAGGCGTCGAGGGCTGCTCGGGAGGTGTCGACCGCCTGGACCGAAGTAGCCCGGATGGCTTACAACCCAGGCACCCCACTGCGGGCTCGCGCCGCCGCCACTGCGGCCGCAGCCGAGCGTGTGCCTGACGCCGAAAAGCGGCTCACGGAATCGCTCTTCGCCGCCGGAGCGGCTCTGACGTAACAATTTCCGCCTTGGGCCGGCCGCTGCATTCAGCTTGGCATCTGGGTGCCGAACGTCCACGCAGCGCGGCTTTTGACCCACCGGAGCCATTTTCGAGGGGTACGCTAACGACGGTTAACACTGTTGGTGGCTCCACACGTGTAGCGGTCCGCAACTGGGGCAGCAGGAGGGAACGCTTGGTGCACGGAACAAGGGTCGCCGCACCGGCGTGCGCGGGTAGGACGGCTGGTCGTGTGCCGACAACGAGCGGAAGCGCGCATCAATGCCTTAGTGCGTAGCGGCGCCGGTATCGGCGTGATCGGCAGTGCCGAGTACAAGTAGCACTTCAAGAATGAGTGATGAACATGACGGAACAACGGTCAGTCAAAGTCGCAATCATCGGTGCGGGCATGTCGGGACTGTGCATGGCGATCAAGCTGCAGGACGCCGGCATTGACTCGTACACCATTTTCGAACAGGCCGAGGATGTCGGCGGCACATGGCGAGACAACACCTACCCGGGGCTAACCTGCGATATCCCATCGCGGTATTACTCCTACTCGTTTCGGCCCAACCCGAACTGGTCGCACCTGCTGCCGCCGGGGCCGGAGATCCAGGCCTATTTCCAGCAGGTGGCCGACGAACGGGCCATCCGCCCGCACATCAAGTTCGGCGCCGAGGTCATATCCGCCCGATACGACGACGAGCGGTGGCGGATCACGACCGACGACAGCGAAGAGACATTCGACGTCCTTGTCACCGCGACCGGCGTGCTCCGGGTGCCGCGCTATCCGGACATTCCCGGCCAGGAGAGTTTTGCCGGGCCGGTGTTCCACTCCGCGGAATGGGATCACTCCGTCACCTTGCGGGACAAGCGGGTCGGACTGATCGGGACGGGCTCGACAGGCATACAGATCATTGCCGAACTCGGGGGCAAGGTCAGTCGGCTCACCGTCTTCCAACGCACTGCGCAGTGGGTCTTTCCGATGCCCAATCCGCACTACTCACCGCTGATCCAGGCCGCGTTGACGCGGTGGCCGAGGTTGAACGGCCTGGGCTATTGGTTCTGGGGATTGGTGGTCAGGCGCATCTTCGGCCGCGCGCCGATCCGTCCGGGATTTCAGCGCCGCTTGGTTCAGACGCTATGTCGATGGAACCTGCGACTCTCGGTGCGCGACCCGCAGTTGCGCGCGAAACTCACCCCGAAAGATCAGCCGATGTGCAAGCGCCAGATTATGGCGGGACATTTCTACCGTTCGGTCCAACAACCGGGTGTGGAGGTGATCAACGAGACGATCGACCACATCGAGCCTCGCGGCGTCATCACGGCCGACGGTACCTTGCACGAACTCGACCTGCTGGTCTATGCCACCGGGTTTGACGCCCGGGCCTACGTGCGCCCGCTGACAGTGGTCGGGGAGCGTGGGCTCACCCTCGACGAGGCATGGGCCGATGGCCCCACGGCGTATCGGTCGGTCGCGGTGCCCGGATTCCCAAACTTGTTCATGCTGATGGGTCCGCATTCGCCGATCGGCAACCAGTCACTGATACCGGTCGCCGAGGACCAGGCTGATTATGTGCTGTGGTGGATTAACCGGATCCGTGAGGGCCGCATCGTCGCCGCCGCGCCCACCAAGTTGGCCACCAAGGGCTACAACGACAGCATGAAAGCAGCGATGCCACAAACAATTTGGGTTACCGGTTGCAACAGTTGGTACCTAGGCAAAGATGGGCTTCCCGAATTGTTTCCGTGGACACCCGAGCGGCACCGAGAACTATTGCGTGCACCTGAGATCGCAGATTTCGAACTCCGATGAGACGCGCATCGAAAGCCAATCAAGGTCTTTTCGCGCGGATCCTGTCGCGCTTGGTGCCATGCACGTCATCGGTGAAGATGGTTTGGGGCCCTAACGCGAGCGCAAGCGTCTCGGATCAGGCGGCGGCAGAATTCGGAGCGAGGACGCTACGACGCCCATGGAATGGGGAACGACTTCGCGTGGTCTTTGGTGGTGACGACCAAGCGTGGCCACTGTCCTGGCAACGCTTACGCCCACCGTTATCACGCCGGCGTTTGCCGACTAAGCCATCGAACGCTCCGAGCCGGCGTTAGAACCGCATCAACGAAATCATGCAGGGACCGGCGATTGGTCATCTTCGACAGCAAGCAGGTGTGGTCCTCCACCGCCCGGACGGAACACTTGTGCAAGACGCATATCCTGCTCACCATGTCCACAGAGTCCGTTCGCCTCTCGTTTCGCCAGCACATGCGTGAGCAAGTTCTCAGGGCTGCGCGTGACCTCACTATCGAGAAGGGCTGGCATCGGGTTCGCATGAGTGAAGTCGCCAAGCTTGTCGGCGTGTCCCGCCCGACGCTCTACAAGGAATTCACCGATAAGCAGGGACTGGGTGACGCGCTGGTTGTGTCCGAAGGCGAACGATTCTTGAACGGCATTCACGCAGTTTCGGCACAACACGCCGGAGATGTCCGCGGGGGTATCACCGCCGCGGTGTCGTACACCCTCGAGGAAGCGGAAGCGAGCCCGCTCTTGAAGGCGGTGTTGACGTCAAATCGGCCTACAGACAAAACGGTTTCCGAGACAACCGGTATGTTGCCGCTCCTGCCGACCTCGGCATCGCTGCTGGAGCTATCCTCGGCAGCCCTCGTGACTTGGTTCAACGAGCACTTTCCAGGTCTGGATGCCGATGACGTGCATGAAGTCGCCGATGCGCTGGTGAGGCTCACTGTGAGCCATGTCGTGCTTCCTTCTGCCGATGCAAGTCTGACCGGTGAGCGGATCTCGCGGATCGCCCTTCGCTATTTGGGCGCAGATCCCGCGAGGCCGTTTACACAACGCAGATTTTTGTCTGGATGTTGACTTTATAGAGAAAAGTGTAAACACTGGCGTGGAGACACTAGCTCGGGAGGACCCTCATGACTGTCAGCGCTTCCGCTCCGAAGTCGTCGGTGGAGCGTCGTTCAGCACGTTCGTATGATTCTGCCGACCTGTCCTCGACTGCCTTTTGGGCTGGCACCGCCGCTGACCGTGAGAAGACCTACGCGGAGCTGCGCCGACGCGCCCCCATCAGCTGGCACCCGCGCGTCGAGCACACCATGATCGACGACGAGGACGACCAAGGCTTCTGGGCCGTGGTCACCCACCCGCTACTTGTCGAGGCGACCCGGCGACACGACGATTTCCTGTCTGGTCAAGGCATTGTGATGGAGTCGATCCCGCAGGAACTGCTCGACACCGCGCAAGGCTTCATCGCTATGGACCCGCCGCGGCATACCAAGATTCGACGATTGCTGGCATCCGCATTCACACCGAAGCAAATGCGGCTGACCAGTCACCAGATCGAGGCCAACGCGAAACGGGTCGTCGATGGCCTTGCCCCGCAAGGCGAGGCTGACTTCGTCGACCAGTGCGCCGCGTTGCTGCCGATGCACAACATCTTCGACATGATGGGCGTGCCGGACTCGATGCGCCGCGACATCGCGTGGGAGTCACGGTATGCCGGTGGGTGGAGCGACCCGGAGGTGATGGGCGAAGACCCGGTCATACCTCGCCTGTTCCAAGCGATGGGATTCTTGGGCGATGGCGCCCGCGAAATCATCGCCGCACGTCGCCGGCAGCCCGAAGATGACCTTATGACGAACCTCGTTCAAGCTGAAGTGGACGGCGAACAACTCACCGACGACGAGATCGTCTCGTTTTTCATACTTCTCACGATCGCCGGGAACGACACCACGCGCCAAAGCACCAGTCACGCGATGAAAGCATTGACGGACTTCCCAGACCAAAGAGCTTGGCTCATGGAGGATTTCGACGGACGGATCAAAGGGGCCGTGGAAGAATTCGTCCGGTGGGCCACACCAATCATGACATTTCGCCGGACGGCGGCTCGCGACTGCGAACTGGGCGGGCAGCAGATCACCGAGGGTGACAAGATCATACTTTTCTACAGCTCGGCCAACTGGGACACCACCGTGTTCACTAACCCGGAGAAGTTCGATCTGTCGCGCGACCCTAACCCGCACGTGAGCTTCGGAGGCGGGGGAATCCATCACTGCCTCGGCAACCAGCTGGCCAGGCAGCAACTCGCTGCGCTCTTCAGAGAACTGCTGCACCGCCTGCCTGATATTGAAGTCTGCGGGCCACCCAGCTACACCGTCAGCACGTTCTTCCACGGCGTGAATCACCTTCCCGTCCGCTTCACCCCGAACGCGTAAGGCGGCGTGGTATGAAGATCAGAGTCGACCGCAACCGATGCTCGTCAATCGGAATGTGTGAAGGCCTGGCTCCTGACTTCTTCGAGGTCAGGCACGATGGCCAACTCAATATCGTGAACCCCGAGCCACCGGAATGCCACAGATCACTCATCGAAGAAGCAGTATCGTGCTGCCCCACAGGCGCTCTCGCCGTCGAGGACTGAGACCGCGGTCCTGAGGCAACGCTGACACACCTGCTTGCTGTCGGCGGCGATGGGCTTTCGCCTTCGGGTCAACTAGCCGCTGACACCGTCTGTCACCTACCACACGATGGAGCCGTCACTTATGAGTACTTATGGACTTTCAGTCGTCGCCCCTGAACTTGCCGCGATGAAGGCCACCGCCGCGGCTGCCGACCAGGCCGGGTTCGACGCCGTCTGGGCATCCGAGTTCTACACCCGGTCGGGATCCATCTCGATGGCGGCGATGGCAACCTCGACGAACAGGTGTCGCATCGGGTCGTCAATCCTCTACGGCATCGGACGTAGTCCGCTGGTCTTGGCGACCGAAACACGCGACCTCGACGAACTGTCCGGTGGTCGGGTCGTGCTCGGGATCGGCAACGGCACCAAACGGATGATGAGCGATTGGCACTCTGTCACCGATACCAGCGCCCCCGCCCTGCGCGTCGAGGAACTCGTACCCCTTATCCGGCGCATCTGGAACCTGCACGAAGGACCCGTCCGCCATGAGGGCCGTTTCTACAATATGAATCTCGTCCCCACCGGGCCGGTAGAACCCCCTGCGCGCAATATCCCCATCGTCACCGCCGCCGTGCGGCCGCGAATGTGTGAAGCCGCCGGACGGGTCGCTGACGGCTTGGCCGGGCATCCACTCTTCACCACCGCGTATGTGGAGGAAGTCGTGCGGCCTGCGGTGGCCAAGGGCGCACAACGCACCGGGCGCGACCCTAACGGCGTCGAGATCGTGTCGATGGTGATGTGCTCCATCCACGACGACCCCGAGATCGCTCGTCGCGAGGTAGCGCAGCAGATCGCATTCTACGCCTCGGTCAGGACCTACGAACCGCTGCTCGACTTCTGCGGATTCGCCAAGCAGGGTGCCGTCATCCGAGAAGCCTTCACCCGCAGCGACTTTCAGGCCATGTTCAACGCCGTCACCGATGACATGATCGACGTCATGGGTGTCGCCGGCACCGCTGACGAGGTTCGCAACGGGCTACGCCGCTACGAGGGCGTGCTAGACCACATCATGCTCTACCCACCGTCGGTAGGTACCGCGCCTGAGCGGGTCGGACAGAACGTCGATGATCTCATCAAGCATTGCGCCCCGCCCAATATGCCTCCGGCCTCCCAGCTGCACGCGCGACCCGGACCACGGTAGCGACACGGCGATCTCGCACACAAAGTGCGCTGCCGCATCGATCGATGCCGACCTTCGGGTTCGCATGAAACTACTCATTTCCCTCTGGGACTATCTCGGTGGGGTGCAGTCCCCCAGTGACAGCCGAGCTTGCGTTTGGCAATAACGGTCCTTGGGGAAGGCTAGGACGATGCCGGTCCTCTTTCACTAGGAAGTGAAGTGGTCAGAACACGTTGTGGCACGCAGATGCGTTGCGGCGCGGACCTTCTGCGCCGCATCAAGGCGGTCCGACGGAGTAGATGCGGAGTCGATCGAGCGGTTTGGCGACAAGGTCATCGGGTTGCTAACCTCGATTAACATGTCAGAGTTGTTCGATGTGGTGGTCGTGGGAGCGGGGATTTCCGGTATCAGCGCTGCCTGGCACCCGCAGGATCGCTGCCCCGGTAATAGGTACGTAGTTCTAGAGCGCAGAAGTGATCCGGGTGGCACGTGGGATCTGGTCAAGTATCCGGGCATCAGGTCGGACTCAGATATGTGCACGTTCGGATTCCTTCAAGCCCTGGCACTCGGCCAGGTTCACTGTCGACGCGCCGACAATCAAGAACTATCTGCGTGAGGTCGCGACCGAGAACGGCATCCATGAGCACATTCACTTCGGTACCCAGGTCTTGTCTGCCGCTTGGTCGGACGCCAGCCGGCGCTGGACCATCAAGGCGGTTCGGAACGGCTGAGGAATTAGAGCTCGAGGCGCGGTTCGTCTTCATGTGTAGCGGCTATTACAACTACGACGCGGGTTACCGACCAAACTTTCCCGGCGAGGAGAACTTCGGTGGGCCCATATTGCAACCTCAGCACCGGCCCAGAGACCTTGATTATGCCGGTAAAGAACGTCGTCGTTATCGACAGCGGCGCCGGGCACATAACGATGCTGCAACGTTCGCCAACATCGACCGCTTCACCAGAACGGGTCACGAGTTGGCGGCCGATATCATCTTCTACCGCAACAGGATTGAACTTGTGGCTTTTGGGGGCGCCAAGCTTGGTCGTAACGGCCAGGATGTCGACGTCAGCAAGTCGATGACCTATAAGTCGATGTTGCTGTCCGATGTGCCCACCATGGCGTTCACCATGGGCTATATCAATGCATCGTGGACCTTGAGGGCCGACCTGGTATCGGAATACGTTTGTCGCCTGCTCAATTGCATGGACGCGCGCGGCTACGACACCGTCGTAGCCGCTCATCCAGGGAAGATGTCGAAGAAGAACCCTTCGCCGATTTCGCACCAGGCTACTTCCAGCGCGCGATGGACCAGCTACCGAAGGCGGGATCTCGAGGGCCATGGCAGGTAAAACACCAATTACCTCTTCGACATCCGTGAGT
>NZ_JAEKMI010000071.1 GCF_020217485.1 Mycobacterium sp. WUMAC-067 | reverse complement strand
CGACGGGTGCGTGTAGCGGGTTAACCATTGTCGCTCCCCGGCCTGTGGTCGTCGTGGGATGGAGGATCGACCAGCTGTTTACAGTTGGGCCACCAATGTTAATAGTTATACATAATTGCCCTGTTTGTCAAACGGGTCCTTCGCGGTGGGGCGTGACAAAAGCGGTTGCTGCGCGCTAGCCGCCTGCCTGCGTTCGGCCCGTGCGTCAAGGAAACGTGTCTTCGGCCCTGTCTGTGAGAAACGCTCCGCTGAGGTGCAAAGCGTGACGCGCCTCGGGCAAGAGTCGAAACAGGGCTTGGAACACGTGAATCTGGCCGCGAAACACCTGAAGCCGCACGGATGCTCCTGCGGCGCGCATGCGCTCGGCGAGTTGACGGGAGTCGTCGAGCAGCATCTCCCTTCCACCGACCTGGATCAATGTCGGCGGCAAGCCGGTGAGATCTGCGGCGAGGACATTGACGCGGGGGTCGGTCGGGTGGGCATCGCCTACATAGAGGCTGAGCGCACGCGTTGCGGACCGGGCCGATGCGAAAGGATCGCGGCGGCGAGTTTCACGTGCCATCGCCAGCTGGCACGTCAGATCGACGACGGGGGACATGAGTAACATGCCATCGGGCGGCGGGGAGCGATGTGCGAGCGCGCCCAACGAGGTCGCGACGGCGAGTTGGCCGCCCGCCGAATCTCCCGCGATCGCCACCGTGCGGTTTGACGCCGATTCTTCAGAGCCGGTCAACCACCGGTAGGCCCTCAGTGCGTCGTCGGCGGCCGCGGGATACGGGTATCGCGGAGCCAGGCGGTAGCGGACGGCGAACACCGGCCTGAGCGACGCGGCAGACAGTTCGCCTAGCAGACCACGATGGGTCTGCGGGGAGCACATGGAAAAGGCGCCGCCGTGGATATAGAGAATCGGCGGCCCGTCCGGGTCGACGTCCGGGGCAACGATCCAGTCGCCTCTCACCCGATCGCCAGCAAAGACGGTGTCGACCTGTTCAACTCGCAATCCGCGCCGCGGGCGGGACGCAATGAGCGCCGCCCGAAGCACCCGGTCCATTACCGCGAGCCCGTACTGGTTAGACGGTAGTGCTTGCGTCAGTGGGCGCAGGATCCCGCGGGCCGACGTCGCGATGAGATAACTTGCCGTGCTCGGATGCTGTTCCGAGTAAAGGGTTGTCACGATGAGCTAAGTACCTTTTCAGTGGTGCGCCGCTCGAACGAATAGTCACCAAGGTCGAAGGTGCGACTACGCCAGAAAGATTCGAGGGTGGTCGTCGGGCGTAGCGGTACGTCGCCGTGTTTGTCGAAGTAGTAACTATTGGCGGTTGCGCAGCTGGGTTGCCAAAAGACTTGGCGGTGGCGGCGTTTGAGCATTTCGGCGAAGAAGCGGTCGTTGGCTTGCCGGGTTATTTCGACGTAGTTGGCGTGCCGGGACCGCGCATGGTGAAGGCATCGCACGATGTGCCTGGTCTGGGCTTCAATGAGCGTGAAGTACGAGGAACCGTTGTATCCATAGGGTCCGAAGATGGAGAAGTGGTTGGGGAATCCGGGCACGCTGACGCCTTCGTACGCTTGGAGCCGATTCTCGTCCCACCACTTGGCTTGATCGAGTCCACCGATCCCCCTGAGCGAATAGGTCGGCATGTTCTCCGGTTCCATCACTTTGAAGCCTGTGGCGAGGATGAGGACGTCGATCTCGTGCGATCGGCCGTCGACGGTGTGGACGGCGGCGGCATCGAAGTGGCTTATCGGACTGGTCTCGAGGTGGACGTTGTCTCGGTTGAATGTGGCCAGGTACTCGTTGTGAAAGCTTGGGCGCTTACACCCGAGCGCGTAACGGGGGGTCAGTTTTTGACGGACGGCGGGGTCGGTCACCTGGCTGCGCATGTACCGCAACGCGGCACGCTCGATGAGTGACGCCAAGGGAATGGCGGTGTGGAAGTGAGCGGCGACAGGGAACGTGACTTCGACGAAGGTTTGACTCGCTGCGCGCGCCGCGAGTTGTCCGCCGGGAGCGTATTTGAGGAACCCTCTTGCCAGCCGCGGCACCGGGAAGTCCAGTTTCGGCAGGCACCAGATCGGTGTGCGCTGGAACACGGTCAGCGCCTTGACGTCTTTCGCGATTGCCGGGATCAACTGCACTGCCGACGCGCCCGTTCCGATGACAGCCACCCTCTTGCCGGCGATGTCTTCGTTGTGGTCCCAGCGGGATGTATGCATGGTGATCCCGCCGAAATCATCGACACCGGAGATATCCGGCCGCTTGGGGCGTGTCAGGACGCCCGAGGCGTTGATCACGAAGCGCGCGGATAGGTCCTGTCCTGCGGCCGTGTGCAAGCGCCACAGGGTCGCGTCCTCATCGAACCAAGCTTCAGTCACCTTGACGGCGAAGCGGATTCGTGGGCTAAGACCGTACTTGTGCGCGCAGTGTCTTGCGTAGTCCTTCAACTCGTTGCCGTGCGCATACGTCCGCGACCATGACGACCGTTTTTCGAAGGAGAATTGGTAGCTGTACGACGGAATGTCGACGGCGATGCCCGGATAGGTGTTCCAATGCCACGTTCCGCCTACGTCGTCTGCCTCATCGACAATAAGAAAGTCCGAAAAGCCGGCTTTCAGGAGTTTTATCCCCATTCCGATCCCGGAGAATCCTGCACCGATCACGATGATTTCGAAGCGGTGCTTATCGCTGTGGTCCATACCGTCCTTCTGGCTTATCTGGGGGCTGATGCCAGGCACCTGTCGCCGACTGCCTAGCCGGAGCCAGTCGCGGCTCAAGCACGATCCACCATCCGCGGTGATGCTGCCTCGGGTGAAGCGGTTTGCGCCGAGAAACGAACACCTTCGCGCTTGTCGACGGACACGCGATCGTCGTTGCGCTGCCGTCCTCCTTTGCTTGCGCCGTGCGAACTCTCCGCGGCCAACTCGGGCCGCGCCCGCCTGGGCTTCTTGCGGGGAGGGGGCTGTGAACTCATCGAGTAATCGTCGAGCTCGACCCTCGCTAGTTGTCGGGCGAATTGGGTGGTGAAGCCGGGATACATGGTCCCGTTATAGCCGTCTTCGGTGAGGTACCAGCTCTTGCATCCGGAGTTCCACGTCGTGCCGGCAAGCCGACGCTGGAGTTGGGCGTGATAGCTGTTCTGCCGGTCCTCTTTGACGTCGAAGGTCTGAATACCGCCTTCGATGATTATGCCGATGGCGTCGACGATGTAGCGGATCTCCGCTTCCAGGTAGACCAAGGCCGAGTTGTGTCCTGGCCCGGAATTCGGCCCGAAGGTGAAAAAGAGGTTGGGATAGCCTGAGACGCTGACGCTCTTGTAGGCGTAGGCGCCGTTAGACCATTCCTCCGCAAGCTTTCGACCGTCCACGCCGGTGATGGGAAACGGTGTGCCGGCCTTGCACACATCGAAGCCGGTCGCGAATACGATGCAATCCACCTCGTGTTCGATGCCGTCCGCGGTGCGAATGCCGATGGGCGAGATGGTCGCGATCGGCCAGGTGATGAGTTTGCAATTGTTCTGTCGGAGAGCCGGATAGTAGTCGCTGGTCATCAGCATGCGCTTGCAGCCGGGCCGGAAGTCGGGCGTCAGTTGTCGCCGCATCCACGAATCTTTCACCTGGCGACGAAGGTTCGCCTTGGCCGCCCAGGCGATGGCGGTAGTGGCCGGGGTGTTCCACACCATGCCGACGGCCATGACTTCGTGCGCCCAAAACCATGCCTGGCGAGCGGCGCTCTGCAGAATCGGTAGCCGACCAAACGCGGCCTTGGCAACACTGGGGTGCGGAAAATCAGGCCGGGGAAGCACCCAACCGGGCGTCCGTTGAAACACTTTGACTGATCGCGCCGTCTTCACCAATTCCGGAACAATCTGCACCGCGCTCGCCCCGGTACCGATTACCGCAACACGTTTGTCGCTCATGTCATAGTCGTGATCCCAGCGCGCGCTGTGGATTTTGTGGCCTGCGTAGCTGTGCAGTCCGCGAATGTCAGGAAAATTTGCATTGGCCAGTGGGCCGCTTGCCATCACCACCGTGCGCGACCGGTAGCTTGACCCGCCATCCGTTTCGACGGTCCACGTGCCGCTGTCTTCGTCGAACGCCAGGCCGGTCACGTTGACGTGGAAACAGATGAAGCGCGCCAGCGCGTGCTTGTCGACCATGGCCTTGATGTAGGCGAGTATCTCGCTGCTTCCCGAGTACGCACGCGACCAGTCCGGATTTGGTTCGAAGGAGTACGAATACAACAATGACGGAATGTCGCAGGCGGCACCGGGATAGCTATTGTCACGCCAGGTTCCTCCGACCTCGCCCGCGCGCTCCAGGATGACGAAATCGTCGATACCCCGCTTGAGTAGTTGGATCGCCGTGCCAAGTCCGGCAAAGCCGGCTCCGATGATCAGAACACTGGTCGTGTCGCTCATCTGGCCACCGGTTCATAGGTCAGCTCATCAGTCCATGACGGCGTCTTGCCGAGCACTTGCGTGGGGAAGTGGTCGATCACCCTACCGAGGCGCTGCGAGATGAAGTGCAGCGGTTGGGAGTGCTTGATCGTGGCAGACATATGGGCCTTGAGGATGTGATAGGGGGGAACACGGCGGGTGTGCTCGCTGCGATCGCCGACGTTCGAGTAGCGGGTGACTGCGTTGTACAGCCTTTCCTCGGACAGGCCCCAGGCGTTCAGGTTTATCAGCATCCGGGTCAGCAGCGGGATGTAAAGCAACGCACCGGTAAGTACCCTCGGGTCGATAAGAGCTCCCACCGTCTGAATCGCATGGATCCTCATTGGGCTGGCGCCCAGGTCGTTGAGCACCTGAAAACCCACCGCCAGGTGGCGAGACTCGTCGCTGTTGACCTTGGCGAAAACTTCGCCGCACACGGGATCTGACACCTCGTCCACCAAAAACTTCAACAGTGCTCCGTCCAGAGCGGTTTCTAAAGCCGGTATGGCAGCACCGATCACCGTCAACGGAAGTGCTTCGGCGTATCGGTCCAGCCATTCGATGACCAGCCGGATGTTCTTGTTCGGCACCGGAGTCTCGCCCTCCTCGAGCATCCCCCAGCGATGCATGAGAGCGAGCTCCACGTTGGCGTGCCGCTGCTCTTCGGCGTGGAAATACCTGTAAATCTCACCCAACGCGTCGAACGGCGCCTTGGGGGCCATGGCCGCGAAAGCGCGGGCACCGACATGCTCGATCCATACCACGTCTGACATGAACTGTTTCAGGCTGGGGCGCTGTTCGTCGGTGATCAACTCGGCACCCGGTGCGTCCCAGTCGATGTCGGCCAGCGCCCACTGGCGGTCTTTAATCGTCTGCAGCATATCGCCGTATTCGAAAGCCATGTCTCCTCCTAGGTTGTGTCAACGCGTTATTCGCTGGATGAGTCCCATCGCGTGGGTGAAGGTACCCGGCATGGTTCTCTTGAGCTGCCAGAGGATTTTGGCGTCGAGTTGCGGCAGGACGTATAGCTGGCCGCGGTCGTGCGCATCCAGGGTGGTTCGTGCTACCGACTCTGGTGATACGCCGGTCCACTTCATCAAGTTGGCGGCTAGCGTGGCCGCCGATTCCTCGATGCGTGGATTGTCGACGATATTTGTTTTGACGAAGGTGGGGCATAGGACGGTCACCGTGACGCCGGTTCCGCTGAGCTCGGCTGCCAAGGTTTCGGACAGCGCGAGTACGCCCGCTTTGCTCACGTTGTAGGCGGCCATGCGGGGGGCCGCACCGAAGCTTGCCGCCGACGCGACGTTGATGAGCCCTCCGAATCCACGTTCCCGGAGCCGCGGGACAAAGACTTCGCAGCCGTGGATGACTCCCCACAGATTGACCGACAACGTCGCGGACCAATCGCTCGTGGATGTCGCACCGACGACGTTGCCTCCAGCGCCAATTCCGGCATTGTTGATCACCAGTCCGGGAGCGCCGCCGAACCACTTCTCGGCCGAATCGGCAAGATCCCGGACCTGATGCTCGTCTGAGACGTCGCAAACAACGCCGATGCCATGACCGCCCAGCTTGGAGATCAGGTCCGCTGTCTCCTTGGCGCGAATGCCGTCGATGTCGGCGCACACCACACGGCCGCCCCGGCGCGCCAGCTCGACGGCAAATGCGCGGCCAATGCCGCTGCCTGCACCGGTGATCACCGCGTCGGCACGGTCACTCCGGCGGGGGGGATTCCCAAACGGCAGCAGCCTCATCGGAGTATCCGCCGTTGCTGCGATCTGACGGTTGATTCCGTCGCTGCCTCGAAAGCAACTGGTGGCACCAGCCACCATTGTGGGCACATGCCGTCAGTTTGGTGTGACCTACGTTGCTTTGTCAAGATGGAAATGTGCGGACGAAGGCGAAACGATGGGGCGGGCGTACCGGCGCGGAACGCCGCGCGGAACGTCGGCAGCGTCTGATCGATGCCGCGACCGAGATCTGGAGCGAAAGCGGTTGGGCCGCAGTCACCATGAGGGGCGTTTGCTCCCGGACCAGCCTGAACGACCGCTACTTCTATGAAGACTTCAAGACCCGCGACGAGTTGCTGGTTGCCGCCTGGGACGGGGTACGGAACGAGATGCTCGGTGAGGTTTCCGCGACCCTCGCAGAACGCGTCGGGCAGCCGCCCCTCGAGACTATTCGCATGACCATCTCTATGGTGGTCGACCGCATCACACAAGATCCCGGCAGGGCAAAGATCTTGCTGACCCAGCACGTGGGCAGCTCACCGCTGCAAGACCGGCGCGCTGTTGCCCTGCAAGAGGCGACGCACCTCGTGGTCGCGGCGAGCAAGCCCCATCTGAGACCGGATGCCGATGAAACCGCGCTCCGCATGGACACCTTGGTGGCGGTTGGGGGCTTCGTCGAGCTGATCACCGCCTGGCATGCCGGCTTGCTCGACGTAAGTCAGGAGGAGATCGTCGAACACACCAGTCGGCTCGCCGAAACCCTAGCTGAACGTTATCTGGTGCACGCGCTCAGCGTCGATGACGTGCCCGGGACGCTACCGTCCTGATCGTGGGCGTCAAACCGGACACGCACTCAGCATCGCCGGGCGTGGCCGCGAGCCGATAGAGCGTTTGCCGATGCCCCGGATTCAGGAACCGGCGCCTCGCCTATGTTCTGCAGCAGCACGTAGGTGCCGAGGCTGCCCAGGAAACCTGCGCAGTGTTGGACGAGTTCATCAGTACTGAAGTCCAGTTCGCCGTCCAGCCAGCGGCGCAGAACCTCGAAGAGTCCTCCGACACCGAGGGTTGAAGCCAGATGCGCGACGCCCACCGCAGAGTCGGCGATATCCAGGTGAAGTCTGGCCTCGCGCAGCACGAGGTCGGCGAAACCGGCCATCAATTGGCTCCGCAACTCGCGAAGGAGTGGCTCCGTTGCGGATTCAACGAACAAAATGCGGGCCAGCCGAGGATCGTCTTCGATCATGTTGACCAGTGCGCGGATGGGGGCATACGCCAACACGTCGGGTGGCGCGCCGGCGTCTGGGATCGCTTGGACTATTACGTCTTGGAAGGTGGCATAGAGCTGCTGGTAGACGGCCCGCAAGAGCGCGTCGCGGTCGGAGAAATGCTGGTAGAAGTAACGCGAGGTGACACGTGACTCGGCGCAGACGGCAGTCACGGTGGTGGCGGCCACGCCTCGGGTACCGATCAGCTCGATAGCGGCGTCGATGAGACGTGTACGCCGGTGCTGATGGCGCTGCTCTGCAGACACTCCGCGATACACCCGGACTGAACGCATAGACACAGTTTGTCATCTAAATCTGACTAGGTATAAAGTCAGATTATTGAGGTCCGCTTGGAGATGGGAGTAGCACATGACCAGTGAGTCGCCCACACGGCCAGCAAAGAGGGTGCTGCCAAAGGCTCGCCGTGTCCGTTTCGCAATGCCTGCTGGGACCAGTCGCCAGCACTTCGTCGACGGCGACTTGGTGATGAGCCACTTTGTCTCTACCTTGTCGGCAACGTTCCCCGAGGGCGAAGACTTCTTCATCCGATCGGTGCGCCAGTACCGTGACCAGGTCAGCGACCCCGACCTCCAAGAGGCGGTCAAGGGATTCATCGCGCAGGAGGCCACCCACCGGCACCAGCATCGGCTGCTTAACGAGCGGCTCCAAGCGATGGGCTATCCGACCGACGGGATCGATCGGCACATCAAGAAGTTGGTTGACCGGCTCGAGAAGCGATTCTCTCCGAAGATGCGCCTGGCCGTGACGGCTGCCCTTGAGCACTACACGGCGACGTTCGCCGAAATCATTCTGACCAGCGACGAGGCACAAGAGCTGATCGGCGACACCGAGGTCCGGCCGATTCTGCTCTGGCACGCTTTAGAAGAATCCGAGCACAAGGCCGTCGCTTTCGACGTCTTCGAGACGGTCGGTGGAACCGAACGCACCAGGGTCTGGGGAATGCGGATTGCCACAGTCATCTTGTTCACCGAGTTGGTCATCCAGACCACTCGCTCTCTGGCGGGTGACCGCGCAGCCTACAACCCACTGCGCTTACTGCGCAGCCTTCGAGCCTTCCGTCGTTCCCCACTGTTCAGCCCGGACGCGGTGCAGCGCTTCCGTTCCTACACCCGCGCCGGCTTCCACCCCGACGACTGGGACAGCACCGAAGTCCTCGAACGCTGGGCCAAAGAACTCTTCGACTCCGATGGCGCCCAGCGAATCGGGAGCCGCGTCTAGCATCAACGGTGAGCGCGAGCAGAGAAGCACTGGCACTAGGTGGCTTACGAACTCGTCGTCGAAGGCGATCCCTACGGTACCGGCAGGAGCACACCGTCGATGAACCGGTCATTTCGAATTAGACGGGAGACTCATTCACCGCCGCGGGTTGTCGTCGACACAGACGCTGGCGCACCTACATGAACCGGGATGTTACTGGCCGGGGGCGCAGTGCTTGATCATCTCACCGAGGTTTTGGCCGACCCGCTCAGGTGCGATACCCACCGACGGCGGGTAGAGCATGATGTGGTCGAGTACCCCCTCGTAGCGGCGCAGCCCGGCGCGCACCTCGCTGGCGGTGCCAGCGACGCCCATCACGTCGATCATGTCGTCCGTCACCGCGTCGAACATGGCCGCAAAGTCACCGCGTGCGAAGGCTTCTCGGATAACGGCACCCTGTTTGGCGAATCCGCAGAAGTCGAGCAGCGGTTGGTAGGTTCTGACTGATGCGTAGAACGCGATCTGTTGCGCGACCTCGCGACGGGCGATTTCCGGGTCGTCGTGGATGGAGCACATGACCATTGACACAATCTCGACGTCGTCGGGATCGCGCCCGGTGCGTGCGGCGCCCTTGGCCACCGCGGGCCGCACGACTTCCTCCACGTAGGCGGTCGTGAAGAGCGGATGCCCGGCCAGCCCGTCAGCGACCCGGCCGGCGGCTTCGCACATCCGCGGGCGCACCGCGGCGGTGATGATCGGAATATCGCGCGCAGGCGGGTCTACCGGGCCGCTGGGGATGAGATTCATCTGGTAGAAGCGGCCTTCGTGGCGGACTGGTCCCTCGTGCAGGTTCCAGATGCGCCGAATAAGGGGTACGAGTTCCTCGACGCGCAGGGCGGGGGCGCTGGTATCGGCGACGCTGTGCCAGTTGCTCATCATCCGTTTGGTGCCGTTGCCGATGCCGAGCACGATGCGACCGCCGGACAGTTCGTCGAGATCGCGCGCCTCGGTCGCCAAGACCAGCGGGCTGCGTCCGACGCCGTAGAGAATCGACGACCCGATGCGACACCTGTCAGTCGAGGTGGCCATTGCCGCCATCGAGATGGATCCCGACCGGGTATAGAACTCCGATGCCCACACCGCGTCGAACCCGGCCTGGTCGGCCGCGGTGGCGGTGACCTTCATCGCGGCAAGGTCAGGGGCTAGGACAGAGAGTCCAAAGGTACTCACTACTGCGGCTCCATTGCGTTGTGTTGTGCTCCTGAGCGATGTCGGCGAGCCCGTTGGACGAGGAGCAGTCATCGTGGACCGGCCGGAAGCCAGTGCCGAACAGCTGCACCGGATCTCCTGACTTCGGACATTTCGCCTAGTACCCCGGTTTGACGCCGAGATGGTCGAGGATTTCACGCTCTGCGGGTGGGATTTCGGGTGGGAAGGTCTGGGTGGTGCCGTTGATGCTGATGGTGGCGCTGCGCAGGAGCTGCAGCGATTTGATGACCTTGGAGATGGATAGGCCGGTGCGCGATTGGATGGCGTGCGAGACGGCCAGGGCGGTGAACACGATGGTCAGGTGCGCCTCGATCGCCTGGCGTTGACGGTGGAACATCGGCCTGGCCGCGAGGTCGCTCTTAGACATGCGAAACGACTTCTCCACACGCCACAGATCGTGGTACTTGGCGATGACCTCGGCGGCCGGCATCACCGTGACCGGCACATTGGTCACATACCCCTTCAGCCCGACGAGGGATTGAGCCCGCGCCAGGCTGGCCTCATCAACGGCTCGGTCATCGCCACGGACCTTCACAAACCGTGCGGTCTTGGCCTGCCTGGAGCCTTCGACAATGGCCCGTGCGCGGGTTTCCTGGGCGGCTAAGGTCTTCTGGTCGCGCCGGGCCCGCTTGGCTGAATACGCCCAGACCGCCCGCCACGCCCCCGGCTGAGCCTCGGGGTCCCAGACCGGTTCAGCCCGATGTGCGGTGTCGTTGACCTTGGCGTTTCCGTGGCGAGGCGTGACGGTGTCGATGATCTGTCCATCGGTGAAAGCGTCGCCATTCCAATGGAAATGAGACTCAAGATCCCCCGGCGCTTTGGTCATCCGGGAGCCGACGATGAATGACAACTCCAACTCATCGAGGGCCTTGAGGTTCGCCGCCGACAGCATCCCGGCATCAGCGGCCACTACCATCGGCGTGCCGGCCAGGTTATGGCGTTCGACGAAGCCACGAACGATCGGCACAATGGTGGTCGTCTCAGCGGTGTTTCCCTCGAAACAGCTGATTTCCAAAGGGAATCCCGTTCGATCTACCAGCAGCCCAACGACGATTTGAGGGTCGACCTTGCGGTCCTTGCTATACCCAACACGGCGTAGCGCGTCTTCTTTCTCGGCTTCCCAATGCAAGGTCGTAACGTCGTAAAGAAGTAGCGACAGACCACCGCAATCACGGGAGTAGTCAAAGCATCTCGCGGCCACCGCATCCCGATAGCCACCGGAGACCACCAGATTGAGGTGCCGCGCAACGGTCCGATACGACACCGTCTCAACGCCCAGATCAGCCAGCACACGAGCAGAATCGGCCTTGCTAGTCGGCTCCACAATCCGGGCAATCACCAAATCCCGGAACACCGCATCACCGACCACGTTGAAACCCAGCCAGTCGTACACCTGGGCGAGCACGTCATAGAGCAGTCGCGAACGTGCGCCCAATGTGCGCCCCGGCTGCGCCACCACCGCCGGCGCAGCGGGCTCAGCCGGCTCGGCGAGCAAGGTGCGTTCCCGAAAGTCAGGCACATCGACCATCAACTGAGCGCGGGCCGCCACCTCGAAATCCAGTGCCGCCTGGCCGTCAACCACCATCTCCCTGGCCTGCTCAAGCAGAAGACCCAGCTCAGCGTCAGTATGAGCCGAACCCAGATGCGCCAGGATCACCACCTGGCCCTGGTCTTTACGCGCGACCTGCACCGCGACCGCGCCCGAGGTCGTGCGCACTTTCCGCACGTACGCCACCGGACAAACCTACCCGGCTAGTGTCTCGCGTCTGAAGTTTGTTTACGGGTGTGGGGCAGGATTTCGTCTGCGGGCTTGGTCCAGACGAAGGGGTGGCAGCGTTGGTTCCAGCCTTGGATGAACGCGGTGATGGTTGCCATGAGTTCTTTGACACTGTCGAATGATCCGCGGCGTATGGCTTGGCGGGTGATGATCGAGAAGAACACCTCGACCATGTTCAGCCAGGATCCCGATGTCGGTGTGAAATGCAGTGTCACACGCGGGTTTTTGTCCAGCCAGGTGTTGATGTCGGCGTGTTTGTGGGTGTGGTAGTTGTCGCACACCACATGCAGTTTGCGCCGCGGGTAGGCGCGGGCGACGGTCTTGAGGAAGTCCAGGAACTCGGCCTTACCGTGCCGCTCGTAGCAGCGGTCGGTGACCTTGCCGGTCGCGACCTCCAACGCCGCGAACAAGGTCGCAGTGCCGTTGCGCTGGTAATCATGGGTCGCCTTCTCCGGCAGACCCGGACGCATCGGCAGGATCGGCTGGGTCCGATTGAGCGCCTGAATCTGACTCTTCTCATCCACGCACAACACGATCGCGTGGGCCGGCGGGTGCAGGTACAACCCGATCACGTCACGGATCTTGGCCTCCAACTCGGGATCAGTGGAGAACTTGAACGTCTCCCGGCGCCACGGCTTGACTCCGTAGCGGCGCCATGCCCGGGCCACCGTGGCATCCCCGACACCGAGATACTTGCCCAGCAGCCGACTCGACCAGTGCGTCACCGCCAACGACTCCGGCGGGGGCTCCAGCGTGGCCGCCAGAATCGCGGCGACATCGACCGTCTTGGGCCGGCCCGGCCGCGGATCGTCATCAAGCCCATCGATCCCATTGGCGGCGAACCGATCCCGCCACTTGATCACGGTCGGCCGCGATACCCCGACCAACCGGGCCGCCCCCGAAGTACCTGCCCCGTCGACCACCGCCAACACAATCCGGGCCCGCTCAACATGACCGGAAGGCATCGTCGAGGATCGCACCCACGACTCCAACGTCGCCCGATCCTCGTCACTAATCACCAGCGCAGATGACGGCATACACCATCATCCCACACTGTAAACTAATTAATGACGCGTGACACTAGTACCCCACACAACACATACCGACAGACAAAACCACAGGTCACAGGCTTAGCGATCCGGAAAACCGAAGACCATGTCCGAAGTCAGGTCCAAAGGTACTCACTACTGCGGCTCCATTGCGTTGTGTTGTGCTCCTGAGCGATGTCGGCGAGCCCGTTGGACGAGGAGCAGTCATCGTGGACCGGCCGGAAGCCAGTGCCGAACAGCTGCACCGGATCTCGCTGCTGCCAGTCTGTCAATCGTGCAACGCGAGCGCGCCTGTGGGGCAACTCGCCACGGCATCTTCGATCAGTGCCCTGTGACATTCGGGTGGCCCAGGATTCAGGATGTGGAGTTTCCCATCGTTACTGACCTCGAAGAAGTCGGGAGCCAGGCCTTCACACATCCCGATTGACGAGCATCGATCGCGGTCGACTGTGATTTTCATGCCACGCTGCCTCACGTAGTCGGGGTGAAGCGGACGGGAAGATGATTCACCCCGTGGAAGAAAGTGCTAACGGTATAGCTGGGTGGCCCGCAGACTTCAATATCAGGCAGGCGGTGCAGCAATTCCCGGAAGAGCGCGGCGAGTTGCTGCCGCGCCAGCTGATTGCCCAAGCAGTGGTGGATACCTCCACCTCCGAAGCTCACGTGCGGGTTGGGGTCCCGTGACAAATCGAACTTTTCCGGGTTGGTGAACACTGTGGTGTCCCAGTTGGCCGAGCTGTAAAAAAGTACGACCTTGTCACCTTCGGTGATCTGTTGTCCGCCCAGGTCGCAGTCGCGAGCTGCCGTTCGGCGGAAGGTCATGATCGGGGTGGCCCACCGGACGAACTCTTCGACCGCTCCTTTGATTCGTCCGTCGAAATCCTCCATCAGCCACGCTCGTTGATCGGGAAAGTCGGTCAAGGCTTTCATCGCATGACTGGTGCTTTGGCGCGTGGTGTCGTTCCCAGCGATCGTGAGAAGTATGAAAAACGAGACGATCTCATCTTCGGTGAGTTTTTCACCGTCCACTTCAGCCTGAACGAGGTTCGTCATGAGGTCGTCTTCGGGCTGCCGGCGACGTGCAGCGATGATTTCGCGGGCGCCGTCGCCTAGGAATCCCATCGCTTGGAAAAGGCGAGGTATGACTGGGTCGTCGCCCATCACCTCGGGGTCGCTCCACCCACCGGCATACCGTGATTCCCACGCGATGTCGCGGCGCATCGAGTCCGGCACGCCCATCATGTCGAAGATGTTGTGCATCGGCAGCAACGCCGCGCATTCGTCGACGAAGTCGGCCTTGCCCTGTGGAGCCAGGTCGTCGACGACGCGCTTCGCGTTGGCCTCGATCTGATGGTGGATCAGTCGCATCTGCTTCGGCGTGAATGCGGATGCCAGCAATCGTCGAATCTTGGTATGACGCGGCGGATCCATCGCAATGAAGCCTTGAGCGGTGTCGAGCAATTCCTGCGGGATCGACTCCATGACAATGCCCTGACCTGACAGGAAATCGTCGTGTCGCCGGGTCGCCTCGACAAGCAACGGATGCGTAACCACAGCCCAAAAGCCCCGGTCGTTCCCGTCGTCGATCATGGTGTGCTCGACTCGCGGGTGCCAGCTGATGGGAGCACGTTTGCGCAGTTCGGCGTATGTCTTCTCCCGGTCGGCGGCGGTGCCGGCCCAAAATGCAGTCGAGGACAAGTCGGCAGAATCATATGGACGTGCTGAACGCCGCTCCGCCGACGTTTTCAGTGCGGACGTCGTGCTGGCAATCATGAGAATCTCCTAAGGTTCGTGCGGCCCCACTCCAAGTGTTTACAATTATTCCTTCAGAGTCAACATTTGAACATAAAATCCTTAGTGTTAACGCGCCTCGCCTGCGGAGGAATGAACGCCCAAATAGCGAAGTGCGATCCGCGAGATGCGCTCCCCGGTCGTCTCGGCGTCGGCGGTCGGAAGCACGACGTGACTCACCGTCAGCCTTACCAGTGCATCGGCGACATCATTGACGTCATTGGCGTCCAGGCCTGAAAAGTGCTCGTTGAACCAGGTCACGAGGGCTGCCGAGGACAGCTCCAGTAGCGACGCAGAGGTCGGCAGGAGCGGCAACATACCGGTTGACTCAGCGACCGTCCTGTCCGTAGGCCGGTTCGATGTCAGCACCGCCTTCAAGAGCGGGCTCGCTTCCGCTTCCTTCAGTGTGTACGACACCGCAGCGGTGATGCCCCCGCCGACGTCTCCGGCGTGTTGTGCCAAAACTGCGTGAATGCCATTCAAGAAGCGTTCGCCTTCGGCCACAACCAGCGCGTCGCCCAGTCCCTGCTTATCGGTGAACTCCTTGTAGAGCGTCGGGCGGGACACGCCGACAAGCTCTGCGACTTCACCCATGCGAACGCGATCCCAGCCCTTCTCGATAGTGAGGGTCCGGGCAGCCCTCAAGACTTGCTCACGCATATGCCGGCGAAACGAGAGGCGAACGGACTCTGTTGGCATGGTGAGCAGGATATGCGTCTTGCACAAGTGTTCCGTCGGGGCTATCGAGGACCACGCCGACAACAATGCACTTCGCCGGTTTGGCTGTCCGGGTTCCGCTACTTCTCACCATGGCACTGTCATCATCCGGTGGAACTCGCGACATCGGCTTGGCGACCGCCACGCTTCGAGCTGATGCCAACGTCGCGATCGAAGTCTGGGGTTCCCCTGAAAAAATGGACACGGATAACTTGCTTCCGCGACAGGGTTCAGCGTCCGCTCGTAGTCGATAGGTGAGCGCGTCCCGATCGCTTAATGCCTTGGTTGATTATTGTAGAAGTTCATCCAATTGTCAACTCCTGCAATCAATTCCGCTTTGGTCGCGTAGGGTGTGCCGGTAGTAGCATTCCTGTTTGAAACTCGACCACAGCGACTCGGCGCCGACGTTGTCCCAGCATTACCCGCGCAGCGCCCACCGCGCGCGAACACCCCCCGCTGCACGGCCACGGTGACCAACTCGGTGCGCATGTGATCATCCACAGCCCAACCCAGTGCCCGCCGCGAGTGCTCGTCGCGGATCGCGCACAAGAACATGTCGCCCTCCCCGCAG
>NZ_JAEKMI010000070.1 GCF_020217485.1 Mycobacterium sp. WUMAC-067 | reverse complement strand
CGTGAGACTCCCGGCACCGACGATGTGGCAGGCGTGTCCGGCGGTGAGTCCTTGTGCGGAGTCAATGGTTGCCGCATAGCCGAGGGTGACGTGCTTTATGACGTAGTGGGCGGGGAGGCGCACTGTTTGGCCGCTGCCGAGGTGGCGGGCTTTGATGCTGCCGTTTCGGTGGATTTCCAGGATTTGGAAGCGGTAGCCGTTGCGCACGTAATCGGTGGGGCTCAAGCGCAGCCGGCGGGCATTGCGGCGGGTGCGAATAAGGTCGCCGGGAGAGGCGGCAAGCCGATCAGAAAGGGTGATTTCGTGGCCGCGCCGTGTTGCCGGGTCAGCCGCGGCGAGGCGATCGAGTCGGGCTCGGGCGTTGAGGGTATCGACGATGGCGTTGGTGGGTGCTAACAGGAGGGAATCGCGGCCCGCGTCGAGGTCGGCGGCCCACGCGGTGTAGGCCATGTCGGCGGCGGTGTGATCGGCACCGACGTGCACACGCTGGTGGTCGATGTAAAACCCGAGTCCAGAGGGGTCTCCTCTGCGGATCGCCAGGGTCGCTGCGCTTTCGGCGGTGGAGCCAAAGCGAACCAACTGAGACAGCGTCAGTGAATCGGTCTTGTGGGCGATGTTGCGCAGCACGCCACCGGCTGAGATCGACGCGAGTTGGCAGTCATCACCGACCAGCCGGATGCTGGCGCCACGGGCTAAGGCGTGGGTGATCACCGCATCAAGTTCGAGCGTTCCGGCTTTGCCGGCCTCGTCGATGATGATGAGCGTGTCGCGTCCGACGTTGGTGAACCATGGCGGTGGGGCAGAGCGACTCGACCCGCTGGCCGGGTCGGCCGACCAGACGTATTTGGCGATGGTGTCGGTCGGGGCCGACAGATCCTCGCCCAGTTCGATGGCTGCCGCCGCGGTGGGGGCTAAGCCGACGATGGTCGCGCCCGAGGAGCGCCACGCATGCGACAGCGCGGCCATCGCCGTGGTCTTCCCGGTACCGGCCGGGGCCAGCGCCAACGCCACTCGGCGCCCGCTGCTTGCCATTTCCCGGACCAGTGCGACCTGGCCCTCGTTGAGTTGCTTATCGCGTGCGGCCGAGTCTGCCAGCGCCAGCTCGATATCGATGTCCTCGACCGTGCGCCCGCCGCGTCGGAGGGCGGCAGCAACGATGCGTCGCTCAGCGGCCAGCAGCTCCTGAGAGGTGTAGGTAGCGCTGCCGTGGCGGCTATGCACGCTGGTTCCATCGCGGCGACGCAGCTGCGCAGGTTCTCCCATTTCACCGTCGTCGATATCGATGTGCTGAACCGACAGCGGCTCGGCCAAAGCAGTCTCGGTGATCTTGTCGGCCAGCGTCTCGTCGGCGGCGTGCCCGCTGCCACGAACGAGGCGCTGCGCCTCGGCGAACACGTGGTGGCGTTGCCAGGTCGCGCGGGACCGGGCAACCGTGGCGATGACTTGGGCAGCGCGCGCGGTGATCCAGTCGTCATCGACAGCATCGATTTGGGGCGCCGGCGCGGACAAGACGGTGCCCAGCATCGCGGTCAGCTCCCGCACAGCGCCGAGCACCTCGATCGCTTGGCCGCGCCACATGTGGCGCTGCTCGGCGAATGATCGGGGTTCGTGTTTGGCTTCGCGGGTCTCTAGGGTCGCTTGTTGAGCCAACGCGATGGTTTCCACGTGGGTCGGCTCGCGGCCGTGGGCGGCTTGAAACTGCTTGGCCAGATCGGCGGTGCGGGCTTCGATGGCCAGCCGCCGCGACGACCACGCGGCCATCAGCTCGACTGAGATTCCCACGATTTCACGCACCGGCCTCTTGCCGCGGCCCTCGCCGACCACATCAGCGAACCGCAGCTGCAGTCGCTGTCCAAGGTGGGCTTCCAGGCGCGTGTTGTACAGCTCGGAGGCGGCCACGGTGAACTGGTGCACAGGCTGCCCGTCAAGCGCCAGCCAACGCAACACACCGTCAGGGCCCACCGTGGCGACCTTGTTGGAGATCGCGACATGGGTGTGCAGATCAGGATCGCCAGCGCGTGAATCGCGGTGGGTGAACGCCGCCCCGAGCAGCCCGGTGGTGTCGACCTGGGCGACACCACCCTTACCTGAACGGGTAAATGCGGCGTGAGTTTCTAGCCACGCCAGCGCATCACCGACCGCTACGTCGTGACATTCCTCTACCACTGTTGCGACGGCGCGCGGTGCGATCGCCCACAGCGTCGACACTGACTTCACGGGCGAAAACGTCAAGTCGTAGCCGGCGACCGCGGTCGTGCGCGCGCGAGTTTCCCGCGCGATAAACCCACTGAGTTCGCGATCGTCGGCGGGCGCGCGCTTGTACTGCTCAGCGAACATTCGGCGCGCGACAACGGTGCGGATCGCGGCGCGCGTGGGCGCGGCGATGGGCGCGTTCCAGTGCAGGCCGGCTTCTTCGTTGTGATCGCGGTAGGCCACTGCCAGGGCGCGCACAAAGGTGGTTTCGCTGTCGCGGATATGGAACTTGCGGCCCAGTTTGGCGGCTTCGGCGGCCGCGAGGCCGCGCACGCCGCATTCGGCGACATACTTGGTGATCGCATCGGCGTTGGGGTGCAAGCCTTCCCCGAACAGGGCCTTCATTTGGGCCTCGGTGACCGGCGAATCAACCGGTACGGCCCAAACTTTCGCGAGGTCTTCGGGGGGCACCGGACGTGCCCTTGTCGAGGACAGCGATGCCAGACCCGATCCCACCCATCGGCCCGGAGATTCGCCTTTGGTCGAGTAGTAGTCGATCAGCGGGGCCCGGCCGCGCGCGGTGGTGTCGACAGCAGCGACTTGCCGGATCAGGTACTGGTAACCGTCTCCGGCGGTGAGCTTGTGGCTAGTCATCGTCACTGCAGTGCAATCCCTTTCGAGGCGCACGTTAGAGACGACACCGCAGATCTGTCCTACACAGATCAGGCGGTTCTTAGGAAACTGTGACCTTAATGCAAGAGGTGTGTGGTGTCTGGGGTGGTTCAGAACGGTTGATGCCGGTGGTCATTGGTGTGTGGTGCATGAGGGTGGGATCGGCTTATGTTGTGGGACTGGGGGATCGGGAAACATTGGTGGTGGACAAATGTGGACGCACTGATGTTGGTCAGTGTGGTAGAGCGGGACAGCCGGTTCGTCGTATGGTGCGGCGATGGGAACGATCAACTCGAAATCAGCGGCGCGTAGGCGGGTTCGCGAGGCGCAGCTTAGAGCGAACGAGGCACGCGTGGAGTGCGAGCGGCAAAACGTCGATGACGCGGCGTCGTTACTCGTTGAGCTGGGTCGCCTGGCGGCCGTGGAGGAGTGGGAGGCAACTCGCATCCTCGAGATTCGGGCAGAGGCAGAGCGGCGTCGGCACACGCACCGCCAGGCCGGCGGCATCGCGGTGGCTCGAATGCAGGGTCGCGGCGAATCACTCGCGGCGATAGCGGAATTGGCTGGGGTCAAAGTCGGTAGCGTTCGGATGATGTTAAAGGCGGCGAGCGCGCACACTGGCGCGGCGGTGCAAGCACTAGGTGAGGGCAACGGCGCGGCGGCCCCTGGCGCGGCGCCGTTGGCACTAGGTGCGAACGGCGTTACTGCGCATGACGATGGCGCGGCGGCGCAAGCACTAGGTGCGAATGGCGCTGCGGCGCATGACGAAGGTGTCGGTGGCCGGGTTTAGCGTGGGCGCGTGCGTGTTCATCTGGGGATGCCGCTGTGGGTCGATCCTGTTGTGCACGCCGACGAATGCCGGCGCTTTGACTCCGACGTGGTGCAAGGACCCGGCGCTGACGACTGCGATTTTTTCACGGGGGCTATCGGTAAAGACGGATATGGCCGGTTCTTCATTTACCGTGGGGGTAAAGGGATTTGCGTGCGGCCGCACCGGTACGCGCTGGCGCGTCGACTCAGTGTGCTCCTTCAGCCAGACGAGTTGGGCCTGCACGAGTGCGATAGCCCGCTGTGCGTGAAAGTCTGTGCGGCCGAGGCGACATTCCAGCATGTGGTAATCGGCACTCAGAGTGAAAATATGCGACGAATGGCCCGGATGCGGCGCGGAGGAGGCCGCAGGTCGATTCCCAGTGATGGGTTATGGGCTCGGCGGGAGCGCTCGGTCGCGTTGCACACGGTGTTGCGGGAACGCGGCTGGGATCGGGCCGCAGTGGAGGCGGCGCGCCTCGGTGATATGCCGATGTTGTGGTGAGGGTGTAAGCACTGTTGGTGATTTAGCCGGCGAGTACTGCCGGTCGTGCTGCGCTGCTGTGGGAACGGGGTGGATGCGATCCAGCCGATAGACGGCGGTATGCATCGCCCAGTAGACGGCGACGATGTTGGCCCCGGGTATCACGCTGGCTAAGACGGGCCCGCACGTCGGCCGGATTGCTTCACCGTATGCGGCTGCGGCGCACTGCTCGGGGCTGGGAAGAACCCTGGCCGGGGCGCTGTGGGCGGTGTGAGGCGACGCTTGGCGCCAACAGGGTGCTTGTCGGACTAGTTCAGTGCACTTGCGGGTCGATGCACCGTACTCACTTCTGCCGCAGGACGAGCGGAATTGCATCTGCTGCAACATAATTGCTCGGTTGAGAGCGAGTATAGCGCCCAGTAAAGCGCGTCCCGCGGACATCGGATCACACCTCAGAAAGGGTGCTGTCTCGACACTTACGTCTGGCGCATCATTGTCGCATCTAGTACAACAGGATGGTGGGCGTCGAGTTGCCGGGGTCAGCAGCGCTGTCGCTGGTGTCGAAAGTGCTTCCGTTGGATCCAGAAGCCACGGTCTTCACCGCGATGCTGTCTGGCTGGGCTGATCAGCAGCGAGCCCGGGTGTGCAAGCCACCGACGGTGCAGGCGCGGGCGAGCGTGGTGCGCCGTTTCGCCGAGTTCACCGGGACGTATCCCTGGCAGTGGCAAGCAGATGACGCGGATGCGTTTTTCTCCCAACTGCTTTCCGGTGCGGAGCCAAAAGCTGACTCGACGGTACGGGGATACCAAAACGCATTGCGGTTGTTCGGCGACTTCGTTACTGACACGCGATATGGATGGGCGTCTTTGTGCGCTGAGCGGTTCGGGCAGGCCCCGGCACAGATCCTGCATGACTGGAACACCGTGCGTCACGTCAACGAGTTTGAGGGGCGGCCGGGACGGCGCCCGCTGAGCTATGACGAGGTTCAAGAGCTCTTCGATGCCGCCGATGGCTTGGTAGATCAGGCGCGACTTCGCCACCGCAAGGGAGCGTTGTCAGCGTTGCGGGACTCGACGCTGCTGAAGACCGTCTACGCGTATGGGCTGCTCTCCGGGGCTCAACCAGATGCAGCGGCGTGATTCTCTGAGTTTGTGCAGTTCAGAAGCTGATGTTGGGATGCTATCTGCTGCAACAGGTGTGGTGCAAGTCGACTCGCGGTTTCAGCGGGGCCGGCCTGGCGCGTTGAGTCGGGCCATGAGTTCGCGGTTGGTAGCGCGGGCGGCGGCGAGGTCTTCGTCGCGTTCGTCGAGTTGTTGTTGTTGGTCGAGGACCTGCTGTTCGAGATGGGTGATCCGTTGGTGGAGTGCATCGATGTCGGTTGGGGCGTCGAGCCCGGACTCGCGCCATGTTTGTTCGCCGAGTGCTTGGGAGAGCCGCTGCTCGAGTTGGCGGATGCGGGCGTTGAGCCGGGCGGCGCGTTCGTGGGCGGCGAGCAGGTCGGCCTGCAGTGAGGCTTGGGTGACCGTGGGGCCGGTGTGTTCGTCGGGGACTGGATCTGTTTGCAGCGCATGGATTTTCTCGAGTAGGTCGCGGTACCGATAGAGGAATGTGCGGTCGACTCCGGCCGCACGAGCGATCGCGGCCGCGCTGAGCCGGTCGCCGGCGGCTGCGGCTTGGTCGATCGCGGCCAGCACGCGCCGGCGTCGGCGCATCGAGTCGCCGCGACGGCCGTCGAGCATCGATCGGGTGCGTGTGCTCGACGAGACAGATTGTGCGCGTGTGTGATTCGACGTGGTGTCGGTGGTTGTGGTCATGCGGTGGCCTCCGAAGCGGGGGTTGCTGGTGCGGGTGGGGTGGCGGCGAGGGTGGGCATGCCGAGCGGGACCGTGTGGGCCGCACGATGACGACGCACGATGGCGACCGCGTCGTTGATCTGCGCTCGCTCCGTGTCGTCGAGTTCGGCGATGTCGCCTTTGATCCTGTTGATCAGTCGCCGGATTCGGGTGATCTCCTCCTCGGTGGGGGTGGCGTCGGCGCGGGCCCATTCGTCCACTCCGTCGATGGTGGCGGCCAGCCGTTCGCGGGTGCGCAGCAGGTCGTCCAGGTATGCCTGCAGGTCGGGCAGGAAGGCGATGTTGGTGCGGAAGTGATCGCAGCCGACGCAGCGGAATCGGATCGGGCAGGCACCGCCGCCGGCCTTGACGTTGGTTGGTTCGGTGCAGGTGCCGTCGGGGACGGCGACCTCGCCGATGGCGTGGCGGGCGCGCTCGGAGTCCAGCAGGGCGTGTGCGTCACGCCAGATCCGGTTGCCGTGCCGGTCGAAGCTGAGCGTGGTGACCGTGTCGACGGCGTCGCGGCGGCGGTCCTCGCCGATGCGGTAGTAGCGGCGGGTCACCGAATAGCTTCGGTGATCGAGCAGTTCGGCCAGGACGTCGATCGGGATGCCGGCGTCGGCGTGGCGTTGGGCGTAGGAATGGCTTGTCTCCGCAGTGGCTGTGTGCGGTCGGGTTCGTGTTGCGTTTGACGTGGCCGATTCTCGGCGTGGAGTTCGTGACGCTGATCGCCGTTCGTGTGGCGATAACGCGAAACCGATTGTGATGGACGTCACTGCCGGGTCGGTCAGCATGGTCCCATTACCCTCTGCTGGTATTTCGGGCGATTCGACGCGAGGCGGGTGATGCCTGCCGCCGGGTCGTTGGCCGTGCGGAGCCGAAGGATCTCGTCGTGCTGGGCAGCGATCCGGGCCAGGGCCTGGCTTCGGAAGTTGGTGAGCTCCTGGATTGTCGAGTTGACGTGGGCGAGGTTGTTTTTCAGCTTCTCGACCTCCGTCTTGAGGCGTTCGATCTGTGCGGTTTTCGGGTCCGGGGTTTCTCCGGCCTGCTGAAGCTGCTGGAGGCGGTGCTCGAATTCGGCGCGTAGGTGTGCGTAGGGCCGGGTGCCGTAGAAGGCGGTGCGGTCGACCCCGGCTGATAGTGCGAGGGTCTTGATATCGCAGTTGCCGCCGGGTGAGATCTCGCCGCGCAGAAGCCGGTCCATGGCGGCGCGGATGCGGTTCTCGTTGTGGATGCGTTGGGCGGCAGTGATTCTCATGCCTGTTCCTCGGGTGCGCTGGTTCCTGTGGCAGTGTCGATGCTGGTGATGACCTGGACGGCGCGGTCGTAGTCGGCCTGCAGACGAGCGCGTTCGGCGGTTCGGGTTTTGCCGAGTTGGCCGAGGAAGGTTTTGGTGCGTTCGGCGTGCTCGGCCCAGACGGGCCGGTGGTGCTGGTGGTGGGTGGCCTGCGGGCAGCGTGCGGAGTCACACATGCCGATCATCGGCCGGTCCGCGGTCAGGGTGCCTGCAAGTTTCAGGCAGAGCGCGCGGGAGGGGTCGGTGAACCAGCAGTAGTTCGCTGGGCCGAGGTGCAGCGCCGTGGCGCGTTTGGACAGCAGGTTGAGGATGTCGCGGTCGTTGCGCTGGATCTTCGGCGCCGCAGTGGCTTTGGTGTTCGGGTCGGTGTCGATGGTGGCGAAGAATTCGGTCAGGCTGCGGGCGCCGGGTCCGGCGGGCAGGATGCCTTGCTGGTAGTTGCGGAACTCGGCCAGCACGAGCTTGAGTATGTGGTCGGCCTCGAGCTTGTTGACCTCGGCCAGCAACTCTGCTTGAGCGCCGCCCGGTCGAGCCGCGTAGCCTTCCGTTGTCGCCGCGGCGATATGTTTGAGGTGCAGTTTTGCGGCGAGGACACCGCCAGGCCGGTAAGCCATCTCCAGGGCAACCGTTCTTCTGAGCATACGCAGTGCTACTGGTTCGTCGGGGATCGGGACGAGTCCGAGACGGGCTCCGGCCGGGGAATTCACCCAGGCGCGGAACCAGAGGTAGCGGACTCGGAAGCTGAACCGGGACAGCAGGAGAACACCGTCACGCGGGTCGTCGTGGAGCTGCTCGATGAGTTCGATCGCGCGGTGGACCGGTTCGATGACGACCCATTCGTCGTCGGTGCCGCCGAGGCCCTGACCTTTGATGATTTTGCTGGCGATGCGATAGCACTTCAGGCCGGAGATCGGTTCCTCGACCGGGCGGCAGCCGACCCGCAGTTCCATCAGCTCACTGGCCCGCATTCCGGACGCGCCAGCCAGGACAACGATCGCTGCGGTGCGGGCGATGCCGACCATGGCGACCGCTTCGGACCGGTGCACTGGCAGTGTCCAAGGCAGCAAGGTCGCACCATCGGCGGCCGGGACTTCGGCGGCGTTGCGGCCGAAGATCTTCTCGACTCCGACGGTGTTGAGGGTGTCGATCAGCGGTTTGCGCAGTGTGGGCATCCATTTCGCCCAGAACTGGACGTATCCGGCCTGCCGCGCCAGGGTCCCGGTGGAGACCGGCAGCAGCGGGTCGTTCGCGTCCCAGCCAGCCTTGAGTCTGCGGTTGACGTCGTGTTCTTCGAGCATCGGCAGCGGTGTGTCGGTCGCCCTGTGGTCGGCCAGCAGCATCGTGATGTCGCTGACCATCGCCGGGGAGCCGTGACGAAGCCCGGGGGCTCCGGTAGCCCAGACACGGTCGATCTTGCGGATCTGCTCGTTCAGCTCGACAACGTGCGGGCCGAGGATCTGCACCAGGTGCAGGGCCGCGGCCAGCATCGGCTGCAGCACTTCGGCAGGAACGGCAGGTGTCTTGTTTCCGTCGCGACCAGAAGGCATTTCGGCGACCGCGGATGCTGTTGCGCCGCCCCAGGGGCGCAGATCGGCCGGAACCCGGTCGGCGGTGAACAGGTCACGGTAGTCGACCAGATCGACGATCATCTGCGCGGCTGCGCGCCGGACGCCTGGGCTCTGCTCGCCAACGATGACGCCGTCGGGGTCGATCACGTAGCGTCGGAACGCCAGGTATTCCTCGCAGAGGTGGGTGTCGAGCTCGGTGAGGGCAGTGATGCCCCGCTGATCGAGCCAGCCGAAGAACTTGCCGGCCTCGTAGAGGCGGCTGTAGCAGCTGGTCAGATGCAGTGGGGTGCGGTAGGCGCGTGGCAGACGGACCACGGCATTGTGATTCGGGGCCAGCAGCGCCAGGATCAGCTCCTTGGCGACCAGCCGCCAGCGGGTGTCGGTGATGGTGGTGAAGTCGAATCGGCGTCGGTAAAGGGCCATTTGGACCGGGAGCCCGACCACGTCGGTGAAATCCCACAGGTCGTCGTCGAATACCGGTCGTGGCGTGCCGCCCGGCAGCGTGAGCCCGGCGTCGCGGCAGATGTCCGCGCCGGTGAACGGCGACCGTGGTTGAACGCCGGGTGCTGCGGTCGCGATTGTGCTCGTCATGCGGTGCGTTCCTCTGGGCGCAAGGGGATTTCGTCGTCGCTGTCGGTGACGCGTGCGGCTGCGACAGCGAGTTCGGCGGGGTCGAAGCGGTCGAGGATCTGGTCGATCCGGGCGGCGTAGGGGCCGAAGACGGTCATGAAGTGGGCGGCGGGCATCTGCTGCCACTGGCGCGAGAAGAATGCCTTGAGCCGCAGCAGGTTCACTGCGTGCCGCGGAGCGAACACCGCCAGCGGGCAGAGCAGGCAGACCCAGGGACGTGCCGGGCATGGTTTGCCTGCCGGCCCGTGTAACCCGGCCAGCTGATCGGCGCAGGCTGCGGTGAACACATCCCGCGCGCCACCGACCAGCTCGGCGAGCACGCCTTCGTCGAGCTTCATCACCGCCAGCAGCTGCGGGTAACCCTCGGCGAGCGCCGCCGCGTCTTCCTCGGTGATCACGGCCGGAGGGTGCGCGCGGCGGAGGATGTCGTGCTGGGCGTCGGCGATGATCGTCTCGACGGCGTGGCGTTGACCGGGAGTCGTCGCCGACAGGTAGTGGTCACCCTCGACCGCGGGCGTGTGGTTCGGGTCGATCGTGGCGCGCGCATTCCCGGTCCAGGACTTCTTGTCCCGCATCGCGTGATGGGTGGTGCGGATGCGGGACCGGTGCAGTTTCATCGGCTGACCGTCGTCGCCGACGATGCCATGGCGGCGCATCCACCGGCCAATCGCGGACCGGTTCACGTCATCGAGGCGGCGGGAGTAGCCGGGCTGGCTCATCCCCAACCACAGCGTGGTGCGCTCGTCCGGCGGCACGAAGCTGCGCAACAGCGCCGAGTGCGCCAGCCACTGCTCGAGCAACCGCACCGCCGGCCGCGGCAACGTCGCGCTCTCGGCGGCGGTGCGCCGTTTGATATAGGACAGCAGAACAGTCGAATCCCCGGCCCAGTCGATGTCCCCGATGTCCAAGTCGGCGATGCCGTCGGGGACGATGCCGGAATAGATCCCGAACAGCAGCCGGTAGGCGATCACGACCTCGAGATGCGGGAACATCGCCAGCGCAGCCTCGTGGAAGACAGCGATGACTCCTCGATGACGGAAAACGTTGATGGACATGCCAATTTCCTCAGCAGCTTCGCTGCTGCCAAGCGGGCCGAGTGTCGACAACAGCCAGCAGAAGTTCTGATGAGTCCACGCACCCGTGCCCGGATGCCGCCCTCCGGCGGCGGACGCCAGCGCGCGCCGATGTGCCGCGTAGGAGTCGTCGACCTGCTGTCGGCAGGCCATGGTCAGCCGCTGCCATGCGCCCTCGGAATAGGGCGGCAACGGGCGCCGATTGCGCTGAATGTTGAAGTGCCGCCCTGCGGCCAGCTCCAGCACCCCCTCGCCGAGACGGCCGCCGGATCGCGCATAACCTTCCACCAAGTACCGAGTCAGCGCCTCCAGCCAGTTCGGGCCCGCCATCCAGAACTGCGCCAGCTGTCCGCGCCGCAGATCGCCGACACCGCCGGTGAAACCCTGATCAGAAAGTGTTCGCACCATCCTGTGCAACCCACGCACGTACTGGTCGACGGTGCCAGCAGTATCGACGCTGCCGTGAGGATGGATCAGCTCCACCAACCCGGTGGCCAGATCACGCACCAACCCGGGGTTCGGCAACCCCGTGAGATCGAATGCAGCTCTGCTGCCGTCGCTGAACACGCAGGCCAAACGCAGCGGATCATCGAGCACCGTCGTCGGCATCACAGCTCCTCTTCGGTGTCGTCGTCGAACTCGGCGTCGGCTTCCCGCTGTGCGGCGGTATCCTCGGTGAGTCCCGCTGCGGCTCCGGCGGTTTCGTAGGCTTGCCGGTAAATCCGCGTCGTATCAAGACGTTTCAGGTATTTCTCGGTCGTCAGAACCGTGGAATGCCCGAGCAAATCGCGCAGCACCAGCAGCGGGTCGGCCTTGGTCAGGTAGAACACCAGCGCTGCGTCGGCGTCGGTGTCGCATACCAGCTTCGCTGCCTGTCGGTAATAGCCGGTCACCAGATATTCCAGCGTCTGCATCGAGAACGAGTGGCGGAGTCGGTGCGGGTGGACGTGCGGGAACCGTGGTTCGAACCGTGCGCGGATCCGGTCGGAGGTGCGTTCGAACACCGTCGCCCACGCCGTGAACGGGCCACCATCACCCTTCACCGCTAGCAGGCACGACCCGCCCTCGGGTGCCACCAGCCGCCGTCGCTCGGCCGGGGTGAGCGACTCCCAGGACCGGCGGACGCCGTTGATCCGGCCGCCACGGGCGTCCGGTTCGGTGACCTGCAGCGGTTCGCCCCGGCGTCGTGGTGGCCGCCAGGCCGATCCGTCGGTGACGGCAGCGCGGTCGAGCTGCAGGTAGTCGTGCAGCCCGGCCAAGGCGTCGTAGGAGATCCAGGTGGTTCTGAACTTGCGGCCCTTGGTGATTCCCGCAGGCACCGGAAACGGGATCGGGATCACCGTCGGCGCCGGCGGCAGAGCCGGGATTTCCCACGGCAGCAGATGTGTGAACTCGCCCAGCCGCAACCCGGTCGCCAGCGCGAGGTCCCCGATCGCGGCGTTGCGGGTCATCTCCCGGCCCGCGAACCCGGTGTCGCGGGTGCCATCCGGCGCCAAACCGCGCAACCCCTTCCGGAACAGGTCGGTGAAGTCCGGCTCCAAATACTTGATGGTCACATGCGGTTTCGGGGTGCGGCGCACCGCCAAGTTCACCCGGACATCGCGGCCGGTGCCGGCGAAGACCGCTCGCGCGGATCGGTAGGTGAACGGCTCCGCCTCGGCGTATCCCTCGTCCATCGCCCACCGGTAGAACAGCGACAGGATGCTCATGTGCTGCGCCCACGTGGTCGCCGCGAATCTCGCCCGGATTGCTCCGGCGGCGCGGTGCTCGGCGTATCGGCTCAGCCCTGCCTTGAGCCGGTCTCGCGAATCGAACAGGCCCACACCGTGTTCGGCGAGGAATTCCGTCCATTCCTTGACCGCCCGCGCGTAGTTCTCCCACGAACTCGGCGCCGGAGCCCCGCTGGCCGGAAGCAGCCGCAACCACCGATTGATCACCGTCGTCGGCCGCGGCACGGCCGGGCCGTCCTCGAACAGCAAGTCGTCATCGATCAGCACCGGCATCCCCTCTGGGATCACCGGCCGGTGCTCGACACCCCAGGACTGCCAGCCCTGCGACGAGAAAAAGCTCAAGATCACGACTGGAGACCATACAAACACCACACGGCCTCACCAAAGCAGAAACGCCGAGCACGCCCGGGCCTTTCAGGCCAATCGCAACACGGGAACTAAGCGGGGACAATGTGCCGGTAGGCGTAGGGCACGATCTTGGTCATGTCAAACTCGACTCCATCGCGGGTGCGCAGTGTCGGCAGGTCGGCCACCCAGTCGCGGTGGCGCGCCTGCAGGGTGGTTCTGCTGATTGCCTTGTGCCCGTCGGGATTTCGATAGGGCGTGGGCAGCAGCTTCAGCTTCGCGGCCAGGGTGTGGGGGAAGCGTTGACGGATTCGTTGTTGTTGGCCGGTGATCACCGCGGCGGTGGCCGTGCTGATCGGCAGCCGTCGGCCGAGCCGGTTGGCTTTGATGTTGTCGTAGACCAGTACGTCGCCGCCGTCTTTGTCGCGGGCCAGGCAATCCAGCGGCAGATTGAGGATGTCCTCGGGGCGGCGGCCGGTGTCGATGCCGATCTGGGTGGCGACCCTGACCTCGACGGGTTCGAGGGAGTCGAGGTTGGCGCACAGGACGGCCATGATCTCCGGTGGCAGGCATCGGCCGGGCTCGCCGCGTTCGGGGTCGGCGGGGATGTCGGCGCGTTCGATGGCGCAGTCGCCGGGCAACCCGGCCGCCGGCCGTCCGGTTCTCGTCAGCCCCAGGGATCGGATCCCGGCCAACACCTGCCGCATGTCACGGCAGATCATGTTGCGGCGGTAGCGACCGATCTGGCCGGTGAACTCCAGATGGCCGAGCCGGTTGAGGAATCCCTCCAAGTCGGTCCGGCCCAGCGCGGTCGGGTCAAGCCCGTGATCGGGTCGGCGATGCAAGTGCTCGGACAGCAGCCCGATGCTGTTGATCTTGCCGCGAACGCGAGAGGCGCCGCTGCCGCGGTGCTGGGGCAGTTGCTCGGCAGCCCACCGCTTCGCGGCCCCGGCCAGCCAGGGCTGGGTGATCTTGGTGAACGACAGCGTGCCGGGGTACCGAAGATCGCCAGATCCCAGCGGTCCTTATCCTGCTCGACACCCGGATCGGCCAACACGCGGCGGGCGTCGCGGGCGAACGAGGCCAGCACCGAGCGTGCACGCTTGCCGGGAGCCAGGCCCGGATCGCAGTCGTGGATCGAGCCGACCTGGTGGCGACGCAGCGTGTCGCAGACCGCTCGCAGCACAACGTCGGTGAGCCGCAAGCCATCCCTAACACGGGTCTGCAAGCCCGTCAGCACTTCCACAACTACCAGGGAAGGCAGCGCCCGCAGGTTGACCTGCCCCGGCTCGGCCACGCCCGATTCCCGGACCCGCCACCACTGTTCATCGAGTTCGGCATGCTCTTGCTGGTCCACGCTCCATCGCTGATAGTGGGTCGTGCAGTAGCCGATCGCGCCGTCGGCCGTGCGGGTGCACGCCGGCACCAGGCATGCCGGCAGCGGCGGCCTTGGCCGCACTCGCGGATCGCTCACGAACTGTTCCAGCGAGATCGGGATGCGCCTGCCCCGGAACTGTTGGGCGTGCGGTTCACACATCACCGCGTCCCGCACCGTCGGCGTGCACCGGCACTGCGGGACGGCGCAGCGTTCCGCGGGAACCGGTGCGGCGGGCAGGCTTTCGGCAGCGGCGATGTCCTCGACGCTCATGCCCATGCCGGTCAGCCTGGTGAAACATCGGTGGCAGATCTCGGGGGCGTCGTTGTGGACGGTTCCGACGCATCGTTCCACCCGGCACACCTTCCGGCCGAGCAGCCGATGCTGCGCGGGCAAGTACAGCACCCGGGTCACCGGATCCCATCCGGCCTCGTCAAGCAGTCCTTGGTCCAGCGCCCTGGCCAGGTGCGTGGCCGCGCCACTCAGGGCGGCCCCGTCCAACACATGCGCGAACTTGCAGGATTCCTCATCGCCCGGGATCGTCCTGGCCGACGTCACGGCGGTCACCGGCTCGCTCCGGTCTGTTCGCGGGGGCTGGGCACCGCGTCCACCGCGGCCCGCAGTCGAGATGCGTCCGGATGCAGGTAGATCTGGGACGAGGAGACAGCCGCGTGTCCGAGCAAATCAGCGACCACGTCGATACCGGCCCCGGCGTCGACGACGTTGCTGCCGTAGGCGTGTCGCAGCTGGTGCGGGCGGACCGGGGTGTCCAATCCGGCCCGGCGGGAGACCGCTGCCATCAGCTCGCCGATCGCGTCGGGCCGCATCGGCGCGCCGACGCGGCCGCGGAACAGGTTGACGAACACGAAATCACTACCCGCCGCGGCCGGAACTCGCATGCGCTCGAACTCGTAGACGTCGAATGCTTGCACGACAAGGAAATCCAGCGGCACCACCCGCTGTCGGCGCGATTTGGCCCACGCCCCGTTCGGGTTGTCGTCTCGGCGCACCACATGCAGATGCGCCCGAGCGACCTCGCATCCCAACCGGCGCGAATCCACCAGCAGGTGCACATCACTGCGCCGCAGCCCGCACACCTCGCCCCGACGCAGCCCGCCCCTGGCCATCAGCAGCACGATCAGCTTGTCCCGCGTGGACCGGCAGGCCCGCAGCAGCGCGACGATCTGCTCATCGCTGGCCCGATCGATCGTCGTTTCCGGTTCCCGCAACCGGTGCCGGGCCCGCATCCGCCATGCCAGGTGGCCATCGTCGTTGCGGGCTTCCGCCGGCAGGTCTCGGTCATCGGCCACCTCGTACAGCATCGACACCAAACCCGCCGAGCCGTTGCCGGTCGCGACCGCGTGCACCACCATCCCCCGCACCGCGGTGAGCACCCCGTTGATCCGCGATGGGCCCCGCGCCGGGGCGGCCCCCGGACCGGCCAACACCACTCCCGAAGCGACGTCATCGACGCCCGCTGGCCAGCGGTCCGGCATGGGCCAGCCACGTCATGAACAACGCGAACTGCTCGACACCGGCCTGCCAGGACCGGCCCGTCCTGGCGCACCAGCGCAGGAACAACGCGATCGCGTGTGCATACGCCTTCGTCGTGGATTCCGCGCCGTCGCGGCCGAACCGCTGATGCCGCAGATACTCATCGGCGATGCCGACTACCTGCAGATCCTCATCCAGCACCGTCCAATACCGTTGCCCGGACGGCAAACTCACCGGAAACGCTCGCATGGGCCCTCGCTTTCAAGTCGACAGTCAGAAACGACTACCAGCCACGAGCACCACACCCACGGAGAAACGCCGCACCGCCCACCAGATCACCCACTACGAGCGACGTCATGCAACAGGTCGCAGACCCCCGGAGAAGGCTTGCGGCGCCAAGAGGCGGTGGGGCTAGACCTGGTGGATCTGAGATCGAATCCAAAGCTACCGTCCTACGGGCGTTTTGGCGGCGTATTCGTCCGATTCGGAAAAGCGTCCCGCGGTAGTTCGCCGAAGCGACGCGTCGTGCTGACGGTGCCGGAAATGGACTGGATTGTCCAGGTTTTCGAGTCCTACCTGGAGGAGGTTCGTCCATGCTTTCGAGCGGGCCGGCATCCGGCGTTATGGGTCACCGAACGTTGCGGCCGTCTCTCCAGACGCGCCGCGAACGAGGCCTTTGTGGCTGCGCGTGACGCCGCGGGGTTGCCGCAGGAGCTGGACCTGCATTCGCTGCGCCAGACCCTACGTCACACACCTGACCGAATTCGATTACCCGGAGCGCTTCGTGCAA
>NZ_JAEKMI010000007.1 GCF_020217485.1 Mycobacterium sp. WUMAC-067 | reverse complement strand
GTGGCGATCGCCAGCTCCGGCAGAGCCGGGCTGCCCAGTTAACGATCGGCAGTTCCCAGGCCGACGGGCTCACTCGTAGTAGCGGGCCTCGATGACATTGCCGTCTGGATCGGCGAAGTAGTACGTGTGCGGCGACCAACCCCGCGCGCCGAAGCTGTGGTGCAGCCGCACGCTGGTGTCCACGCCTGCCGCCTGCAGGCGCGCGTCGAGGGCGTCGTATTCGGGTTTCGACAGGGCAAGGCAGACGTGATTGACCGGTTGGCCGGCGCTCCCTTCGACCACCGCGGACGACGCCGCGCCGGAAGCCATCTCGAGTGGCATCAGGTCGATGATGGAGTCCTCGGAAACCCGCACGCTCGGGAAGGGCGCCTCGCCGGCCTCGAACTCGGCGAACCGCACCGGCGTCAGGCCGACGATCCTCGAGTAGAAGTCCATCGCCGCGCGCGGATCCTTCGTCCACAGAACTACGTGGTCCAATCGCATGCACAAATTATGCTGCGCCGAGCCGAAAGACCCTTCTCAGTCCGCAACCGTTGTGCTTTGGTGAGACGGTGCCCCCAACCCAACGGTTAGTAGATACCAATGGTGTGCGGCTGCGGGTGACCGAAGCGGGCGACCGCGGCGCACCCGTGGTGATCCTGGCCCACGGCTTTCCCGAACTGGCCTACTCCTGGCGCCACCAGATAGACGTCCTCGCGCAAGCCGGCTACCACGTGCTGGCGCCCGATCAGCGCGGCTACGGCGGTTCGGATCGCCCGGATGCCGTCGAGGCGTACGACATTCACCAGTTGACCGCGGACCTTGTCGGTCTGCTCGACGACGTCGGCGCCGAGCTCGCCGTGTGGATCGGGCACGACTGGGGCGCGGCCGTGGTGTGGAACGCTCCGCTGCTGCACCCCGACCGGGTCGCGGCCGTCGCCGCGCTCAGCGTGCCCGTGACGCCCCGGCCCAAGGCGGCCCCCACGGCCAGGTGGCGGAAAATATTCGGCGAGAACTTCTTCTACATCCTGTATTTCCAGGAGCCCGGCGTCGCAGATGCCGAACTCAATGGTGCCCCCGCGCTTTTCCTGCGGCGGATGATGGCCAGCGCAGGAACGTCGGGCGACCAAGCCGCGGCGCTGCGGATGGCGGCCCCGGGCCCGGAAGGCTTCATCGAACGCCTTCCCGAACCCAATGGTCTGCCGGACTGGATCAGCCAGGCCGAGCTCGACCACTACATCGGCGAGTTTTCCCGCACCGGATTCACCGGCGGGCTCAACTGGTATCGCAACTTCGACCGCAACTGGGAAACCACCGCCGAACTCGACGGGGTGAAGATCTCGGTGCCGTGTTTGTTCATCGGTGGGACGGCCGATCCCGTCCTGTCCTTCACTCCCGTCGACCGCGCATCGGAGATGGTTTCCGGTCCGTATCGGCAGCTGATGATCGACGGCGCCGGGCATTGGCTGCAACAGGAGCGCCCCGACGAGGTGAACGCGGCGCTATTGGAATTCCTCAACGGATTGGAGCTTTGATGAGCGCGCCCCTGCGTTTCGGTGTCTTTATCACACCATTTCACCCGGTCGGTCAATCCCCAACGGTGGCACTGGAATACGACATGGAACGCGTCGTCGCGCTGGATCGGCTCGGGTTCGACGAGGCGTGGTTCGGCGAACACCACTCCGGTGGCTACGAGCTGATCGCCTGCCCGGAGGTATTCATCGCCGCGGCGGCCGAGCGGACCAAACACATCCGGCTGGGCACCGGAGTGGTGTCGCTGCCCTATCACCATCCGCTGATGGTGGCCGACCGCTGGGTGTTGCTGGACCACCTGACCCGCGGCCGGGTCATGTTCGGCGCCGGTCCGGGGGCGCTGCCGTCGGACGCGTACATGATGGGCATCGATCCCGTCGATCAGCGACGGATGATGCAGGAGTCCCTCGAGGCCATCCTGGCGCTGTTCCGCGCCGCACCCACCGAACGAATCGACCGCCACTCCGACTGGTTCACCCTGCGCGACGCCCAGTTACATATCCGGCCCTACACCTGGCCCTATCCCGAGATCTCCACGGCGGCAATGATTTCACCGTCAGGGCCGCGGTTGGCCGGCGCGCTGGGCACCTCGCTGCTGTCGCTGTCGATGTCGGTGCCCGGCGGCTACGCGGCGCTGGAAACCACCTGGGACGTGGTGCGCGACCAGGCCGACAAGGCCGGACGCGACGAGCCGGACCGCGGCGACTGGCGCGTCCTGAGCATCATGCACATCGCCGACAGCCGCGAGCAGGCGATCGACGATTGCACCTACGGGCTACAGGATTTCGCCAACTACTTCGGCGCCGCCGGGTTCGTCCCGTTGGCCAACAGTGTCGAAGGCACCCAGACGCCACACGAATTCGTCGCCGACTATGCGGCCAAAGGAAATTGCTGCATCGGCACGCCCGAGGACGCCATCGCCCACATCGAGGACCTGCTCGACCGCTCCGGCGGCTTCGGCACCCTGCTGATGCTCGGCCACGACTGGGCCTCACCCGAGGCGACGCACCACTGCTACGACCTGATGGCGCGCAAGGTGATTCCCCACTTCAAACGCCAACTCGAAGCCTCCCGCGCATCCCACGACTGGGCCAAGGGCAAGCGCGACCACTTGATCGGCCGGGCGGGCGAGGCCGTGGTCAAAGCCATCACCGAGCACGTCGACGAACAGAAAGATGCGGTGCACTGATGCGCGCCTCGGTATTGCGCGACGGACGCATGGTCTACCGCGACGACGTGCCCGACCCGATACCCGAAGCCGGCCAGGTGCTCGTCGGCGTGCGGGCGTGCGGAATCTGCGGCTCCGACCTGCATTTCGCCGCCCACGGCGCCCAGGTGTTGGAAATGACCGATCGGGCGGCGGGCGGCGCGGGGAGCATGCACGTCGACCTGAACCACGACATCTTCATGGGGCACGAATTCAGTGCCGAGATACTCGAAGCCGGTCCCGACACCGAGACACATCCACCGGGCACGCTGGTCACGTCGCTGCCGGTGCTGTTGTCCGCCAAGGGAGTCGAGCCGATTGTGTACAGCAACAGCACAATCGGCGGCTACGCCGAACGGATGCTGCTTTCGGCGCCGCTGCTGCTGCCCATCCCCAACGGCTTGGACTTCAAACACGCGGCCCTCACCGAACCCATGGCGGTCGGGTTGCACGCCGTCAACAAGTCCAACATCGCACCGGGCGAGACGGCCCTGGTGTTGGGCTGCGGCCCGATCGGGATCGCCATCGTCGCCGCCCTTCGGTCCAAGGGCGTCGAAACCATTGTGGCGTCGGACTTTTCGCCCAAGCGGCGCGAGCTGGCCACCGCGATGGGAGCCCACCAGACGCTGGATCCGGCGCAGGGCTCGCCCTTCGACACCGTCAAGCCCGCGGTGGTGTTCGAGGCCGTCGGGGTGCCCGGCATCATCGACGACGTCATGCTCCGGGCGCGGCCGGGCACCCGCCTGGTGGTCGCCGGGGTGTGCATGCAACCCGACACCGTGCATCCGTTCTTCGCGATCGCCAAAGAGATCAACGTGCAATTCGTGCTCGCCTACACACCCGACGAGTTCGGCGACTCGCTGCGCGCGCTGGCGGAGGGTGAGATCGACGTCAGCCCGCTGATCACCGGCGAGGTGGGCCTGGATGCGGTCGGCGCGGCCTTCGACGACCTGGCCGACCCCGAGCGGCACTGCAAGGTTCTCGTCACTCCCTGAAAATTGTCGGAGGGGCCACCTATAATCGAACGCATGTTCGAAGTACCGTCGGATCCCGCCGCTCTGGTGGCGCTGATCGAGTCCACGTATCGGGAGGAGTCGATGCTGGTGGCGCGGCGGTTGGCGGCGGTGGCGGCGCTGCTGCGGCATCGGGTGGCCACTGCCGACGGGGCCGATCGGGAGTACGCCGAGATCGACGGCTTCGAGCAGACCGCCGCCGAGGTCGCCGCGGTGATGAACCTGTCTGCGATGGGTGCCAGTTTCCTGGTGTCGCACGCCGAGGCGCTCGATACCCGCCTGCCACGGGTGGCGGCGCTGTTGGCCGAGGGGCGAACGGATTGGCGCACGGTGCGTTTGGTCATCACCCGCACCGATCTGGTCACCGACCCGGAGGTGATCGCCACGCTCGATGAGTCGTTGGCCGCCCGGATCGGGAATTGGCACAGTTGGTCGCGGCAGCGGATCGTCAACGCGGTTGATGCCGCGGTGCGGGTCGCCGATCCCGACGCCGCCCGGGAGCGTCGGGTGGCCGCCGAGGAGGACCGTTACGTCGCCATCAGCGCCGCGGACAACGGGATGGCCGAGATCCGCGGTTCGGTGGCGGCCGCCGCCGCGACGGCCTTTGATCGCCGGCTGTCCCAACTCGCCAAGCAGGTGTGCCCGGCCGATCCACGGACGATGGATCAGCGCCGCGCCGACGCACTGTCGGCGCTGGCCGACGGCCGCGGGTTGGGTTGTGCGTGTGGACAAGCCGACTGCCCCACCCGGGCCGGCGAGCACGCTCGCGAAGGTGAGCCGACCGGGGCGCGGGTGGTCGTCAACGTGGTGGCCGGCGAGCAGACCGTCTACGCCGATGGGGCTGAGCCCGGCTATCTGGAGGGCTATGGCGTCATCGATGCCGATCAGGTGCGCCGGTTGGCGGCCGCCGCGTCGGTGCTGGTGGCCAACCCGGTGACCAGTCCGGTCGAGGCCTTGCGCTATCAACCGTCGGCGGCGCTGGAGCGGTTCGTGCGCTGCCGCGATCTCACCTGCCGCTTCCCCGGATGCTCCCGCCCGGCGATGATCTGCGATGTCGACCACACCATTCCGTTCAACCATCAAAATCCGCGGGCGGGTGGGCGCACCGTCGCGGAGAACTTGAAATGTCTGTGCCGCCAGCATCATCGGCTCAAAACCTTCGGGGGCTGGCGCGACAAACAGTTGGCCGATGGAACCGTGATCTGGGCCTCGCCGACCGGCAACACCTATCGGACCTCGCCGGCGGGTGCGGATTTGTTTCCGGCGGCGCGCGCCCCGGCCTGCGCCGCCCCCGAGCCGAGACGACGCAGCCGATCCCGGCAGCGCAGCGCGCGAATCACCCAGGCGCGCACCCACAATCGCGAGCAGCGCCCGATCAACGAGGCCCGCCGTCGACTCGAACAGGACCGCAAAGACGAAATCGCGGCACGCAAGTTCCGAAACCACATGCGCGACATGCTGTTCCTGTTCAAGGGAACACCGAGTACCAGCCCCTACTGCACCTGGGTCAACGACCCCCGAGAACCCGAAGAACTGCCCCCCGACTGGGAACCCGACCAACCCACCCTGCAGCCCCTACCCGACGACCCACCCTTCTGACGCATCACCCACCCGCGGGGGGCTGCGCGATGACCGTGGGCTTGAAACCGTATCGGGGAGTGACGAAGTGGGCCGCGACGCCGCGCCCCGCCCCGGCGGCGGGCACCATCGGCACCCCGCCCACCGCGTTCGTGGCACGTTCGACGGCCCCCGCGGCGGAGGCACCGTTGAGCGCCACGGCGACCGTCGGTGCCGGGGCCGCGCTCGCCCAGGCGGCGGGCACCGATAACCCGCCGATCGACGCCGCCTTGCCGACGGCTCCGCCGATTGCGCCGATCGAGCCCAGGCCCGCACCCGAAACGGCGGGAAGGGCCGCTTCTGCGGCCTTGGCGACGCCCTCGGCGGCGGACTTCGCGGCGGGCATGAAGCCCTGCGCGAGGCTTTGGATGTCCTTGAACGCGGTGGTGAACAACCGCGTCGGCGAAATCAATCGGATGAACGCGTCAAAAGGCGTGCTGGCGTCCAAGGTTTGCGACCCGGTCAGTCCCTCCAACAGGTCACCCAGCGGACCCCCGACGACGATCCCATCGCCCTCCGGGTTCAGGCCGAACCCTCCCAAGGACAGCGTGGGATTGGCGGACGACGGGGACGTGTTCGTCGACCCCGCCAGCGCCGAAAGGGCTTGGGGCACCGCGTCCAGGCCCTGCCCGCTGTTGCTGCCGGTGGCGCCGGCCGCCTGGGCCACCGCAGCGGCCTGACCCGCGACGCCGGTCGGGTTCGTGGTGGGCGCCGCCAACTCGAACGCCGGCAATGTCGACGCCGCCGCCGAGGCGCCGGCATATTCGTACATCGCGGCAGCGTCCTGGGCCCACATCTCGCCGTATTGCGCCTCGGTGGCCGCAATCGCCGGGGTGTTCTGCCCGAGGAAGTTCGTCGCCAGCAACTCCATCAGCAACGCCCGGTTCGCCGCGATCACCGGTGGCGGCACCGTTTCGGCGAACGCCGCCTCGTAGGCACCGGCCGCCGCCACGGCTTGATGCGCCGCCTGTTCGGCCTGCCCACCCGTGCCGCTGAGCCACACCAGTTGCGGCACGGCCGCGGCGAGCATGGATGCCGCGGCCGGCCCCTGCCATGGTCCGCCCTCGAGGCCCGCGATCACCGACCCATACGAGGATGCCGCGGAATGCAGGCCGGCGGCCAATCCACTCCAGGCCGCCGCGGCGGCGAGTAGCGGCCCCGAACCGGGCCCCGAATACATCAGCGCGGAGTTGATCTCCGGCGGTAACTCCGCGAAGTCCAGCATCGGGTCCTCGCCTAACCGACCGCGGCGGCGTTGGCCAATTCCGTGGCGGCGTACGAACCGGCGCTGATGCCAAGCGTCGTCGCCAACTGCTCTCGCATCAGAGCTGCCTGCGCACTGATCTCCTGGAAGAGCTGTCCGTGCCGGGAGAACCGTGCGGCCGTCAATATCGACACCACATCGGCGGCGGCGGGGGCCACCGCGGTCGTCGTCGCGATCAACGCCGAATTGTTTTCCTGCACTGCGGCATTGATGCCGTGCAGATCACGCGAAGCCGCATCCAGTATTTCCGGCTGTGCCATCAGAAACGACATGGTGAGTCCTCAAAACCCTTTCAATTAACCAGCTTTCGGCGCCCGTCACCGGCACCGAGTTCGACGCTCGTCACGTTAGGCCGGTGACCTCGGATGATGACAGCCTGCGGGCCGCTATTTCATGGCCGGTTGGACAACTATTCATTTAGCTGGCCACAAACGCTGCCACTTTTGGATTCGGCATGAATCTCGCTATAATCCAATATGATTGGAGTCATATATGTTCCTATATGAGCGCGCATACGCGTCCGCCTAGCTTTGCTGGCTCAGGATTCGGGGCTAAACATGCCGTCGCACAAGGTAATTCGCGACCACGATCGGCTGGATCCGACGGCGGGGCCTGGGGCGCCGGCCATGCCGCCGCGCGCCGACACAGGACTCCGCCACACGGACGACGGCCCAGCGGCTAGGGTGCCAGGCATGCCGGTCGCAACCAACGCCTCGAGTTTTGTCCGCCGATCGATTGCGGTGGCCGCGGCCTGCCTGACCGTCGCCGCGGCGTCGGCGTGCGACGAACCCCGCCCGTCACGCCCGGGCGCGAACCCCCGGCAGGTAACGGTTTTGGGTACCGGGCAAGTTCAGGGCGCCCCGGACACCCTGACCGCCGACGTCGGTATCGAATTCACCGCCCCCGACGTCACCACCGCCATGAACCAGACCAACGACCGCCAGCAGGCGGTCCTCAACGCGCTGCTCGGCGCCGGCGTCGACCACAAGGACATCAGCACCACCGAGGTCACCCTGGCGCCGCAGTACAACAACCCCGGACCCAGCGGCACGGCCGACATCACCGGGTACCGCGCCACCAACGCCGTCGCCGTCAAGATCCACCCGCCCGATGCGGCGTCGCGGCTGCTGGCCCTCATCGTCGGCACGGGGGGCGACGCCACCCGGATCAGGTCGGTCCGCTATTCCATCGCCGACGATTCGCAGCTGGTCAAGGACGCCCGCGCGCGGGCGTTCAACGATGCCAAGAGCCGCGCCGAGCAATACGCCCAGCTGTCCGGGCTCCGGCTGGGCCGGGTGCTGTCCATCTCGGAGGCCACCGGCAACCCCCCGCCGGTCGGGCCGCCGACGCCGCGGGCCATGCCGTCGATGGTCCCGCTCGAGCCCGGCCAGCAGACCGTGAACTTCTCGGTCAGCGCGGTGTGGGAGCTGGACTGACGCAGCCGGATGGCGGCGATCGCCGCGAGCTACTGCTGGTAGACCCTGGGGTCCAGGGTGCCGATGTAGGACAGGTCGCGGTAGCGCTCGTCGTAATCGAGGCCGTAGCCGACGACGAAGTCGTTCGGGATGTCGAAGCCCACGTACGAGATGTCGACGTGGGCTCCCTTCGCGTCCGGCTTGCGCAGCAGCGTGCACACCTTCAGCGACCGCGGATGCCGCGTTTTGAGGTTGCGCAGCAACCAGGACAGGGTCAGGCCCGAGTCGACGACGTCCTCGACGATCAGCACATCGCGGCCCTGAATGTCGCGGTCCAGGTCCTTGAGGATGCGCACCACCCCCGACGAGGACGTCGATGAGCCGTACGAGCTGACGGCCATGAACTCGAACTGGGTGGGCACCGGGATCGCGCGGGCCAGGTCGGTGACAAAGATCACGGCGCCCTTGAGCACGGTGATCAACAGCAGGTCCTGGCCCGTCTCGCTCGCGGCGTCGCGGTAGCTCTCCCCGATTTCGCGGCCGAGATCGGCGATCCGCGCCTGAATTTGCTCCGCCGTCAGCAGGACAGACTTGATATCCCCGGGGTAGAGCTCCGCGGGCTGGGCGGGGGTGATCGCCGAGGAGATCTGGGCCACGCCCACAGAGTGCCACGCCGACGGGCGGATAACCAACGGCGGCCCCGATATTGCGGTCAGTGGACCGGTTCGCGCCACAGCGTCAAAACGCCGTCCCGGCGGCCCGCGAACAGCCGCTCGTCGGGCAGGGCCGACCCCACCGCCACCCCGCCCTGGCCGCGCCATCCGGTGACCAGGGCGTCGACCCCCCGAATCTGCTTGTCGGTCAGCCCCGTTGCGCCGCCCGCCAGGAGCCAGGCCCGGATCACCCGGCGCCGAACGGGCGCGTCCAGCGTCGCCAGCGCCGAGACCCGCAGCCCCGGGCCCTCCTTGGCGTCGGGCAGCGCCCGGGCGGCCAGGGTGTCGATCAACTCGTTGTCCTCCCGCAACGCGGTCGCGGTGCGGGCCAGCGCCTCGGCGACGCCCCCGCCGAGCACGTCTTCGAGCAGCGGCAACACCTCGGCACGCAGCCGGGTCCGGGTGAAGCGGCGGTCGCTGTTGTGCGGATCGCGCCACGCGGTCAGGCCCAGCTCCCGGCACGCGTCGTGCGTCACCGCGCGCCGGACCCCCAACAACGGCCGACACCACGGCGGATCGTAGGGGCGCATCCCGGCGATCGAGCGCACCCCGGACCCCCGGCCCAGCCCCAGCAGCACCGTCTCGGCCTGGTCGTCGAGCGTGTGGCCGAGCAGCACCGGGCCGTCATGGTAGGCGGCCAGCGCGGCATAGCGGGCGGCGCGCGCGGCCGCTTCCGGACCGCCTTGGCTGCCGACCTGCACCCGAACCACTTGCGCCGCAACACATCCCAGTTCCATGGCCTGCGCCCGGGCGGTTTCGGCGACGTCGGCCGAGTCGGGTTGCAGGCCGTGGTCCACCACCACCGCGGCGGTGGGTCGCAGCTGGGCCGCCACCGCGGTGAGCGCCAACGAATCCGGGCCACCGGACAGGGCCACGCACCATTGGTCGACGGTGGCCAGATGCGTCTTGATGAACGCCTCGACCGCCGCGCGCAGCCGGCCTACAGCACCCTGTCGATCCATCGCCGGGGCTCTTCGATCTCGTTGGGCTGCGGCAGCGTCTCGGGCCCCGTCCAGATGGCGTTGAATCGCGCCATCCCCACCTGGCCCACGACGTCATCGACGAACGCCTTGCCACGGGTGTATTGGCTGAGCTTGGCGTCGAGTCCCAGCAGTGCGCGCAGCAGGCGCTGCAGGGGCGGTTGCTTGCGGTGGCGGCGCTCGTCGAAGCGGCGGCGGATGGTGGCCACCGACGGCACGGCCATCGGCCCGACGGCATCCATGACGTGGTCGGCGTGGCCCTCCAGCAGCGTGCCCAGCACCAGCAGCTGATCCAGGGCGTGGCGCTGGGGCTCGGACTGGACCGCCCGCACCAGACCGAGGATCCCCGCCGAGTTGGCGTCCGAGGCCGGATTGCCGCGATTGCGGGCATAGTCGGCGAGCCGGCTCACCACCTCCCCCAGGTCGTCGCCGGCGTCGCGGGTGAGCAGGCCCAGCGCCTCCGACATGTAGTCGGGCAGCCACGGGTTGGCGGTGAACTGAACCCGATGGGTGACCTCGTGCAGGCACACCCACAGCCGGAAATCGGACGGGTCGATCCGCAGTTGCCGCTCGACGGCGATGACGTTCGGGTACACCAGCAGCAGGCTGCCGGCCCTGGCCCCGTTATCGCCGGCGAACGGGTCGTATTGGCCGAGGATCCCCGAGGAGACGTAGGCCAGGACGGCGCCGGTCTGCGCGCCGGTGATCCGGCCCGTGAGAAATCCGCGTGGCTTCTCGGCGCCGTTCATCATCACCCGCATCGACTCGGCCGCGGCGGCAATCCATTCCGGGCGGTCGACGATGCGGGCGGCGGGCACGGCGCCACCTGCGACCAGGCCGGTGACCTCACGGACCAGGGGTTCGGCGTTGGCCGCCGCGCCGACGAGTTCGTCGATCACCTGGCGCCGGGTGTAGTCGCTGGACGGCGGGCCGGGCCGGGCCAGCCGCCGGCCGACCGTGGCCGCGAATTGCCAGTCGACCGCGGTGCCCAGCGTCAGGTCCGGCGCCGGCGTCATGAGCACCCGCAGAACCAGAGCCTGGTCGCCAGCGCGTCCATCGCGTTGCGGCCGGTCGGGCCCGCGTCGTTGGAGATGAACGCGAAGGTGAGCACCCGGCCGCTGCGGTCGGTGAGCACCCCGGCCAGCGCGTTGATGTTGGTCAGCGAGCCGGTCTTGGCCCGCAACCAGCCGGCGGGGCCCTGGCTGGTCGAGGCGTCGACGAACCGGTCGCCCAGCGTGCCACTGCCGGCGGCGATCGGGAGCAGATCCAGCAGCGCGCGCAGCGCCGGCTGGTCCGGCCCGGCGGCGGCCTGCAGCACCCCGTCGAGCGTCTTGGCCGTCAGCCGGTCGTCGACCGAGAGCCCGCTGGAATCCAACAGCGCCGCACCCGCGGTGTCGACGTGGGCGGTGCTCAACCTGTTGGTGACCGCGTCGGCCGCACCGGCGAAGCTGCGCGGCCGGTTGATCGCGGCGGCCACCTCACGGGCGATGCATTCGGCCAGCACGTTGTCGGAGTGGTCCATCATCTCGGACAGGCGCTGCACCAACGGCGCCGACTGCACGACGGCCAGCTGGCGCGCTCCGGACGGCGCCGTCGCGATCGTCACCGCGGCGGGATCGAGGTTCAGCGCCTTGGCCAGCTCGCGGCCGGCATCCAGCGCCGGCGTCCGGGACCTCCGGGAGTTGACCGTGGTCGGCTGGATGCGTCCGGCGTCGATCATCACCGACTCGATCGGCGCGATGTCGCCGTTGTCGACGTCGGCGGGATCCCAGCCCTGCGCCATCGTCGGCCCGCTGAACGCCGAGGTGTCCACCTGCACCGCGGTCGGGGTCACGCCGCTGCGCCGGATCTGCTCGACGAGGTCGCTGATGCGGGCCGCGCCCCGGTACCAGGTGTCCTGCCCGGGCGGTGCGGCGGACAGCACCGGATCGCCGGCGCCCACCAGCACGACGGGGCCCTGGGCGTTTTGGCTGCCGGCCACCACCCGGGTGCTGATCCGGGCCTGGCGGTCCAACGTCAGCAGGGCGGCGGCCGCCGTCAACACCTTGTTGGTCGACGCCGGCACCAGCGGCATGTCGTCCGCCACCTGCCACAGCTCTTTGCCGGTGCTGGCGTCGGTGATCCGGCCGCCCAGCCTGCCCAGGTTGGGGTCGCCCGCCACCGGCGCCAGCGCTGCGCTCACGCCCGGGCCGCTGGGCAACTCGGCGGTATCGCTCACCGGGACCATGCCGGGCTTGACCGTGGGTGCGTGCGGAGCCGGGATCGGAGCGCGCGCACTGCCCGCGCCATGCCCGGTCGTGGTGAAAAACGTTGCCGCCACCACCACGGCAGCGACGAACGCCAGCACGCCCAACCCGATGAACACTGGGGTGGATTTTTGCCAGCGAGTACGGGCCATCACTCTCCTGACTGTTTGAACCCATTCTGCCGAATCGGCGGCGATGGGCTCGACTAGGGTGTAGCAGAGCAAAATTGGCCTGCCCATGCAGACACCCAGACAAGGAGCCGACGCGGTGGAATTCGACGTGACCATCGAGATCCTGAAGGGCCAGCGGAACAAATACGAGATCGATCACGAGACCGGTCGGGTGCGTCTGGACCGCTACCTGTACACCGCGATGGGCTACCCGACCGACTACGGCTTCATCGAGGACACCCTCGGCGAGGACGGCGACCCGCTGGACGCCATGGTGCTGCTGCCGCAGTCGGTGTTTCCCGGGGTGATCGTGGAGGCCCGTCCGGTGGGCATGTTCCGGATGACCGACGAAAAGGGCGGCGACGACAAGGTTTTGTGCGTGCCGGCCGGCGACCACCGCTGGGACCACGTCCAGGACATCGGCGACGTGCCCGAGTTCGAGCTCGACGTGATCAAGCACTTCTTCGTGCACTACAAGGACCTGGAGCCGGGCAAGTTCGTCAAGGCGGCGGACTGGGTTGGTCGCGCGGAGGCCGAGGCCGAGATTCAGCGCTCGGTGGAGCGGTTCAAGACCGAGGGGCACTAGCGACCGCACCGGCCCTGCGCCGGTTGCGCAGCAGGCTCCAGCCCAGCGCCGCTCCGATGAAGACCACCCCGACCGAGGCGGTGACCGCTTCGGGGACCTGCAGGCCAGGGTCGATGGATCCCAGCATGATCACGGCCAGCGCGCCGATGGCCCAGTGCGCGCCGTGTTCCAGGTACACGTACCGGTCCAGGGTTTCTTGCTTGACCAGATAGATGGTGATGGACCGCACGAACATGGAGCCCACCAGTCCGAGCCCGAGCGCGATGACGATCGGGTCCGAGGTGATCGCGAAGGCGCCGGTGACCCCGTCGAACGAGAACGCGGCGTCGAGAACCTCGAGGTAGAGGAACAGGGTGAACCCCGCTTTGCCGACCGCCTCGGCGGCCGTCATGCCCTCGACGTCGGCCGGGCGGAACGCGCGGCTCAACCCGTTGACCACCAGGTAGGTCACCAAGCCCAGCACTCCGGCGGTCAGCACCGTGGCACGCTCGTCGGCCGAATGCGTCAACCGCGAGCCGACCAGCACCAGCGTGGCGCCGGCCACCACCACCGACACCTGACCGAGTCGCCCGATGCGGGCGAAGGGGACCTCAATCCACTTGAGCCACTTGATGTCTCGGTCATGGAAGACGAAATCCAGGAACAGCATCAACAGGAACATCCCACCGAACGCCGCGATCTGCGGATGGGCGGAGAGGATCATCTTCTCGTAGCTCGGCGAGCCGTCCGGAAACTCCAGCGCGCCGTGCGGCGGCGGATGCAGCGCCAGTTCCAGCGCGCGAACCGGCCCGATCCCCGCGGTGGCCCACACGATCACCAACGGGAACAACAAACGCATCCCGAACACCGCGATGAGAATCCCGACGGTCAAAAACATCTGCCGCCAAAACGGGCTCATCCGCTTCAGGATCGCGGCGTTGATGATGGCGTTGTCGAACGACAGCGACACCTCGAGGACGGCCAACACCAGCAGCAGGAAAAGGTCCTCGAGGCCGCCGTGCGCATACCCCAGCACAAGGGCCACCACGGTGAGCAACAACGAGATGCCGAAGACGCGGTAGGCGGCCATAGGTCCTTTCCGACAGCCGCTCACACTAGCGAACCCGGTCGCGGCGCCGGGCTATCGGTTGCGGACACTTACTATTTTCAAATTGTGGCGATACATCGGCGCGGTCCGCTGAAAGCGCTGCCCCGATGACCGAAATCAGCGCGTCACAGGGGCCGGTGGCGCGCGGCGCCATGGCCCGCGTCGGCACCGCCACCGCCGTGACCGCGCTGTGCGGCTACGGCGTGATCTACCTGGCGGCCCGCGACCTGGCGCCCAGCGGCTTCTCGGTGTTCGGGGTGTTCTGGGGGGCCTTCGGGCTGGTCAGCGGCGCCGCGTTCGGCCTGCTCCAAGAAACCACCCGCGAGATCCGCGCTTGCTCAATTGGGGGGCCGTACCTGGAGGTCGCGCCGGTCAAGCGCACCCACCCGCTGCGGGTCGCCGCGCTGATCGGCGTGGCCGCGGCCGTCGTGATCGCGGGGACCGCGCCGTTGTGGAGCGGGCGGGTTTTCGTCGAAGACCGCTGGCTGTCGGTAGCGTTGCTCAGCGTCGGGCTGGCCGGCTTCTGTGTGCACACCACCCTGCTAGGCATGCTGGCCGGAATCAATCAGTGGACCCAGTACGGGGCGCTGATGGTGACCGACGCGGTCATCCGGGTCGCGATCGCGGCGGCCACCGTGGTGCTGGGCTGGCATCTGACCGGCTTCCTCTGGGCGACGGTCGCCGGCGCGCTCGCCTGGCTGATCCTGCTGGTGGCCTCGCCCGCCACCCGCGCCGCCGCCCGCCTGCTCACCCCGGGCGGCACCGCGAGGTTTCTGCGGGGCGCCGCGCATTCGATCACCGCGGCCGGCGCCAGCGCCATCCTGGTGATGGGTTTTCCGGTGCTGCTGAAGCTCACCAGCGCCGAGCTCGGCGCCGAGGGCGGGGTGATCATCCTGGCCGTCACGTTGACCCGCGCGCCACTGCTGGTGCCGCTGACTGCCATGCAGGGCAACCTGATTGCGCATTTCGTCGACGAGCGCAGCGACCGGGTGCGTGCGCTGATCGCCCCGGCCGGGATCGTCGCGGCGATCGGCGCGGTCGGGGTGCTGGCCGCGGGCGCGGTCGGCCCCTGGCTGTTGCGATTCGCCTTCGGGCCCCAGTACCACGCCAGCAGCGCCCTGCTGGCGTGGCTGACCGGGGCCGCGGTGGCGATCGCCATGCTGACGCTGACCGGCGCCGCCGCGGTGGCCGCCGCGCTGCACCGCGCCTACTCGCTGGGTTGGGTCGGCGCGACGGTCGCGTCGGGTCTGCTGCTGTTGCTGCCGCTGTCCCTGCAGACCCGAACCGTGGTCGGCCTGCTGTGCGGGCCGTTGGTCGGCATCGGCGTCCATCTGGTGGCGCTGTCGCGCGCCGGACGCGCATCGGGCTGATCTGGCCTGCACCAGCGTGTACCTTGTGGGCTTAGATGGGTACGGAAACGCAATATTCGGTCGTCTGGGTCGTCATTCCCGCCTTCAACGAAGCAGCTGTCATCGGCGAGGTGATAGCCGACGTCCGCTCGGTGTTCGACCACGTCGTCTGCGTGGACGACGGCAGCGCCGACGGCACCGGTGAGATCGCCCGGCGGGCGGGGGCCCACCTGGTCCGCCACCCCATCAACCTCGGGCAGGGCGCGGCCATTCAGACCGGCGTCGAGTACGCCCGCAAGCAGCCGGGGGCCCAGATTTTCGCGACGTTCGACGCCGACGGCCAGCATCGGGTCAAGGACCTGGCCGCGATGGTCGACCGGCTGCGCCCCGGGGACGTCGACGTGGTCATCGGCACCCGGTTCGGCACCCAGCAGGTCGCCCGGCCGCCGTTGCTGAAACGGATCGTGCTGCAGACCGCCGCGCGGTTGAGCCGGCGCGGTCGCCGGCTTGGCCTGACCGACACCAACAACGGGCTGCGGGTGTTCAACAAGAAGGTCGCCGACAGCCTGAACATCACGATGAGCGGCATGAGCCACGCGAACGAGTTCATCATGCTGATCGACGAAAACCATTGGCGCGTCGCCGAAGAACCGATCGAGGTGCTCTACACCGAGTATTCGAGGTCGAAGGGCCAGCCGCTGCTCAACGGCGTCAACATCATTTTCGACGGATTCCTGCGGGGGAGGATTCCAAAATGATCCGACATGAAAGGACCGGAAGATGAACTGGATCCAGGTGCTCCTGATCGGATCGATCGTCGCGCTGCTGGTGTATCTGCTGCGCTCGCGCCGCAACGCGCGGTCCCGGGCCTGGGTCAAGGTCGGCTACGTGGTGTTCGTGCTGGCCGGCATCTACGCCGTGCTGCGACCCGACGACACCACCGTCGTGGCGCAATGGTTCGGGGTGCGCCGCGGCACCGACCTGATGCTCTACGCACTGATCATGGCGTTCTGCTTCACCACGCTCAGTACCTACATGCGGTTCAAGGACCTGGAGCTGCGTTACGCGCGGCTGGCCCGGGCGATCGCGATGGATTCCGCCCAGGCGCCCGAAGCGGGCTAGCCGGTGTGCGTCCGCCGAAAGTAGTCCACCGTGCGGCGCACGCCCTCGGCGAGCTCGACCTTCGGCCGCCATCCCAAAACCTTTGCGGCAGAACCGATGTCGAGACAGGATCGCTTGAGGTCGCCGAGTCGCGGCGGCGCGAACTCCGGGTCGTCGGGGCCTCCGACCGCGGCGGCCACCGCCGAATGCAGTTGCCGGTCCGAGGTTTCGACCCCGGTGCCGATGTTGAAGCGCTGCCCGCCACCGGCGTCTCCGGACGCCTTGACGAAGGCGTCGACCACGTCGTCGACGAAAACGTAGTCGCGGGTATTGCTGCCGTCGCCGAAAACCTTGGTGGGCTTACCCGATAGCAGCGCCTGGGCGAAGATCGCCACCACGCCCGCTTCCCCGTGCGGGTCCTGGCGGGGCCCGTAGACGTTGGCCGGCGCGATGTGCGAGCAGTCCAGCCCGTACAGGTGGCGGAAGGTGTTCAGGTAGATCTCGCCGGCCACCTTCCCCGCGGCATAGGGCGACGCAGGATCGGTGGGGGCGTCCTCACCGGTCGGGTAGCGCGGCGGGACGCCGTAGATGGAGCCGCCCGAGGAGGTGTGCACCACCTTGCGCACCCCCGTCCTGCGGGCGGCCTCGGCCAGGCGCACCGTGCCGATCACGTTGACCGAGGCGTCGAACTGCGGGTCGGCCACCGAGTGCCGCACGTCGATCTGGGCGGCCAGGTGGAACACCACCTCCGGGCGGTGCTCGTCGAGGATGGCCTCCAGGTCGGCGGTCACGATGTCGGCCTCGACGAAGACATGCGCCGGATTGTCGGCCAGGTGCTCGAGGTTGCCCGCGCGGCCGGACGCGAAGTTGTCCAGCCCCACCACCGCGTGGCCGTCGGCCAACAGACGGTCGACTAGCGTCGAGCCGATGAATCCGGCTGCCCCGGTAACCAGTGCACGCACCGGCCCACCATACATAGCGGCGGCGGCCGCGGCGCTCATCGCGGTGCAGCTGGCGGTCCGCGCGGCGCTGGCGTTCCGGGGCTACTTCTATTGGGACGACCTGATTCTGATCGGCAAGGCCGGCACGCATAACCTGCTCGCGCCGTCGTATCTGTTCCACGATCACGACGGCCACGTGATGCCGGGGGCATTTCTGCTCGCGGGCACCATCATCCGGCTGGCGCCGCTGGACTGGACGTGGCCGGCGGTCAGCCTGGTGGTGCTGCAACTGCTGGCGTCGCTGGCGTTGTTGCGCGCGCTGCACGCCATCCTCGGCTGGCGGCCGGTGCTGCTGATCCCGTTGACGTTCGCGTTGTTCACGCCGCTCGGCGTGCCCGGATTCGCCTGGTGGGCGGCGGCGCTGAACTCGCTGCCGATGCTGGCGGCGCTGGCCTGGGTCTGCGCCGACGCCGTCCTGCTGGTGCGCACCGGCGATCGGCGCTACGCGGTGACCGGGGTGCTGGTCTATTTCGGCGGGCTGCTGTTCTTCGAGAAGGCCGCGGTGATCCCGTTCGTCGCGTTCGCGGTGGCCGCGCTGCTGTGCCACGTGACCGGTGACGGGAGCCTGCGGTCGGCGCTGGCGACGGTGTGGCGGGCCGGGGCGCGGTTGTGGACCGCGGCGCTGGCGCTCACCGCCGCCTGGGTGGCGCTCTATCTGGGCGTGGTCAATCAGCAGCGGTGGAGTTCCGACCTGTCGATGACGGGGCGGTTGCTGGCGCGCTCGATCACGCACGGCATCGTGCCCGGGCTGGCCGGCGGGCCCTGGCACTGGGACCGGTGGGCGCCGGCGTCGCCGTGGGCCACGCCCCCGCCGTCGGTGATGGCGCTGGGCTGGCTGGTGCTGGCCGGCGTGCTGGCGGTGTCGCTGGCGCGCAAGCGGCGCATCGGGCCGGTGTGGGCGACCGCCGCCGGCTACGCCGTGGCCTGCCAGGTGCCGATCTATCTGATGCGCTCGTCGAAGCAGACCGCGCTGGAGCTCGCGCAGACCCTGCGGTATTTCCCGGATCTCGTCGTCGTGCTGGCGCTGCTGGCCGCCGTCGCGCTCTGCGCCCCGAACCGGCCGGCCGGGCCGGGCTGGCTCGACGCGTCGCCGAAACGCCCGGCGGTGACCGCGGGTCTGGCGGTGTTGTTCGTGGCGAGCAGCCTGTACTCGACGGCCACGTTTTTGACCAGCTGGCGCGACAACCCGGCTCAGCCCTATCTGCAGAACGCCCGGGCCGCTCTGGCCGCGGCCCATGCCGCCTCGGACGCGCCGCTGCTTGACCAGGAGGTCGATCCGCTGGTGCTGCAGCGGGTGGCCGCACCGGAGAATCTGGCCAGCCACATGTTCGCCCTGCTGCGGGATAGGCCCGAATTCGCGCCCGCGACAACGCAATTGCGCATGCTGGACAGCTCCGGTCACCTGATCAAGGCGCGGGTGACCTGGGTTCGTACCATCGCGCCGGGGCCGATGCCGCGATGCGGCTATTTCGCGCAACCGGACAAACCGGCGCGCCTGGTCCTCGACGGGCCGCTGCTACCCGCCGACTGGACCGTCGAACTGAACTACCTGGCCAACAGCGACGGTTCGATGGTGTTGTCGATGACGCAGGGGCCCGAGGTCAAAGTGCCGGTGCATCCGGGACTCAACCGGGTGTTCGCGCGCCTGCCGGGCGCCGGGGATGCGATCACCGTGCGGGCCAACACCGCGGCGCTGGCGTTGTGCATCGCGTCGGGTCCGGTGGGTTTTCTGGCCCCGGGCTGAGCAGGGAAGTAATGGAGCCGCCTAGGAGAATCGAACTCCTGACCTATTCATTACGAGTGAATCGCTCTACCGACTGAGCTAAGGCGGCGTGCCCTCGCGCGGGCGGCACGAGTCTACGGCAGGCGGGCGGACACCACGAAATCAATCGCGCGGTTCCTGGGTGCGCAGTTCCTGACCGATCGTCGCGACCATGGCGTCGACGGCGAACTTGGGCTTGACGTTGATCGCCAGCGCCTCGCGGCATTCGAGGACCGCCTCGATGCAGCGCAGCAGCCGATCGGGCGGGGCATGGGCCGCCAGCGCCGCGACCTTCTCGGCCATATCCGGGTGGTTGGCCCGCACCGCCCCGGCTCCCGCGTCCAGGGCGGAGGCCATCAGCGCATCCCGGAAATAGGTCGCCAGGTCGATCAGCGCCCGGTCCAGCGCGTCGCGCGAGGCCCGGGTCTGGCGCGACTTCTGCCGCCGCTCAAGGTCTTTGATCGCCCCGGCCGCACCGCGCATCGCGCCCGCGGTGCCCTTTCCGGTGCCACCGGCGCCGAGGGCCGTGCGCAGCTCCTCGGTCTCGGCCTCGGCGCGGTCCGCGGTCAGCACCACCGCCTCGGCTTCGGCCGCGGCCACCAACTCCTCGGCGGCGGCGTAGGCCCGCGACGGGGTCGCGGCGTCGCGCACCAGTCCCAGCGCCCGCTCGCGCCGCTGCCGGGCCTCCGGGTCGGTGGCCAGCCGGCGGGCCCGGCCGACGTGGCCGCCGCTGACCGACGCCGCCCAGTCCGCGGTCTCGGGACTCAGGCCGTCCCTGTCCACCAGCACGTGCGCGATCGCCTCGGTCGACGGCGTCACCAGCGCCACGTGCCGGCACCGGGACCGCAACGTGATCGCGATGTCCTCGGGGTCCACCGACGGCGCGCACAGCAGGAACACCGTCGACGGTGGCGGTTCCTCGACCACCTTCAGCAGCGCGTTGGCGGCGCCCTCGGTCAGCCGGTCGGCGTCCTCGATCACCACGATCTGCCGATTCCCGGTGGCCGGGCGCCGCGACGCGATCTGCACGATCGCGCGCATCTCGTCGACGCCGATGGACAGGCCCTCGGGAATCACCCGGCGCACGTCGGCGTGGGTGCCGGCCATGGTCGTCGTGCACGCGTGGCAGCGCCCGCAGCCCGGCCCCCCGTCTTCAACGGCGGCGGTGCACTGCAGCGCGGCCGCGAAGCACAGCGCCGCCACCGAGCGCCCCGAACCCGGCGGGCCGGTGATCAGCCACGCATGTGTCATAGTCCCGGCGCCCGCATCGCTGTGGGCTGGGTCACCGCGCGAGGCTTTGGCGGCGGCGAGCAGCTCGGCCGTCACCGCGTCTTGGCCTACCAGCCGCGCAAACACCCCGGACATCACCGGTAACACTAGACAGCGAGGCCGACAGATACCGATCGGCTACCGTACCGCGACCATTCCGTGACCTTTGCGGCCCTCGGGGCCCCCGCGCGACCTGCCGAGATCGTTATTAAGTTTCCGGGACGTCGCCGCCGCCCGATACGGTGGGTTCGTGACATCGGCGGCGGCACTACCGGGGCGGATCAGCGCATTCGTCCGATGGGTGGTGCGCACCCCGTGGCCGCTGTTCGCGCTGAGCATGCTGCAGGCCGACATCATCGGCGCGCTGTTCGTGCTCGGCTTCCTGCGCTACGGCCTGCCACCGCAGGACCGCATCGAACTGCAGGACCTGCCGACGCTCAACCTGGCGATCTTCGCGACCTCCTTGGTCGTCCTGTTCCTCGTCGGCGTCGTGGTCAACCTCAAGCTGCTGATGCCGGTCTTCCGCTGGCAGCGCCGCGACAACATGCTCGCCGAGACCGATCCGGTCGCGACCGAACTCGCCCGCAGCCGCGCGCTGCGCATGCCGTACTACCGCACCCTGAGCACCGTCGTGTACTGGTGCATCGGCGGCGTGGTGTTCATCGTGGCCAGCTGGTCGGTGGCCAAGTTCGCGGCGCCCGTCGTCTCGGTCGCCACCGCGCTGGGAGCCGCGGCCACCGCGATCATCGGCTATCTGCAATCCGAGCGGGTGCTGCGGCCGGTGGCGGTCGCCGCCCTGCGCAGCGGGGTGCCGGAGAACGTCAAGGCGCCCGGCGTCATCCTGCGCCAGATCCTGACCTGGATGCTCTCGACGGCGGTGCCGCTGATGGCGATCGTGTTGGCCGTGGTCGCCGACAAGGCCTCGCTGCTGCATGCCGCGCCGGAGAGCTTGTTCAACCCCATCCTGTTACTGGCGCTGACCGCGCTGGGCGTCGGGCTGATCAGCACCCTGCTGGTGGCCATGTCGATCGCCGATCCCCTGCGCCAGCTGCGCTGGGCTTTGAGCGAGGTGCAGCGCGGAAACTACAACGCGCACATGCAGATCTACGACGCCAGCGAGCTGGGCCTGCTGCAGGCGGGCTTCAACGACATGGTGCGCGACCTGTCCGAGCGGCAGCGGCTACGCGACCTGTTCGGCCGCTACGTCGGGGAGGACGTCGCCCGCCGCGCGCTGGAGCGCGGCACCGAGCTGGGCGGCCAGGAGCGCGACGTCGCGGTGCTGTTCGTCGACCTGGTCGGCTCCACCCAGCTGGCTTCCACCCGGCCGCCCGCCGAGGTCGTCCACCTGCTCAACGAGTTCTTCCGGGTGGTGGTGGACACCGTTGGCCGCCACGGCGGTTTCGTCAACAAGTTCCAGGGTGACGCGGCGCTGGCCATCTTCGGCGCGCCGATCGAGCACCCCGACTCACCGGGCGGGGCGCTGGCCGCCGCCCGGGAATTGCACGACGAGTTGCTCCCGGTGATCGGCTCGGCGGAGTTCGGCATCGGGGTGTCGTCCGGTCGGGCCATCGCCGGCCACATCGGTGCGCAGGCCCGCTTCGAGTACACGGTGATCGGCGACCCGGTCAACGAGGCCGCCCGGCTGACCGAGCTGGCCAAACTCGAGCCCGGCCACGTGCTCGCGTCGGCGATCGCCGTCAGCGGCGCGCTGGACGCCGAGGCGTTGTGCTGGGATGTCGGCGAGGTGGTCGAGCTGCGCGGCCGCAGGGCGCCCACCCAGCTGGCCCGACCGGTGAAGCTGGCCGCCCCGGAATTGGTTGCGCCGCAAGAGGTTTCCAGCGACGCAAGCAGCTAACTGCGCTTGGCGGTCTTTTTGGCCGCCGACTTCTTGGCCGGTGACTTGCGGGCGGCCTTCTTGGCGGGGCGCTTCGCCGGACCGCGGGCCCGGCGGTCGGCCAGCAGTTCGGCCGCCCGCTCGTCGGTGATCGACAGCACGTCGTCGCCCTTGCGCAGGCTCGCGTTCGTCTCGCCGTCGGTGACGTACGGCCCGAACCGGCCGTCCTTGATCACCATCGGCTTGCCCGTCGCCGGATCGGCGCCCAGCTCACGCAGCGGCGGCGCGGCGGCGCCCTGGCGGCCGCGGCGTTTGGGCTCGGCGTAGATCTTCAGCGCTTCCTCGAGGGTGATGTCGAACATCTGCTCCTCGGTGGCCAGCGAACGAGAATCGGTGCCGCGCTTCAGGTATGGGCCGTAGCGGCCGTTCTGAGCGGTGATCTCCTCGCCGGACTCGGGGTCGACGCCGACCACCCGGGGCAGCGAGAGCAGCCGCAGCGCATCCTCGAGCGTGACCGTCTGCAAGTCCATGGTGCGCAGCAGCGACCCGGTGCGGGGTTTGGGACCGGTGGGCTTCTTGCCCTTCTTCGCGGGTGTGGCGCTGCCGTCGTCGTCCCCGGGCGGCGGCTCGGGCAGGACCTCGGCCACGTACGGGCCGTATCGCCCGTCCTTGGCGACGATTTCGTGGCCCGTTGCCGGGTCCACACCCAGCACCCGTCCCTCCTGCGGCGTGGCGAACAGCTGCTCGGCCAGCTCGAGGGTCAATTCGTCGGGGGTCAGCGAGTCGTTGAGGTTGGCCCGCTGCGGCTTTGGCTCGCCGCTGGGATCATCGGGGTCGCCGGTCACCATGCGCTCCAGGTACGGCCCGTTCTTGCCCACCCGGACGTAGACCGGCCGGCCCTGCTCGTCGTCAAAGAGCCTGATGGAGTTGACTTCTCGGGCGTCGATGCCTTCTAGGTTGACGCCGACGAGCTTCTTCAGGCCGCCGGATCGGGCCACCGAATCGGCCACCCCGTGCTCGCCGCCGAAGTAGAAGTTGTTGAGCCAGTCGGTGCGCCGCTCCTGACCCGAGGCGATCGCATCGAGCTCGTCCTCCATCGCGGCGGTGAAGTCGTAGTCGACCAGCCGGCCGAAATGCTGCTCCAGCAAACCGGTTACGGCGAACGCGACCCACGAGGGCACCAGGGCGCTGCCCTTCTTGTGCACGTAGCCACGGTCCTGGATCGTCTTGATGATCGACGAATACGTCGACGGGCGGCCGATGCCCAACTCCTCGAGCGCCTTGACCAACGACGCCTCGGTGTAGCGCGCCGGCGGGTTGGTGGCGTGGCCGTCGGGCGTGAGCTCGATGGCGTCCAGCCGCTGGCCCTGGGTGAGCTGCGGCAGCCGGCTCTCGGCGTCGTCGGCCTCGCCGCCGGCCAACTCGTCCACCGTCTCCACGTAGGCCTTCAGGAAGCCCGCGAATGTGATGGTGCGACCGCTGGCGGAGAACACCACTTGCCTGTCCCCGGAACGGCCCCCGATCCGCAGGCTCAGCGTGGTGCCGCGCGCGTCGGCCATCTGCGAGGCCACCGTGCGCTGCCAGATCAGCTCGTAGAGCCGGAATTCGTCGCCGTCGAGCTCGCGGCGCACCGCGTCCGGGGTGGCGAACGTCTCGCCGGCGGGCCGGATCGCCTCGTGCGCCTCCTGGGCGTTCTTCACCTTGCGGGTGTACTGGCGCGGGGACGGCGAGACGTACTCCTCGCCGTAGAGCTGACGCGCCTGGTTGCGCGCGGCGTTGATCGCCGACTGCGACAGCGTGGTCGAGTCGGTACGCATATAGGTGATGTAGCCGTTCTCGTAGAGCCGCTGGGCGATGCTCATGGTGCGCTCCGAGGAGAACCGCAACTTGCGGCCGGCCTCCTGCTGCAGCGTCGACGTCATGAACGGCGCGTACGGCCGTCGCGTGTAAGGCTTTTCCTCCACCGAGGCGACGGACAGCTGGGCGCCGCGCAGCCCGGCGGCCAACTCGGTCGCGCTCGCTTCGTCGAGGATGGTGACCTCGTCGGCCTTGCGCAGCTGGCCCAGCGAGTCGAAGTCGCGGCCGGCGGCCACGCGAAGGCCGTCGACGTTGGTGAGCCTGGCGGTGAAGGTGGGCGGCGATGCCTGGGGGTCGGACACGCTGGCGTCCAGCTGGGCCACGATATCCCAGTAGGACGCGCTGCGAAACGCCATGCGGTCGCGTTCGCGCTGCACGATGATCCGGGTGGCCACCGACTGGACCCGGCCCGCCGACAGCTTGGGCGCGACCTTCTTCCACAGCACCGGGCTGACCTCGTAGCCGTACAGGCGGTCGAGGATGCGGCGGGTCTCCTGCGCGTCGACCAGATCGATATCGAGGTCGCGGGGATTCTCGGCGGCCTCCAGGATCGCCGGCTCGGTGATCTCGTGGAACACCATCCGCTTGACCGGAATGTTGGGCTTGAGGGTCTCCAGCAGGTGCCAGGCGATGGCTTCGCCCTCACGGTCACCATCCGTGGCGAGATAGAGCTCGTCGACGTCCTTGAGCAGGCCCTTGAGTTCGGTGACGGTGCTCTTCTTCTCGGGGCTGATGATGTAGAGCGGTTCGAAGTCGTGGTCGACGTTCACGCCCAGCCTGGCCCACGGCTCCGACTTGTACTTGGCGGGCACGTCGGCCGCGGCGCGGGGCAGGTCGCGAATGTGACCGCGGGACGACTCGACGATGTAGCTGGACCCCAGGTAGCCGGCCAGTTTGCGCGCCTTGGTAGGCGACTCGACAATCACAAGTCGCCGGCGGCTTCCGTTGCCGCCGCCGGCGCTGTCCTTCAGTTTCGGGTCAGCCAACTGCCCTTACGCTCCATCCCTGATTGGTCCCCCCTGCGAGACCACCTGCAGGAAGAATGACAGGTCGGCATCGAAAATTCCGGTGAAATTCAGGTACGCGACCGTTCCTTCGCCCTGCGGCACCTGACAATTTCGCACCCTCGGGCGGGCCTGCGCAAACCGACGCTCGAGAACGCGGCGCAAAATCGCCCGTTGTCCGCCGGCTAAACCCGCGGCCACCGGGACAGCGCCTCGGCGCCGTCGGGCGGCTCCCCCACGTTCTCTACCAGGCGCGATAGCCTGCGGCGGCCGGTGATGCGCAGCGCCGGGTGGCCGCCTCGGGTGCCGATCAAGGTGGGCGCGATCCCGACGCGCATCAACGCCGACGCCAGCGGCGAGTGAGTGTCGGGCGCGTGCGGGTCGAGCGCCAGCAGGTAATGCTCGCCCTCCGGGTTGCCGGCCGCCAGCGTCCACGCCCGCAGCTCCCGCGGCCCGGGCAGCCAGCGCGGCGGCACGGTCTTGACCGCGCCGCGCGTCCATTCGGCCGCCAGCGTGCTCAGCGACGGGTCCACCGCCGTGCGCACCAGCGGGGTGTCCTCGTCGGTCCGGCTGATCTCGGCCACCAGCCCGGCCTCGCGGATCATGTCCGCCAGCGCCGAGGCCCGCCATACGTCGTCGACGACCACGGAAAGCCGAGCCAGCCGCGCGCCCTGCGCCTCCGGACCGCCGACGGTGACGATCTGCCCGGACGCCGCCAGCACCCCGGAAAGATCGGCGACCGCGGGCGGCACCGACTCCGCTGTGAAGAAGGAAAGCTGGCTCACGCCATCCGACAGTAGGCCCTCTCACCCGTCCGCGTCTTGAGGCGACCGGCGCGGCGGCGGCGGGCACCCACGTGGCGCAAAAGCCGAAAGAAACCGAAACAAAGAGGAAACCCCCCGGCGGGGCCCGCTGGGGGCTGCACGGGGGGTATCCGTCTCAGGTCTGCTCTCCTCTACAGGGAGCGGACTCCGGTGGCCTGGGGGCCCTTAGGGCTGTGGCCGATTTCGAACTCGACCTTCTGGTTCTCTTCGAGGGTGCGGAAGCCCGAACCCTGGATCTCCGTGTAGTGGACAAACACATCCGCGGAACCGTCTTCGGGGGCAATGAACCCAAAGCCCTTCTCCGCGTTGAACCACTTCACAGTTCCCTGTGGCATCTCTCGATCTTTCCTTTTCTTCTGGGTGCGGGGCATCGCCTTTCGATGCCCCGGGCCTGGTACGACCGCCATACCTCGCTGAGTCGCCGGAACTTCACCCGACCGATTAACCTCGCAGGAACCGCGGCCGCAACGTCGATCCTGCGAAAGTTTGACACGAACACAGAAGCTGCGACCGCAATTAGTCAACCATGTTCATCGCGTCGGCGACAGACTTGTGTGTTTGCCTGATGTGAAGTGCGATTCGGGCAGCGATGCGAAGCGGGGTGAGATGGCGAGTTTCGGCAGTGACCTGCTTGCCGCCGCGCTCGCCGGAACCGCGACGGACGAACGCCCGCTGCGCCACGTCGCCGAGCTGCCGCCGCGCGGCGGCCGGCCGGCCGATTGGCCGGCGTGGGCCGAGCCCGACGTGGTCAAGGCGTTCGCCGACCGCGGGATCGCCGCACCCTGGTCGCATCAGTTCGCGGCCGCGGACCTGGCCTACGCGGGCCGCCATGTGGTGGTGAGCACCGGCACCGCGTCCGGCAAGTCGCTGGCCTATCAGCTCCCCGTCCTCAACGCGCTGGCGACCGATCCGCGGGCCCGGGTGCTCTACCTGTCGCCGACCAAGGCCCTGGGGCATGACCAGCTGCGGGCCGCGCACGCACTCACCGCGGCGGTTCCGCGGCTGCATGACCCCGGTTTTGCGGTGGCGCCCACCGCCTACGACGGCGACAGCCCCGCCGAGGTGCGCCGCTTCGCGCGGGAGCGCTCCCGCTGGTTGTTCTCCAACCCCGACATGATCCATGTGTCGATCCTGCGCAACCATGCCCGCTGGGCCGTCCTGTTGCGGGGTCTTCGCTTCGTGGTGGTCGACGAATGTCATTACTACCGTGGGGTGTTCGGCTCCAATGTGGCGATGGTGCTGCGCCGCTTGTTGCGGTTGTGCGCCCGCTATTCGAGTGCGCCGACGGTGATCTTCGCCAGCGCGACAACGGATTCCCCGGGAGCGACGGCCGCCGAGCTCATCGGGCTTCCGGTTCAGGAGGTCACCGAAGACGGTTCACCCCAGGGGGCGCGGACCGTGGCACTGTGGGAACCCGCGCTGCGGGCCGACCTGGTTGGCGAGAACGGCGCGCCGGTGCGGCGCTCGGCGGGTGCGGAGGCGGCGCGCGTCATGGCCGACCTGATCGCCGAGGGAGCCCAGACCCTGACCTTCGTACGGTCGCGCCGCGCGGCGGAATTGACCGCGCTGGGCGCCCAGGCGAGGTTGGACGACATCGCCCCGGAGCTTTCCCGGACGGTGGCGTCGTATCGGGCCGGGTATCTCGCGGAGGACCGCACCGCGCTGGAGCGTGCCCTGGCCGAGGGCCGGTTGCGCGGCCTGGCCACCACCAATGCGTTGGAGCTGGGCGTCGACATCGCCGGGTTGGACGCGGTGGTGCTCGCCGGTTTTCCCGGCACCGTCGCCTCGTTCTGGCAGCAGGCCGGCCGCTCCGGACGGCGCGGCCAGGGGGCGCTGGTGGTGCTGATCGCCCGTGACGATCCGCTGGACACGTATCTGGTGCACAACCCGGCCGCGCTGCTGGACAAGCCGGTCGAGCGGGTCGTCATCGACCCCGGGAACCCGTACATCCTGAGTCCGCAATTGCTTTGCGCGGCAACCGAACTGCCGCTGGACGAGGTCGAAGTCCGCGAACTCGGCGCCACCGACGTGGCGGACGGCCTGGTCGATGACGGGCTGCTGCGGCGGCGAAGCGGCAAGTACTTTCCGGTGCCCGGTCTGGAACCGCATGCCGCGGTGGACATCCGGGGCTCGGTGGGCGGGCAGATCGTCATCGTGGAGACCGACACCGGGCGGTTGCTGGGCAGCGCCGGCGTCGGCCAGGCACCGGTCTCGGTGCACCCGGGAGCGGTGTACCTGCATCAAGGCGACAGCTACGTGGTGGACTCGCTGGACACCGAGGAGGGCATCGCCTTCGTCCACGCCGAGGACCCCGGTTATGCGACGTTCGCGCGGGAGATCACCGACATCGCCGTCACCGGCACCGGCGAGCGCTCGGCCTTCGGTCCGGTCACGCTGGGGCTGGTCCCGGTTCGGGTCACGCACCGGGTGGTGGGGTATCTGCGCCGCCGGCTCTCCGGGGAGGTGATCGACTTCATCGAATTGGACATGCCGGAGCACACGCTGGCCACCACCTCGGTGATGTACACCATCACCGAGGATGCGTTGCAGCGCAACGGTATTGACGGCACGCGGATTCCCGGGGCATTGCATGCGGCCGAGCACGCGGCCATCGGGCTGCTGCCGTTGGTCGCCAGCTGCGACCGCGGCGACATCGGCGGCTTGTCCACCGCGGTGGGACCCGAGCCCGACGGGCTGCCCAGTGTCTTCGTCTACGACGGGTATCCGGGCGGCGCGGGATTCGCCGAACGGGGCTTTCGAAAGGCCCGCACGTGGCTCGGCGCGACGGCCGGCGCCATCGAGGCGTGCGAATGCCCGCGGGGGTGCCCGTCGTGCGTGCAGTCCCCCAAGTGCGGCAACGGCAACGACCCGCTCGACAAGGCCGGCGCGGTGCAGGTGCTGCGGTTGGTCCTCGCGGAGCTGGCGCGAGAGTCACGCTGAGCAAACCGGCGGAGCCGGCGAGGTCGCCCGTCGGTTCACCCGCTCCCACGGGCGCGTCCCGTCGCCGTAAACTCAGCCGCATGGCCCACGACTGGTTGCTCGTGGAGACGCTCGGTGGGGATCCCACCGTTGTGGCGCAGGGGCGCCAACTGAAGAATCTCGTCCCGATCGCCACCTTCCTGCGCCGCAGCCCGTATCTCGCCGCGGTGCGAACCGCGATCGCCGAATCGGTGCAGACCGGGCAGGGCCTGACCAGCATCACACCCAAGCGTGATCGCATCATTCGCACCGAACCGGTGGTGATGTCCGACGGTCTCATCCACGGCGTGCACGTGTGGACCGGGCCCTCCGACATCGACCCGCCCGAGCGCCCGATTCCGGGGCCGCTGAAGTGGGACCTGACCCTGGGTGTGGCGACCGACACCCGCGAATCGCTGATCAACAGCGGCAAGAACCCCGAAGTCGAAGTCACCTTCGGCAGGGCCTTCGCCGAGGATCTCCCGTCCCGTGAACTCAACCCGAACGAGACCAAAGTGCTCGCGATGGCGGTCAAGGCCAAGCCCGACCAAACATTGTGCAGCACCTGGGATCTCACCGACTGGCGCGGCAAGGCGATCCGGATAGGTTTCGTCGCGCGCACGATCTTGGAGCCGGGGCCCGACGGCCGGGAGCACTTGGTGGCGCGAGCGATCAACTGGCAGTCCGAACTGAAGGGCCCGGCGGTGTCGACCGACGACCTGGCGCAACGGATCCTCAGCGGCCTCGCCCAGGCCGGGGTGCACCGCGCGCTGATCGACCTCAACAACTGGACCCTGTTGAAATGGCTCGACGAGCCCTGCACCTTTTACGACTGGCGACGCAGCGAGACGGGAAAGCCACGCGTTCACCCCGACGATCAGGACGTGATGACCGCCATGACAAGGGAATTCGACGGGGGCGCCACCAGTCGGGTGCTGCGCATGCCCGGGCACGACGGGGACTGGGTGCCGGTGCACATCACCGTCAACCGGGTGGAGCTGGAGCCGGATACGTACGCGGGGCTGGTCTCCCTGCGATTGCCCACCGATGACGAGCTGGTCGCCGCGGGGCTGTCACAAGCGCCCTAGTCCTTTCCTGCGACCGCCGGCCCCGCCCGCGCGGTGGCCCGTGCCGTACCGGCGACGACGACCGCCACCCGCGCCGTGATGACGACATCGAGACCGTCGACCACACAGCCGATGTCGTCGACCCGCATCGCGCGGGCGACGACCGCGGCGTGGGTGCAGGCCGCGTCGGATCCGGACGCCAGGCGCGCCGCCGCGGCCAGGGCGGCCAGGTCGGCCGCCGCCTGTGCGCGGTGACGGGCCACCACCGCCGAGCCGAGGTAGGCGGCGACGCCGGTCGCCCATAGCAGCACCACGACCATCCAGGCCGCGACCAATGTGGCCGAGCCCCGATCATCGGGGCGGCTCGACCGCGGCGACCGCCTTTGCGTCAATGACACTGGCGGGCAACAACTTCGAGTGCGCGACCACGGTGGCGACCAGGAAGTCGCCGTCGCGGTGCAGGTCGATTCGCGACCCGGCAGGGGCGAGTCGGCGAGCGGCGGCCACGGCGGAGCGTTCGTCGCCGCGAGCGGCCAGTCGGGCGGCCTCGCGCGCGGCGTCGATGCAGCGCACCTGCATCGAAACCGCGCTGACGCCGGCCAGGCACAGCACCAGCACCACCACGAGCGATGCGATGCCCAACGCCGCCTCGACGGTGCTCGCGCCGGCACTACCGGCTACACCTTGGTGTTGAGCGCACGGCCGATGATGTTGGTCAGCGCCGACACGATGGAATCTCCGGTGACCACCGCGTACAGCACCGCGCCGAACGCCGCCGCCGCTATCGTGCCGATGGCGTATTCGACCGTCGACATGCCCGACTCGTCGGCCGCCAGCACGACCACGCGCGCGGCGAATTCGCGAAACATGTTGATCATCAAGGACTTCCTTTCGTTTCACAGCAGACCCGACTGCAGCACCTCACCGGCCAATCCCGCCACCACCGGGACGATGCCCAAGCAGACGAACGCCGGCAAGAAGCACAGGCCCAGCGGCCCGGCGATGAGCACCCCGGCCCGCTCGGCGGCGGCGGTGGCCGCGTGTGCGGCGTCGTGGCGGGACTGGTCGGCCAACTCGGCGACGCCACCGGCCAGCGCCGCGCCCGAGGACGCAGAGCGCCGCGCCAACCGCAGCAGCGCGTCGACGTGCGTGTCGTCCGGGCTCGCCGGTAGGTCCGACGGAATCGCCCATGCCACAGCGGGATCGGCGCCCAGCGCCAGCAGGTCGGCGGTCCGGCGCAGGACGCGGGCCAGCTGTGGCGGCGCGGATGGCGCGGCGGCCGCCGCGGCGGTCGACACCGCCATGCCCGCCCCCAGGCACACGGCCAGCACGTCGAGACAGGACGCGACCGCCAGCGCGTCCGGGCCGCCCGTTCGCGCGGCGGTCCCCCGCGCCCGGCCGCCGCGCAGCGGCATCCCGGCACGCCGTCGCGTCAGCGAGGGACCGGGACCGATCCACAGCGCCGCGGCCAGCAGCACCGCTACGAGGTTCATGCGCCGCTCCTCCTCATCGCTTCGCTCTGCATCGTCACCGGCGCGGTTCATCACGCCACCCGATCGACGATGCGGTCCGACCACAACAGCCCGCCGCAGGCCAGCGTCGAACCGATGAGCAAGAGCCACCCGCCCACATGCCCGCCCAGCAGGAAGGCCAGCGGTCGGGCCCCGATCAGTTGACCCAGCAGCACCCCGAGCACCGGCAGGGCGGCCAGTATCGCCGCGGTCGCGCGCGCACCGGCCAGGCTCGATGCAACGCGCGCCGAGAACCGTTGCCGCTCAGCGATATCGCGCTGGGCGGCGCGCATCAGGGTCGCTATTCCCAACCCATTGTCACTGGCCAGCCGCCAGCACAGCGCGAGCCGCTCCCAATGCGCGGGTAGCGCCGACGAGCGTGCGGCGGCGGCCAGCCCGGCCGCGACATCGGCACCCAACCGGGCCCGCGCCGCCACCGAGCGCAGCGAGTCCGCGACCGCGCCGGCGGTCTCGTCGGCGGCGACGCCGAACGCGCGCACCGGATGGGAGCCCGCCCGCAGCTCACCGACGAGCACATCGAGCGCGGTTTCCAGCGCGCGGCCCTCCCGCGTCGCGCGTCGCATGCGGCGGCGACGCCGATAGCGCAGGCTCACGGTCGCGCCCACGACCGCGAAGCACAGAACGGTCGTCAGCGGCAGCAGGACCAGGGCGGCGCAGCCCACACCCACAGCCACCCAGCCCGCGCCGCGAAGCCCGTTCGACGGGAGCCGCCGGCGCGGCGACGCCGCCGGACGGAGCCGGCGCCGGGGCGAGGGCCGACCGACCACCAGCGCGAGCGACAACAGCAGCGCGCCGGCCTGCGGGCCGTTCACGCCGGCATCCGGCTTTGCAGGACGCGCCGCAGTTGCGGGGCGTCGTCGGTCATCCCCCGATCCGCGTGCCACACCGTGACCGCCCGGACCTGTCCTCGAACCGGTTGCAGCACAGCGATTTCAGCGAGTCGCCGCCGACCGGTGCGGTCGCGTTCGACATGCAGTAGCACCTGCACGGCCGCGGCGAGTTGGCTGTGCAGGGCCGCCCGATCGAGACCGCCGAGCGCGCCCAGCGCTTCCAGGCGTGCGGGGACCTCGCCGGGGTTGTTGGCGTGCACGGTGCCCGCGCCCCCGTCGTGCCCGGTGTTCAGCGCGGCCAGCAGGTCGACCACTTCGGCGCCCCTGACCTCGCCGACCACGATGCGGTCGGGCCGCATCCGCAGCGCCTGCCGGACCAGTTGGCGCACCGGGACTTCGCCGACGCCTTCGACGTTGGCGCACCGCGCGACGAGTTTCACCAGATGCGGGTGCCGCGGCGCCAATTCGGCGGCATCCTCGACGCAGACGATCCGTTCGGCGGGCGGCACGGCGCCCAACATCGCGGCCAGCAAAGTCGTCTTGCCCGCGCCGGTTCCGCCGCTCACCAAAAACGCCAGCCGGGCGGCGATGATGTCGGCGACCAGCGCAGCGGCCGCGGGCTCGATCGCACCCGCGGCGGTCAGGGCCGCCAAGTCCTGACTGGCCGGCCGCAGCACCCGCAGCGACAAACAGGTGCCCGCGGCGGCCACCGGCGGCAGCACGGCATGTAGCCGCACCGCGAACCCCCCGGCCCCGATGCCGGTCAGCTCGCCGTCTACCCAGGGCTGCGCGTCGTCCAGCCGCCGTCCGGCGGCCAGCGCCAGTCGCTGCGCCAAGCGCCGCACCGCGGCCTCGTCACGGAAGCGAATCCCCGTTCGGCGCAAGCCGTTGCCGTCGTCGACCCATACCGCGTCCGGTGCCGTGACCAAGACGTCGGTCGTACCGTCCGCGCACAGCAGCGGTTCGAGAACGCCGGCGCCGGTGAGTTCGGTCTGCAGCACGCGGAGATTGGCCAGCACCTCGGTGTCGCCGAGCATCCCGCCGGACTCGGCCCGGATCGCGGCGGCCACCACCGAAGGCCCCAGCGGCCCGGCTTCGCCGGCCAGTCGCTCGCGGACGCGCTCGATCAGCGAACCACTCACGCCGCCCGACCGTTCCGCGCCGCCCGCGCGCCGGCGGGCGGCAGCACCCCAAGCACCTCGCGGGCCGCCGCCGCGAGCGCCGACCGCCGCCCCAATCGCAGGCCGCCGCGTTCCACCTGCTCGCCGAGTTGCGGCTGCGCTTTGATCGCCGCCAGCAACGGCAGGCCGGCGATCTCGGCGACCTCCGCCGCCCGCAGTCCTCCCGGCGACGGTCCCCGCACCACCAGGCCCACGTTGGGATTGACGGACGCCAGGGCCGGCGCCATCGCCGTGGTCGCCGCGCAGGCCCGCACGTCACAGCGGCTGGCGACCACGACAAGGTCGGCGGCGCTCAAGGCGGCCTGGGTCGCGTCGGTGAAGCGGCGAGGCAGGTCGCAGATCACGCTGACCGCGCCCCGACGGCCCGCCTCGACGATGGCGTGCACCGCCCCGGCGTCCACCTCGTACCCGCGCCGAGTTCCGGAGAGCACGCTGATTCCGCGGTGTCGCGGCAACGCATCGCGCACCGCCGGCCAGGTGAGCCGCCCACCGCGCAGCGCAAGGTCCGGCCAGCGCAACCCCGGCGCGTTTTCACCGCCGAGCAACAATTCGATGCCGCCACCCCACGGGTCGAGGTCCACCAGCAGCGCTTCGCTGGCGGCGTGAGCCAGGGCGACCGCGAGCACAGAGGCGCCGGCGCCGCCGCAGCCCCCGATGACGGCGACCGCGTGGCCGCGCGACCCGTCGTCGCGCGACGACTCGGCGGCTTCGGCGAGTTCACCAACCAGCTCGGCCGCGTGCCCGGGCAGTCGCAGCACGTGCCCGGCGCCGACGCCGACGGCGGCCGCCCACGTCGTCGGGTCGGGCTCGGCCGCGGTCACTACGGTCACGTGATCGCGGCGTGGCAGCGCCCAGCGCTCGCAGCGCACCGCGGCCCCCGCGTCCAGCACGATGGCCGCGGCCGCCGCCCAGGTCTTGCGGCTCACCGGCGTCGCGTCGCCGGCATGCACGACGCGAATCCCGGCCGCTGCCGCCACGCGCTCCACCTCGGCGCGCAGTTCGGGCTCCGCCAGCATCGCCAATACACCCGCAGAACCCTCGGCGCGGTGGGCGGCTTCGGTCGTGGAGGTGCCGGTCATCCGCCCACTGTGCGGGGCCCCAACCTTGGCACACCAGTCCCAAACGCGGATTTGGGGATAGAGACGTGAGTGTGCACAAACCGCGCGCGGCGGCGGTGCGCCAGCGACGACGGACGAACTCCCCGCAACGCATCGAGGGCCAATCCCAGCGCCCGAAACCGGGGGGAAACGGCCCAAAAAGACCCGAGAAAAGGGACGACCCCCGCCAGGGGGGGAGGAGGCGAGGGTCGTCGTGCATCAGCCCCGGGGGGTCGGGCTGATACACCCTCGGCTCAGGCCGAGTAATGCTTACTATACACATGACAGTCCGCAATAACGCAATAGATCATTTACTGAAAAATGACCTTGAGCCGCGAAAACACTGCTCCACCGGCCACCCGCACGGCCCTGAGCGGCCATTTCCGGTGCGGGACCACGGCACGACGGCACCGCCGACCTATGCTGGGTCCGTGACCGTCTTCGACCCGGCTGCCGAGCAGTCAGCCGCGGGCCAATCAGCGGCAAGCACCACGTCCCGCGCCCGCACGGCGGCCTTCTTCGACCTCGACAAGACGATCATCGCCAAGTCCAGCACGCTGGCGTTCAGCAAACCGTTTTTCGCACAGGGCCTGCTCAATCGCCGCGCCGTGCTCAAGTCCAGCTACGCCCAGTTCATCTATTTGCTCTCCGGTGCCGATCATGACCAGATGGATCGGATGCGGGCGCACATGACCAATATGTGCACCGGCTGGGACGTGGAACAGGTCAAATCGATCGTCAACGAGACGCTGCACGACATCGTGACCCCGCTGGTGTTCGCCGAAGCCGCCGATCTGATCGCCGCCCACAAATTGTGCGGGCGTGACGTCGTGGTGGTCTCGGCCTCGGGCGAGGAAATCGTCGCGCCGATCGCCCGGGCCCTGGGCGCCACCCACGCGATGGCCACCCGGATGGTCGTCGAGGACGGTCGGTACACCGGCGAGATCGCGTTCTACTGCTACGGCGAGGGCAAGGTCCAAGCGATCCGCGAGCTGGCCGCTCGCGAGGGCTATCCGCTCGAACACTGCTACGCCTACTCCGACTCGATCACCGACCTGCCGATGCTCGAGACGGTCGGTCACCCCAGCGTCGTCAATCCCGACCGCGGGTTGCGGAGGGAAGCCGTCGAACGCGGCTGGCCCGTGATGTCCTTCTCCCGCCCGGTGTCCTTGCGGGACCGCATCCCGGCGCCGTCCGGCGCGGCGATCGCCACCACCGCGGCGGTGGGCATCAGCGCGCTCGCCGCCGGCGCGGTCACCTACTCGCTGTTGCGCCGCTACGCGTTCTAGGCCACAGCAAACACGTGAGGCGCGCCATCCAATGCGCCTTGGCTGCATTCGCCAAATTGGGCCTTGCTGTGCTAGGGGTCTAGTAGTACAAAGGAACCACGGAAGCCCGGTGAGGCCTAGGTCGATCCGGAAGAGAAGGTTCGATCTCCCGATCCGGGCGCCCAGCACGGTGCCCGGCACCCACGCGGAGTCATAGCCGCGAAAATGGCAGAAGTGTTGCGGGCCTGCGTAATTGCGAAAAGCGGAAGCGTCGACGGCCCTTTGGGTGGGGCTGCAACCAGAAGCGTCGCAAGATCGCCGAGGCCAACCCACGCAGCCCCGAAATGCACGCTTGGTAACCGAGTCCCGTGCTAGCGGGCGGCGGACCGATCATTCGGAACGTCGCCCGCTCTACACTTTTCCGACCCTTTTCCGGTGCCGATTTCCCGGCCTTTCGCCCCCCGCTTCAGCTACCGATTCGACATCGAGTCGGCGATCGCCAGAGCCTCTTTCGCACCGGCTTGCATCGCTCGGCAACACAGCACCAGCCACGCGCCCACCCCCTCGCGCGTGCCATCGGCGAAACCCTGTGCCGCGTCGCGGTACGCCGCGGGCTGACGCATCCAGCTGACCTCGGGCACCCCCAAGCCGTGCGGGTCCAGCCCGCTGGCGATGGTCACCAACCTCGACACCGCGCGGGCGACCACGCCGTCCGAACTGCCGAATGGCTTCAGCGTCAACAACTCACCGTGCGCGACCGCGGCGATCACCGGGGCCGGCGCCTGGGTGCGGCCATTCACCAACTCCGCCAACAGCTCCAGCCGCGGCCCTACGCCGGCATCGGCGCGCGGGCGACCCAGATGCTCGGCGTCGGTCTGATCGGCCGCGGCCAGCATGTGCAGACGGGCAAGCGCCTGCAGGGGCGCGCGCCGCCAGATGCCCACGACGGGGCCTTCGCCGCCCTCGAGCGCCTGCGCCACCCGGAGCGCGCCCGCGAACACCGGATCGCTGACCTTTCCGGCGTCGGCGAGATCCTCGAGCCGGATGGGGCCGCCGTCGAGGACCGACGACGCGCGCGCCGCCCGCAGCGCGGCCTCGGCGGCGGTCACGGGCCAGCCGCGCAAGTTGGCCCGGTGGCGATGGGCGCGCCCCAGCGCCTCGCGGGCGCGGTCACTCGCCTCGGCGACGCCGGGCAGTTCCATCAGGGGGGCCAGAGGATCAGCCGTCACAGCTTGACAACCTATCTCCGTCGGATTGTCCGCGCGTGCGGGATGGCCTCCAACAGCTGCCGCGTGTACTCGTGGCCGGGGCGAGTGAACAGCTCCTCGGTGGGCGCGTGCTCCACCGCGCGGCCCGCGCGCATCACCAACACGTCGTCGGCGATCTGGCGGATCACCGCGAGGTCATGGCTGATGAACAAGTAGGCCAGGCCCAGTTCGGCCTGCAGATCGGCCAGCAGGTCCAGGATCTGCGCCTGAACCAGAACGTCGAGCGCGGACACCGCCTCGTCGCACACCAGCACTTCGGGACGCAACGCCAGCGCGCGAGCGATCGCCACCCGTTGGCGTTGGCCACCGGACAGTTCGCGGGGCAGGCGATCCAATACCGACGACGGCAGCGCCACCTGGTCGACGAGGTCATGCACCGCTTGTGCGCGCTGCCTGCGGTCGCCGACCCGGTGAATCCGCAACGGTTCCTCGATGGCACGAAACACCGAGTACATGGGATCCAGGCTGCTGTAAGGATTTTGAAACACCGGCTGCACCCGCCGGCGGAAAGCAAGCTGCGCGTCCCGGGGCATCGCGTCGTCGATTCGGGTGCCGTCGAAAACCACCGCGCCCGAGGTGGGCGGCAGCAGGCCGAGCACCATCCGCGCCAGGGTCGATTTTCCCGACCCCGATTCCCCGGCGATCGCCAGCGTGCGCGCGCGGCGCAGCCGAAACGACACCGCATCGACGGCGCGGAATTCGCCGCGCCGACACGGAACACCGTGGGATTCGCGGTAGACCTTGGTCAACTCGGAGGCGACGAGGATTTCGTCGGCGTCGCCCTCGTCCGGCTGCCCGGCTCTCGGACGCGACCGCGCGGCGCCCCGGACCGCCAGTGCAGGAGCCGCGGCGACCAGCCGGCGGGTGTATTCGTGCTGCGGGCTTTGCAAGATCGACTGCGCCGCACCGGATTCCACCACGACGCCGCGATGGACGACGACCACGGACTCGGCACGCTCCGCGGCCAGGGCCAGGTCGTGCGTGATCAGCAGTAGCGCCGTGCCCAGTTCGGTGGTGAGCCGCTGCAGGTGGTCGAGCACACGCCGCTGCACCGTGACATCCAGCGCGGACGTCGGCTCGTCGGCGATCAACAGCCGCGGCCGGCCCGCCAACCCGATCGCGATCAGCGCACGTTGGCACATGCCGCCGGACAGCTGATGCGGGTAGCGCCCGGCGTGTTTCACCGGGTCCGACATCCCCGCCGCGGCGAGCAGCTCCATCGCGCGTTCGCGGGTGTGCGGGTCGGAGGTGTTGGCCCGCAACGCTTCCCGGATCTGAAAGCCGACCTTCCACACCGGGTTCAGGTTGGTCATCGGATCCTGCGGAATGTAGCCGATCTCCCGACCCCGGATCGCACGCATCGCTCGGCGGTCGGCGGCCGAGATGTCGACGCCGTCGAACACGATGCGCCCGCCGGTGATTCGCCCGCCCGGCGGAAGGAGTCCGAGGATCGCCGCGGCGGTGGTGGATTTCCCCGATCCCGATTCGCCCACGACGGCGACGGTCTGACCGGGCAGCACGGACAGGTCCAGGCCACACACCGCGGCCTGACCGCCGAAACTGACTTCCAGGCCGTCCACCAACAGCAGTGGCGGGGCGGTTGCGCTCATGCCCGCCACGCCCTCGACGCCGGATCCAGCGCGTCGCGCAGCGCGTCGCCCATCATCATGAAGGCCAGCACGGTCATGGCCAGGGCGCCGGCGGGATAGAACAGGATGGGCGAGCCCGCCCGCAGCCGCGTCTGGGCGAGATTGATGTCGCCGCCCCACGACACCACCGACGTCGGCAATCCGACACCGAGGTAAGACAGCGTGGCCTCGGTGACGATGAATAGGCCGAGGGCGATGGTGGCCACCGCGATGACCGGGCCCAGGGCGTTGGGTAGCGCGTGCCGGAGCATGATCTGAAACCTGCTCATCCCCAACGCTTTAGCGGCGAGGACGTAGTCGCTGGCGCGCACCGAGAGCACCGCACCGCGCGCGATCCTGGCCACCTGCGGCCAACCGAACAACGCGAGGATCGCGATCACCGTCCACACCGTGCGATGGTGCAGGACCTGCATGAGCACGATAGCGGCAAGCAGCAACGGCAGCCCGAAGAACACGTCGGTGACACGGGAGACCACCGCGTCGATCCAGCCGCCGTAGAAGCCGGCCAACGCGCCCAGCGCGCCGCCCACGACGAACACGATCGCGGCAGCCCCAAGGCCGACCGTGACCGAGGCGCGCGCGCCATACACCGTGCGCGCGTACACGTCGTGGCCCTGCAAGTCGGTGCCGAACCAGTGCGCGCGCGACGCGGGCAGCAGGCTCTGGCCGGGATCGGCATAAGTCGGATCCACGGATGTGAACAACGCCGGAAACATCGCGACGGCAACGATGAACGCGATCAACAGTGCCGCACCGATGAACTTCGGGCGCCGGTGCAAGCGCCGCCACGTGTCGCGCCAGAATCCGCCCCGTGCGGTGTTCGGCTCAGCCATAACGGATCCGGGGATCCAGCGCGGCGTACAGCAGATCCACCATCAGATTGGTGAGCAGGTAGATCATCACCAGCACGGTCACGATCGAGACCACGGTGGGCGCCTCTTGCCGGGTGACGGCTTGGTAGAGCACGCCGCCGATGCCGTGAATGTTGAAGATGCCTTCGGTCACGATGGCCCCGCCCATCAGCGCGCCCAGGTCCGCTCCCAGAAACGTCACGACCGGGATCAGCGAGTTGCGCAGGATGTGCACCGTCACGACCCGGGGCCGTGACAATCCTTTGGCGGTGGCGGTGCGCACGTAGTCGGCATGCGCGTTGGCGGCCACCGCCGACCGGGTCAACCGCACCACATAAGCGAAAGACACCGAGCCCAGCACGATTCCGGGTAACAGCAGGCGCGCGAAGGTGGCTCGTTGTCCCACCGTCACCGGGGCGATGCCCAACCGGACCCCGAACACGAACTGCGCGAGGAATCCCAGCACGAAGATGGGGATCGCGATGATGACCAGGCCGGTGATCAACACCGTCGAATCGAAAAGGCCACCCGCACGCAGGCCCGCGACCAGCCCGAACCCGATTCCCAGCACCGCCTCGACGGCCAGGGCGATCAACGACAGCCGCAGGGTGACCGGAAACGCGTGTGCGAGAACGTCACTGACGGGAAGCCCGGAGTAGGCGCGGCCCAGGTCGCCATGCAAAACGCCGCCGAGGTAGCGCAAGTACTGCACGATGAACGGGTCGTCGAGGTGATAGCGGGTGCGCAGCTGCGCGGCGACGGCCGGCGTCAGGGGGCGATCGCCGGCGATCGCGGCCAAGGGGTCGCCGGGCAGCAGGAAGACCATGCCGTAGATCAGCAACGTGGCGCCGAGGAACACGGGCACCATGACGGCGATCCGGCGCGCGATGTACCAGCCCATGTCAAGCCTTGACGATGTTCTCGTAGTCGGGCAGCCCGTTCCAGGTGACCGTGACGTTGCTGACCTCGGGTGACCATCCGACCACGCTGATGTAGTTCCACAGCGGAACAACGGGCATGTCGTGGAACAGGATTCGTTGGGCTTCGTTGGCCAGCCTGGTGGCCTGCGCCAGGTCGGGTGCGGCTTCGGCGGCCGCCAGCGCGGCGTCGAACTTCTCGCTGGAGTAGCCGACGTCGTTGGATCCCGCGCCCGTGGCGAACAGCGGGGCGAGGAATTCGATCATCGACGGGTAGTCGCCCTGCCATCCGGCGCGAAACGCGGTGGCGATGCTGCGGTTGGTGATCTGGGTGCGAAACCCCGCGAAGGTCGGTTGCGGCGCGCCTGCCGCGTCGATGCCGAGCACGTTCTTGATGCTGTTGGCCACGGCGTCCACCCAATCCTGGTGTCCCGCGTCGGCGTTGTAGGCGATCGCGTAGCGTCCGCTCCAGGCCGAGATCGCATCGGCCTGCGCCCAAAGTCGCCGCGCCCGATCGGGATTGAAGTCCAACGCGTCACTGCCGGCGATGTTCGGATCGAACCCCGGCAGTGATCGGGCGGTGAAATCGCGTGCGGGACTGCGGGTGTCGGCGAAGATCTGCCGGGAGATCTGCGGCCGGTTGATGGCGGCCGACAGCGCCAGGCGGCGCAGCCGGCCTTCCTCGCCCCCGAAATGCGGCAGCCGCATCGGGGTGTCGAGGCTCTGGTTTATCGCGGCCGGGCCGCTGGTGACCTTGTCGCCGAGGTCGCGCTTGTAGACCGGCAGGGCGCTGGGCGGGATGGTGTCCAGCACGTCGAGGTTGCCCGACAGCAGGTCGGCGTAGGCGGTGTCCAGGTTGGCGTAGAACTCGAAGCGCAGCCCCTTGTTGTGTGGCTTGCGGTTGCCGCGATATCCGGGGTTGGGCCGCAAGTCGATTCGGACGTTGTGCTCCCACGCCGGACCGTCGGGGCCTTGTACGAGTTGGTACGGTCCGTTGCCGATCGGGTGCTGGCCGAACCCGCTCATGTCCCGAAAGGCGGCCGCCGGCAACGGATAGAAGGCGCTGTGTCCCAACCGCATCCTGAAGTCGATGGTCGGCGCCTTGAGCCGGACGGTGAACTCCAGGTCGTTGATCACCCGCAGCCCGGACATCGTGGTCGCGGTCGGCTTGCCGTCTCCGGTGAGGCCGGCGACCGCGTCGAAGCCGTCGATTGGGCCGAAGAAGCATTGCTGCAGTTGGGCATTGGTGCTCAGCGCGCCATAGTTCCAGGCGTCGACGAACGAATGCGCCGTCACCGGTGAGCCGTCGGTGAACGTCCAGCCGGGTTTGAGGATGACGCGGTAGTTGACGTTGTCGGTGGTGTCGATCGACTGGGCGACCTCGGGCGACGGGTGGCCGGCGGCATCGTAGGACATCAGGCCGGCGAAGAGCCGGTCGAGGATCCGGCCACCCTGGCTGTCGTTGGTGCCGGTCGGGATCAGTGGGTTGGGTGGTTCGCCGCCGTTGACCACCACCAGATCCGGACTCAGCACACCGCCGCCGCATCCGGCCAGCGAGGCGACCACGAGCATCGCGGCGACGACCGGGGCCAGCAAGGCCGGCGGGGTCCGCATCGCACGCATGACACCCGACCCTAGGGCCTGAAGTCGTGCGGGGGTGAAGTGCCACGACCGCGTCTGCGACCTAGAACCCCCGGGTGGTCGTCCCCGCGCGCGTCTACTGTCTGGCCAGGGCCGACTGACTCGCTCAGACCGCGGTGACGGGATGCACCTGCAACTCGCAGGCCTCGATGGTGGCCGACACCGTCACCACGTTGGTGGTGCCGGGCGGATTGACGAGCAAGTCCGTGTAGGTGGGGCACGGCTTTCCCTCACCGTCGACGGCGACGCCCTCGACGATCGCCTGGCCCTGGGTCGAGATGGACAGGATGACGGCGGGCGCGACGTTGACGCCGCTGGGCAGGCCGCCCATGTATCCGCGCAACGTGGGCCGGGCGTGCACCAATGGGCCGCCGGCGCCCGAGTCGACCCCGGCGTATCCGGCGATGGTGCAGGGCTCCGCGCCGCCGGCGAGGGTGAAGATCAGGGTCACCGCGCGGTGCCCCACCGCGGCCTCCGTCGGGGAGGCGGACACGGCGATCTGGTCCGACCAGCACGGCGTCGGCGCGTCGACGGTGTCGGCCGGCATGGCCGACGCGGGCCACCCCAGCACCGCGGCGGCGGCGTAAGTCGTTGCGGCCGCGGCGAAGCTGGGGGCTAGTCGGCGGATGCTCCGCCCATGACCCGGCACACGGTGATTATCCGCCCTGAGGGCACACTTTGACCCCGGATTCGGCACACAACTGCCGCTCGCAGAGCCACGCCGCACACAGCTAGGCTCGCAGTCGGCCAGCCAACGGCGCAGTCTCGACACAGGAGAAGCCAGTGACCGCAACCCACCCTGCGGGCCCCTCGTCGTATCCCCCGTCGGCGCACTTCGTCGAACAGGCCAACGCGGGCGAGGAGCTGTACCGCGAAGCCGAACAGGACCGGCTGGCCTTCTGGGCGAACCAGGCCAATCGGCTGTCCTGGGCAACGCCGTTCACCGAGGTGCTGGACTGGTCCGACGCGCCGTTCGCCAAGTGGTTCGCCGACGGCAAGCTCAACGTCGCGTACAACTGCGTCGATCGCCACGTCGAGGCCGGCCACGGGGATCGCATCGCCATCCACTGGGAGGGCGAGCCGGTCGGTGACCACCGCAGCCTGACCTACGCGCAGCTGCAAGCCGAAGTCTGCAAGGCCGCCAACGCGCTGACCGATCTCGGCCTGGTAGCCGGTGACCGCGTCGCGATCTACCTGCCGCTGATCCCCGAGGCGGTGATCGCGATGCTGGCCTGCGCGCGCCTGGGCGTCATGCACGGCGTCGTGTTCGCGGGCTTCACCGCCAAAGCGTTGCAGGCCCGCATCGCCGACGCCGACGCCAAGCTGCTGATCACCAGCGACGGGCAATTCCGCCGCGGCAAGCCCGCGCCCCTCAAGGACGCCGCCGACGAGGCGGTTGCGGGCCCGGACAGCCCCATCGAGCACGTTGTGGTGGTGCGGCGCACCGGAATTGACGTGTCCTGGGATGACGACCGCGACCTGTGGTGGCACGACGTCGTGGACGCCGCCTCCCCCGAACACACCCCGGAGCCGTTCGGCGCCGAGCAGCCGTTGTTCCTGCTGTACACCTCGGGCACCACCGGCAAGCCCAAGGGCATCGTGCACACCAGCGGCGGCTACCTGACACACGCCGCCTACACGCACCACTACGTCTTCGACATCAAGGCCGACACCGACGTGTTCTGGTGCACCGCCGACATCGGCTGGGTCACCGGACACACCTACGGTGTATACGGTCCGCTGGCCAACGGGGTCACCGAGGTGCTCTACGAAGGCACACCCGACAGCCCGACCCAGCACCGTCATTTCGACATCATCGAAAAATACGGTGTGACAATCTATTACACGGCGCCCACGCTGATTCGCACATTCATGAAGTGGGGCCGCGAGATCCCCGATGCGCACGACCTGTCCAGCCTGCGGCTGCTGGGGTCGGTCGGCGAGCCGATCAACCCCGAAGCGTGGCGCTGGTACCGGAAGGTGATCGGCGCCGAGCGCCTCCCGATCGTCGACACCTGGTGGCAGACCGAGACGGGCGCCACGATGATCTCCCCGTTGCCGGGGGTCGCTGCGGCCAAACCGGGTTCGGCGATGAGGCCGCTGCCGGGGGTCTCGGCGAAGATCGTCGACGACCACGGCGAGGAGCTGCCGCCGCCGGGCGAGGACAAGGGCGAGCACGTCACCGGCTACCTGGTGCTGGACCAGCCGTGGCCGTCGATGCTGCGCGGCATCTGGGGCGATCCGCAACGTTATGTCGAGACCTACTGGTCCCGATTCGCCGAGCAAGGCTGGTATTTCGCCGGTGACAGCGCCTATTACGACGCCGACGGCGACATCTGGGTGGTCGGCCGCATCGACGACGTGATGAACGTGTCGGGCCATCGGCTCTCCACGGCCGAGGTGGAGTCGGCGTTGGTCGGCCACGCCGCGGTGGCCGAGGCGGCGGTGGTCGGCGCGACCGACGAGACAACCGGTCAGGCCATCTGCGCGTTCGTCGTCCTGTGCGCGGATTTCGAGGTGCACGACGGAATCGTCGACGACCTGCGCGTCGAGGTGGCCCGGGAGATCTCCCCCATCGCGCGTCCGCGCGAGGTGCACGTGGTGCCCGAGCTGCCCAAGACCCGCAGCGGCAAGATCATGCGCAGGCTGTTGCGCGACATCGCCGAGAACCGCGAATTGGGCGACACCTCAACGCTGCTCGACCCCGGCGTGTTCGACGCGATCAGGGCGGCGAAGTAGCCGGTGCCGTTCAGGCCGGCAGCGGGCTGAACCCCGCACCGGGGCGGTGCTTGGCGTTGATGTCGCCCAGGATCGCGTTGAAGGACTGGACCACCGCCGGGGTGTGCAACGGGATGTACTTGACGATGCATGTCGGCAGGTTGTCGCTGAACGCCCCGTGGATCATTCCGACCAACTCATTGTTGACGGTCACCGGCGCGCCGGAATCACCCGGTTGGCCGCAGACCTGCATCACGATGGTGCCCGGGGTCTGGCCCGCCCCCCAGGTGACGCCGCACGAATTGCCGGTGGTGCGGCCCTGTTTGCAGGCGATCTCGCCGAAGGCCGGGTCCGGGCCGATGCCGCTGATCAAGAAGCCGTTGAAGTTCGCCACCGGTGTCACCTTGGCCGGATCGAACTTGATCACCGCGTAGTCGAGGTTGTCGTTGCCGGCGACCATGGTGCCCAATATCCCCGCGTTTTCCGCGCCCTCGGCGGCGACCTGAGCGCCCGGGCCCCCGCAGTGCGCGGAGGTGAATCCGATGAGCTCGCCCGCGGCATCCCCACCGATGGTGGTCAGCGTGCACATGGTGTCGCCGTTGACAACGATGCCCGCCCCACCCCCCAGCGGGATCCTGACATCAGCGGCGGCGGCGTGGCCATGCGAACCGAGCACGGCCACGAGCAGGGCAACCATCGCCACCAAGAAGCATCGGTGCGCCCTCCGCACAGCCTCACTCCCATCGTCGGCCGGACATCGCGACCGGCTTGGCCGAGTGTAATCGGCCGGGGAGCCATGTTCGCTTCGGCCGCGCGTCCCGGCCGACCGCGTTCTGGCCGAACCCAACTGGCCAGCGGGCGGTCGCATGTTCGGCCGGCCTCGTCTGGCTTCTCCTGTCCAGGCGCCACGTGGCAACATGAACCGCGACGACAGCGAGCCTGGCGACGACGAAAGAGGACGGTCTGTGAGCAAAGCCGATGGCAAGAACGGTGTGCCCAGCACGCTGACCACGATTCCGTTGACCGACCCGCACGCCAAGCCCACCGAGTCGTCGATCGGCGACCTGATCAAGGACGCGACGACCCAGGTCTCCACGTTGGTGCGCGCCGAAGTCGAACTGGCCCGCGCCGAAATTACCCGCGACGTCAAAAAGGGCCTCACCGGTAGCGTTTTCTTCATCGCCGCGCTCGTGGTGCTGTTCTACTCCACCTTCTTTTTCTTCTTCTTCGTCGCCGAACTGCTCGACACCTGGCTGTGGCGCTGGGTGGCTTACCTGATCGTCTTCGGGATCATGGTGGTGGTCGGCGCCGCACTCGCCTTGCTGGGCTTCCTCAAGGTGCGCCGGATTCGAGGGCCGCGCCAGACGATCGAATCGGTCAAGGAGACCCGCACCGCGCTCACGCCGGGCCATGACAAGCAACTCACCCAGTCGCACGGCAGGCACGCGAAGCGCGGCGACGAAGCCGCCGGCGATCCCTCGGGCGGGTAGATGGCGCCGCCCGATCCGTCGGTAACCCGCATCGACGGGCCGTGGCGCCACCTGGATGTGCACGCCAACGGCATCCGCTTTCACGTCGTGGAGGCCCTTCCTCCCCGCGATGCCGGCGGCCTGCCGCCGACGGCGCGGCCGTTGGTGATGCTGCTGCACGGATTCGGATCGTTCTGGTGGTCCTGGCGTCACCAGCTGCGCGGGCTCACCGGCGCGCGCGTGGTCGCGGTCGACCTGCGCGGTTACGGCGGCAGCGACAAGCCGCCCCGCGGCTACGACGGCTGGACGCTGGCCGGGGACACGGCCGGACTCATCCGTGCGCTCGGGCACTCCTCGGCGACGCTGGTCGGCCACGCCGACGGCGGGCTGGCCTGCTGGGCCACCGCGCTGCTGCATTCGCGGCTGGTCTCGGCCATCGCGCTGATCAGCTCGCCGCACCCGGCGGCGTTGCGGCGATCCACATTGACGCGACGCGACCAGGGTTACGCGCTGTTGCAAACATTGCTGCCATACCAACTGCCGTTGTGGCCCGAGCGCCTGCTGACCCGCAACAACGCGGCGGAGATCGAACACCTGGTCCGCAGCCGTAGCTGCGCGAAATGGCTTGCATCCGAGGACTTTTCCGAGACCATCGGCCATCTGCGGACGGTGATACAGATTCCGGGGGCCGCGCACTGCGCGCTGGAATACCAGCGCTGGGCGGCGCGCAGCCAGCTGCGCGACGAGGGGCGGCGGTTCATGAGGTCGATGTGCCAGCAGCTCAGTGTGCCGCTGTTGCACCTACGCGGCGAGGCGGATCCCTACGTGCTGGCCGACCCGGTCAATCGGACGCAACGTTACGCGCCGCAGGGGCGCTACGTATCCATCGCCGGCGCAGGGCATTTCAGCCACGAAGAGGCACCCGAGGAAGTCAACAGGCACCTGACGAGATTCCTCGACCAGGTGCACGCGTCCCGAGCCGGCCTCAACTGACGCAGGACCCGGTGCCCACCGTCTGCGTGTCACCGATTTTGGCGAGCTGACCGGCCACCTCGTCGGCGGTCAGCACAAAGCCGGTGTCGGGGTCGTCGACGGCCGCGCCGAACACCACACCGAGCACATGGCCGTCGAGATCGATCAACGGTCCACCCGAATTGCCTTGCTCCACACCGGCTCTGATCGTGTAGACGTCGCGGGTGACCGGCGCCGGGTCCCGGTAGATATCGGGCCCACTCAATTTGATCAGCTCCCGGATCCTGGCCGGTGTCGCGGTGAAGTTGCCCCCACCCGGATAACCGAGCACGACGACACTGGCACCCGTCTTCGCCTCGGTCTGCGCGAACGGCAACGGCGGTGGCGGCAAGTTGGGGACCGCCAGGATCGCGATATCGACCGACGGATCGTAGGACACCACGGTCGCGTCGAGGGGGCTGCCGCTGGCGTAGATCTGAACGCTGTTGGAGCCGGCCACTACATGCGCATTGGTCATCACCCGGTCGGGCGCGATCACGAATCCACTGCCCTCCAACACCTTCTGGCAGCTGGGGGCCAGGCTGCGCACCTTGACCACGCTGGGGGCGGTGGACTGCACCACCGGATTGCGGGCCAACTCGGGGTCGGGTGAGGCGACCGGGATGACCGGGGTCCGGCTGAACGGCTCCAACACGGCGGGCAGGCCGGACGTGTTCAACAGTGCGGACAGCCGCTTGGGCACCGTCTTGAGCCAAGGCGGTGCAACCTCGTTGACCTGAGCCAACACTCGCGAACCCCGGACCGCGGCGGCCAGCTCCGGCTGGTCCTTCGACTGCGTCAGCGGCGTCGCCAACAGCCACGCGGCGGTCAACACCACGACGAGCTGCACTCCCACCCCGATGACCGAGTCGAGAGTGCGGATGGAGCGGCTGCGGATCGCGCCCCGGACTGCTCGCCCCAACACCACGCCGGCGACCTCACCGATGACGACGAGCGCGAGGATCAAGAACAGTGCCGCAAACAATTTGGCGCGCGGGGCGGCGATGTGGCTGACAAGGTGGGGCGCCAGCAACACCCCGGCGATCGCGCCGAGCAACACCCCCACGAACGAGAGCAGCGAACCCAACGCCCCCGACCGCCAACCCGAGACCGCCGCGATGAAGGCGACCGCCAGCACGGCGATATCCAGCCACTGCGACGGGGTCATCGAATTCATGTTCATCGGCGGGTCTCGCCCCGTTCACCGACCAGCGCCATCGCCGCGTCCAGCTCCCGCTCGTCGGCGGTGTCCCAGGGCTGCGCCCAGCCGGCGACGTCGAGCAACGCGGAGATCACCTGGCCAGTGAATCCCCAGACCAGCATCTCGTTGAGCAGAAACGCCGGGCCGGCCCACCGGCGGCCGAGGTCGCCGCGGTACACCATCAACCGGTTTTCCGGATTGATGAAGGCGCGCACCGGAACTCGTGCGACGATCGCCGTCTCGGCCTCGTTGACAACGGCCACCGGACCGGGATCCGGCGAGTACGCCAACACCGGGACGACGTGAAACTGCGAGGGCGCGATGAACATTCGCTCCAGGGTGGCCAGCGGATGCAGCCTGCTGACCTCGATTCCGGTTTCCTCGCGGGCCTCGCGCAGGGCGGTGGCCACCGGGTCGGCGTCGGTGGGATCGGCGGCGCCACCGGGGAACGCGGCCTGGCCGGCGTGGTGACGCAAGGTCGACGCCCGCACGGTGACCAACAGGTCGGCGTCGTCGGGGAGGCCGCCATCGGGTGGACCGGATTGCGGGCCGGAGAACAACACCAGGACCGCGGCTTCGCGGGAGCCTCCGCGCAGGGCGGTGACCGCCGAAGCGGCCTTGGTGGTGATCATCGCCAGCACGTCGGCCGGCAGCCGGCGCCGGGCCGCATCCGGAACGTCATCGACGTTGTCGACCAGCGGACGCAGCCAGGACGGGCAGGCGTCGGGCGTCAGCGGAACGGTCCCGCGTGTGGGGGCGGGGTCCCCATTCCGCAGGGGCGAACCCCCAGCACTCACGGCCCCTCCAGTCGGCTCAATTTTTCCGCTTATCCCCTGTCGGTTCCGATCGCCGCCGCGATCTCGTCGGCAGTGGTGAAAGCTCGCGGCAGCGTCTGCGCAACGCTACCGTCCGGCCGCAGAACCACCGTCGCGGGCATCACATTTACCACCCTCAGCGCGGCCGCGACCCGGCGACGACCGTCCTGCAAGGTCGGCAGCCGAACGCCGAGCTCGGCCAGCCGCAGCAAGGCGGCGGTCTCGTTCTCGTCCTGATGCACCGTCACCACCGTCACGTCCGAACCGGCCCGCCGTTGATACTCGGCCATCGCGGGCAGTTCGGCGGCGCACGGCGCGCACCAATACGCCCACAAGTTGAGGACCACGCGGCGCCCGGCCACCGCGCGGGCGACATCGACGACCGAACCGTCGGCCGCGCACTCCGCCGTCACGCCGCGCAGGGCCTCGGGGCCGGGACCGCTTCCGGCTCCGGGGCACGGCGCCAGGCCGGCCCGTTGCCGCGGACCCGCCAACGCCGCCGGGGTGTCGGCGTCGCGGTGTTCCCGGTCCGCCGCGGTCTGATCGCCACGTTCGGTCGCCGGAGTCCCCGTCGTGGCCGGGTGGTCGCGCAGCTGCGCCACCAGCGCCGCGATGAGCGCCACGACCACCGCCAGAATCGCGATGTGCCAGCGAGCCTTCCGGGTGAGCGTCGGCCTCCACATCGGCATGCGGTCCCTGTGCGAGTCGGTTCCGGCGCGGGTTACAGCCCGGCCAGCGCGAGCAGGTGCTCGGTTTCCGGACCCCGCACCAGGGGCGCGGCCAGCGGCGCCTCGGTGGGTCCCAGGCCGAAGGAGGGGCAGTCCTTGGCGATCAGGCAGACGCCGCACGCGGGTTTGCGCGCGTGGCACACCCGTCGGCCGTGAAAGATCACCCGGTGACTCAGCATGGTCCACTCACTGCGCTCGATGAGCTCGCCGACGGAGTGCTCGATTTTGACCGGGTCGTTGTCCGTGGTCCAGCGCCACCGGTGCACGAGCCGCGCGAAATGCGTGTCGACGGTGATGCCCGGGACCCCGAAGGCGTTGCCCAGGATCACGTTGGCGGTCTTGCGGCCCACACCGGGCAGCGTGACCAGCTCGCCCATGGTGCCCGGCACCTCGCCCTCGAACCGTTCGATTAGGGCCTGGCCGAGGCCGATCAGCGAGGACGCCTTGTTGCGGAAAAAGCCGGTCGGGCGGATCAGGGTTTCCAGTTCGGCGCGGTCGGCCTGGGCGTAGTCGAGCGCCGACGGGTACCGCTTGAACAGTGCCGGCGTCGTCAGATTGACCCGCTTGTCGGTGCTCTGCGCGGACAGGATGGTGGCGACCGTCAACTCCAGCGGCGTGGTGAAGTCCAGCTCGCAGTGCGCGTCCGGAAACGCTTGTGCCAGCGCACGATTCATCCGCCGCGCCCGTCGCACCAAGCCAACTCGGGATTCCTGCGACCAGCGCCGGGCCTCGACGCCACCGGGCTGGGCCGGCGTCGACTTCGACCGCCCGGACGACTTTGCCACTGTCACCTACGACAGAGTACTGATTTCGTGATCTCGCCGAGACCTCGTGTTGATGCAAGGCCATGTTTACTCTTCGTGTGTCATGGTTGCTGGTAGCCGGCGTTCCGGTGCTGCTGATGCTGGCGGCGCTCGGTCTGGGTCGGCTCGAGTTCGAACTCACCCATGACGCCCTGGCAGTGGCCGATGTCGACGAGTTTCTCGAGCGCGCGGGCGACGTCGATATGCGCACCCTGGCCTGCGAAGGCATGCCCGAGGCGCTCGAGTACCTGCATCGACGCGAGGCCCGGCAACTGTCCGGCCCCGTGCTGACCGGGCGCACCGACGGGCCGCGCCACGCCGCGCCGTCATTTGCCGTCGGCTTCGTCGACCGCGATGAGATGACATTGCCGACGCGAATCCACGGCCATTCGCACGTCAATCCGCAATTTAGGGCACCTCGACACGCCAATCGTGTGTAGCGTTGGCACGTTAGACACAATGGCGTTCCTCTAGACTCGTCACGCGAGCAAGGGATCAGCCTGCCCGTATACATTAATTTTCTGGGAAAGTTGAAGAGGCAACGTGGACGAGATCCTGGCAAGGGCAGGAATCTTCCAAGGGGTTGAGCCCGGCGCGGTCACAGCGCTGACCAAGCAGCTGCAACCCGTCGACTTCCCCCGCGGACACACAGTCTTCGCTGAGGGGGAACCGGGGGATCGGCTCTACATCATCGTCGCGGGGAAGGTGAAGATCGGTCGCCGCTCGCCCGATGGACGCGAGAACCTGCTGACGATCATGGGCCCGTCGGATATGTTCGGCGAACTGTCGATCTTCGACCCGGGTCCGCGGACTTCCAGCGCCACCACCATCACCGAGGTGCGTGCGGTGTCGATGGACCGCGACGCCCTGCGGGCGTGGATCGCCGATCGCCCCGAGATCGCCGAGCAGTTGTTGCGGGTGCTGGCCCGACGGCTGCGCCGCACCAACAACAACCTGGCCGACCTCATCTTCACCGACGTGCCCGGCCGGGTGGCCAAGCAGCTGCTGCAGCTCGCCCAGCGTTTCGGCACCCAAGAAGGCGGCGCCATGCGGGTCACCCACGACCTGACGCAGGAAGAGATCGCGCAGTTGGTGGGGGCCTCACGGGAGACGGTGAACAAGGCGCTGGCCGACTTCGCCCACCGCGGCTGGATCCGCCTCGAGGGCAAGAGCGTGCTGATCTCGGACTCCGAAAGGCTCGCGCGCCGAGCTCGATAAGCCCCGGGCGCGAACGTTGGTCCGCGAGCGTAACGTGGCTGCGATTTTCGGCGCTCAATTTCGCAGTGGCGTTACGCTCGCGAACGCTCGCCGGGCGAGTTCGCGCTAGCCGCGCAGATGATCCAGCTGGACCTGCACCGACCACTCGGCGGCGTCCCACAGCTTCTCGTCGACGTCGACGTAGACGTGTTCGACGATCTGGCGGGCGTCCGCGTCCTCGCCGAGCTCCCGCAGCGCCGATCGCACCTGCTCCAGTCGCTCATGCCGGTGCGCGATGTATCCGCGCGTGACGGCGTCCAGGTCCGGCAACTCCGGCCCGTGCCCGGGCAGCACGGCGCGATGGCCCAGACCGCGCAACCGGTGCAGCGATTCCAGGTAGTCGGTGAGGCTGCCGTCTTCCTTGTCCATCACGGTGGTGCCGCGGCCCAGGACGGTATCGGCGGTCAGCACGGCGTCGTCGAGCACGAAGGACAGCGAATCGGCGGTGTGGCCGGGGGTGGCCATGACTTTGATCGTCAGTCCGGCCGCATCGATCACCTCGCCGTCGACCAGCTCGCCGCCAAGCCCACGCAGGAAGCCGCTGCCCGCCGACCGGACCGTCGCGCCGGTGCGCTCGACGAGCTTGTCGATGGCGTCGGTGTGATCGCCGTGCCGGTGGCTGATCAGCACCAAACCGATGCGGCCCAGCGCGGCGATCCGCGCGATGTGCTCGTCGTCGTCGGGCCCGGGGTCCACGATGACCAGCTCGTCGCTGCGCGGGCCGCGCAGCACCCAGGTGTTGGTGCCCTCCAGCGTCATCAGGCCTGGGTTGTCGGCCAGCAGGACCGAGACCGTGTCGGTGACCGCCCGCAACCTGCCGTATGCGGGGTGGGTCAGCGACTCGGCAACCTCGGTCACGGCCGTCAGCCGACCTCGACGATCAGCTCCACTTCCACCGGCGCGTCCAGTGGCAGCTCGGAGACGCCGACCGCCGACCGCGCATGCGCGCCCCGCTCGCCGAACACCTCGCCGAGCAGGTCGGAGGCGCCGTTGATGACGCTTGGCTGGCCGTTGAAACCGGGAGCCGATGCGACGAACCCGACGACCTTCACCACCCGGGTCACCGAGTCGATCCCCACCAGGGAATCGACCGCCGCCAGCGCGTTGAGCGCGCAGATCCGCGCCATCGCCTTGCCCTCGTCGGGGGTGACCTCCGCGCCGAGCTTGCCGGTGCCCGCCAGCTTTCCGGCCTGCATCGGCAGCTGGCCCGCGGTGTAGACCAGGTTGCCCGTGCGCACCGCCGGTACATAGGAGGCCAGCGGCGCGACCACCTCCGGCAGCGCGAGACCGAGCTCCCCGATGCGGGCCTTCCAGGAAGGCTGGGCGCTCATCTTTACTTGGGGCGTTTGAGGTAGGCGACGTGCTGTTCGCCGGTCGGGCCGTTCAGCACCGAGACCAGCTCCCAGCCGTCGGCGCCCCACTGGTCGAGGATCTGTTTGGTGGCGTGCGTCAGCAACGGGACGGTGACGTACTCCCAGGCGGTCGGTTCGCTCATGCGGCGAGCTTATCGGTCGGTGGTGAACCGCTCCGGCCAGCCCGGCTAGCATGCGAAGGTGGCAACCACATCGAGCGGTGGTAGCGCCGTCGGCTGGCCGGCGCGCTTGACCAAGGCCCGCTTACATTTTGTGACCGGCAAAGGCGGTACGGGCAAGTCGACGATCGCGGCGGCGCTGGCGCTGGCGCTCGCGGCCGGGGGCCGCAAAGTCCTCCTCGTGGAAGTCGAGGGCCGCCAAGGGATTGCGCAACTCTTCGACGTCCCGCCCCTGCCGTATCAGGAGGTGAAGATCGCGACCGCCGAACGCGGCGGTCAGGTCAACGCCCTGGCGATCGACATCGAGGCCGCGTTCCTGGAATACCTCGACATGTTCTACAACCTGGGCATCGCGGGCCGCGCAATGCGGCGCATCGGTGCGATCGAGTTCGCGACGACCATCGCGCCCGGCCTGCGCGACGTGCTGCTCACCGGGAAGATCAAAGAGACGGTGATACGCGTCGACAAGAATCGGCTCCCGGTGTATGACGCGATCGTCGTCGACGCCCCGCCGACGGGACGGATCGCGCGGTTTCTGGATGTCACCAAGGCCGTCTCCGATCTGGCCAAGGGCGGCCCGGTGCACTCGCAGGCCGACGGGGTGGTGAAGCTGCTGCACTCCGAGCAGACCGCCATTCACCTGGTCACCCTGTTGGAGGCGCTGCCCGTCCAGGAGACACTGGAAGCCATCGAGGAACTCGCCGAGATGCAGCTGCCGATCGGCAGCGTGATCGTCAACCGCAACATCCCCTCCTACCTGCAGCCGGCCGATCTGGCGAAAGCCGCCGAGGGGGATATCGACGCCGACTCGGTGCGGGCCGGGCTGGAAAAGGCCGGAATCACGTTGAACGACAACGACTTCGCGGGGTTGCTGACCGAGACCATCGAGCACGCGACGGTGATCGCCACGCGCTCCGAGATCGCACAGCAGCTCGATGCCTTGAAGGTGCCGCGGCTGCAGCTTCCGGCGATTTCCGACGGTGTCGATTTGGGCAGCCTTTACGAGCTGTCGGAATCGCTTGCGCAGCAGGGAGTTCGATGAGCACCACACCGAAAACGCTTGATATGGCCGCTATCCTGGCCGACACATCCAACCGCGTGGTGGTGTGCTGCGGCGCGGGCGGTGTGGGCAAGACGACCACCGCCGCCGCGATCGCGCTGCGCGCCGCCGAATACGGCCGCAACGTCTGCGTCTTGACGATCGACCCGGCCAAGCGACTGGCCCAGGCGCTGGGGGTCAACGACCTCGGCAACACCCCGCAGCGAGTCCCGCTGGCGGCGGAGGTGCCCGGCGAGTTGCACGCGATGATGCTCGACATGCGTCGCACCTTCGACGAAATGGTGGTCCAATACTCCGGACCCGGTCGCGCACAAGCGATTCTGGACAACCAGTTCTATCAAACCGTCGCCAGTTCGCTTGCGGGCACGCAGGAATACATGGCGATGGAGAAACTGGGTCAGCTGCTGGCCGAGGATCGCTGGGACCTGGTGGTCGTCGACACCCCGCCCTCGCGCAACGCGCTGGACTTCCTGGACGCGCCGAAGCGGCTGGGCAGCTTCATGGACAGCCGGCTGTGGCGGCTGTTGCTGGCGCCGGGCCGCGGCATCGGCCGGTTGGTCACCGGCGCAATGGGTTTGGCCATGAAGGCGATGTCCACGATCCTGGGCTCACAGATGCTCGGCGACGCCGCCGCGTTCGTGCAATCGTTGGACGCCACATTCGGCGGCTTCCGGGAAAAGGCCGATCGCACGTACGCGCTGCTGAAAAGGCGTGGCACGCAATTCGTTGTGGTGTCGGCGGCCGAGCCCGACGCGCTGCGCGAGGCGTCCTTCTTCGTCGACCGGCTGTCGCAGGAAGGGATGCCGCTCGCCGGGCTGGTCTTGAACCGCACGCATCCGACGTTGTGCTCCCTGCCGGCCGAGCGGGCGATCGACGCCACCGAGATGCTCGAGCACGGGACCGATCCCGAAGCCGCGTCGCTGGCCGCCGCCGTGTTGCAAATTCATGCCGACCGCGCCCAAACCGCCAAGCGGGAAGTCAGATTGCTGTCCCGATTCACCGGAGCCAACCCGCACGTGCCGGTCATCGGCGTTCCGTCGCTGCCGTTTGACGTTTCGGATTTGGAAGCGCTGCGGGCCCTCGCCGACCAGATCACGTCGGTCGCTTAGGCCGAGCCACCCCTACCAGCGGGCGCAGCGCTGCGGCGTTCGGTCAGCCGGCGGTGCGGCTTCTGCTCTTGTCGAAGAAGTCCGCCCAGGACACCACCTCGGGGTGCTGCTTGAGCAGCGCGCGGCGTTGCCGCTCGGTCATGCCGCCCCACACCCCGAACTCGACCTTGTTGTCCAGCGCGTCCGCCGCGCACTCCTGCATCACCGGGCAGTGGCGGCAGATCACCGCCGCCTTGCGCTGGGCCGCGCCACGGACAAACAGTTCGTCGGGATCGGTCGTGCGGCATAGCGCCTTCGAGACCCAAGCGATCCGATCTTCAGCATCGACGCTGCGGAGTACACCTTGTGCGGCTGCAATGTTTGTCCTACGCGCCGCCGGCCGTATTGGTGACACGAATCGTTCCCTTTCCCTACCGGCCGCCCGTCACGGCCGCCCTCCTTGGGTGCAGATCCAACCCTGCGATCTACGCCTCACCATGTACATCGGTGTTACCTGAATCTCACCGTGTGTCTAAGTTAGGTGGTCAGGTGCCAATTGCGCAACAGTCCGATAACGCATTTTTTGGGACGAACGTGCCGTCTCGTACAAAAAATCGGGCGGCGAAGTGATCTTGCACACTCGGCTACCCGTCTGACCTGTGACGCAACCGCAAATTCTCAACGCGCGCCCGGGGCCCCAGCAGCGGAAAATTTTCGGGTGAAGTTGCAGCGTGGCGGCGTGACTGGAGGCCGCTACTGTAGTACCCATGTCAGACCGCCCCCCGGCCGCGCTCACGATTCTGAAGCTCGCGGGGTTCTGTTTGTTGGCCAGCGTCGTCGCCACCGCCCTCCTTTTTCCCGTCGCCGGTGGCATCGGGCTGGTGTCCAATCGGGCCTCGGAAGTGGTCGCCAACGGCTCCGCGCAGCTGCTCGAGGGCGAGGTGCCGGCCGTGACGACGATGGTCGACGCCAAGGGCAACACCATCGCCTGGCTGTATTCGCAACGCCGGTTCGAGGTGCCCAGCGACAAGATCGCCAACACGATGAAGCTGGCGATCGTCTCCATCGAGGACAAGCGGTTCGCCGACCACAACGGGGTGGATTGGAAGGGCACGCTGACCGGGCTGGCGGGCTATGCGCGCGGTGACGTGGACACGCGCGGCGGTTCGACCATCGAGCAGCAGTACATCAAGAACTACCAGTTGCTGGTCACCGCGAAGACCGACGCGGAGAAGCGCGCGGCGGTGGAAACCACCCCGGCGCGCAAGCTGCGCGAGATCCGGATGGCGCTGACGCTGGACAAGACCTTCACCAAGCCCGAGATCCTGACCCGGTACCTGAACCTGGTCTCGTTCGGCAACAACTCGTTCGGCGTGCAGGACGCCGCCCAGACCTACTTCGGGATCAACGCCTCCGACCTGAACTGGCAGCAGGCGGCGCTGCTGGCGGGCATGGTGCAATCGACCAGCGCGCTCAACCCTTATACCAACCCCGAGGGCGCTCTCGCGCGGCGAAACCTGGTGCTGGACACCATGATCGAGAACATCCCGCAGGAGGCCGAGGCGCTGCAAGCCGCCAAGGCCGCGCCGCTGGGGATCCTGCCGCAGCCCAACGAGCTGCCCCGCGGCTGCATCGCGGCGGGCGATCGGGCGTTCTTCTGCGACTACGTGCAGGAGTACCTCTCCCGGGCCGGGATCAGCAAGGAACAGGTGGCCCGGGGCGGCTATCTGATCAAGACCACGTTGGACCCGGACGTGCAGCTCCCGGTCAAGTCGGCGATCGACAAGTTCGCCAGCCCGACGCTGCCGGGCATCTCGAGCGTGATGAGCGTGATCCAGCCCGGCAAGACGTCGCACAAGGTGATGGCGATGGCCAGCAACCGCACCTACGGGCTGGACGTCGACGCCGGCCAGACCATGCGACCGCAGCCCTTCTCCCTGGTCGGCGACGGCGCGGGCTCCGTATTCAAGATCTTCACGACGGCCGCGGCCCTGGACATGGGGATGGGCATCAACGCCACCCTCGAGGTGCCGGGACGGTTCCAGGCGAAGGGCATGGGTAGCGGCGGGGCCAAGGGCTGCCCGAAGGACAACTGGTGCGTGGTCAACGCCGGCAACTACCGCGGGTCGATGAACGTGACCGACGCGTTGGCCACCTCGCCCAACACCGCGTTCGCCAAGCTGATCCAGCAGGTCGGCGTGACGCGCACGGTGGACATGGCGATCAAACTCGGGCTGCGGTCCTACGCCGACCCGGGCACCGCCCGCGACTACAACCCCGACAGCAACGAGAGCCTGGCCGACTTCGTCAAACGGCAGAACATCGGCTCGTTCACCCTGGGCCCGATCGAGGTGAACGCGCTGGAACTGTCCAACGTCGCGGCCACCCTCGCCTCCGGGGGCACCTGGTGCCCGCCGAACCCGATCGACAAGCTGGTCGACCGCAAGGGCAATGAGGTCGCGGTGACGACCGAGACCTGCGATCAGGTGGTCCCCGAGGGCCTGGCCAACACCCTGGCCAACGCGATGAGCAAGGACGCGCTGGGCGGTGGCACGGCGGCGGGTTCGGCCGGCGCGGCGGGCTGGGACCTGCCGATGTCCGGTAAGACGGGCACCACCGAAGCCCACCGCTCCTCGGGCTTCGTCGGATTCACCAACCACTACGCGGCGGCCAACTACATCTACGACGACTCCACCAACCCCACGGATTTGTGTTCGTCCCCGCTGCGGCACTGCGGCGAGGGCGACCTGTACGGCGGTAACGAGCCCGCGCGCACCTGGTTCACCGCGATGAAGCCGATCGCCACCAGTTTCGGGCCGGTGCAGCTGCCGCCCACCGACCCGCGCTACGTCGACGGCTCTCCCGGGTCGCGGGTGCCGAGCGTGGCGGGCCTGGACATCGATGCGGCACGCGCGCGCATCAAGGAGGCGGGCTTCCAGGTCGCCGACCAGAACAACTTCGTCAACAGCAGCGCAAAGCAGGGCGAGGTGGTCGGCACGACACCGAGCGGCGCAACCATTCCGGGCTCGATCATCACCATTCAGGTCAGCAACGGCATCCCGCCGGCTCCGCCGCCGCCCCCCGAAGGCGCGCCGGTGCCGGTCGGCTCGCAGGTCGTCGAGATTCCGGGGCTGCCGCCGATCACCATCCCCCTGATGGCGCCGCCGCCGCCGGCCCCGCCCGGTGCGCCGCCGCCGTAGACCCGATTGCCGCACTCCTCAGCACCCCGCTGCTTCGCGGGCCGCATCGTCGTACGGCGAGACCCGATTGCGGCGTGACGCAAGAGATACGCTGCCGGTCCGCGGCCGGCAGTAGGCTGCCACCATGGCTGCTGTTTTGCCCGTCCTGATACGTGCCGGTGTCGCGGCGCTCGGTTCGAGCGTCGCCGGCCTCGGCTATGCCGCGATCATCGAGCGCAACGCCTTCGTCCTGCGCGAGATCACCATGCCCGTGTTGAGCCCCGGCTCCACCCCGCTGCGCGTGCTCCATATCAGTGACCTCCACATGACGCCCGGCCAGCGGCGCAAACAGGCGTGGCTGCGAGAGCTGGCCGGCTGGGAACCTGACCTGGTCGTCAACACCGGCGACAACCTGGCCCACCCGAAGGCCGTCCCGGCGGTCGTCCAGGCCCTGGGTGACCTGCTGTCACGGCCGGGTGTCTTCGTGTTCGGCAGCAACGACTACTTCGGGCCGCGCCTGAAGAACCCGATGAACTACGTGACCAACCCGTCGCACCGGGTCCGCGGTGAGCCGCTGCCCTGGCAGGACCTGCGGGCGGCGTTCACCGAGCGTGGCTGGCTCGACCTCACCCACACTCGACGCGAGTTCGAGGTGGCGGGCCTGCACGTCGCCGCCGCGGGCGTGGACGACCCCCACCTCGACCGGGACCGCTACGACACCATCGCCGGCCCGGCCAGTCCGGCGGCGAACCTGCGGCTCGGGCTGACCCATTCCCCGGAGCCCAGGGTGCTGGACCGCTTCGCCGCCGACGGCTATCAACTGGTGATGGCCGGACACACCCACGGCGGCCAGGTGTGCCTGCCGTTCTACGGCGCCGTGGTGACCAACTGCGGCCTGGACCGCTCACGCGCGAAGGGGCCGTCGCGGTGGGGCGCGCACATGCAGTTGCACGTCTCCGCGGGGATGGGGACCTCGCCGTTCGCGCCGGTGCGGTTCTGCTGCCGGCCGGAGGCGACCATGCTGACCCTGATCGCCACCCCGATGGGCGACCGCGGCGCGGCCAGGGACCTGAGCCGTTCGCAGCCAACAGCTTCGGTGCGTTGACCGACCGGACCCGGATCGCGGTCCGCAGCCGCTCACGTTGCTGGACCGACAACGCGATCCGGTTGATCCATGCCGACGCGCGTCGCAGCGCTGACACCCACCTGCTGCGCTATCCGCTGCCTTCGCGGTGGAGCAGCAACGTCGACGTCGCGCTGTACCTCAAGGACGAGACCACCCACATCACCGGCAGCCTCAAGCACCGGCTGGCCCGTTCGTTGTTCCTCTACGCCCTGTGCAACGGCTGGATCGACGAGGGCACCACGGTGGTCGAGGCGTCCTCGGGTTCGACGGCGGTGTCGGAGGCCTATTTCGCGGCCCTGTTGGGGCTCCCGTTCGTCGCGGTGATGCCGGCGGCGACGAGCGCATCGAAGGTGGCGCTGATCGAAGCCCACGGCGGCCGTTGCCATTTCGTGCAGAGCTCCAGCGAGGTGTATGCCGAAGCCGAGCGCGTCGCCCGCGAAACCGGCGGCCACTACCTGGACCAGTTCACCAACGCCGAACGCGCCACCGACTGGCGGGGCAACAACAACATCGCCGAGTCGATCTTCGAGCAGATGCGCGAGGAGCGCTTCCCCGTCCCGGAATGGATCGTGGTCGGCGCGGGCACCGGCGGAACCAGCGCGACGATCGGGCGCTACATCCGCTATCGACTGCACGCCACCCGGTTGTGCGTGGTCGACCCGGAGAACTCCGCCTTCTTTCCCGCCTACGCCCATGGCCGCGACGACCTGAACGACTTGGTGATGCCCACGTCGTCGCGGATCGAGGGCATCGGCCGGCCGCGGGTGGAGCCCTCGTTTCTCCCCGGCGTCGTCGACCGCATGGTGGCCGTCCCCGACGCGGCCTCGATCGCAGCCGCGCGCCACGTCAGCGCCGTTTTGGGGCGCCGGGTGGGGCCGTCCACGGGCACCAACCTGTGGGGCGCGTTCGGCCTGCTCGCCGAGATGGTCGCCGAAGGCCGCAGCGGTTCGGTGGTCACGCTGCTCGCCGACAGCGGCGACCGCTACCGCGACACGTACTTCAGCGACGAGTGGGTCGCGGAACAGGGACTGGATCCGACGGGCCCCGCCGCGGCGCTGGTCGAGTTCGAGCGTTCGTGCTCGTGGGAGTGATGTGGCGCACCGCGGTTTGGCCACCCGATAGCCCGGTGCGATAGGCTGTCGGAGCTTCAGGCGGGGTGTGGCGCAGCTTGGTAGCGCGCTTCGTTCGGGACGAAGAGGCCGTGGGTTCGAATCCCGCCACCCCGACCAGTTAGGTCTGCCCATCCGGTGCGGGCGCAATCGCCCAAAACCCGGCCAATATAGTGGATCTCACCGTAATGCTGAGCAGACAGCATTGACATTCGTCGCCGTCATAACTGACCAATGATCGCCTTGCGAGACCGCAGGCTGCTGAAACGGCGCGGGATTTTGCCTGTAACCGGTCTCGACGCACGAAGGCGACATTCAGTGACCAATCTCGAAGATTTCACCCTGCTCACCGACGTTCTGCGCGCCATCTATTCCGCCGACGCGGCGGACTTCCCGCAGGTGCTGGACGAGCTGACCAGGGCGGCGGCGCGCTGGGTGCCCGGGGCGCAGGAGGCGGGGATCACCGTCACCAGCCGGAAGAACGAGGTCAGCACCCCCTCGGTCACGGACGATTGCGCCAGGTTGCTCGACGAGTTCCAGCAACGCCACCTCGAAGGGCCGTGCGTGCACGCCGCGTGGACCCGGAAGGTCGTCGTCATCAACGACCTCGCGGCCGACGCGCGCTGGCCGAAGTATCAGGCCGACGCGCTCGCCCACACCCCGGTGCGCAGCATCCTGTCACTGCCGATGTACGCCGACGAGCTGAGCATGGGAGCGCTGAACTTTTATGCCGAACGCCCGCACGCCTTTTCCGACGACTCCCGCCGGGTGGCCGCCGTCTTCGCCACGCTGGGTGCCCTGGCGTGGAGCAACGTCGTGCGCGCCCAGCAGTTCAGGGAAGCCCTGAGCACCCGCGACACGATCGGGCAGGCCAAGGGCATCCTGATGGAGCGCTATGACCTCGATGACGACACGGCGTTCAACACGCTGATCAAACTGTCGCAGAGCATGAACACCCCGCTGCGCGTTATCGCGCGCCGGGTCATCGAGGACACGACCCGGCGCTGACGCGAACGCGTTCGCAGCCACCGAAATGCGCTGCGGCCCTGGGCATCTCGCGGATTCTAACCCTGGTTCCCGGCGCCGCCGCCGGGCGCGACGCTGGGTGCGCGGCGGGGGCCCCGCACGGGGATGGGCGCCACCCGCGTCCAGCTCCGCAGTTGCGTGCGCCCGACCAGACGGCATTGGTGGGTGATGGCCAGTTGGCGGGCGGCCTTCGTGAACGTCTGGTTGGTCACCACGACCGTCCGATTGCAACCGTGGTGTAGCGACCCGGACACGACCTGTTGCACCGCGGCGACGCCGACGGCCTTGGCCAGCCTTTTGCACTGCACCGCCATGCGGACGCCGTCCTTCTTGGCGATGAGGTCCACCCCGTAGTCGCCGGTGCTCGCCGTCGGGGTGACGCTGTAGCCCGCGATGCGCAGCTGCGCGGCAACGAATTCCTCGAATTCGGTACCGGACATTCGATCGATGGCCCGCAGCCCGGAGTTCGCGAATTTGAGGTCGCGCCGGCGCTGTGCGTCGGCCTGATAGCGGTCCCGCTGCACCGAAAGCCACCACAGGAGGGCGACCGCGACCGCGAGCCCGCCGAGGCCGGCCAGAAATCCCGCGGGCGGGCTGCCGGTGGCCTGCTGCGTGAAATACCAAGGGAGAGCTAACCCCAGCAAGAGGAGCGACCCGAGAATCTTCTCCATGACTCCTCAACGTGCCGTTCGCGCCGACCCAGACTTGCCGATGAACCTAGTTCAAGCCTCTGACATTTCGGGGCAGGCGCGAGGCGACGCCGCGGCGCGGCCGCGGAGGGCTATCCGGTGAACCGTCGCGGCGTTACGCGCAGTCGGCGCAGACCGGGAGGCCGGCGCTGGAGCGACGCAACCGGCTGCGGTGCTGCACCAAAAAGCAACTCGAGCAGGTGAACTCGTCGGCCCGCTGCGGGATCACGGTCACCGTCAGCTCTTCCCCGGACAGGTCGGCGCCGGGCAGCTCGAAGAAGTGCACATCGTTCGGGTCCTCGTCGACCACGGTGGTGCCCGCCCCGTGCAGGGTCGGCGCGAGCTCGCGAAGCGAGGACTTTTCCTGGGTGTCGTTGTCGGATACACGGCGTGCGTCGTAGTCAGTGGTGGTCGCCATCGGAGTTCCTCCCTGCTCTCAGACGGGCTGACGCACTTTCTTGTACTCACCCGTGGCGCAGGCAGTACCCCGTTAATGCACGCCCTACACCGATCCGAGATAAGAAATTTTCGGCGCGGTCCGCGTGTCAGGATTCCCCCATGCGGTCCGGCGTGACCGAGCACGCGGCCCCGGGGGCGATAACCGCTGGGTGGCCATGAGACCCCCTGTGCGCCAGCGTTATTCGCACGAATGGACGGACGTGAGCCGGCCGCCGTCTCGCGATCACCCGCCGGATGGTGTCAGCCGGGCCCGGCGTGGGTATGCCCCGCCACATGACGTTGCAAGCGGATGCGGGCGGTGCGCCCGCCGTCTTGTTCGACGTTGACGGAACCCTGGTGGATTCCAACTACCTGCACGTCCACGCGTGGCAGCGCGCGTTCGACGCCGAAGGCATCGTGGTGGCGTCGTGGCGGATCCACCGCTGCATCGGCATGGACGGCTCGAGGCTGGTGCGGACGCTGTCCGATGACGCGCCGGCCGACGTGCAGGAGCGGCTCAGCGACAAGCACAGCCGGTACTACCGCGAGATCACCGCGCTGCTCGAACCGTTGCCCGGAGCCCGCGCCCTGCTGCGCCGCGTCGCGGAGCTGGGGCTGCAGGTCGTGCTCGCCAGCTCGGCGCCCGAGGACGAACTGGAGATCCTGCGCAAAGTGCTCGATTGCGACGACGTCATCTCCGAGACGACGTCGTCGCGGGACGTCGACACCGCCAAACCCGAACCCGGGATCGTGCGGGTTGCGCTGGACCGAGCCGGGGTGGATGCCCGGCACGCCGTGTTCGTCGGGGACGCCGTGTGGGACGCGCACGCCGCGGCGGGCGCGGGCGTGCCGTGCATCGGGCTGCTCAGCGGCGGCATCGCCGGCGCGGAGTTGCGGGAGGCCGGAGCCGATCCGATCTTCGCCGATCCGCAAGACCTGCTCGACCATCTGGAAACCACCCGGATCGCGGCGCTCACTGCGGCACCCTGACCGCGGGCGTTTTCACATGCCGCGAGTGCGCAGCATCAACGGCAGCACGAACCAAAAGAATATGAACAGCGGCAGCGCGCACGCGCCCGCGACGAGGCCCACATTCCGCCCGGACACCGCCGCGAAAATGATGGTGGTGACGCCGATCAGCGCCAGGCCGAGCAGCCCCAGCCCGGCATAGGCACAGCGGTGAGCGGCGGAAACGAGAACTTGCAGCCGATGGCGCCGGAAAAGGATCCGGTGCATCGCAACCGGGGCGATCAGCAACACCGTCGAGCACACCGCGCACATCACCGTGGCCAGATAGACATCGCGCATGGGGCGTCCGAGGACATCGAAACGCTGCTGGAACGGCAGCGTCAGCAGGAAGCCGGTCAGCAGCTGCACCCCGGTCTGGACCACGCGCAGCTCCTGCAGCAGGCTGTTCCAATTGCGGTCCAGCCGTTGCACTTCGGTTTCGCCACGTTCACGGCGATCCCACCGCTGATCGTCCTGCGGATGGTCGACGTCCATAGCCGTGATCATCGCACCCGGCGCGCCCGGCGGCGCGGGAATCGCTAGCTGTTGAGTTTGCCGTCCCGCACCGCGGTCAGCGCGTCGTCGAGCGTCGGATACAGCGGAAAGGTCTTGTCCAGACCGGTCAGGTGAATCGGCCGTCGGGTGGCCGGGCCGCGTGCGACCACGCCGAACCCGGTGTCCTTGCCCAGCTTCTCGTACGTCGCCGCCAGGATCTTCAGCCCGACCGAACCGAGGAACTCCACCGCTGACAGATCGATGACCAGTGCGGTGGGGCTCTCCGCGACAACCGCGCCGATGGCCTGTTCCAGGGCAGGAGCCGTGACCAAATCGATTTCGCCGCTGACACTGACCACGGAAACGCCGTCGTGGTCCTCGACCAACGTGGTAATCGAATCAGGAGCTGACAATGGCAATCCTTTGTCCTGGGCCTTGAATGCCTTAAGCGTCGTTCAACCCTAGCCTGCGTTACGAACTGCGAGAAGAATATGCCCTCTACACGTGGCCCGCGACAACCCAGGCTAGTCTCGCAAAAAGGAACTGCAGACCGCAGTGCGTGACGTGTACTCGGGAGGCCTGGGGAGGCCATATGTCAGATTCGACGTCGGATTTCACCAGTACCGGCACCGCAGCGCAAGTCGTCGGCATTTCCAGCGAGGGGCTGTTGCCCCAGCTAGTTCAGCATCTGCGTCAGAACCGGACCGTTTTGCGGGAGGAATGGGCCCGCCGCATCACCGAGGCCGAGCTGCTCACCGCGATGACCCCCGAGGAGCTCTTCTCCGAAGCGACGGCCGTCTACGACAACTACGTCGAGGTGCTCGAGACCGGTAGCGTCGAGGCGCTGCAGGCCTACGCCCGCGACCTGTCCGAACGCATCATCCCCCGAGGCGTGGAAACCGACGAGGTCGTCGGGATCGTCCTGCTGCTCCGCGACGTGCTGGCGCGCTCGCTGTTCGAGAAATACCAGACCGAATTCGAGATGCTCAACCGGGTGCTAGACGCCTACGAGCCGGCCGCCAACCGGATCGCCAACACCGTGGCGGTCAGCTTCGTGCAGGAACGTGAGCGCATCATCCGCCAGCAGCAGGAGGCGATCCGGGAGCTCTCGACGCCGGTGCTGCAGGTGCGTGAGCAGTTGCTGATCCTTCCGATCATCGGTGTGCTGGACAGCCAGCGCGCGCGCCAGGTCACCGAACAGCTGTTGCGCGCCATCCGCGCCAACCGCGCGAAGGTGGTGGTCATCGACATCACCGGTGTGCCGACCATCGACTCGACGGTGGCCAACCACCTGGTGCAGACGGTCGACGCGTCGGGGCTGATGGGTGCCAGCGTGATCATCACCGGCCTGTCCTCCGAAATCGCGCTGACGCTGGTGACGATCGGCCTGGACCTGTCGAAGATGAACGCGGTCGGCGACCTGCAGGGCGGTATCGAGGAAGCCGAGCGACTGCTGGGCTACGAGGTGACTCGTACCGGCGAGCAGACCGGGTGACAGTCAGGAACGCGAGCGCCGCATGCCAGTACCGATCCTGAAACAGGGTTCGATCCTCATCGCCTCGGTGCAGGCCGCGCTCTCGGACTCCGACGCCGAACGGCTGCGCTACGACCTCATGGAGCGCGTCAGCCGGTTCCGCGCGCAGGGCATCATCGTCGACGTCACCGCCATCGACGTGATGGATTCCTTCGCGGCCCGGTCGCTGCGCACGATCGCGCACATGACCCGGCTGCGCGGCGCGGACACGGTGATCGTCGGCCTGCAGCCCGAGGTGGCGTTCGCGATGGTCCAGCTTGGCCTGGCGTTCGACGACATGAACACCGCGCTGGACCTCGAAGAGGGCCTGTCCCTTCTGAATCGCCAACTGGCACAGCGGAAACCGACGATCGGACGCGATGGTGGCGGCTGATATCGTCGTCGCCATCGACAATCCCGACGACATCGTCGAAGCCCGCAAGGCGGGACACGAACTCGCCCTTGATTTGGGCTTCTCCCTGACCGACGTCACGATGATCGCCACGGCGATCTCGGAAATCGCCCGCAACATCACCAGCTACGCCGGCCGTGGCTCCGTGCGGGTCGGGGTGGCCGACCGGGAGGGCCGCAAGGCATTGGTGGTGCGCGCCGAGGACCAGGGGCCCGGCATCGCCGACATCGAACGCGCGATGGAAGACGGATATTCGACCGGACGCGGGCTCGGGATGGGGCTGCCGGGCGCGCGCCGCCTGATGGACCGGTTGGTCGTCGAGTCCACGGTCGGCCAGGGAACCGTCATCGAAATGTGGAAATGGGTCCCTCCCCGTGCATGAAAGCGGCCGCTGCGGACCCATCGAGTGGGCGAGGGCGGGCCGGCCCTTGCCCAGCGAGTACACCTCCGGCGACCGGGGCATCGCAGTCGACATCGGCGGTGAGGCCGTGCTGTTCGGTCTGGTGGACGGCCTCGGCCACGGGCCGGCTGCCGCGGAAGCTGCACTGCGCGCGATCGATGCGGTCAAGCGCAACAGTTCCGAGCGGCTCGAAGTTTTGATCGAGCTTTGCCACCGGCTGCTCACCGGGACCAGGGGGGTCGCAATGACGTTGGCGCGAGTCGATTTTGCCGCGAACACGCTGGAGTGGACGGGGGTCGGCAACGTCACCGCCGATCTGGTGGCCAAGGCACCCAGCGGTATCCAGGTCCGGTCCAGTGCCCGTCTCACCGGAGGCATCGTCGGCTACCGGATCCCGGAAATCCGTCCGGCACAGGCGGTTTCGATCCGCCCCGGCGATCTGCTCGTGATGAGCACCGACGGGATCGGGGAAGATTACCTGGAGCACCTCGACTTCTCGGCCCATGCTGTCGCCATCGCCGAAGAAATTCTCGGCAAGCACGCCAAGGAATCCGACGACGCGATGGTGCTGACGGCGCGGCACAGGGGGGCCTCGACATGAGCGACAACGTCTCCGCGGCCGGCTTCCACGCGCAGTACGCCGCCGCGTTGCGCGCCTACCTGGACACCCGCGACGAGGCCAGCCTGTCGATCGGATACGAGCTCGGCCGCACGGCCCTACAGGATCAAATCAGCCTGCTGGAAATCGTCGAGAACCACGTCCGCCTGGTCTTTGAAATCGCGAAGGACGTGCGCATCGACGGGCCGATCGCGCTGGAGTTCCTGCTGCAGTTGATGGTTCCGCTCGACGTGGCCATGCGCGGCTTCATCGACGGCAACAAGCGTTACGCGGAACAGCGGGCTCGCGCCGAGGGGCTGGCCGACCGCGACAAGTTCCGCAACGCGCTGGTGAATTCGCTGCAGGAGGGGTTCTTCGTCGCCGACCACGAGGGCTCCGTGATCGAGGTGAACAGCGCCTTCATCGACATCATCGGGTTTCCGAGCGAGGGCTTGCCCTATCGGTGGCCGCACCCGTGGCTGGTCGACACCAAGACGGCGGCCGAACAGATCGGCCGGGTGTTGGACCACGGCAGGGCCGACTACGAAACGCCGATCCGCCACGGCGACGGGCATCTCGCCTGGGTGAAGGTGAGCATCAACGCGGTCAAGGAGTCCGGCAGCGACCGCGCCGCCTACGTCGGGACCGTTCGAGACATCACCGCGGAGCGCGCTTTTGCGGCGCGGGAGAGTGCGGTCTTGCGCCTGGCCACGGCGGTGGCGGTGGCCAAGAGCGTGGACGAGTTGCTGTCGATCACGCTCGACGAGTGCCGCGCGGCGATCGACGTGCAGCGCGTGGTCGCGGTCATGTGGCCCAGCGGCGAGGGCGACCCGACGGTCCACGCCGCGGGCGAGCCCTCGGCAACTTCGTGGCGCAAACTGGATCCGACGTTGCGTCACACCTTCACCGACGCGCGTCAGCAATTACCGCTGACGGCGAAAACCGTTGAGTCACCCGATCATCCCGGCAAGGCTCAGGGATTGGTTGCGGTGCTCTCCGGCACCGGGGACCTGGCGCTGTGGCTGGAGCTGCGCACGCCTCGCTGGGTCAGCGGCGAAGACCGCCTGCTGGTCACCGTGCTGATCAGCCATCTCAGTCTGGCCATGCAGCACGTCCGTCAGTTCGAGAATGCCCGCGAGACGTCGCTGACGTTGCAGCGCGCCATGCTGCCGCCCGTCAAGCCCCCGCCGGGTTTCACGGTGCGCTACGAGCCCGCGGTGCTGCCGCTGGAGATCGGCGGTGACTGGTATGACGTGCTGCCCATCGGCGATCACCGCATCGGCATCGTCGTCGGCGACTGCGTGGGCCGCGGCCTGCCGGCCGCGGCCATCATGGGGCAGCTGCGCAGTTCCGCGCGAGCGCTGTTGATCAACGGCGCCGAGCCCGCGGTGCTGCTCGATCAGCTCGACTCGGCGGCGTCGCTCATCCCGAATGCCTACTGCACCACCGTCTTTCTCGCGATCCTGGACACCGAAACCGGGGTCCTGCAGTACAGCAACGCCGGCCACATGCCGGCCGTGCTCACCGGGCCCGAGCCCGGTACGACGACCCTGTTGACCGACGCCGCTTCGGTGCCGCTCGCGGTCCGCCGCGATGCGCCGCGACCGCAGACCACCCAGGTGCTGCCGCCCGGCTCGACCCTCATGTTGTTCACCGACGGGCTGGTGGAACGCAAACACGAGTCGATCGACGACGGAATCGCCCGCGCGGCAGACTTTCTGGCGCGGACGAAGTCATTGCCGTTGGACACCGTCGCCGATGAGATGCTTCGTGAACTGGCGCCGGAGGGCGGCTATGACGACGATGTGGCGATGGTGATCTACCGCCACCATCAGACCCCGCTGCGCATCGAAAGTGACGCCACCGCAGACCAATTGGTTCGTATCAGGCACCGTCTCGCGGACTGGCTGCGCGCCGCCCACATCACGGATGAGCTGGCCGCCGACATCGTGCTGGTGGTCAACGAAGCCTGCACCAATTGCGTCGAGCACGCCTACCGGGGATTCGTCGCCGGGGCCATGGTGGTCGAGGCCAGCCTTGGCGACGGCGAAGTGCACACCCGCATCACCGATTACGGGTCGTGGAAGACGCCGGCCGCCAACCCGGTCAACGGTGGGCGCGGCTTGCCGCTGATCAGGGCGCTCAGCCATGCGATGGAACTCGAGACCGCGGCCACCGGCACCACCGCCGATATCACGTTCCGATTGCCGGCAGCATCCGAGTAGTGGGCATCGAAAAGTGTTGCGGCGCCGTTTGCCGGGCCCCGGATACGGGTAGTCACCGGCGTGACCCTCGCATCGACCATGACTGAACCCGTCCTGCCGGAGGCGCACGGGCCGCTGTCGACGGCCGTTCGTTGCGCCCTGACGGGCCCGCCGTCGGTTGACCATTTCGCACGCATCGGCGCATCTGTGCGCGATTCGGACCCCTACGGTCTGGATCTGCAGCTGGCGCTGTCCGTGTGCTACGAGCTGCACTACCGCGGCTTTGCCGGCGTCGACCCCGAATGGGAGTGGAATCCGGCGCTGCTGGCGCTGCGGGCCGAATTGGAGCGCGTGTTTTTGGCCGGTGTGCGCCGCGACGTCGATCCCATCGAACCCGATCAGACGGCGGCGGCCGAAATGGAAGCGATTTCGGTCGAGCCCGTCGACGGCACCGGCCCGTCGTATTACCTGCGTGACACCGGAACGTGGCAGCAGATGCGCGAATATTTCGTGCACCGCTCGGTGTATCACCTCAAGGAGGGCGATCCGCACGCGTGGGCCATTCCGCGCCTGATCGGCACCGCCAAAGCGGCCTTCGTGGCGGTGGAGTTCGACGAGTACGGCGCCGGGCAGGGCCCGCGACTGCACCAGCAGCTGTTCGCCGATCTGCTGGCCGCGGCCGGGCTCGACGCGACATATTGGGGTTACGTCGACGCGGTTCCCGCCGAATCGCTGGCGGCGGTCAACCTCATGTCGCTGTTCGGGCTGCACCGCTCGTTGCGCGGCGCCGCGATCGGGCACTTCGCCTCGACCGAGATCACTTCGCCGCCGGGATCCCAACGGATGGTTCGGGCCTTGGAGCGCTTACGGGCGCCGGCGGCCTGCATCGCCTTCTACAGCGAGCACGTCGAGGCCGACGCGGTACACGAACACGTGGTGCGCGGCGATGTGGTCGGCGATCTCGTCGCGAGGGAGCCGCAGCTCGAGCGGGACATCATTTTCGGGATCCGCGCACACGCCGCGGTCGAAAACCGCTTGGCGGAAACGATTATGGCGTCGTGGAAGCAGGATCAGACGTCGTTGCGGCGGCCGCTGCCGTAGTAGTGGTCGTCTTGTTGAGTCGCCGGCACCTGCGGTGGCTGGTGTCGCACAACGGGTACCTGCCGCTGCGCCGGCAGGTACAGATCGCCACCATGAAACGGTCGGACTCGACGACTTCGCCGCCGGGCATCTCGATGCGCACCGGACCCGACACCAGCACCGGCCCGTTGGGAACCACCTGAACCCGGGTGGGACTCATCGCTTTTCAGCCCGGATCACGATCAGTTCCTCTTCCCGGCGCCCGCGTGGTATCAGGCCGACATCTTCCAGCCAAGTCGCCCGGGATGTCATCACCGGACCGAACGGAATCCATTTCGAGGCAATCACTTCCGCCTCCATGCCGGCCCACTTGAGGGAATCCAGCGACTGTTGGACACCGGCCAGCGCCGAGTGCACCAGCAGCAGGGATCCCCCGTCGCGCAACAACTTCGGTGCCGACTCGCACAGGGGGTCGAGTATCTGGCGGCCGTCTTGGCCGGCATCCCAGGCCCACGACGGTCCGGCGACCGGGTAGATCGCTTCCAGCTCAGCACCGGGGGGAGTCGGCACGTAGGGCGGGTTCGACACCACCACGTCGAACGGCGCGCACTCCACTGCCGCGATCCACGACCCCTCGCGAACGTCGACGTCGACACCGGCAACCGCGGCGTTTTCCCGGGCGCAGCGCACTGCCTGCGGGCAGATGTCGAAGGCCGTCGCATCGGCGCAGCCCATGCCCGCGGCCGCGATCGCGACGAAGCCACTGCCGGTGCACAAATCAAGGACATGCCGCCCCGGGATCAGACCGGTGTCGTGCATCACGTCGACCAGCAGTCTGGAATCCTCTTGCGGCTGATACACGTTGTGGGCGGGCAAGACGGCGGGCTCGGGATACGTGGTCGTCACTATTGGCCTTTCGAGAACCCTACAAGGATCGCCGCTGATCACGGCTTGGCGGGATAATGCCCGCAAACCCGCGCATTCAAACCGACCGGCCGAAAAGTCACCACCGCTAACGCGCCGTCGCGTGGGCGAACTGCTCGAGGATCGCCGCGCAGAAGGCCGGGAGGTCCGAGGGCGATCGGCTCGAGATCAAATTGCCGTCGACGACGACCTCTTCGTCTACCACGCGGGCGCCCGCGTTGCGAAGATCGGTGCGGATGCTCGCGTAGGACGTCAACGTCCGGCCCACCGCCACACCGGCTTCCACCAGCGTCCACGGTCCATGACAGATCGCGGCCACCGGCTTCCCCGATCTGACGAAATCACGGACGAACGAAACGGCGTCGTCGTCCATGCGCAGCTTGTCCGGGTTCACGGTGCCACCCGGAAGCACCAGGCCGTCGTATTCGTCCACCGACGCCTCCGACACTTTCCGGTCGACGGCGAAGGTCCCGGCCGGCTCGAGATCGTGGTTGCGCGCCTGGATTTCGCCGTCCTCGAGCGACAGCACCTCGATTTGCGCGCCGGCGTCGTGCAGCGCCGCGCGTGGCTGTTCGAGCTCAACCTTTTCCACGCCGTCGGCCGCCAGAAACGCTATTTTCTTTCCTTGCAATTCGTTTGACATCGCCGTCTTCCTTCCTGCGATCAACGATTCCCGTCGGATCAAAGGGTTCGCATCGCCGTGTAGAGGTCCAGGCCGGCGATCCCGGAAAGGGCGGCGGCACAGATGGTGCCCCGCCGCCGTCGCCCGGGACCGCGGGCGGCCACACCCGCGACCAGCAGGGCCATATCCAGGACATCCCCGGCCACGCGCGTCCACACCAGTTTGTCGGGACCCGCCAGCAGCGCCGCGCCGTGACCGCATTCGCGCAGCCCGAGCGCGCGGATCACCCGTCGCGATCGGGTGGTGTCGTTCACGCCCGCGATCGCGGCGACCTTCCCCGGGGCCAGTAGTTCGCTGATGCCCAGGACGAAGCTGGCACCGCCGAGCGCCTTGACCAATGTGGCTGTGGTGTCGCCTGATTGGTCGCTCATCGTCGCTCCCCGCTGATCAGTTTGCTGCCTCGCGCAGCGCGGCGAGCAACGGCTCGGCGGCCTCTTTGAGGAATCGCTCCTGGGTTTCCCCGCCGATCTGGATGAGCGCGATATCGGTGAATCCGGCCTCCCAGTAGGGCCGCACGCCCTCGACGATCGCGTCCAGATCGGGTCCGCACGGAATGGTCTCGGCGACGTCTTCGGGGCGCACGAATTGGGTGGCGCCCGCGAAGCCGGCCGGGGTCGGCAGGTCGGCGTTCACCTTCCAGCCGCCGGCAAACCAGCGGAACTGGTCGTGCGCGCGCTTGACGGCGGTGTCGCGATCGGGGTCCCAGCAGACCGGTATCTGGCCGATCACCCGCCCGCCGCCGGCGAGGTTGGCGGCCTGACGCGCGCCGTGCCAACCGTCGACGAGATCGGCCTTGGGCTCGGTGGCGATCAGATGGTCGGCCAGCTTGGCGAACTTGTCGATCGCCTTGGTGCCACCGATGGCCACCCCGATGCCGACCGGGATGTCGGGCACGTCCCACAACCGCGCGGAGTCGACCTGGAAATACTCGCCGGTGAAGTCCACCAGCTGCCCGCCGAACAGTTCCCGGATGATCTTGATGGCCTCACGCAGCATGTCTTGCCGACGGGTCACAACCGGCCAGCCCTTGCCGACGACGTGCTCGTTGAGGTTCTCGCCGCTGCCCAACCCCAGGGTGAACCGGCCGTCGGACAGGATCTGCACGGTGGCGGCCTGCTGGGCGACGATGGCCGGGTGATACCGCATCGTCGGGCACGTCACGTAGGTGTAGAGGTCCACCCGTTCGGTGGCCTGTGCCACCGCACCCAGCACCGCCCAGGCGTTGGGCGCGTGTCCTTGCGAGGTGAGCCACGGTGAAAAGTGGTCGCTGCAGACGTGGAAGTCGAAACCGCGCTCTTCGGCCGAAATGGCGTACTGGACAAGCTCTTTGGGTCCACTCTGTTCGGTCATCAAAGTGTAGCCAAAATTGGTCATGCGCAATTGGGTACCCGGCTGCCCCGAGGACAAACGACACCACCGAACCGGTCGGGCTACAGGCGCTCTTTGACGGCGGCCGACAAGCGGGCGCCGTCGGCCTTGCCGGCCGCGATCGCGCTGGCGGCCTTCATCACCATGCCCATCTGTTTCATGCCCGGACGCTCGCCGATTTCCTCGGCCACCTGCGCGATCGCCGTGTCGACAACGTCGGCCACCTCCGCCTCGGTGAGCGGGGTGGGCAGGTACTCGTCGATGATCCGCGCCTCGGCGTGCTCGTTGGCGGCGAGATCCCCGCGCCCGTTCTGGGTATAGATCTCCGCCGATTCGCCGCGTTTGCGGGATTCCTTGGCCAGCACCCTGATGACCTCCTCATCGGTGAGGTCTTTGGCCTGCTTACCGGACACTTCCTCGGTTTGGATCGCGGCCAGCAGCATGCGCAGGGTGGCCGTTCGCAGCTTGTCCTGGGCCTTCATCGCCGCGGTCAGGTCCGTCCGGAGCCGGGATTTGAGTTCCGCCATGTGTGAGACGCTACGCGCGGGCGCGGGGGGACAACGCGGTTCCACACGTATGAACGCGGGTGAACGCCGGTGAACATTGTGAAATGCCACGGCCGCCGACAGGATGGAGCCCATGACGAACGACGCGCCCGGCTGCAGAGCTAGTTTGCAAGGCCTCGGGGTTCGGTGAGCGCGCCGCCGCCTGGTTATCCGGTTGGCCCGCCGCCGGCATACGGCCCACCACCCCACTATGGCCCGCCCCCGGCGTACGGGCCGCCCCCGACGTACGGCCCCCCACCGGGCTACGCGCCCCCGCCGGGTTATCCACCCCCGCCCGGCTACGGACCGCCGCCGGGCTACGGGTCCCCACCCACCTTCGGCCCGCCGCCGGGCTACGGAACGGTCAAACCCGGCATCATCCCGCTGCGGCCGCTGACCCTCGGCGACATCTTCAACGGCGCGGTCGGCTACATCCGCGCCAATCCGAAAGCGACATTGGGCCTGACCGCGATCGTCGTGGTGATCATGCAGATCATCACCAAGGCCGCCTTCTTCGGACCGTTGGCCGCCCACGACCGATTCACCACCGACGAATCCGACGGCCTGACCGCGGGCGTCCTGGGCGCCTTTACGGCGTCGGTGGGCGCCGGCCTCCTGGTCGGCTGGCTGGGCGGCATGCTGCTGTCCGGAATGCTCACCGTCATCGTCGGGCGGGCGGTGTTCGGGTCGCCGATCACCATCGGTGAAACCTGGGCCAAGATCCGTGGGCGGCTGCACGCCCTGCTCGGCCTGGCCCTGCTGGAGGCCGTCGTGGTCGCGGCCCTGGCCGGGCTGGTCGCGGTGATCATCGGGGTGCTGGCGGCGATCGGTAGCGCCGCGGCGGCCGTGGTGCTCGGCATCCCTCTGGTGCTGGTCGTCGTCGCGGCGCTGGTGTACCTGTACACCGCGGCGCTGTTCGCCCCGGTGCTGATCGTGCTGGAGCGGCTGCCGGTGCTCGACGCGATCGCCCGATCGTTCAGGCTGATCCGCAACGGCTTCTGGCGGGTGCTGGGCATCCGTACCCTCACCTTCCTGGTGGCCTCCATCGTCGCCAACGCCGTCGCGGTGCCGTTCAGCATCGCCGGCCAGTTTCTCCAGATCACCTCGTCCGGCACGGCTTTCCTGATCAGCACCGCCGTCCTCTCCGTCGGGGCGGCGATCGGCGAGATCATCACCGCGCCGTTCAACGCCGGAGTCATCGTCCTGCTCTACACCGACCGCCGGATGCGCGCCGAGGCGTTCGACCTGGTATTACAGACCGGAGCCGCCCACGGGCCCTACGCGGCCGCGTCCACCGACCACCTCTGGCTCACGCGGCCGCTGTAACGGCTGAGCGAGGACTAGCTGAGCATGCCTTCCATCGACATCGACCGCGATGCCGCGCACCGTGCCGCGCAGGACGAACTCAACAAGCCGATCTATTCCAAGGGGTCGGCGGCCGACCAATTCCTCCACTGGCTCAACGACCTGATCTACCGGATGCTGCAGAAGACCTCCACGGTGCCGGGCGGATGGTTCACGGCGGCAGTGCTTTTGATCCTGCTGGCCATCGCGGTGCTGGTTGCCGTCCACATCGCGCGGCGCACCATGCGCGCCCGCCGTGGCGGCGACCATCTGCTGTTCGAAGCCGCCCAGCTGACGGCCGCCCAGCATCGCGCGACGGCCGAAAGCTACGCGGCCGAGGGCGATTGGGCGGCGGCGATACGCCACCGGCTGCGCGCCGTCGCCCGCCAGCTCGAGGAGACCGGTGTGCTGGCGGCGGCCCCCGGCCGCACGGCCAACGAGCTGGCTCGCGACGCCGGCACCGCGTTGCCCCATCTGGCTGGCGAATTATCCGAAGCGGCAACGGCTTTCAACGACGTCACCTACGGCGAGCAGACCGGCACCCAGGCCGCCTACCGGATGATCGCCGACCTCGACGACCACCTGCGGTCGCGCTGGTCGGGCGTCCCGGCGGAGGCCGGCCGGCCCGCCGTCCCCGAGTCGTGGGCCCAGGTGCGGTGATGGCGACGATCACCGAGGACCGCCCCGGAACCGCGCCCCGGCGCCGGCGGTCCTGGCGCTGGGTGGTCGTCCTCCTGCTGGTGCTCGCCGTCATCGCGGGGGTCGACGCCTACCTGAGCGCGCCGCGCCCCGGCGCGCGGATGGACCCGGCGTCGAGCGGCCCGGACGGCGCGCACGCGCTGGTGGAGTTGCTGCGCAACGCCGGCGTCGACGTCGTGGTCGCCGACACCATCGCCGACGTCGAACACGCCGCGCGCCCGGACGCGCTGATCCTGGTGGCACAGAGCCAATACCTGACCGACACCGTGGCCGACCGGCTGGCGAAGATCCCCTCGGATCTGCTGCTGGTGGAGCCGACGACGCGGGCCCGCGAGGCGCTGCTGCCGGACGTGGATGTATCGGGCGCCAGCGGCTTTGACAGCGGCCCGAATTGCACTCTGCGCGAGGCCGTTCGGTCCGGTTCTGTCCGGTTCGGGCCGACCAACACCTACAAGGCCAAGGACGGCCGGGCGATGACCCGCTGCTACGGCGGCGCGCTGATCCGCTTCCGGGATGGCGGGCGGGTCGTCACCGCGGTCGGCAGCACCGAGTTCATGACCAACGGCAGCCTGTTGCAAGCGGGCAACGCCGCGCTGGCGATGAACCTCGCCGGGGACCGGCCCCGCCTCGTGTGGTACGCGCCCCATCGCGTCGAGGGTGAATCCTCCGCCAAGGCATCGCTTTTCGACCTGATTCCGCCCAGCGTGATCTGGATCGTGTGGCAACTGGCGCTGGTGGTGCTGCTGGTCGCCGCGTGGAAGGGCCGCCGGCCCGGCCCGCTGGTGGCCGAGGAGCTGCCCGTGGTGGTGCGCGCCTCGGAGACCGTCGAGGGGCGCGGCCGGCTGTATCGGTCCCGGCGGGCACGCGATCGCGCCGCCGCGGCGCTGCGCACGGCCACGCTGCAGCGGCTGCTGCCGCGACTCGGGCTGGGCGCCGGCGCCGCACCGGCGGCGGTGGTGTCCACCGTGGCCCAGCGCATCGGGTCCGATCCGGGATACGTCTCCTACCATCTGTTCGGTCCGCCTCCGACGACCGACAACGACCTGTTACAACTTGCCCGTGCGCTCGACGAAATCGAAAGGCAGGTCGCACACCCGTGACACAACCCACCACCGCGGAGTCCCCCACCACTGAATCGGCACGTGAGGCGCTGCTGGCGTTGCGCGCCGAGCTCGCCAAGGCCGTCGTCGGGCAGGAGGGCGTGGTCAGCGGCCTGGTGATCGCGCTGCTGTGCCGCGGGCATGTGCTGCTGGAAGGCGTTCCGGGAGTGGCGAAGACGCTGCTGGTCCGGGCCCTGTCCGCGGCGCTGCAGCTGGAGTTCAAGCGGGTGCAGTTCACCCCCGATTTGATGCCCGGCGACGTGACGGGGTCCCTGGTTTACGACGCGCGCACCGCCGCGTTCGTCTTTCGGCCCGGCCCGGTGTTCACCAACCTGCTGCTGGCCGACGAGATCAACCGCACCCCGCCCAAGACGCAGGCCGCCCTGCTCGAGGCGATGGAGGAGCGCCAGGTCAGCGTCGAGGGCGAACCGCAGCCGCTGCCGGACCCCTTCATCGTTGCCGCGACCCAGAATCCGGTCGAGTACGAGGGCACCTATCAGCTGCCCGAGGCCCAGCTGGATCGCTTTCTCCTCAAACTGAATGTGGCGCTGCCCCCGCGTGACGCCGAAGTCGCCATCCTGCACCGGCACGCCCACGGCTTCGACCCCCGCGACCTGTCGGCGATCAAGCCGGTGGCCGGGCCGGCCGACCTGGCCGCCGGCCGCGACGCCGTGCGACACGTGCTGGTCGCCGACGAGGTACTGGGCTACATCGTCGACATCGTCGGGGCCACCCGCTCCTCCCCCGCGCTGCAGCTGGGCGTGTCCCCCCGCGGGGCGACCGCCCTGTTGGCCACCGCGCGCTCCTGGTCCTGGCTGTCGGGCCGCAACTACGTCACCCCCGACGACGTGAAGGCCATGGCCCGCCCGACGCTGCGGCACCGGGTGATGCTGCGACCCGAGGCCGAGCTCGAGGGGGCCACGCCCGACGGCGTGCTCGACGGGATTCTGGCGTCGGTTCCGGTGCCCCGCTAGTGATCCTGACCGGACGCACCGGGCTGGTCGCGCTGATCTGCGTCCTGCCCATCGCGGTGTCGCCTTGGCCGGCAACGGCTTTCGTGGCCCTGCTGGTGGCGCTGGCCGCCGCCGTGGCCGTCGACGTCGCCTTGGCGGCCCGCACCGGCGGCCTGCGCTACGTGCGCTCCCCGGATCGCTCCGCCCGGCTGGGGCAGCAGGTGGAGTGTGAGCTGGTGATCCACAACGACGGCCGGCGGCGGTTTCGCGGCCAGGTCCGCGACGCCTGGCCGCCCAGCGCCCGCGCGCACCCGCGCACCCACCCGGTGGACATCCCCGCCGGGGGTGATCAGCACGTCCAGACCCTGCTCGAACCGGTGCGCCGCGGCGATCAGCGCGCCACTGTGATCACCGCGCGATCGATCGGACCGCTGGGCCTGGCGGGGCGGCAAGGTTCGCAATCGGTGCCCGGCCAGCTGCGGGTGCTGCCGCCATTCCTGTCGCGCAAGCATCTGCCGTCGCGGCTCGCCAGGCTGCGCGAGATCGACGGCCTGCTACCCACCCTGGTGCGCGGGCAGGGAACCGAATTCGATTCGCTGCGAGAGTATGTCGTCGGTGACGACGTGCGCTCGATCGATTGGCGCGCCACCGCGCGCCGCGCCGACGTGGTGGTGCGCACGTGGCGCCCCGAACGCGACCGGCGCGTGGTGATCGTGCTCGACACGGGCCGCACGGCGGCGGGCCGGGTCGGCGTCGACCCGACCGCCTCCGATCCCGCGGGCTGGCCGCGGCTGGATTGGTCGATGGATGCCGCGCTGCTGTTGGCCGCGCTCGCGTCGCGGGCGGGGGACAACGTCGACTTCCTCGCCCACGACCGGGTGCGCCGGGCCGGCGTCTTCGGCGCCTCGCGCACCGAACTGCTTGCCCAGCTCGTCGACGCGATGGCCCCCCTGCAGCCGACGCTCGTCGAATCCGATTGGCGGGCAATGGCTTCCGCCATCGCACTGCGGGCCCGTCGGCGCTCACTGGTGGTGCTGCTGACGGACCTCAATCCGGCCGCCCTCGACGAGGGCCTGCTGCCCGTGCTGCCGCAGCTGTCGGCCAAGCATCACCTGCTGCTGGCCGCGGTCTCCGACCCGCGGGTCGACCAGATGGCCGCCGGCCGCTCCGATGCCGCGGCGGTGTACGACGCCGCCGCGGCCGAGCGCTCCCGCAACGACCGCGGCGCCATGGCCACGCGGCTGCGCCGCACCGGCGTGGAGGTCGTCGACGCCCCACCCGCCGAGCTGGCACCCGCCCTCGCCGACCACTACCTGGCGATGAAAGCGACCGGGCGCCTGTAGCTTTGGCGCCGCGAAGCTGTAACCACCGACGCATTTCCCGAGTAAGGCCGTCGGTAGTTGCAGTCTCGCGAAACTCAGCCGGTGGGGACCACGTCCGGCGCGTCCTCGATGTCGCCGCTTTCCCCGGCTTTGACCCCGCGGCGGCCGAAATAGACGATGTAGCACACGAACGCCGCCTCGGCGACGATGCCGATGCCGACCCGTACGACGGTCGGCAACGGCGACGGCGTCACCAGCGCTTCGATCAACCCGGAAACCAAGAGCACGGCCACCAGGCCCACGGCCACCGAGACGATGGCACGACCCTGTTCGGCCAGGACCTGCCCTCGGGGCCGGTCTCCGGGCGAGATCACCGACCATCCCAATCGCATCCCCGCCGCCCCCGAGAGGAAGACCGCCGTCAGCTCCAACAACCCGTGGGGGGCAAGCAATCCCAGCAGGACGTCGCCCTTGCCGGCCGGGAACATCAGGCCGGCGATCACGCCCAGATTGGCGGCATTTTCAAACAGCACGAAGGGAATGGGCAGCCCCAGCACCACGGAAAGCGCGATGCATTGGGCGGAAACCCAGGAATTGTTCACCCAGATCTGCAGCGCGAACGCGGCGGCGGGATGTTCGCTGTAGTACGACTCGACGTCGTGATTGACCAATTGCTCGATGTCGCTGGGTGTTCCGAGCGCTGACTGCACCTCGGGACTGCCGGCGACCCACAGCGCGACGAGCACGACCACCGCGAAGAACACCGCCGCCGTGGCCAGCCACCACCGCCAGGTGCGGTACGCGACGACCGGGAACGACACCGTCCAGAACCGGGCGAACGTACTGCTCAGCGGCGCGTGGGCGCCGGTCACCGCGGAACGGGCCCGCGCGACCAGGCTCGAGAGCCGGCCGACCAGCATCGAATCCGACGACGCCGAGCGCAGCATCGACAGGTGGGTGGACACCCGCTGATACAGCTCGACGAGCTCGTCGATTTCCGCGCCGCTCAGCGACCGGCGCCGCCCGATCAGTCGGTCGAGGCGGTCCCACGTACCGCGATGGGCCAGCACGAATGCGTCGACGTCCACCCTGGGCAGCCTAATCGCCCCGGCGGCCATGCCCCCGCGGGCACAACCAAGTGTGGCCGGCCGCACCCGCCCGGCCTGTACCGTTCGAAGTTATGTCGGAGGTGGTGACCGGGGACGCCGTGGTGCTGGATGTGCAGATCGCCCAGCTGCCGGTGCGGGCATTGAGCGCGCTGATCGATATCGCCGTCATGGTGATCGGCTATCTGCTCGGGCTGATGCTGTGGGCCGCCACCCTGACCCAGTTCGACACCGCGCTGAGTAACGCCATCCTGCTTATATTTACGGTGCTGGTAATTGTCGGCTACCCGTTGATCCTCGAGACCGCGACGCGGGGACGCTCGGTGGGCAAGATCGCCTTGGGCCTGCGCGTCGTGTCCGACGACGGCGGCCCAGAACGCTTCCGCCAGGCGCTGTTTCGCGCCCTGGCCTCGCTGGTGGAAATCTGGATGCTCTTCGGGAGCCCCGCCGTCATCTGCAGCATCTTGTCGCCCAAGGCCAAACGGATCGGCGATATCTTCGCCGGCACGGTGGTGGTCAACGAACGCGGACCCCGGCTGGGACCTCCGCCGACGATGCCCCCGGCCCTGGCCTGGTGGGCTGCGTCGCTGCAGCTGTCGGGGCTATCCGTCGGTCAGGCCGAGGTCGCGCGCCAATTCCTTTCCCGGGCACCGCAACTCGACCGCCAGCTACGCACGCAGATGGCGTACCGCATCGCCGGTGACGTCGTGGCCCGCATTGCGCCGCCACCGCCACCGGGAGCCCCGCCGGAACTGGTGCTTGCCGCCGTCCTCGCCGAGCGGCACCGCCGCGAACTGGCCCGGCTGCGCCCGCCCGCCCCGGGTTGGCCGACCATGCCACCGGGGGCGGTGCAGCAGTACCCGCCGCCGTGGCCGCCCGGCCCGGGGCCGGGCCACGGCGGTGCACCGGATGGTTTCGCACCGCCGCACTGACGCGCGCTAGCCGGCGACGCTCACCGCCATCAGTGCGACGTCGGCGATCAGCAGCGCCCACCCGAACAGCGGGACGGCGATGCCGCCGCGGTGTTTGGCGGTGAAAACCGAGATGACGATGACGACGACCGCGACCGCGGGCGCGCCGTAGAACGCGACGCCGAAATCGATGCCGCCGTGGCCCATGCTGGGGCAACTGCGGCCGCTGCAGCCGGCGGTGCTCATCACGCCACCCAGCGCGAAAAGCATCACGATCGCGGCGGCGGGCACCGTGGCCAGCGCCAACCCCCAGTTGACCCATGGCCACGCGTTCCGGCGCGGGGCACCACCGGGGTCCCCGAACGGGGCCGCACCGGCGACCCCGCGACCGACCGTCACGTCGTTGTCAGCGTCCATCCCACAGTTCCTACCCGCCGTCCGCCCTCTGCAAACCGGCCCTCCAGACCGAGCCCCGGTTTTGGGCGCATATTTCCGCAGGTCAGCGGCGGCAAGCGATATTTTTCAACATATCCCGTTGCATCGCGTTAGGTTCCGATATATCGTGATATTCCGTAGCGCACCAAACCGGTGCGTGACCCACGAACGTAAGGACAGACAATGAGCAACCCATTCACTCCCCCCGAGGGACCATTCGGCGCCCGGCCCGGCTTCGGATTCGGCTTTGGCTCCGGCCCCGTCGACCGCCGCGCCCTGCACGAGGCGCGGCGCCAGGCGCGCCGGGACCTTCGCGAACATCTCCGCGACCACGCCGGCGGCGGCCACCCCGGTGGCTTCGAGGGCCCGTTCGGGTTGGGTCCCGGAATCGGTCCGGGCTTCGGCCCCGGATTCGGCTTCGGTCCCGGCGGTCGACGCGGCGGCTGGCGCCGTGGCGGCCCGGGCCGCGGCAAGCGCGGCGACGTGCGAGCGGCCATCCTGACGCTGCTGGCCGAGCGGCCGATGCACGGCTACGAGATGATCCAGCAGATCGCCGAACGCAGCAACGGGCTGTGGAAGCCGAGCCCCGGCTCGGTCTACCCGACCCTGCAGCTGCTCGACGACGAGGGCCTGATCGCCGCGAGCGAAAGCGCAGGCAGCAAGAAGCTTTTCGAGCTGACCGAACAGGGCCGCGGCGCGGCCGAGAAGATCGAGACCCCGCCGTGGGACGAGATCACCGAAGGGGCGGACCCGGGTCACATGAACCTGAGGGCGGCCGCCGGGCAGTTGTTCGGCGCGGTCGGGCAGTCCGCCCACACCGCTTCCGCCGAGCAGCAGCAGCGCATCGTTGACATCCTCAACAACGCGCGGCGCGAGATCTACGGCATTCTCGGCGAAGACTGACCGGCGTCGGCGGGCCCTGGATCAGGTCACCTCAGGTGAGGGAGACCCAATCCAGGGTCCGCTGCACGGCCTTGCGCCAGCCCGCATACCCCTCGGCGCGCTGCTCGTCGTTCCAGGCCGGTGACCAACGCCGGCCCTCCTGCCAGTTGGCGCGCAGGTCCGCCGGGTCTGCCCAGAACCCCACGGCCAGCCCGGCCGCGTACGCGGCGCCCAGCGCGGTGGTCTCGGCGACCACCGGACGCACCACGTCCACGCCCAGCACGTCAGCCTGTATCTGCATGCACAGGTCGTTGCCGGTGATACCGCCGTCGACCTTCAAAACCTCAAGGCGCACACCGGAATCCGCGGCCATCGCGTCCACCACGTCGCGGCTCTGGTAGCAGATCGCCTCCAGGGTGGCCCGCGCCAGATGCGCGTTGGTGTTGAACCGCGACAGCCCCACGATCGCGCCCCGGGCGTCGGACCGCCAGTAGGGCGCGAACAGCCCGGAAAACGCCGGGACGAAATAGACCCCGCCGTTGTCGTCGACCTGCCGCGCCAGCGCCTCGCTTTGCGCGGCCCCGCTGATGATGCCCAGCTGATCGCGCAGCCACTGCACGGCCGCTCCCGTCACCGCGATCGAACCCTCAAGCGCGTAAACGGGTTTGGCGTCCCCGAACTGGTAGCAGACGGTGGTGAGCAACCCGTTGTCGGACCGCACGATCGTCTCACCGGTGTTGAGCAGCAGGAAATTGCCGGTGCCATAGGTGTTTTTCGCTTCCCCCTCGGCCAGACACACCTGCCCCACCATCGCCGCGTGCTGGTCACCGAGCATCCCGGTGATCGCAATCTCGCCCCCGGCCGGACCGGTTTCCGTCGTCACCCCGTAGGGCTGCCGTGACGACGACGGCCCGATGCGCGGCAGCATCGCCCGGGGGATGGCGAAGAACGACAGCAGCTCGTCGTCCCAGTCCAGCGTCTCCAGGTTCATCAGCATGGTGCGGCTGGCGTTGGTCACGTCGGTGACGTGCACGCCGCCCCGCGGACCCCCGGTCAGATTCCACAACACCCAGGTGTCGGGGGTGCCGAACAATGCGTCGCCGCGCTCGGCCGCATCGCGCACCCCGTCGACGTTCTCCAAGATCCATTGCAGCTTCGCGCCGGAGAAGTACGTCGCCGGGGGAAGTCCCGCCTTGCGGCGGATCACCTCGCCCCGGCCGTCGTGTTCGGCGGCCGACGCGATCCGGTCGGTACGGGTGTCCTGCCACACGATCGCGTTGTAATAGGGGCGTCCGGTCTTGCGGTTCCAGACCAGCGTCGTCTCGCGCTGGTTCGTGATACCCAGCGCGGCAATGTTTTTCGGAGCCAGGTCGGCGCGGTTGAGCACCGAGGTCAGCACCGAGGAGGTGCGTTCCCAGATCTCGACCGGGTCGTGCTCGACCCAGCCCGCTCGGGGCAGGATCTGTTCGTGCTCGAGCTGGTGGCGGGCCACCTCGGCGCCCTCGTGATCGAAGATCATGCAGCGAGTGCTGGTCGTCCCCTGGTCGATGGCGGCCACGAATTCGGCGAACTCGGCCAACTGCTCTCCTCCACCCGTGAGCTCTGACACTTTTGCGGCAAAAGTCCATCATGGACTACCCGCCCGGCGCGCGAGGCCGCAACCGCGACGCGGGAGAGCTTGCGTTACGGGCGGTAACCCTGTTGCATCTGCGGTGTGGGCGAAGAGGTCAAGCGCACCACGTACGACAGCGCACACCGCCGCGAATACCGGCGCAAGGTTCAGCTGTGTCTGAACGTGTTCGAGACGATGCTCGCCCAGTCATGCTTCGATTCCGACCAGCCGCTCACCGGCATGGAGATCGAGTGCAACCTGGTCGACGCGGACTACCAGCCGGCCATGTCCAATCGCCACGTACTGGACGCCATCGGCGATCCCGCGTACCAGACCGAATTGGGCGCCTACAACATCGAATTCAACGTCCCGCCGCACGCGCTGCCCGGGCACACCGGGCTGGATCTCGAGGCCGAGGTGCGGGCCAGCCTGAACGAGGCCGAGATCAAGGCCGGCGCCGCCGACGGTGCGCACATCGTCATGATCGGCATCCTGCCCACCCTGATGCCCGAACACCTCGATCACGACTGGATGAGCGAGTCGACGCGGTATGCCGCCCTCAACGACTCGATCTTCACCGCCCGCGGCGAAGACCTCCCCATCGACATCGACGGCCCCGAACCGTTGAACTGGCACACCGCGACGATAGCGCCCGAATCCGCTTGCACCAGCATGCAATTGCACCTGCAATTGGCCCCGGAGATGTTCGCCGCCAACTGGAACGCCGCGCAGGTCGTGGCCGGCCCGCAGCTGGCACTGGGCGCCAACTCGCCGTACTTCTTCTCCCACCGGTTGTGGGCGGAGACCCGCATCGAGCTGTTCACCCAATCCACCGACACCAGACCGGAGGAGCTGAAAACCCAAGGCGTGCGCCCGCGAGTGTGGTTCGGCGAACGGTGGATCACCTCGGTCGTCGACCTGTATCGCGAGAACATCCGCTACTTTCCGTCCCTGTTGCCCGAGGTGTCCGAGGAGGATCCGGTCGCCGAGCTGGCCGCCGGACGCATCCCACACCTGTCCGAACTGCGTCTGCACAACGGCACCGTCTACCGCTGGAACCGTCCGGTGTACGACGTGGTCGACGGGCGCCCACATCTGCGACTGGAGAACCGGGTGTTGCCGGCCGGGCCGACAGTCGTTGACATGCTGGCGAATTCGTCCTTCTTCTACGGCATGCTGCGCAGCTTGTCCGAAGCGGACAGGCCGTTGTGGGCCGACATGGATTTCGCCGTGGCGGAGGCCAATTTCTTGGCGGCGGCGCGCGATGGCATCAACGCCCGGCTGCGCTGGCCCGGGGCTGGGGAGGTGACCGCACGCGACCTGGTGCTCGACACACTGCTGCCGATGGCCGACGAGGGGTTGCGGCGCTGGGGCGTCGACGCCGAGGTGCGCGACCGATTTCTGGGGGTCATCGAGGGCCGTGCCCGCGCGGGCCGCAACGGCGCCACCTGGCAGGTTTCCACCGTGCGGGCCCTGCAGGAAGGCGGCATGACCAGGCCCGCGGCCCTGGCCGAGATGCTGCGCCGCTACTGCGAGTACATGCACGCCAACGAGCCGGTGCACACCTGGGAGTAGGTTGACAACATGTCGTCTGATCAAGTGATGGACTGGGACAGTGCCTACCGCGAGCAGGCCCACTTCGAGGGTCCGCCGCCGTGGAATATCGGTGAGCCACAACCCGAATTGGCGGCGCTGGCCGCGGCCGGCAAATTCCGCAGTGAGGTGCTGGACGCCGGCTGCGGAGTCGCCGAACTGTCGCTGAGCCTGGCCGCGCAGGGTTACACCGTCGTCGGCGTCGACCTCACCCCGACCGCCGTCGCCGCGGCCACCAAGTCCGCCCAAGAGCGCGGATTGATCACGGCCAGCTTCGTGCAGGCCGACATCACGTCGCTGAGCGGCTATGACGGACGGTTCGCCACCGTGGTCGACAGCACGCTGTTTCACTCGCTGCCCGTGGAGGCCCGCGACGGCTACTTGCGCGCGGTCCACCGCGCCGCGGCCCCGGGCGCCAACTATTTCGTGCTGGTGTTCGCCAAGGGCGCGTTCCCCGCCGAGATGGAACCCAAGCCCAACGAGGTCGACGAAGACGAACTGCGCGCCGCGGTGAGCAAGTACTGGGAGGTCGACGAGATTCGCCCCTCCTTCATCCTGTCGAACGCCGTCGACATCCCCGACGCGCCTTTCGAATTCCCGCCGCACGACCGCGACGAGCAGGGCCGCATCAAGATGCCGGCCTACTTGCTGACGGCGCACAAAGCCGGCTAGCCGGTCGCGGTCGCCGCCGTCGCGGCGATCAGCGCCTCGGCGAAGGTCTCCAGGTCCTCGGCCGTGGTATCCACGTGCGGCGAGATCCGCAGCAGCGGCCCCGGCAGCTCCATCGGCGCCCGCTGCACGCCGACGAAGGTGGTCAGGATCCGTCGTTCGGCGAGCAGCCAGTCCCGCACCGCCTCCGGGTCGGCGCCGTCGGTCGGCGCCAAAGTGGTGATGGCGCTGGGTTCTTCGACCTCCTCGACGACCGTCCACCCGGACACATCGGCCAGCACCGTGCGGCTCAGGCCGCCCAGTTCGGCCAGGCGTGCACAGACCGTCGCCGGCCCGTACGCCAGGTGCTGCCCCAGCGCCAGCGAAAACCCCACCCGCGCGGCGACATTGGCTTCGCCGAACTCCAGCTGCTCGGCGACCGTCGGCGGACCCGACGCGGGCGCCCACTGCGGCGCCGCCAGCCTCGGGCGCAGGCTTTCCATCAGCTCCGGGCGCACCGCGAGAATCCCCACGCCTCGCGGCCCGGCGATCCACTTGCGCGACGAGGAATACGTCGCATCCGCGCCGGCCGCGCAGTCCACCTGCCCCAGCGCCTGAGCCGCGTCGACCACCAGTGGCAGCCCGACCTCGCGGCAGAGCTGCGCGACCATCGAAACCGGTTGCACCACACCGCTATGGCTGGCGACCGCGGTCAGGTGCACCAGGTCCGGCGGGTCGGCGTCGAGGGCCAGCGCCGCGTCGTCGAGCGCGACGCGGCCGTCGTCCAGGGTCGGCAGCAGCCGGCGCTCGAATCCGTGGGCGGCCATCACGGCCAGGTTGGGACCGTATTCGCCGGGCAGGCACGCTAGCCTTTTTCGGTCCCCCCCTCCTGCCGGCCAGGCGCCCAACAGCAGATCCAAAGCGTTGAGCGAGCCGGTGGTGAACACCACCTCGGCGTCGGTCATCCCGGTCAGCGCGGCGAACGCGACACGTCCGGCGTCGAGCACCGGCGCGGCCGCCTCGGCCGCGACGTACCCGCCGACTTCGGACTCGTTGCGGGCGTGCTGCGCCGCGGCCTCGATCACCGCAAGGCTCTGCCGTGAACACGCGGCGTTGTCCAGGTGCAGGCCGGCGAAGCGGGGGCGCGCCGCCCGCCATTGGTCGGCCAGCGTTTCGCCGACCGTCACTTCACGGCCAACGACAACCCGAAGTCGCCCGCGCCATCGGTCCACCATCGCGTGCGGCGCAATCCCACGGCGGCCAATTCGGCACTCACCTTTTCCGGGCGGAACTTGCACGACACCTCGGTGAGCATCTCCTCGCCGGCCTCGAAATCCACGATCAGCTCGAGCGCGCCGACACGCACCCGCTGGCGGCGGTCGGCCCGCAACCACATCTCGATGCGTTCCTCGGACGGGTTCCACCGGGCCACGTGCCGGAAGGCGTCGACGTCGAAATCCGCGTCCAGTTCCCGGTTTACCACCGCAAGCACGTTGCGGTTGAACAGCGCCGTCACCCCGGCGGCATCGTCGTAGGCGCGCACCAGGCGCTCGGTGTCCTTGACCAGGTCGGTGCCCAGCAGCAGGCTGTCGCCGGGCCGCATTTGGGCGGACAGCGCGGTGAGGAAGTCCGCGCGCGGCCCGGGCGTGAGGTTACCGATCGTCGACCCCAGGAATACGAACAGCCGTCGCCCGCCCACCGGGATCTCGGTCAGGTGTTCTTCGAAATCACCGCAGACGGCCTTGATTTCGACCCCTTCGTATTCCCGCTGAATGGCCGCGGCGGCCGTCGACAGGATGCTGGCGTCGACGTCGAACGGGACGAACCGGCGCAGCGAACCGCGTGCGCGCAGGGCGTCGAGCAGCACCCGCGTCTTCTCCGAGGTCCCGCTGCCCAATTCCACCAGGGTGTCGGCCTCGCTGGCCGAGGCGATTTCGGCCGCCCGCGCGCGCAGGATCTCGGCCTCGGCGCGGGTCGGGTAGTACTCGGGCAACCGGGTGATCTGGTCGAACAGGTCGCTGCCCACGGCATCGTAGAACCACTTGGGCGGCAACGACTTCGGCGTCTGCTGCAGGCCGTCGAACACGTCCCGGCGCAACGCATGGTAGGCCGAGTCGGCGGCGAGGTGGTTCGACAGCGACAGCGTCATCAAGACCCTTTCGGATGATCCAGCGGCGTCAGCGTGACGCCGCCGGCGGTGACTTCGACGAGGTGGCGGTCCGGCACGTCCTCCCAGTCGGAGTCGTTGTCATAGGGTTCGCTGGCCAGGACCACACCGTCCGGGCGGCGCAGGATGGACAGCGTGTCCCCCCAGGCCGTCGCCAGCATGCGAGAGCCGTTGGCGGCCAACACGTTCAGCCGGGCGCTGGGATCGGCGGCCGCTATCTCGGCGATGGTCTCGCCCAGCGCGTCGAGGCCCCGCTCGAAGATGACGGCCGCCAGTATCGCGCTGTCGCAGACCGATTCGGCCCGCGACGTCGCCGGCAACACGGCCCGGTCGACAATTCCGTTGTGCGACAACAACCACTGCCCGTCGGTGAACGGTGCCGTCGCACTGACTTCGATGGGCATGCCGACGGTCGCCGAGCGCACCGCGGCCACCACGCAGTGGCTGCGCAGCGCCGGCGCGACGGACTCGAACGACACGTCGCCCCACAGCGGCAGCGGGCTACGCCAGCGCCGTGGCGCGGCGCCATTCGAGGGGCCGTCCGAAGGGACATCGAAAAACCCGACGCCCCAACCGTCGGCGTTCAGCAGGCAATGCTTTTGGCGGCGCGGCGCGTAGGCCTGCACCCGCAGCCCGAACGGCGGGTCGAGCACAAGCGAGGAGACCGTGACGTCGGCCCCGAGCCACCCGAGATGCCGGCACATCAGGCGATGTCCCCGTTGTCGGAAACGTCCCAGGCCAACCGGACGCCGGAGAAGATCTGGCGGCGGTACGGGTGGTCCCAATTGCGGAAACTCGGCCGCAGGATGCCGGGCTCCACGGCCCACGACCCGCCGCGCAGCACCCGGTAATCGCCGTCGAAGAACGGCTGTGAATAGCGCTCGTAGAGCATCGGGACGAACCCGGGCCAGGGCCGCAGGGGGCTGCTCGTCCACTCCCACACGTCGCCGAGCATCTGCTCGGCCCCGTACGCCGAGGCGCCGGCGGGGTAGGCCCCGACGGGTGCGGGCCGCAACGCGGCGCCGCCGAGGTTGGCCAGCGCCTCGCCCGGCTCCTGGGCGCCCCACGGGTAGCGGCGCCGCGCGCCGGCGGACGGGTCCCACGCGCAGGCCTTCTCCCATTCCATCTCGGTGGGCAGCCGCGCCCCGGCCCAGGCCGCGTACGCCTCGGCCTCGAAATAGCTGACGTGCTGGACGGGTTCGTCGGCGGGGATGTCTTCGACGCGGCCGAACCGGGTGCGGGTGGCGGCGTCGGGATTCCAGAACTGCGGCGCGGTCAGGCCGGCGGCCTGGCGATGCCGCCAGCCACGCTCCGACCACCACCGCGGCTGGTCGTAGCCGCCGTCGTCGACGAAGTGCCGCCATTCGCCGTTGGTGACCGGAACCCGGCCGATCCGGAACGCGGGCAGGTCGACGACGTGGCCGGGGCGCTCGTTGTCCAGCGCGAAGGGCTCGGTGGCCGGGTCCACACCGAGCACGAACTCGCCGCCGGGCACCAGCACCGAGGTGCCGGCCAGGCCCGGACGGGCGGGCGGCAGCAGCGGCGTCTCGCGCAGCAGCGGGGCGCCGCGGCGCAAATTCAATGCCTGCAGCATGGTTTCGTCGTGCTGGTTTTCGTGGCTGACCACCATCGCGTACGCGAAGGCCGCCTCGTCGCCCGCGGGGTCGTCGGGCAGCGCGTCCAGGGCGTCGAGCACGGCGGACCGCACCGTCCGGCAGTACGCGCGCGCCTGGTCCGGTGGCAGCAGCGGAAGGTCGACCCGGCTGGCGCGGGAGTGCACGAAAGCGTCGTAGAGTCCCTCGACGGCCGGCGGCAGCATCGACGGCCGGGCCGGATCACCGCCCCGCAACAGCCACAGCTCTTCTTGCTGCCCGATGTGCGCCAGATCCCACACCAGCGGGCTCATCAGCGGGTCGTACTGACGGCACACCTCGGCGTCGTCGAAGTCGACCAGCCGCAAGGTCCGGGTCCGGGTTCGCGCCAACTGGTCGGCAAGCGCCTGGCGTGACGTCACCGTCACCGTCCCCCTCGCGCCGCCCGCGACACCTCGGCGGCGACGCCATGTTTGATCACCCGGTCGGCGAAGTCGTCGCCGGGACACCGGCCCTGTTCGACGAGGCTCACCAGCCGCTGCATCGCGTCGCCGAGTTCGGCCGGTGCCCTTTCGGCGGCGATGGTCACGCACGCGTTCGCGGCCGCGAAGAGCCGCCGGTCGCGCAGCCCGAGCCGCGCCGCGACGTCCCAGGCGGTGGCCACCGGTTCGACGGCCTCGGCCGCGGCGTCGGCGGCGGCCGGGTCGTCGAGCAGCGCCGCCAGGGTGAACGCCACCGCGGGCCACAACGCGTCCGGGACGCTGTCCAGGTAGCGGATCTCCAGCCACCGGCGGGGGCGGACCGGCGGGAACAAGGTCGTCAGGTGGTACTCCAGGTCGGCGACGCTGGGGCGGCGATCACCGAGCAACACCCGGCCGTCGACCCAGTCGGCGAAGGGCACCCAATGCGTGACCGCCTCAGCGTCCGGCGTGTGCACCAGCATCACGGGAGCCTTGAGCGCGTAGCGCCCCCAGTCGGTGCCCGGGTCGTCGCCGCTGGCCCCCAGGATGGGGCCGCAGCGCGCCGAATCCATCTGTCCCCACACCCGCTGCCGGCTGGAGACCCAGCCGGTGAAGTCGCCGCCCAGCATCGGTGAGTTGGCCGTGATCGCAATCATGGTGGGCCCCAAGGCGTGCGCCAGCCGAACCCGCGCCGCCCAGCCCTCGCGCGGCCCGGCGTCCACGTTGACCTGAATCGACGCGGTGGACGTCATCATCGCCGCGCCCGCTTCACCGGAGCGGCTGGTGGCGAAGAACCGTTCCATGGCGCGGTACCGGGCGCCGGGGTTGATGCGCCGGGGCGGTCGCAGCGGGTCGGCGCCGAGGAAGACCAGGCCCAGGCCGGCCTCGGCGAACGCCGGCTGCAGCACGGCCTGGTCGCGTTGCATCGCATCGATCGCGGGGAGGACGCCGTCGGCCGGCGGGCCGGAAAGTTCGACCGCGCCACCGGGCTCCACGGTGACCCTGCTGCCGCCCGGGAGCGCGGGGAGCCCGTCGAGCACCGCGGCGATTTCGTCCCAGCCGGGCCTGCGGTGCGGGGCGGCCGGGTCGTGGCAATGGGCCTCGAGCTCCAGACCCACCCGTCCCAGCGGGGCGTCCACCAGGCAGCCGTCGGCGATGTACTGCGCGACGGCCGTGGCGTCGGTGAGTTCGGCGATTTTCAGCTCCGCGGCAGGGTCGGCGCCGGTCAACCGCGGAGCCGCCGCAGTGATCGGGGCGAACGTCATATCACGATCCCTTCGGGCCCGACCAAGGCTGAACACGCACCTGCGGACCGCTTCCCTGCGCAGCTAATCGAACGATATCCGGCACTACTTCGTCTAGTGCTTCATCTATCAGACGCCCCCGACATATTCCCTTCCCGCGCCAATGGCCGGACGGCAGGGACGGATACCCAATCGCTCGACTACTGACCCAGCGCGTTCTGCATCGCCCCAGCTAGCACGTTCACGGCGGGCCCGGCGTTGCCCGACTGACACACTTTCGCCTGCAGCAACACGTTTTCGCGCAGCCTGGTTTGATCGAAGCAACGCCGATCGGTGCCCGCCTCCTGCTTGGTCCAGTTCTCGTCGGCGGGCCCGGCCGGCCCCCCGTCGAAGGACCACACCTGCGTGCTGCCGTTGTCCAGGTGTATCGCGGTCGTCTGACCCGAACAGCCGACCGTTCGATCCACCACCCGATGGAATGCCCGGGCCGCGGCGTCGGGGGTGGCGAACACCCCGACCGCCTGCTTGACCAGATGCGTTTGGTCGCTCGCCGACGTCTGCGTGACGGCTCCGTTGAAGGACGCCAGGTCGGGGTCGTCGTACACCTCGGACAGCCCGATGTCCGCCCAGTTGTTGCACTCCGGCAGGTCCACCCAGGTGCCCTGTCCCGGCTGGGTGAACACCGACTCCCAGCCCATGGGTCCGCCGACGATGTTGCCGACCGACCCCTTGCCGAGGACGGCGTAATTCACCACGCCCGGCTCCGACGGATGCGCCGCCGCGATCGGAGGCCCGACCGTACCCGCCAACGCGAAGCCGACGGCGAGTACGGCCCAGTACACCCGCATGGTCATGCAGCGATCATGCCAGGCGTCCGGACGTTCGGTCAGCCCCCGTCAGCACCGGCCTTGTGCGCCAAGCGTTCCCGGCCGCGTCAGGGGCGCGGCGCGGGCGTGCCGGGAGCCGGGCTGACAGCCGTCGGCTGACCGGGGCCGCTGATCCCGGGGCCGGAGACCGGACCGCCGGGCCCGCCCGGACCGCCGGGGGGCATCGGCACGATCAAACCGGGTCCGCCGGGGTTGGGTCCCCATGGCCCATTGTCGGGTCCGGGACCACCGGGGCCGCCGTACCACGCGCCGGGACCGCCGGGGTTGGGTCCCCACGGCCCGTTGCCCGGCCCGGGCCCCCACGGCCCGTTGCCCGGTCCGGGGCCGCCCGGGTGGAACATGCCGTGGTGATGGTGGCAGTGGTAGTTGTGCTTCCAGATGAAGGCGCCGACGAAGAACACCGACGAGATGATGAACACGATGCCCGCGACGATCACCACCCAGGCCGCCGCCGTGTAGAGCCGCGGCGGCTTCACCCGCTGCGGGGGTGGCGGCGGAGGCGGAGTGGTCGCGGCGGCGGGCGTCGGCTCGGCTTGGGGTTCGGGTGTCTCGCTCATGCCATGCCATATTGCCCCGCCCGCGATGTCCGTAACAGGCCCCGGCGGCAAATTGCCGTGAATCGAGACGCGGCGGTTACCGCGCATGACAGGTGGCCCGACGCTCGAGGAGAGCGCCGGGCCACTCGCGGGTTGGGGGTTCTAGTTGGTCAGGACGATGACGCTCGGGACCTCGTGCGAGGCCGCCGAGTGGAATACCGACGCCGGGAGCTGTCCCGGGGCCATGCCACTGGGCCGCACGGACGACGGGGCCGCCGGCGTCGTGGTAGCGCCCGGCCCGTTCGGGCCGCCCGGGGCGACGCCACCGGGTCCACCGGGGCCACCGGGGCCGCGGTGATGCAGCATCGCGTGGTGGTGGTGCTTGTGGTGGTGGCCGTGATGGCCGCCGCGGTGGCCGAGGATGAAGCCGGTGAAGAAGATGACCGCGACGATGAACACGATCCCGGCGACGATGGCGACCCACGCGGCGAGTTGGAAGACGCGCGGGGCCCGGTAGGCCGCGGCAGCTGCGGCCGGTGCAGTGGCGGTGGAGGTCCGCACAGTGGGGGTTTCAGATGTTTCACTCATGAGACAAATGATGAAGCCGTTAACAGTAGTGGCGGCTATGCGCTACTTATGTAGCAGCTGTGAACTAAAACCGCCGCTCAGCGCCCGAAAGCAGCTACTCGGGCTTGAACGGATTGACCGCGAACTGGATGACCCGGTACGGCGCGGCGACCCGCGCGCGAGTGTCCCACTGGCTCACGAAGATTCGCAGCTCGTCGAGCGTCGAGCCGGGCGAGATGTAGCCGCCATACGGCTGCGCGAGCCGGTTGTCGTAGGGCGGCGGGAGGCTTTCCGCGGGTTCCGGCCACTCGTCGTGCTGCACCACGGTGGTGACCGGCGCGTCGCCCAGTGCCGTCGGGTGGTCGGCCACCCGGACCTCCATGTTGCCCGTGACGGCATTGAAGTAGGACAACACGGCCTTGCCGTCGATCTGCCGGATGCACATCTCGCCCACCGCATCCGGCCACAGCGGTGTCGGCGGCTTGCCCCAGCCCCCTTGCGGGCCGGCCGCCCAGCCCTGCCACCGGGACCGGTCGGTGAACGTTTGCGGTGTGGCGCGATACAGGACCACCGGGTCCCGACGCGTGAAGCTGTCGGCCACGATGTACACCCACCCGGTGGGCGAATCCGGGGTCGGGATCGGGTCGTAATAACCGCTGATCTGCGTCTGCGAGCCGCCCTGATACGAGGCGGGCCGCTTGGAACCCGGGATCGTCTGCCATCCCGCGCGCGCCGGTTCGGCGGTCACCAGCCGGGAGCTCTGCGGCTCCAGGTTCTTCGTCGTCGTCACCATCACGTAGTTGCGCCGGTTGATCTGCACCACTCCGGCGGGCAGTTGCGAGGCGTCCGGCGGGGTGGGGTCGGCCAGCAGCGGGTGGGCGATCCCGGTGACGCCGGTGTAGCGCACCCCGCCCGGGTCGTCGACCGACGCGGTGTCGACGTGCAGCGCGACGGGCGCGTACCAGCCGCCGAACCCGACGCCCTGGCCGGCGAAGCTGTCGCCGCACACCTGCAGCAGCTCGGTGGGAAATTCTACGAACTCACACAGGTCGGTCGCGCCGATGCCGTAATCCCCCGTGGGAGTGCCGGTTCCGGCGGTCGGGCCGATCCGCAACACCTCACCGGGCGCCAGCGGCTGCAGGATCGGCTCGGGGGCGGGGGCCGGCGGATCGGCATGAGCGTCCCAAAACCATTGCGGCGCAAATAAAGTCAGTGCAAGCGAGCACCGCACGACCAGGCGAGTGTGGGCTGAGCTCAACAAGCTCACCCGCTGATCACAGCTGGGCGGCCAGCAGCTCGGCGATCTGGATGGTGTTCAGCGCCGCCCCCTTGCGCAGGTTGTCTCCCGAGACGAACAGGGCCAGGCCGCGGCCGTCGGGCACCCCCGGGTCCTGGCGGATCCGGCCGACCAGGGATTCGTCGACACCGGCGGCCGCCAACGGGGTCGGCACGTCGACCACCTTGACGCCGGGCGCCCCGTCGAGCAGCTCGCGGGCGCGCTGCGGCGACAGCGGCCGCGCGAACTCGGCGTTGATCGACAGCGAGTGCCCGGTGAACACCGGCACCCGCACGCAGGTGCCGCTGACCGCCAGGTCGGGGATGCCGAGGATCTTGCGGCTCTCGTGGCGCAGCTTCTGGTCCTCGTCGGTCTCGCCGGAGCCGTCGTCAACCAGCGATCCGGCCAGCGGCACCACGTTGAAGGCGATGGGTGCCACGTAGGTCTTGGGCGCCGGGAACTGCACCGCGCTGCCGTCGTGCACCAGCTGTTCGGCGCCGTCGACGACCGCGCGCGCCTGTGTGGACAGCTCCTCCACCCCGGCGATCCCGCTGCCGGATACCGCCTGATAGCTCGACACCACCAGGCGTTGCAGACCGGCCTCCTCGTGCAGCACCTTGAGCACCGGCATCGCGGCCATGGTGGTGCAGTTCGGGTTGGCGATGATGCCCTTGGGGCGCCGGTGCGCGTCCCGCTCGAAGTTCACCTCGGAGACCACGAGCGGCACGTCCGGGTCCTTGCGCCAGGCCGACGAGTTGTCGATCACCGTCACCCCGGCCGCGGCGAACCGCGGTGCCTGCACCAGTGACATCGTCTTACCGGCGGAGAACAGCGCGATGTCCAGGCCGCTCGGGTCCGCGGTCGCGGCGTCCTCGACCTCGATCTCCTGGCCGCGGAATTCCAGCTTGCGGCCCTGCGAGCGCGCCGAAGCGAAGAACCGCACCGACGTCGCCGGGAAGTCCCGCTCGTCGAGCAACCTGCGCATCACCTGGCCGACCTGGCCGGTGGCGCCAACCACGCCAATGGCAACCATTTCTATCTACCCGTCCCCGCATACACCGTCGCCGACTCCTCGCCGCCGAGCCCGAACGCCTCGTGCAACGCCACGACGGCCTTGTCCAGTTCCGTGTCGCGGCACAGCACCGAGATCCGGATCTCGGAGGTGGAGATCAGCTCGATGTTGACGCCCACCTCGGCCAGGGACTCACAGAAGGTGGCGGTGACCCCGGGGTGGCTGCGCATGCCCGCCCCGATCAGCGACACCTTGCCGATGTGGTCGTCGTAGAGCAGTTGGCTGAACCCGATCTCGTCCTTGAGCGCGTCGAGCTTGGCCACCGCGGTGGGCCCGCTGTCACGGGAGCAGGTGAAGGTGATGTCGGTCTTGCCGTCCTCGATCTTGGAGACGTTCTGCAACACCATGTCGATGTTGACGTCGGCGTCGGCGAGCGCCCGGAAGACGCGGGCGGCGTATCCGGGGATGTCGGGAATGCCGACAACGGTCACCTTGGCCTCGCTGCGGTCGTGCGCGACTCCGGTCAGGATGGGGTCTTCCATGGCTATGTCCTTGATCGATCCGACGACGACGGTGCCTGGGTTTTCCGAATACGAGGATCGGACATGCACCGGAATGTTGTAGCGGCGCGCGTATTCCACGCAGCGCAGCATCAAAACCTTGGCGCCGCAAGCCGCCATCTCGAGCATCTCTTCGAAGGTGACCGTGTCCAGCTTGCGGGCGTTGTGCACGATCCTCGGGTCGGCGCTGAAGATGCCGTCGACGTCGGTGTAGATCTCGCAGACGTCGGCGCGCAGCGCCGCGGCCAGGGCCACCGCGGTGGTGTCCGAGCCGCCGCGGCCCAGCGTGGTGACGTCCCGGGTGTCCTGGCTGACGCCCTGGAACCCGGCCACCAGCACGATGCGCCCCTCGTCGAGCGCGGCCTGCAACCGTCCGGGAGTGACCTCGATGATCTTGGCGTTGCCGTGCGTGCCGGTGGTGATCACGCCGGCCTGCGAACCGGTGAACGAGCGGGCCTGCGCACCCAGCGATTCGATGGCCATCGCGACCAGGGCGTTGGAGATGCGTTCACCGGCGGTCAGCAGCATGTCGAGTTCGCGCGGCGGCGGGGCCGGACACACCTGCTGGGCCAGATCCATCAGGTCGTCGGTGGTGTCGCCCATGGCGGAGACAACGACGACGACATCGTTGCCCTGCTTCTTGGTAGCGACGATGCGCTCGGCCACGCGCCGGATCCGATCGGCGTTGGCCACCGAGGATCCGCCGTACTTCTGCACGACGAGCGCCACTGCTTCCCCTTCTGCTACGACTGATGCGTCGCGCAACAGAATACTTGCAGCGCCGCTGCGACTTTTCCCGCAGCGCTGCGCGCGGAACCACAGCGGCCCGGATCTGACGCAGATTTTCACCACGGCGCCAAGCGCGGTAAAGTTGCCGACGTGCAGCGGGTGCTCCTCCTCGGACGCCGCGACGGGGTCTGATCCAGACCGGCTTCCCGTCGCGGGTGTTCGCGATGCGCCGGTCTGAGGTTCCTTCTGACATCCCCGGAGCAATTACCGTGACTTCCAATTCCGACGCATTCAGCTCGACACGCAGCATCGTCAAACCGGCGGGCCTGCCACGACCCGGGCAGCCCGCGTGGAACCCCCAGCGGGGTTCGTCGATGCCGGTCAACCGGTACCGGCCCTTTGCCGACGAGGTCGAGCCGATCCGGCTGGCCGATCGCAGTTGGCCCGATCGGGTCATCTCCAGCGCGCCGCTGTGGTGTGCGGTGGATCTGCGCGACGGCAACCAGGCGCTGATCGACCCGATGAGCCCCACCCGCAAGCGCCGCATGTTCGATCTGCTGGTCCGCATGGGCTACAAGGAGATCGAGGTCGGGTTCCCGTCGGCCAGCCAAACCGATTACGACTTCGTCCGCGAGATCATCACCGACGGCGCCATCCCCGACGACGTCACCATCCAGGTGCTGACCCAGTGCCGGCCCGAACTGATCGAGCGCACCTTCGAGGCGTGCCAGGGCGCGCCGCAGGCCATCGTGCACTTCTACAACTCGACGTCAATCCTGCAGCGCCGCGTCGTATTTCGCGCCGACCGGGCCGCGGTGCAGGACATCGCGACCGAAGGCGCCCGCAAGTGCGTCGAACAGGCCGCCAAGTACCCGGACACGCGGTGGCGGTTCGAGTATTCGCCGGAGTCCTACACCGGAACCGAGCTGGAGTACGCCAAGCAGGTGTGCGACGCCGTCGGCGAAATCATCGGGCCCACACCGGAAAACCCGATCATCTTCAACCTGCCCGCCACCGTGGAGATGGCCACCCCGAACGTCTACGCCGATTCGATCGAGTGGATGAGCCGCAACCTGGCCAACCGGGAATCGGTCATCCTGAGCCTGCATCCGCACAACGACCGCGGAACCGCCGTTGCCGCAGCGGAATTGGGCTACCAGGCGGGCGCCGACCGCATCGAGGGCTGCCTGTTCGGCAACGGCGAACGCACCGGCAACGTCTGCCTGGTGACGCTGGGGCTGAACCTGTTCTCGCGCGGCGTGGACCCGCAGATCGACTTTTCCAACATCGACGAGATCCGCCGAACCGTGGAGTACTGCAACCAGCTGCCGGTCCACGAGCGTCACCCCTACGGCGGTGACCTGGTCTACACCGCGTTCTCCGGCAGCCACCAGGACGCCATCAACAAGGGCCTGGATCAGATGAAGGTCGACGCCGATGAGGCCGATACCGACGTCGAGGAGATGCTCTGGCAGGTGCCGTATCTGCCGATCGACCCCAAGGACGTCGGGCGCACGTACGAGGCCGTGATCCGGGTCAACTCGCAGTCCGGCAAGGGGGGGGTCGCCTACATCATGAAGGCCGATCACGGCCTGGCCCTGCCGCGACGGCTGCAGATCGAGTTCTCCCAGGTGGTGCAGAAGATCACCGACGGCGAGGGCGGCGAGGTCTCGCCGAAGGAGATGTGGGACGCGTTCTCCGAGGAGTATCTGGCCCCGGTGTGGCCGCTGGAGCGGGTGAAGCAGCGCGTCGACGCTTCGGAGGAAGACAGCGGCGTCACCAGCATCACCGCGACAGTCAAGATCAACGGGGTGGAGACCGAGATCAGTGGGACCGGCAACGGCCCGCTGGCCGCGTTCGTCCACGCGCTGGGCGATGTCGGCTTCGACGTGGCCGTGCTGGATTACTCCGAGCACGCGATGAGTTCCGGTGACGACGCGCAGGCGGCGGCCTACGTCGAGGCTTCGGTGTCGATCGCGAGCGCGGCGGAGCCGGGCGAAGCGGGTCGGCACCCCTCGGGCCCGGTCGGTGGGCAGACGGTGTGGGGTGTCGGCATTGCGCCGTCCATCACCACGGCGTCGCTGCGTGCGGTCGTGTCGGCGGTCAACCGCGCCGCCCGCGCCTGATCAGACTCGCGCCTGATCAGAAGAGCGCGAGCTGCGGGTCCGCGTTGGTGGTGTCGGTGAATTCGTCCATGCTGGTGCCGCCGATGACGGCTCCGACGCAGTCCATGAACTTCGCGTCGGAGATCACCGGCACCCCCAATTTGTGGGCCAGATAGCCTTTGCCCTGCTCGGGCGCGGGATCGTTGCAGACCACCAGCGAGGTCTCCCGGTCGACGGTGTCGCTGTAGGCCAGCCCGGCGTGCAGGATCCGCTCGACGAGTTCCTCGTGGGTGCGGCCGACCTCGGCGGCCAGCGCCACCCGCATGCCCTGGACGAGGGGTCGGCCGCCCACGTAGGGGCCCGGGTTGAGATACGGGCAGGGCATCCGGGAGGCCAGCACCTTCAACGGCCTTAGCTCGTCGTGGGTGACCCGGCCGTTCGGCCAGCGCCGCCGGGTCACCGGATGCACCGGCAGCCAGATGTCGCCGTCGCGGGCAAGCTTGAGCGCCGAGGCCAGCACGCCGGTCAACACCATTGCGTCGTCGAAGGCGTCGTGGGGGCGCTCCTGGGTCACGCTCCAATGCGCCGCGAGTGTTTCCAGCCGCAGGTTGTCGAGGCCGAGGTCCAGCCGCCGGGCGAGTTCGACCGTGCACATCACCGAGTCGACGGGAAGTTCGATGTCGGCGAGTTCGGCCTCGGCGGCCAGGAAGGCGTAGTCGAACGCCACGTTGTGGGCTACCAGCGTGCGGCCGCGCAGCACGTCGATCACGTCCCCGGCGACGTCGGTGAACTGCGGCTGGTCTTCGAGCATCGCGGCGGTCAGGCCGTGCACGTGGGTGGGGCCCGGATCGACTCCGGGGTTGAGCAGGCTGACCACCGACTGCTCGACCTCGCCGTCCGCGTCCAGGCCGAGCACCGCGAGGCTGATGATCCGCGCCTGACCTGGCCGGAAACCCGAGGTTTCGACGTCGATCACGGCCCAGCCCGCGTCCGGCTCGCTGGCAGGCCGACCCCAGCACACCGCGCTCATGCACTGAGGATGGCACGGCCAACCGACATCGCCGGGTCGTTGCGCGCCGTGTCGGCGCTTGAATGATGGGGCGCCGCGCTTGCGATCGCCCGGACATCGATGCGGGAAACCGGCTCCCCTTAAACTTCCCGGGTGGTCACCACCCGCGCCCGTCTGGCCCTCGCCGCAGGAGCGAGCGCGCGCTGGGCATCGCGGGCGACCGGACGCGGGGCCGGGGCGATGATCGGCGGCCTGATCGCGATGACGCTGGACCGCTCGGTCCTCCGGCAGCTCGCCTCCGGACGCCGCACGGTCATCGTCACCGGCACCAACGGCAAATCGACCACCACCCGGATGACGGCGGCCGCGCTGGAAACGCTGGGCCCGGTCGCCACCAACGCCGAGGGCGCCAACATGGACGCCGGCCTGGTGGCCGCGCTGGCCGCCCAACGTCGAGCATCGCTGGCCGCGCTGGAAGTCGACGAAATGCACGTCCCCCACGTTTCCGACGCCGTCGACCCCAGCGTCGTCGTGCTGCTCAACCTCTCACGCGACCAGCTGGACCGGGTCGGCGAGATCAACGTCATCGAACGAACCCTGCGCGCGGGCCTGGCCCGGCACCCGGACGCGGTCGTGGTGGCGAACTGCGACGACGTGCTGATGACGTCGGCGGCCTACGACAGCCCCAACGTGGTGTGGGTGGCCGCCGGGGGTTCGTGGTCGAACGATTCGGTCAGCTGCCCGCGCAGCGGCGAGGTCATCGTCCGCGAGCACGGCCACTGGTACTCCACCGGCGCCGACTTCAAACGACCCAGCCCGCAGTGGTGGGTCGACCCGGAAGATGGGGGCGCGCTCCACGGCCCCGACGGCTTGTGCCTGCCGATGCGACTGACGCTGCCGGGCGCGGTGAATCGGGGCAATGCCGCTCAGGCCGTGGCCGCCGCGGTCGCGCTGGGCGCGGATCCGGCGGCGGCGGTCGCGGCCGTCTCGGCCGTCGACGAGGTCGCGGGGCGCTACCGGACCGTCCGGGTCGGCGAGCACGACGTGCGGATGCTGCTGGCCAAGAATCCGGCGGGCTGGCAGGAAGCGCTGTCGATGGTGGACAAGCACGCCGCCGGGGTGGTCATCTCCGTCAACGGCCAGGTGCCCGACGGGGAGGACCTGTCGTGGTTGTGGGACGTGCGTTTCGAGCATTTCGACGAGACGTCCGTGGTGGCCGCCGGCGAGCGCGGCACCGATCTCGCGGTGCGCCTCGGCTACGCGGGCGTCGAGCACACGCTAGTGCACGACACCGTCGCCGCGATCGCGTCGTGCCCGCCCGGGCGGGTGGAGGTCGTCGCCAACTACACCGCGTTTTTGCAGCTGCAACGAGCCTTGGCGCGCCATGGCTGACTCGGTAGTCCGGATCGGGCTCGTCCTGCCCGACGTGATGGGCACCTACGGCGACGGCGGCAACGCGTTGGTGTTGCGCCAGCGGCTGCTGCTGCGCGGCATCGCCGCCGAGATCGTCGAGATCACGCTGGCCGACCCGGTGCCCGAGTCGCTGGACCTCTACACGCTGGGCGGCGCCGAGGACTACGCGCAGCGGCTGGCCACCCGCCACCTGATCAAGCACCCGGGCCTGCAGCGCGCCGCGGAACGCGGCGCGCCCGTGCTGGCGATCTGCGCGGCCGTCCAGGTGCTGGGCCAGTGGTACGAAACGTCGGCCGGCGAACGCGTCGACGGTGTGGGCATGCTGGACGCGACGACGTCACCGCAGGAGGCGCGCACCATCGGCGAGCTGGCCACCAGGCCGCTGCTGGCGGGCCTGACCGAGTGCCTCACCGGCTTCGAAAACCACCGCGGCGGCACCGTGCTGGGCCCGTCGGCGTCGCCGCTGGGCGCGGTGGTCAAGGGCGCCGGCAACCGGTCTGGAGACGGATTCGACGGCGTGGTGCAGGGCAGCGTGATCGCGACCTACATGCACGGGCCGTGCCTGGCCCGCAATCCGGAGCTGGCCGACCTGCTGCTGAGCACGGTCGTCGGCGAGCTGCCCCCGCTGTCGATGCCGGAAGTGGACTTGTTGCGCCGCGAGCGGTTAGCGGCGCGCTAGGACGAAACGAGATGACGAAGATCAGCCCCAGACTTGCCGCCGGTGCCGCACTGGTCGCCGCGTTCATCGCGTCGTCGACGCCGTCGCACGCCAACCCGGAAGTGCTCAACGGCCGGTACAACGTGCTCTACGCGGACAACGACAAACCGACCGCCTGGCTTTTCGTCCCGTGCGGATCGGACTGCGTCCTGGCGACCTCCCAAGATGGCGGGACGTTCGTCATCAGCTGGGAATTCCACCTCGCCAACGGACGATGGACGCACAGCGGCACGGCCCCGGCGCCGTGCCCGAACGGCGCATCCGCTCCGGTGACCGTCAACTACAGCTTCGATGCCGTGTCGCTTGCCGGCGAAGGCCAGCAGACGACGACGGACGCGTGCGGCGGAGAGGCGGGCAGGACCTTTACCAGGTCGTTCCAATTGAGCAAGGCCTGACGAACGTCAGACCATGGCCCGGCGGCCGGCCAGCGCGCGGCCGAGCGTCAACTCGTCGGCGAACTCCAGGTCGCCACCCATCGGCAGCCCGGAGGCGATCCGCGTCACGGTCAGGCCAGGGATGTCGCGCAGCATCCGAACCAGGTAGGTGGCGGTCGCCTCGCCTTCGGTGTTCGGGTCGGTGGCGATGATCACCTCGGTGATGTCGACGTCGTCGACCCGCTCCCCGATCCGGCTCAGCAGCTCGCGGATCCGCAGTTGCTCGGGCCCCACCCCGGACAGCGGATCGAGCGCGCCGCCCAGCACGTGATAGCGGCCGCGGAATTCGCGGGTGCGCTCGACGGCCTGCACGTCCTTCGGCTCCTCGACGACGCATACCTGCGAGCCGTCCCGCCGGGGATCGGCGCAGATCCGGCACCGCTCGTTGTCGGAGACGTTGCCGCACACCGCACAGAACCGCACGCCATCGCGCACCTTCGCCAGCACCGCGGTCAGCCGGTCGATGTCCGGCGGCTCAACCGACAACAGGTGAAAGGCGATGCGCTGGGCGCTCTTGGGCCCGATGCCCGGCAGCTTGCCCAGCTCGTCGATCAAATCCTGGACGGGTCCTTCGAACATGTCGGGGCGGGATCTAAAGCCCCGGCGCCGGTGCGGGCGGCTGCCCCGGCGGCTGTCCGAACCCGCCGGCCAGCGACCCGAGCCGCTCCTGCGCCATCCGGGTGACCTGCTTGGACGCGTCGGCCATGGCGCCGACGATCAAGTCCTGCAGGGTCTCGACGTCCGAAGGGTCGACGACGGAGGGATTGATTTTCACGGCGACCACCTCGCCGCTGCCCTTGACGACGACCTCGACCAAACCCCCACCGGCTTGACCATGCACCTCAGCGTTCGCCAGGTGTTGCTGGGCTTCCATGAGCTTTTGCTGCATCTGCTGCGCCTGGGCCAGCAGCGCCGACATATCGCCTCCGGGTTGCATGACAGTCCCCTCGCATCTTGGTCTCGACTTGATTTCGCTCGTGAGTCTCCGGCGATTCGGAACACCCAGCGTAAACCGCGCGCCGTTACCTTTGCGCCGTGGACCTACGACTGAGCAGACGTGTCGGGATCAAACTGGCGGTTGGTGCGCTCGTTGCTGCGTCGACGGCGATCGCCCCGGCCGCGTGGGGGGTTCCCTCCAACATCGCCGGCATGGTGGTTTTCATCGATCCGGGCCACAACGGCTCCAACGATGCGTCCATCAACCGGCAGGTGCCCACCGGCCGCGGCGGCACCAAGGACTGCCAGGCCAGCGGGACGGCGACCAACGCCGGCTATCAGGAGCACACCTTCACCTGGGACACCGCGCTGCGGGTCCGCGCCGAATTGACCGCGCTGGGCGTCCGGACCGCCCTGGCCCGCGCCAACGACACCGGCCTGGGGCCTTGCGTCGACGAGCGCGCCAGCATGGCCAACGCGCTCCACCCCAACGCGATCCTGTCCATCCACGCCGACGGTGGCCCGCCGTCGGGGCGCGGGTTCCACGTCAACTATTCGGCGCCGCCGCTCAACCAGGCGCAGGCCGGGCCGTCGGTGCAGTACGCCCGCATCATGCGCGACCAGATGCAGGCCTCGGGGATCCCGCCGGCCAACTACATCGGGCAGAACGGCCTGTACGGGCGCTCGGACCTGGCCGGCCTGAACCTCGCGCAGTACCCGTCGGTTCTGGTCGAGTGCGGCAACATGAAGAATCCCGCGGACTCGGCGCTGATGCAGTCCGCGGAGGGCCGGCAGAAATACGCCGACGCCATGGTCCGCGGCGTCGCGGGCTTCCTGGCCTCGCAGGGCCAGGCGCGCTAACCTTCGAGTTCCTTTTTCAGGTTGGCCAGCACCTCGCCCTGAATCCTCTTCAGCCCCAAGGGCGCAAAGGTCTTTTCGAAGAAGCCCTTGACTCCGCCCGCGCCGGTCCACGTGGTCTTCACGGTGACGCTGGAGCCGGGCCCGGCGGGCGCCACCGTCCAGGTGATCACCATGGTCGAGTTCGCGTCCTTCTCGATGACGGTGTGCCCGGCCACGTCCACGTTGACCTGCACGTCGCGGACGCGTGATTTGGTGGCCTGCAGCCTCCACTTGGCGACGGTGCCCGCGCCCTGCCCGCCCTGCAGCACCTGGTAGTCGCTGTACTGCGGCGAGAGAATCTTCGGACGCACCGTCTGGTAATCCGCGACGGCGGCAAGGGTTGCCGCAGGCTCGGCGTTGATCAAGATGGTGCTGTCGGCGCTCACCTGTGCCAAGGCGACCCCTCCTCGTGATGAATTCCCCGGTGCCGCCGCTCGCGACGGATGCACGGGCTGTTGTCGAAGACTAGGGTATATGTGGTGCCTGTCCTTGGATCTGCACTCTCGGCCTACAAGTCGGGCGTTGAGCGGCTGCTGGCAAGCTATCGATCCATCCCCGCGACGTCCGTGGTCCGGCTGGCCAAGCCGACGTCAAACCTGTTCCGCGCCCGCACCAAACGGGATGCGCCCGGTTTGGACACGTCCGGGCTGACCGGCGTCCTGGGCGTGGATCCCGAAACCCGCACCGCGGACGTCGCCGGCATGTGCACTTACGCGGACCTGGTGGCCGCGACCCTGCCGTACGGCCTTTCGCCGCTGGTCGTCCCGCAGCTGAAGACCATCACCCTCGGCGGGGCGGTCACCGGCCTGGGGATCGAGTCGGCGTCGTTCCGCAACGGGCTGCCGCATGAATCGGTGCTGGAGATGGACATCCTCACGGGCGCTGGCGATTTGCTCACCGCGTCCCGCTCCCAGCACCCGGATCTTTTCCGAGCCTTCCCGAATTCCTATGGGACACTTGGGTATTCGACCCGGCTGCGCATCGAGCTGGAACCCGTCGCACCGTTTGTGGCGCTGCGCCACATCCGCTTCCGCTCGCTGCCCGCTCTGATCGCGGCTATGGAACGCATCATCGACACCGGCGGGCAGGGCGGAACCCCGGTCGACTATCTCGACGGGGTGGTCTTCAGCGCCGACGAAAGCTACCTGTGCGTGGGCCGGCGGACCACCACCCCCGGCCCGGTCAGCGACTACACGGGCAAGGACATCTACTACCAGTCCATCCGGCACGACGCGGCGGGTCCCGAAGCCGCGGCAGAGGCGACCAAGGATGACCGGCTGACCATCCACGACTACTTCTGGCGCTGGGACACCGATTGGTTCTGGTGCTCGCGCGCGTTCGGTGTGCAGGACCCGCGGTTGCGACGCTGGTGGCCGCGCCGCTATCGGCGCAGCAGCGTCTACTCCAAGCTGATCGCCATGGACCGCCGCTTCGGGGTGTCCGACCGCATCGAAGCGCGAAACGGTCGACCCCCACGCGAACGGGTGGTCCAGGACGTCGAGGTCCCGGTCGAACGGACCTGCGACTTCCTGCAGTGGTTCCTGGACAACGTGCCCATCACGCCGATCTGGTTGTGCCCGTTGCGCCTTCGCGACCGCCACGGCTGGCCGCTGTACCCGATGCGACCCGATCACACATACGTCAACGTCGGCTTCTGGTCGTCGGTGCCGGGGGGCGCGACCGAAGGCGCCACCAACCGGATGATCGAAGCCAAGGTGGGCGAATTCGACGGGCACAAGTCCCTGTACTCCGATTCCTTCTACTCCCGCGAGGACTTCGACGAGCTGTACGGCGGCGAGGCCTACAACACCGTCAAGAAAACCTACGACCCCGATTCTCGTTTACTCGACCTCTACGCAAAGGCGGTACAACGGCGATGACGACTACCAAGGAAACCCACCGCACGCGGAACGGGAAACTCAGCATGGCCGAGATCTTGGAGGTCTTCGCCGCGACCGGCCGACATCGGCTGAAGTTCACCGCCTACGACGGCAGCACCGCCGGGAGCGAGGACGCCGAACTGGGCCTGGACCTTCGCAGCCCCCGCGGCGCCACCTACCTGGCCACCGCACCCGGCGAACTCGGCCTCGCCCGCGCGTACGTGTCGGGCGACCTGCAGGCGTACGGCGTCCATCCCGGCGACCCGTACCAACTGCTCAAGACGCTGACCGACCGGGTGGAATTCAAGCGCCCGCCGGCGCGGGTGCTGGCCAACGTGGTGCGGTCGCTGGGGTTCGAGCGGTTGTTGCCTGTCGCGCCGCCCCCGCAGGAGGCGCTGCCCCGGTGGCGCCGCATCGCCGACGGGCTGATGCACACCAAGACCCGCGACGCCGAGGCCATCCACCACCACTACGACGTGTCCAACACCTTCTATGAATTGGTGTTGGGGCCGTCGATGACCTACACGTGCGCGGTGTACCCCGATGCCGACGCGACGCTGGAAGAGGCGCAGGAGAACAAGTACCGGCTGATCTTCGAGAAGCTGCGGCTGAAGCCGGGCGACCGACTGCTCGACGTCGGCTGCGGCTGGGGCGGCATGGTGCGCTACGCGGCGCGCCGCGGTGTCCGGGCCACCGGCGCCACCCTGTCGGCCGAGCAGGCGAAGTGGGCACAGAAGGCGATCGCCGAGGAAGGCCTCGCGGGCCTGGCCGAGGTGCGCCACACCGATTACCGCGACGTGGGCGAGGCGGCGTTCGACGCCGTGTCCTCGATCGGGCTGACCGAGCACATCGGCGTCAAGAACTATCCCGCCTACTTCGGGTTCTTGAAGTCGAAGCTGCGCACCGGCGGCCTGCTGCTCAACCACTGCATCACGCGCCACGACAACACGTCGACGTCGTTCGCCGGCGGGTTCACCGATCGCTACGTCTTCCCGGACGGGGAGCTGACCGGCTCGGGCCGCATCACCTGCGACGTCCAGGACTGCGGCTTCGAGGTGCTGCACGCGGAGAACTTCCGCCACCACTACGCGATGACGCTGCGCGACTGGTGCCGGAATTTGGTCGACAACTGGGACGCCGCGGTCAGCGAGGTCGGCCTGCCGACCGCGAAGGTGTGGGGCCTGTACATGGCGGCGTCACGGGTTGCCTTCGAGCAGAACAACCTTCAGCTGCATCACGTGCTGGCGGCCAAGACCGCCGCGCGGGGCGACGACGACCTGCCGCTGCGGCCGTGGTGGACGGCCTGACGCGCTAGCCTCTAGCCGTTGTCGATGCGGCGGGCACCCAGCTCGCTCTGGAGCAGTTCGAGCGCGACCTCTTCCGGATCGCGGCGCGGGCCCGGCGGCTCGTCGCGGACGGCCTCGGCGAGCATGTGTTCTTCTTCGGCCCGCCGAGCGGAATCCGGTTCGGGGGCAGGCTCTTCCGGCGCGGGGGTCAGCGTCCCGGCCGCGGCCGGCGCCGGCGTGCCGGCCTCGCACCGCACCCGCCAGTTGACCCCCAGCGCGTCTTTGAGCGCTTCGGCGATGACGTCGGCGTTGCGCTGTTCGCACAGCCGCTTGGCCAGCGGCGCCGATTCGTGGCTGAGCACCAACGTGTTGTCCTCGATCGCCCGGACGGTGGCGCCGGCCAGCATCACCTCGGTGGTGCGGCTGCGCTGACGCACCTTGTCGCGCACCGTCGACCACATGCTTCGCACCGCAGCGGCGTTGAGTTCGCCAGGCGCAGAAGGGGTTTCGGGGACGGGCGCGGGGGCGGGTTCGGGAGCCGGCGCGGGTGGCGGCGCCGGCGCGGGTGCCGGTTCGGGGTCGGGCTTCGGCTCGGGCTTGGCGGCAGACGCGGACGGCCGGGTGTAGCGGACCGGGCGATCGGGCTCGGCCGGTGTGGCCGCGCCGCGGGGAGTGCCCGCCGTGGTTTCGGCGCCGGGAATGGACATGTCCAGCCGGGTCTCGATCCGCTCGACGCGTTGCAGCAGCGCGGCCTCGGTGTCGCTGGCCGAGGGCAACAGCAGTCGCGCGCACACGACCTCGAGCAGCAGGCGCGGCGCCGTCGCGCCCCGCATCTCCCCCAGCCCCGCCTGCACCACCTCGGCGTAGCGGGTCAGGGTCGCCGTCCCGAGCCGGGTCGACTGGTCGCGCATCCGCTCCAGCACGTCCTCCGGCCCGTCCACCACGCCGCGGGCCGCCGCGTCCGGGACGGCCTGCAGCAGGATCAGGTCGCGGAACCGCTCCAGCAGATCGGTGGCGAAACGCCGGGGGTCGTGGCCCGCGTCGATCACCGACTCCACCGCCCCGAACAGCGCCGCGGCATCCCCGGCGGCCAGCGCGTCCACGGCGTCGTCGATCAGCGCCATGTCGGTGGCCCCCAACAGGCCCAGGGCCCGCTGGTAGGTCACATGCGCGCCCTCGGCGCCGGCCACCAGTTGGTCCAGCACCGACAGGGTGTCGCGGGGCGAGCCGCCGCCGGCGCGGATCACCAGCGGATAGACCGCGTCGTCGACGACGACGCCCTCTTGCTCGCAGATCCGCGCGATCAACGCCCGCATGGTCTTCGGCGGCAACAGCCGGAACGGATAGTGATGGGTGCGCGACCGAATCGTCGGCAGCACCTTCTCGGGCTCGGTGGTGGCGAAGATGAAGATCAGGTGCTCGGGCGGCTCCTCCACGATCTTGAGCAGCGCGTTGAACCCCGCGGTGGTCACCATGTGCGCCTCGTCGACGATGAACACCCGGTAGCGCGACTGCGCCGGCGCGTAGAAGGCCCGGTCGCGCAGCTCGCGGGTGTCGTCCACGCCGCCGTGGCTGGCGGCGTCGAGTTCGACGACGTCGATGCTGCCGGGCGCGTTGGGTGCCAGCGCCTGGCACGAGTCGCAGACCCCGCAGGGGGTGGCCGTCGGCCCCTGGGCGCAGTTCAGCGACCGGGCCAGGATGCGCGCCGAGGAGGTCTTTCCGCAGCCGCGCGGACCCGAGAACAGGTACGCGTGGTTGATCCGGCCCGCTTCCAGCGCGATCGACAGCGGCTCGGTGACGTGCTCCTGCCCCACCACTTCGGCGAAGGTTGCCGGACGGTACTTGCGGTAGAGGGCCACGGTCAGCAGGCTACCGGCGTCGTCCGACGACGACGCGGGCGCGGCAGGGTCGTCTGTTCACACCCGATCGCGGGCCAGCAGCGACTCCGACGCCGCCAGCAGCGCGCAGGTGGCCAGGCCGTCGACCGCGTCGCGCAGATCCGGCAGCGACGGGAAGGTGGGGGCGATCCGGATGTTCGTGTCGTCGGGATCTTTGCGGTACGGGAACGACGCCCCCGCCTCGGTCACCGCGATCCCGGCGTCCTTGGCCAGCGCGACGGTCCGCTTGGCCGTGCCGGACAACACGTCGAGGCTGATGAAGTAGCCCCCCTTGGGGTCGGTCCACGAGGCGATCTTGGAATCGCTGAGCCGCCGATCGAGGATCTCGGCCGCCAGCGCGAACTTCGGCGCCAGGATCTGCTGATGCCGCAGCATGTGCAGGCGCACCCCGTCGGCGTCGCGGAAGAAGCGCAGGTGCCGCAGCTGGTTGATCTTGTCCGGCCCGATCGACTTCTTCCCCGCGTATTGCAGGTACCAGGCGATGTTGCCCAGCGATCCGCCAAGGAAGCTCACGCCGGCGCCGGCGAAGGTGATCTTGGAGGTCGACGCGAACACGTACGGCCGATGGGGGTTGCCGGCCGCGGCGGCCAGGCCGAGGACGTCGACCTGCCGGACGAAGTCGTGCGTCAGGGTGTGCACCGCGTACGCGTTGTCCCAGAACAGCCGGAAGTCGGGCGCGGCGGTCCGCATCTGGACCAGCCGCAGCACCGTGTCCCAGGAGTAGGTGACCCCGGTGGGGTTGCCGAACACCGGCACGGTCCACATGCCCTTGATGGCGGGGTCCGCGGCGACCAGTTCCTCGATCAGGTCGACGTCGGGCCCGTCGGACAGCATCGGGACGGGGATCATCTCGATGCCCATCGTCTCGGTGATGGCGAAGTGCCGGTCATAGCCGGGGACGGGGCACAAGAATTTGACGCCGGCTTCGTCCTTCCAGGGCCGCTGCGAGTCCACGCCGCCGTAGAGCATCGAGAAGGCGACGAGGTCGTGCATCAGTTCCAGGCTGGAGTTGTTTCCCGCGATCAGGTTCTGCACCGGGATGCCGAGCAGCTCACCGAAGATGGCCCGCAGCTCCGGCAGGCCGTGCAGGCCGCCGTAGTTGCGGGTGTCGGTGCCCTCGCTGTCGCGGTAGTCATCGCCGGGAAGGCTCAGCAGCTGGTTGGACAGGTCGAGCTGGGCGGGAGCCGGCTTGCCGCGGGTCAGGTCCAGGGCCAGCTTTTTGGCCTGCAAATCCGCGTAATCCTGCTGATGGCGAGCGTGTGCAGCGGCAAGCTCGGCAGGGCCGAGGGACTCCAGCGACACCATGGACCCTTTCGCTATCAAGGCGTGGGAGGTGCGATCGCCGGGCGCAGCGGGTCGGCACCCGTTTAACCTAGGGGACCCCGCGCACCCGACAGAGCCCATTGACCCTTGCTGCCTTCCGGCCCTGGGGGAGTTCACAGGATAGACGCCGCGCGGGGTCCACCGAGAGTCTAATACCTTCCCCGGAGCAACCGGCGGTGGCCGTCTGGCCCTCGGTTACCATTGCCACGGAGGATTCGCCTAGTGGCCTATGGCGCTCGCCTGGAACGCGGGTTGGGTTAACAGCCCTCGCGGGTTCAAATCCCGCATCCTCCGCCATCGGTCCGCCCCGCGGACACGCACGTAAGCGGTTTGGTATCGCGCTGGTCGCCCTCAGGCCGGCTCGGGCCGGCCCAGCATGAGGAGGCTTATGGGGCGCAAGGTTGCCATCCCGTGGCACGCGTCATTCACGATCGCCGCCGGCTTCCTCTACTTCTTTTTCGTGTTGCCCCGCTGGCCCGAGTTGATGGGTGACACCGCGCATTCGTTGGGGACGGCGCTGCGCATCGTGGCGGGTGCGCTCGTCGCGCTCGCGGCGCTGCCGGTGGTGTTCACCCTGCTGCGCACCCGCAAGCCGGAACTGGGCACCCCGCAGATGGCGCTGTCCCTCCGGGTCGCCTCGATCGTGGCCCACGTGCTGGCCGGTGTGCTGATCATCGGGACGGCGATCAGCGAGATCTGGCTGAGCCTGGACGTCGCCGGACGATGGTTGTTCGGGATCTACGGGGCGGCCGCCGCGATCGCGTTGCTCGGTTTCTTTGCCTTCGATCTCTCCTTTGTCGCCGAGCTGCCACCGCCGCCACCCAAACCGATCAAGGCGAAGAAGCCCAAGAAGCGGCGCCGCAAGAAGGGCGAGGAGGCGGACGCGGACGCTGACACCGACAGCGCCGACGAAGACGACGAAGCCGAGGCGAGCGAGACGGACGACGCCGACGCCGCCGCCGACGACGCCGACGCCGACGAACCCGAAGAGACCGAGCAGCCCGCCACCACGGAAGTCGGTGAAGCCACCGAAGCTCCAGTGGCGGCCGCCGAACCCGCCGAGAACGAGGCCGCCGAAGCGACCGAGGAGAGCGAAGAACCACGGGCCAAGTTGCAGAACCGGCGCCCGACGGGCAAGGGATCGCATCGGATGCGGCGCCGCCGCACTCGGGGCGGCACCGCCGTCGACGAAACCGTCGACGAGGACTAGCGGGCCCAGCGGCCCCCGCAACCGGCACGCGGCCGCCGAAAAGGCATGAGCCCCGGGATCTTCCACACGACGCCTTCCTGGCGGAAGCATTGGCGTCGAAATCTTCCTATTAGGCCTACTAAGAACCCCGGCGGTTCCCTATGCTGAGCGAGTGCCAAACACCTATCGAGTGGTTCAGTGGAACACCGGCAACGTCGGCAAGAGCTCGCTCAAATCGATCGTCACCAACCCCATCCTCGAATTGGTGGGGTGCTTCGCCTGGTCGCAGGACAAGGTCGGGCGCGACGCCGGCGAGCTCGTCGGCATAGCGCCGGTGGGCGTTGCGGCCACCAATGACGTCGACGAGCTGCTGGCCCTCAAGCCGGACTGCGTGGTCTACAACCCGATGTGGTTCGACGTCGACGAGGTGGTCCGCATCCTGTCCGCGGGCGTCAACGTGGTGACCACGGCGTCGTTCATCACCGGCGGGAACCTCGGCGATGGCCGCGACCGCATCGTGGAGGCCTGCCAGAAGGGCGGCGCCACGCTCTTCGGGTCCGGCGTCAGCCCGGGTTTCGCCGAGCTGTTGGCCATCGTGTCGGCGATGGTGTGCAACCGGATCGACAAGGTCACGGTCAACGAGGCCGCGGACACCACGTTCTACGACTCGCCCGAGACCGAGAAGCCGGTGGGCTTCGGCCAGCCGATCGACCATCCGGACCTGCCGGCGATGGCGGCGAAGGGGACGGCCATCTTCGGCGAGGCCGTGCGGCTGGTGGGCGACGCCCTCGGCGTCGAGCTCGACGAGGTGCGCTGCGTCGCCGAGTTCGCCCAGACCACCGAGGACCTCGTCATGGCGTCCTGGACCATCCCCGCAGGGCACGTCGCGGGCACCTACATCAGCTGGCAGGGAATCGTCAACGGCGAGACCCTGATCGACTTGAACGTGCGGTGGCGCAAGGGGCAGACGCTCGACCCGGACTGGAAGATCGAGCAGGACGGCTGGGTCATCCAGATCGACGGACAGCCCACGGTGACCACCAAGGTGGGTTTCCTGCCGCCGCCGTACTTCGAGGCCACCACGCTCGAAGAATTCATGGACCTCGGTCACATCATGACCGCGATGCCGGCCATCAACGCGATCCCCGCCGTTGTCGCCGCCGCACCCGGCATCGCCACCTACGCCGACCTCCCGCTGACGCTGCCCCGCGGCAACGCACACATCGGGTCATAGGACCGCGCTGCGCCGCCCGGGTTTGGCGTAGCGGGCGCCCAGCGTCGGCACCGCGAGCGGGCCCCGATCGCGGACCGCCTCGATGGCGTTGCGCAGCGGACGGGCCAGGCCCGCAAAGGATCCCATGTCGAACAGCAGCGGCGTCAGCAGCCGGTTGTGGACGAAACCGAAGGAGCTGCCGGTCTCGGGGTCGGCCCAGCCGAGCGTTCCGCCCAGCCCGACGTGGCCGAAGCCGCGGAGCAGTCCGGGAACCGGCGACTCGTGGTAGCCGAGGTGAAAAGGCATGGGCACCACCATGTTTGCGTCGGGCCACTTCCGTCGCGCCTGCCCGGCGAGTCCCCGCGCCAGCTCGGCGGAGAGGAACTTCTTGCCGTCGATGCGGCCGTCGTTGGCCAGCGCGGCGAACATCTTGGCCAGGCCACGCCCGGTCACCACACCGTTGGCGGCGGGGACCTCGCCGTCCAGGAACGGGGTGTCCCCCTTGATCAGCGAGATGACACCGGGAAAGTACATCGCGCCCAGCGCCCCGGAGAACGGCAGACCGGCCAGCCTCGGCGCGATGAAGTTGAACACCGGGGCGCGCAGCCGCCCCTGCGGTATCAGGATTTCGGCCGCCGTGGTCGGTGAGCCTTCCGGGGGGCGGCCCAGGTGCAGCCCGTCGGTGTTGAGCGGACGGGCGACCTCCTGGCGGATCAGCTCGCGCATGCCCTTGCCGGTCACCGCTCGGGCCAGGCCGGACAACAGCCATCCGTAGGTGAGCGCGTGGTAGGCCTGCACGCCGCGCAGGTGATCGACGGGCGCGGCCGCCAGCCGCTCCTCCATCAGGAGGTGGTCCATCAGCTCCGTTTTGGTGACGCCCCGCAGGTGCGACAACCCGGATCGGTGCCGCAACACGTCGCGGACCGTGATCTCGGCCTTCCCGTTGGCGCCGAACTCGGGCCAGTATTGCGCGACCGGCGCGTCATAGGACAGCAGGCCACGGTCGGCGAGCCGGTGGATCACCGTCGACGCGATGCCCTTGGTCGCCGAGAACACCATCGCGCCGGTGTCGGCGGTCCAGCGCTGGGCGCCGGCCCGATCCGACCATCCGGTCCACACGTCGACGACGGATACGCCGTCGACGTAGACGCTCAGGGCTCCCCCGCCGAACCGGCGACCGGGGAACAGCTGGGAGAACAGCCTGATGACATTGGCGAAGCGCGGGTCGGCAGCGCCGGACACACCGCGTGGCAAACCATCGCCGGCGGTCAGCAGGGTCGACGGTGTCACGTCGCCGCGACGCCTCGAGCGCTCATCCGAATGAAGCTATCAGTCGGGATGCGGCGGGGGCTCGGGATTCATATCGGGGGGTTGATCGGGCGGCGCTTCCCTCAAATAGCGCCTCAGCCGCAGCAGCTGGTTGACCACCATCCCGATGCCCAGCAGCATCAGGCCCGCCACTACTGCCACCACGATCGCGGTGCTCACGGAGTCCATGATGACAGGGCCCGGTGTTTCGATATCTCCTGCCGCCGGGTAGCCAGCACGCCATGAGCGCCGAAGACAAGTTGAAGAATAAGATCGAGGACCTCGGCGGCCGCGCCAAGGAAGCACTGGGCAAAGCCACCGGCGATCCCGAAACCCGGGACGAAGGGCGGGCCGATCAAGCGAAGTCCGCGTTGAAAGACGCCGGCGAAAAGGTGAAGGACGCGTTTAAAAAGTAATGACAATCCGGAATGTGTTGACCGTCCGGTCGATGCGCCGCCTGCCGCTGCCCATGTTGGCAGCGGCAGCCGTATTAGGTTCGCCGGTCGCGAGCGCGCCGCCGGCGTCGGCGGAACCCTGTCCCGACGTCGAGGTGGTGTTCGCGCGAGGATCCGGCGAGCCGCCCGGCATCGGCGGCATCGGCCGGCCGTTCGTGGACGCGCTGCGCTCGCAGATCGGCGCCAAGTCGCTGACGGTGTATGCGGTCAACTACCCCGCCAGCACCGACTTCGACAATCCCGCTTTCCCGGGGACCGTCATCGACGGAATCCGCGACGCCAGTGCGCACATCGAGTCCATGGCGGGCAATTGCCCCAACACCCGTGAGGTGCTGGGCGGTTACTCGCAGGGCGCCGCGGTGGCCGGCTACACCACCTCGGCCTCCGTGCCGCCGGGCGTTCCCGCTGACAAGGTGCCGCCGCCGATGCCGCCGGCCATCGCGCCACACGTCGCCGCCGTCACGCTGTTCGGCACGCCGACGGGACAGTTCCTGCAGAAGTACAACGCGCCGCCGCTCACCATCGGGCCGCTGTATCAGCCCAAGACGATTCAACTGTGCGCGCCGGGCGATCCGGTCTGCGCCAGCGGCGGCGACGGGGGACTGGCCGCCCACACCTCCTATCCGGGCAACGGCATGACCAGCCAAGCCGCCGACTTCGCCGCCAGCCACCTGTAGGCCGGCATGCGGGTTCTCATCACGGGAGGCACGGGCTTTGTCGGCGGGTGGACCGCCAAGGCCGCCTTCGATGCGGGGCACTCGGTGCGGTTTCTGGTCCGCAACCCGTCGAAGCTGCAGACCACCGTCGCGAAGCTGGGCATGGACACCTCGGACTTCGCCGTCGCCGACATCACCGACCGCGTCGCGGTGCGGGAGGCGTTGCAGGGATGCGACGCCGTCGTGCACAGCGCCGCCCTGGTCGCCACCGACCCGCGCCAGACGCCGGAGATGCTCGCCACCAACATGCAGGGCGCCCAGAACGTGCTGGGCCAGTCCGTCGAGCTCGGATTGGATCCCATTGTCCACGTGTCGAGCTTCACCGCCCTGTTCCATCCGGACCTGGAGACGCTGACGGCGGACCTGCCGGTGGTGGGTGGGGCCGACGGCTACGGAACGTCCAAGGCGCAGGTCGACATCTATGCCCGCGGCCTGCAGGATGCGGGCGCGCCGGTCAACATCACCTATCCGGGCATGGTGCTCGGGCCGCCGGTCGGCGACCAGTTCGGTGAGGCGGGCGAAGGCGTGCGAGCGGCCGTGCAGATGCATGCGATCCCGGGGCGCAGCGCGGCATGGCTGATCGTCGACGTTCGCGACTTGGCGGCCCTGCACGCGGCGTTGCTCGAGCCCGGCCACGGGCCGCGGCGCTACACCGCCGGCGGCCACCGGGTGCCCGCGGCCGACCTCGCGAACCTGCTCGGCCAGGTCGCGGGGACGCCGATGGTGGCCGTCCCGATCCCCGACACCGCGCTCCGCGTCGCGGGGGCGGTGCTGGATCGGGCCAACCGTTTCCTGCCTTTCGAGACCCCGTTCACCTGGGCGGGAATGCAGTACTACACCCAGATGCCGGCCTCCGACGATTCCCCCAGCGAACGCGAACTGGGCATCACCTATCGCGATCCCCAGCAGACGGTGGCGGACACGTTCGCGGCGATGCGCGCGGAAAGCGGCTAGCCGCAACACCGCTCAGGCGGGTCTGATCTCCAGGCCGACGTGCACCTTGTCGATCCCGCCGCGGATGATCGTGTGCGCGTAGAACCACCACGCGTGATACCAGTACCGCTTGAGGACGGCGTTGTAGACCCGCCGCGTCTCGGACTTCGGCAGCACCCGGGCGACGGCTTGGACCTCGTCGCTCTTGGGCTTGCCCAGCGCCGCGCTCTTGGCGATCGTCACCCGGGGTGTGTTGTTGATCCGCTTGGTTTTCCACGACCCGTCATCGGTGATCACCAACAGCGTGCCGTCGCCGTCGGGCGCTCCCCAGATGGGCGTCGGCTTCGGCCGGCCGTCTTTGGTGAACGTGGTCAACAGCAAGTACTTGGATTGGATGACATCGGCGAAGCTGGGGGCCATGACAACCCAATTGCCCCGTCACCCCAGTTCCTAATCATGGCGGGCGCGACGCTGGGCTAAGCTTTTGGGCGATTGCCCAACAGCCGGCTTTCACCATCCTTTGCGGAAAAGACATTCATATGACCGCCTCCCGACGGCCGAAGGCGCGCGACTCCAACACTCGCGACATGCTGATCGACGCGACGATCCGGATCATGGTCGAGGACGGATACGCCGCGGCCACCTCGCGGCGGGTGGCGAACGAAGCCGGTGTCAAACCCGCGTTGGTCCACTATTACTTCCCCACCATGGACGAGCTGTATCTCGACGTCTTCCGGCGCGGGGCCGCCGCTTATCTGGAGCGCCAAAAGCAGGCGCTGGCCTCCGACCGCCCGCTGCACGCCTTCTGGGGCACGCTCATCGAGCCGAAGGACACCCGGCTGCTGCTGGAGTTCATGGGGCTGGCCAATCATCGCAAGGAGATCGGCGCCGAGATCGCGGCGTGGTCGGAGCGGTGGCGCGAAACGCAAACGACCGCACTGAATTTCATCGTCCGCGAACACGGGCTGGACCGAAGTGAATTTCCGCCCGCCGGGATCGCGGTCATCATCGCGGCGATCGGGCGCATGCTCATCCTGGAACAGGCGCTCGGCACCACGGCGGGCCATGACGAAGCCGTTGCGTTGGTGACCCGGCTCATCGACCGCTTCGAATTGCCGACCTACCTAGCGCCCGCTAAGGCAGCACGACCCGCAAACGCTCCCAGCCGCGCACCGTGGACGTCGACGCCAATTGCGCCGTGTCGTAATCGATGTCCCATTCGGGCCAACGGTTGAGGATCTCGTCGAGCGCGACGCGGCCCTCGAGGCGGGCCAGGTTGGCGCCCAGGCAGTAGTGCACGCCCTTGCCGAACGTGATGTGCGAGATGTTGTCGCGACGGATGTTGTAGGTGTCCGGATCGATGTAGCGGCGGGGGTCGCGATTGGCGGCGCCGAACAGCAGCAGCATGGCGCTGCCGGCGGGAACCGTCGTGCCGTAGCACTCGAAATCCTGTGCCATCCAACGGGCGACGTGGGGCCCGGTCGGTTCGAATCGCAGGGTCTCGTCGACGGTGCGGGTCAGCAGTGACCGGTCCTGGTATACCTCGCGGCGCTGATCGGGGTGTTCGGCCAGCACCTTGGCCAGCCAGCCGATCAGCCGGCCGGTGGTCTCGTTGCCCGCCCCGGCGACCACCTGGGTGTAGTGCAGCACCTCTTTACGGGTCAGCTTGCGGTGCACGCCTTGGTCGTCGTCGAACTCGACGTTGAGCAGCGTCGTCATCAGGTCGTCGGACGGATTCTTGGAACGCCATTCGACGTAGTCGGCGTAGATCCGGCCGTCGGCGATGGAATCGGCGTTGGCGACCTTCAGGGGCGCGCCCGGCTTGGTGCGCAGGTTGGCGTCGTTGGCGTCACGCACCGAAACCTGCTCGGATTCCGGGATTCCCAACAGCATCCCGATCACCCGCATCGGCATCATCGAGGCCAGCTCGGCGATGATGTCGAATCCGCCGGATCCGACCAGCGGGTCGAGGCACCGAACGCAGTATTGCCGGATCTGGTCCTCGAGGGCGGCCATCCGGCGCGGCGTGAAGACGCGAGACATCAGGCCGCGCAGCCTCGTGTGTTCGGGCGGGTCCTGGAACATCATCACGCCGCCGGGCATGTCGAACTTCGATTGGACCAGCTCGAGGATGTCGCTTCGCTTGTTGGAGAAGGTCTCCCAGTTGGCCAGTCCGCGCTCGACGTCGGAATGCCGTGACAACGCCCAGAAGTCGTACTTGTCGTTGTAATAGATCGGGGCTTCTTCGCGCAGCCGCGCATAGGTCGGATACGGGTCGGCGTTGATGCCCACGTCGTACGGGTCGTAGTAGACGTCGGTGTCGTTGGTGACGGTCATCGATTCCTCACTTCGGGCAGCCGCCGGCATCCCCGCCACCCCTTAGATTTGGGCGATCGCCCAAAATCGTGGCGCAGGCCATGTCTAGCAGCATCTCCGCGGGTCCGTCAAGGTGGCTCTCTAGCCGGACGGTCCCGTCAGCGCATCGACGTGGTAGCGGCTGGCGGTCCAGGGCGGTGCGTCCGGGGTGGGCGTGAGCGTGATCGTCAGCTGCGCTTTGCCCGCGGTGGCCGATTGCGGTACCAGGTAGGTGTCGTCCAGCCAGCGGTGAAAGGTGTTGCTGCGCGGCTGTAGCCACGTGCCCACGGGCATGCCGTCCACCACGACGTCCGCCGATTGAAAGCCGGTCGCCTGATCGGACGTGCGCCGCAGCAGGACACCGCGATTGTCCGGATCAACCTGGACATGGAAAGCGATCGCGCCCTGGGTGCCGCGGACCGAGCCGGCGACGGGCAGGGTGTCCTCGGTGCCCTCGTATTCGCTGACCAACAACTGATCGGTGGCGTCGGTGTCGGTGTAGCCGTGCAGGACGCGGTCGACGGGATCGGCGGGGCGGACGTCGTCGCTGCCGGTCAGGACCGTGGCCGGCTGTGTGTAGAGGAATGCGGTTGAGCTGTAGTCGGGTTCGACCATGTTGCGTTTGCCGTGCTCGATGCCGAAGCGGAGCGCAGAACGATAGCCGATCGCGTCGGCGAGCATGATCCGGTAGACGGCGACGCAGTAGTCGGCGCACCCGCCGGCCGCCGTGCGTTGGTCGGGTTGGCCGTTGAGCGGGTCGCTGAAGTGGGTGCCGTCTTTGAAATACCAGCCCCCCTCGTAGAGATCCTCGGTGCCGGTGCCGTACCACTGCGGGGACGCGGCGCCGTCGGTGTAGACCCGCTCGGCGCCTTCGAGAAAGTATGGGGCGCCGTCGCTGAACGCCGTTTTGGTCCGCTGGCCCCGTATGGTCTGGCTGACGCCGACGAACTTGCCGTGGCCTTGCTCGTCGGCGAACACCCAGTCCTGGCCCTGGACGGTCGGGCCGGCGTGGGCGCGGGCGGTGAAGTAGCCGGCGCGACCGCTGGCCAGCGCCGCCGCCCACTGGACATCCGGTGTGGTCGTGACGTCGCTACCGATCTCCGACAGCTCCGAGACGGTGGTGTTGACGAGCGTGACGCGGGCCGAGTCCGCGAAAGGCATTGGCCACCAACCCCACAAGATCAGCGACCCGCCGGGCTGCGGGCTGGCGGCGAACAGCAGCGATCGCACCGGGTTGGCACCGAGCCCCGCGCCGAAGAATTCCCCGAGGGGCGCGTCGACCATGGTCCGGCCGTCGAACTCGATCTGCAGGCGCAGTCCAACCAGCAGGTGATCCGCCGGCGCCGGCAGCTGCAGCCGCAGCGCCGAGATGCTGCCCGGGCCACTGGTTTCGGTGATTGTTTGTCCGGAGCCCGCGGGAATGTCGACGACCCGAATGTCGTGTTTTGCGGTGCCCGTCGTCGGCTTGGGGTCGGCGGTTCCCGCGGCGCGAAGGGTGTCCAGCACGTCGAGCGCGGGATCGGCGGGCGAAAACGTGTTTATTCCATCGGCATTCGGAAACTGCCGATAGTCGACGTGGTAATACTCCAAATGGGATGCGACGCTGACCCGCATCGATCGCCGATAGGGCATCGGCACCTTGACATAGACCCCGCCCGGCGACTGGGCGGCGTTGGCCACCAGCGGCCACGCGAATGGGGCGCCCAGTTCGCCGTCGACCAGCGATTGCAACGGCGTGTCGACGACGGTCTGCCCGTCCAACTCGATGCGGATGTGTCCGATGGCACGAACATTGCCGCCGTCGCGGGTCAGCCAGATCGAATCGATTTCTCCGGCACCGTGATCCTCCGCGATGACGCAGCCGGCCCCGCCCGGCGCCAGACAGCCGCCGGTGCCGTTCCGGTTGCCGGTGGAAATGTCGAAATCGCCGCCGCTGCGATCGAAACTCGACACCTGCAGCGTCTGCGAACCGGCGTCCAGATAGGGCAGCCGATCCAACCGACGATAGGTGTCCCAGCCGACCAACCTTTCACCGAAGCCGCCGGACGCGGGCTCGGCGGGCGCCGCGGCGGGGGCAAGGACACCGGCGGCCGCCCACAGCATGAGCGCGCAGGCCACAGTCCACGCTCGCGAAGCCACCGGCATAGCACCAGAGCTTACTTTTCTCGATCGGGTTGACCAGATTTGGAACCTTACGCCCGTCCCCACTGACCCGAAACGCCTTCACGGTGTTGCCGATTCGCACAAATGCGGTCGCGATTGGCAATGCCCGGCGCGCCGAATCCCTGTTCCCCCGAATACGTTTGGCATCACCAGGGATTTCCAGAGACGCCGGGCAACGCCGGCCCCCGAACCCGGCGGACGACGCGGCGCCGGCAGAATTCAATCAGTTGACGTAGAACGACGTTATTTCGCTGGTTCCCATGGCATTCCGCATTGTACTCACGTAATATAACGCTCCTCGGGCGTAAGAATTCTCCTACGGAAGGAGTTGTTATGTCTGGTTTGAAATACAAGGTCGTTCTCGGCCTGCTCCTCACCTTCACCGCCATCACGGCCTCCGGCTGCACATTCCCGCTGACTATCGACTGCGGACCCAATCTGACCTGCACTCCGTAGGTTCGCCGGCAGCCAACAGGACCCCGAAGACAGCACCCATGCGCCGTTAATGGCATTGGGTGCCAGTTCCTCGCACGGCCGAAGCCGATACATCCCCTCGTGCATCGGACGACGCCGTGACAGCACCAGCGCGGTCGTGTGCCGTGAACGCGGTTGGGCACCAACGCTTTAGCAGTACGCATTGGGCCCTGATCCGGTCACTTTCCAACATGACCGACACCTCAGCGCCGCGACGGCGTGCGCATCCTTCGGGCCGTGCGCACGCTCTTCGCGAATTTCTTGCTGCCCTTTATGCGCGTTCGCGGTAAGCTAATCGCCTCAGCGAAACGGCGCTGAAGCGGTCGGCCCCGACACCCTGGCAGCTCGGGTGAGGGCATTCGTGCGGTGTGAATCCGCTTCTCCTAAGCCGCTGCGGCACAAGAGGATCACTTCCAGCCGCCGCCTCCCGGTGCTACCGTTGAAACGCTCGCGTGGGCTGGCGGTTCAGCGCTGCGAGAGGGCCAATCGCGGCCCAGAGGCCCATCACCTAACGAATTTCGGTCTACCTTTTCCCGCCTTTACGATCCGTATCCCGGCTTGGCTGAACGCGTTTGGGCTCTCCGGGCATCTTCGGGTAGTTCGGCGGATACGGCATGTCGCCGAGGCCGCGCTCTTCGTCTGCCTCGGCCATCTCCAGCAACGTTGCGATCGACTGAGCCGCATCATCCATTGCGGCCCAAGGGTCTTCCCGGCCCGCGACCAGATCGGGGACGGTCGCCATGGTGTACTCGTCGGGCTCGGCGCCAGCGAGCTCGTCCCATGTCAGCGGCATCGACACCGTCGCGATCGGCGTGCGCCGCACCGAATACGCCGACGCCATGGTGCGGTCCCGGGCGTTCTGGTTGAAGTCGACGAAGATGCGCTCGCCCCGTTCTTCCTTCCACCACGCCGTGGTGACGGCGTCGGGCGCGCGGCGCTCCACTTCGCGGGCCAGCGCGATGCCCGCGCGGCGCACTTCGATGAAATCCCAGTCGGTGGTGATCCGCAGGAAGACGTGGATGCCCCGGCCCCCGGACGTCTTCGGGTAACCCACCAGGCCGAGCTCGTCGAGCAGCGGCCGCAACACGCCGACCGCGACGGTGCGCGCCTGTTCGAACGCGACGCCGGGCTGCGGATCCAGATCGATGCGCAGCTCGTCGGGGTGGTCGGTGTCCGGGCAACGGACCTGCCAGGGGTGCAAGGTGATCGTGCCCATCTGCGCCGCCCAGACGATCGCCGCGGGATGGGTGACCTTCAGCGCGTCGGCGGTCCGCCCCGACGGGAAGGTCACCCGGCAGGTCTGCAGGTAGTCGGGGTGGCGCTGGGGGATCCGCTTTTGGTAGATCTCCTCACCGTCGATGCCGTCCGGGAATCGCTGCAGGTGGCTGGGGCGATCGCGCAGCGTGTCGAGCATCGGTCCGCCCGCGACGGCGCGGTAGTAGTCAACCAGGTGCCGCTTGGTGCCTTTGGACCCCAGTTTGGGGAAATACACCTTGTCGGGGTTGGTCAGGCGGACCGCGACACCGTCGACGTCGACCTCTTCTGCAGCAGCCATACCAACGATTCCAGCACAATCAGGCTATGGACCTCCCCGTCATGCCGCCGGTGTCGCCGATGCTCGCCAAGTCCGTTCGCTCGATTCCGCCCGACGCGTCGTATGAGCCCAAGTGGGACGGATTCAGGTCGATTTGTTTCCGCGACGGCGATGACGTCGAGCTGGGCAGTCGCAACGAGCGGCCGATGACCCGCTACTTCCCCGAGTTGGTGGCCGCGGTCAAGGCCGAGCTGCCGGGGCGCTGCGTGATCGACGGGGAGATCGTCATCGCCACCGACCACGGCCTGGACTTCGAGGCGCTGCAACAACGCATCCACCCGGCCGACTCGCGGGTGCGGATGCTCGCCGAGGCGACGCCCGCGTCGTTCATCGCGTTCGACCTGCTGGCCCTGGGCGACGACGACTACACCCGACGGCCGTTCAGCGAGCGGCGCGCCGCCCTCGTCGACGCCGTGGGCTCGGGGCCCTCGATCCACGTCACGCCGGCGACGACCGACCTGGGCACCGCGCAGCGATGGTTCGACGAATTCGAGGGCGCCGGCCTCGATGGCGTGATCGCCAAGCCGCTGGACGTCACCTACCAGCCGGACAAGCGGGTCATGTTCAAGGTCAAGCACGAACGGACCGCGGACTGTGTGGTCGCCGGCTACCGGGTGCACAAGTCCGGCGCGGACGCGATCGGGTCGCTGCTGCTGGGCCTCTACCAGGACGACGGCCAGCTCGCGTCGGTCGGCGTGATCGGCGCCTTCCCGATGGCCGAGCGGCGCCGGCTGTTCGGCGAACTACAGCCGCTTGTCACCGACTTCGAGGACCATCCATGGAACTGGGCCGCCCACGAAGCCGGCGAGCGGACGCCCCGAAAGAACGAGTACTCACGGTGGAACGCCGGCAAGGATCTCTCGTTCGTGCCGCTGCGGCCCGAGCGCGTGGTCGAGGTCCGCTACGACCACATGGAGGGCAGGCGGTTTCGTCATACCGCGCAGTTCAATCGGTGGCGTCCGGACCGCGACCCGCGGTCCTGTACCTACGAACAGCTGGAACAGCCGGTGACGTTCAGCCTGGGCGAGATCGTGCCGGGCCTCGGCTCGGGCTAAAAGCGAGGGGCCCCTTCCGTGACGCTGCGGCCATCACGACCCGCGATGTCCGGCGGATCTGAAACGTCTTGCAGCACTGACTATTTCGCCTCCGCCAGGCATACTTTCGGACACAAGAGACAAGCGCCCGAACAGCTGTTCAACGTCAGTTAGCGGGGTCAGGTCCACACTGCGGTGCCGTCAGACCACTGTCAGTCGCACAAGTGAGAGGTCGCGTTAAGTGGTCACCCCATATCGATCCTGATAGTCAGGGCCAGGGTCAAGACGGCGACCACCGCGAGCAGAATTGTGTCTGTCCTGCGAAGGCGTGGCACGTCGGCTGTGCGCTGGCGCAATTCGCGGGCGATCAGGAAAAGCGGGAACATCACGCTGACGGCGATGAAGAACGATCCGACAATGTACAGCCAGACGAATCGCAGATTGTATTTCCTGGCTTCGGTCACCATGAGAGTGACGGCACTTAGGGCCAGCATCAGGGCGTCGGCTGTGATATTGCGCGAGGCCGCAGTCGTTTTGGTGTCGCGCCAGAAATTGACGAAGAAGTCGGTCGGGCTGTGAACGTACGTGACTGTTTGGCTCCACGTCGCGATGAGCGCGGCGACTGTGATAGCGCCGTAGACGATGCAAAGAACTTTGCGGGACGTAGGGACCGATGATGCTTGGTCCGCTCGGTCGGCTGTTGTCATGCCTCAAGGTAGAACGAACCAAACGAGCGATGGCACAAAATGACACATTCACTCGTAGCCCGGCGCCTGCGTTGCCGATGGTGTTTGCGGCGGTAGGCAATCGACTCGGCAAAGAACTCTTCGCTCGAGCACGGCCCTCAGGCTTGGCGGACATTGCCGATATGCCGATGGTGGCCTTGTCCAAGGGCGTGGTTAATGCTCCATGCCAATTCGGTGATCCTGTCCAAACACCCGGCTTGATTCGCGTTGGTGCGCGCGTCGGCGTGGGTCGCGAAACGAATCGGTTGATGCCCCAAGCCGTTTGAGGATTGATCCCGCTAGCTAGTTGTTTGTCGGTGGTGGTTGGGGTTGGAAGGGGTCATACCACCACCAGTCGGCGCGCTCGCCGGTCGGTCCCGGATACGGTGGCACTGCGGGTGGGGGCCCGGTGGGTGGGCGCGCCAGTGATCCCGGGCTCAGGATTCGGCCGGTGTCGTCGGTCACGGTGAGGGCGTCGGCGGGTCCGGTGATGGTGATAACACCCCGATGATGCAACCGGTGATGGTACGGGCAGACCAGCACCAGGTTGGCCAACTCGGTGGGGCCTCCGTCTTCCCAGTGCCAGATGTGATGGGCGTGCAGGCCCCGGGTGGCCCCACAGCCAGGCACCGCGCACGTGCGGTCGCGGTATTCCAGCGCGCGGCGAAGCCGCCGGTTGATCACCCGCGTCGCCCGCCCGGCACCGATAACCCGCCCCTCACGTTCAAACCAGACTTCACAGGTGGCATCACAGGTCAGGTAGCGGCGTTCGGCGTCGGACAGCAGCGGACCCAAATGCAGGGCCGCCGCGCGCCGCCCGACGTCGAGGTGGGCCACCACGGTGGTGTGCTGCCCATGGGGGCGGCGGGCCGTCTCGGCGTCCCAGCCCGCCTCCACCAGCCGCATTAACGCCTCGACGGTGCTCGGCAACGGCGGCCGCTGATCCGAACCGCCCCCGCCCTCACCGTGGTCGTGTTTCCACTCGGCGATCAGCGCCTCACGATGCGAGGCCAACGCGGCGTCGAACTTCGCGGCATCCAAGTGGCCAAGGGTGATCCGATAACAGGCGCCCCACTCCGTGCTAGTTGAGGTGATCGAACGCTCGCGCTCGGGGGCGGGCCGTGGTTCGGACTCGGACTCGGACTCGGTCTCGGACTCGGACTCGGACCGAGGTTCGGGTTCGGGTCGCGGTTCCAGCTTGACCGCGGTGCGTAGCTGACCGACCGTGGCGACCGCGGCCAGCTGCGCGTAATGCTCATCAGATCCCTGCCCGGCGCGTGCGGCGATCACCCCGACCTGATCGGCCGACAACCGACCCTCCCGCAGACCCTGAACACAGCGCGGAAACTCCCGCAGCCGGCCCGCGATGGCGCTGAGCGTGTGCGCGTTTGCCGACGAGCAGCCCAGCTTCCAGGCCACCAACGCCGGCACCGACCGCGCCCCGGTCACCCCACACAATTGGTCACGATCGATCTCGGCCACGATCTCCACAATGCGCCCATCAATCGCATTGCGCTGACCGCTCAACTCCGCCAACTCCTCGAACAACACCTCAAGGCGGTCACTCGCAGTGACCACCACGGCGTCAGCGGATGCGATCGACAACATGACGACATCATCGCAACCAGGTACGACAAATCCCGACCGCCCAAAACGACGCCGCCGACACAAAGCTCAGGCCAAAAGCCAACCTGTGGAGGAACTTCCAACTGTGGATAACTCGAAAACGGGCGTTTAGCGCCCCACCGAACCGGGCACGCGGCCGGTATGTCAGTCACAGCCTTTCAAGATCTGCCATTGGCCGATCGCGGCCGGGAATGGGACGGCGCCGCCGCCGAGAAGCGGGTCCGCAAGTGGGCCGGCGCCGAGGACGGCCCGAACCAGAAGTACCGCGATGCCCACGTCTGGTACGACGGCGACAAAAAGGACAACTTCACCGGGTACAAGCTGCTGATCGCCGATGTGATCGGCGGCTCGCTCAAGGCGGTGCCGCGCGGGGTGATGGCGGCCGGCGCGATCATGGACGGCGCGCGCGGCGGGATCGACGTGCCCGACTCCGACGTCGATCGGATCAAGAGCCACCTGGCCAAGTACTACAAGAAGATGGACGAAAGCCCGCCATGGGACCGCTGATCAGACGAAGCACCGCTGATCAGATCGCGAGCACGAGCTCCGACAGTCCGCGCAGCGTGACGTTGGTCTTGTACTGCGGCTCGCCGTCCAACCGCGCGTTCGGGAAACGAGCGGTCACCGCCGCCAGGGCCACGCCGGCCTCCAGCCGGGCCAGCGGCGCACCCAGGCAGTAATGCGCCCCGCGGCCAAATCCCAAGTGCCGCAAGTTTTTCCGATCCGGGTCGAACACGTCGGGGCGGTCGTATTCGGCGGGATCACGGTTGGCCCCGGCGAGCAGCAGCATCATGACATCACCCGCGGGCACCTCGATGCCCCCAATCACCATGTCGGCGAGCGCAATTCGACCAGCCAGCTGTACGGGCGGGTCGTAGCGCAGGGTCTCTTCCACGATCGCCGGCGCTCGGTCGGCGTCGGCGCCCAGGGCCGCCCACTGACCGGCATTGCGCAACATGGCCAACACGGCGTTCCCGATGAGGTTCACCGTGGTCTCGTGTCCGGCGATGAGCAGCAGATTGCAGGTGGAGACGATCTCTTCCTCGGTCAGTTGATCCCCCGACTCCTCCACGGCGATCAACCCCGACAGCAGGTCGTCGCCGGGTCGTGAACGGCGCTGATCAATCAGCCCGTGGAAGTATTCACGCAGCCACGTACCGGCCTCTTGTCGCTCATTGGCGACTTCCGGCGGCACACCGGTGATCGTCGAAAACGGATCCAGCGCCTGGGCCAGCAACGCCGACGCGCGGCTGAACTGCGGCTCGTCCTCGAGGGGCACGCCGAGCAGCCGGCAGATCACCGCGACCGGCAGCGGATAGGCGAAATCCTCGACGACTTCAAACTGTCCCTTCTCGGCGACCCGGTCGAGCAATCCGTCGACCAGCGAGCGGATGTCGGGTTGCAGCGCGCTGACCACCCTCGGCGCGAACGCCTTGCTGACCAGCTTCCGCAACCGGGTGTGGTCGGGCGGGTCGAGGAACAAGAACCCCGGCGGTCCTTGCCTGGGCGGCGCCGCGCCGGCCTCGGCCTGCTGCTTCGCGACCGTCGAGTTCGCGTTCCCGCTGCTCGACGACGGGTGCCGCAACACCTCGTCGCAGTCGCGGTAGCTCAGGAAGACGGCCAGGTTGGCGTCGGGCAACTGCAACGGTCCGCGGTCGCGAAACTGCGCGCACAGCCGATACGGGTCGGCCCGGTTGGCGGGGTCCAACAACTGCAGCAATAGCCCTTGGGATTCGGTGGCTTCGGTAGGCGCGGTCGTCACCCTGAACATTGTGCCCGCAGCCGGATCCGCCGCGCCGCGGCCCATTCAGCGGCGCAGGAACGCCACGATGTGGCCGGCCAGTTCTTCGCCGGCGTCCTCCTGCAGAAAGTGCCCGGCGCCGCGGATCACCGGATGGTCGATCCCCTGCGCGCCGCGCATCTCGCGCTGGAAGATCGCGGCCATCGGCCCGGTGATGGGGTCGCTGTCACTGAAGGCGACCAACATGGGTGTCGGGCTCACCGACAGCTTCGCCCACGCCTCCTTGTTGGCAGCCGCGGCGGGGTCGTCGGGTGACGTGGGCACCAGCCCGGGCATGGCCCGCGGGCCGATGCAGTACTCGTCGGCGGGAAACGGCGCGTCGTAGCCCGCGCGCTCGGCATCGCTCATCTGCCGGCGACAGCCGCCCTGCACGAACGCGCCGATGTCCAGCGTCGGCGCCGACGTGATGGCCTCCCGGAAGCGCCACCAGATGTCGGCCATCGGCTGGTCCCCGTTCGGGAGCCCGGTGTTGGCGACGACGATACGGGCGAACCGCTCGGAATGCTCTGCGGCGAGCCGCAATCCGATCAGCCCGCCCCAGTCCTGGCCGACCAGGGTGACGTTGCGGAGGTCGAGGGCATCGAACGCCAGCGCGCGCATCCATTCGACGTGGCGCGCATAGCTGTGGTCGCCGAGCCGGGTCGGCTTGTCCGAACGGCCGAACCCGACCAGGTCCGGGCAGATGACCCGGTGACCGTCGGCCACCAGTATCGGAATCATCTTGCGGTACAGGTACGACCACGACGGCTCGCCGTGCAGCATGAGAATCGGATCGGCATCTGCTGGACCGTCTTCGATCCAGGCCACGCGCAGCGCACCGCCGTCATCGTCGGGCAGCTCGTAATACCTAGGCGGATAAGGGAAATCAGAAATCCCGTCGAACCGCTCGTCGGGTGTGCGCAGCGTCTGCATGTCAGGTCCGTTCGGGCAGTCCGGCCACACCCGGATCCGCCATCAAGCGGTCGAGAAAACCGTGCTGGCCCTTCAACAACTTGATGCGCGCCGCCCCCACCGCGAACCAGCCCACCCGATCGACCTCGGGAAACTCCCGCAGCGTGCCCGATCCTTTTGGCCACTCCAGTTCGAACGTGTTGCTGCGCGCGTCGGTGATGTCGAGGTCGCTCTGCACGGCGAAGGCGGTCACCACCTTGCCGCCGGATTGTTTCAGCTGACCGAGGTCGATACGTGGCCCGGCCGGCACCGAGAGCCCCAGCTCCTCGGCGAACTCGCGTTGCGCGGCCGCCCAGGGATCCTCCCCGTCGGTGTACTCGCCCTTCGGGATCGACCACGCCCCGTCGTCCTTGCGGGCCCAGAACGGCCCACCCGGGTGCGCCAGCAAGACCTCGACGATGCCGTCGCAGGTCCGGTACAACATCACACCCGCGCTGAGCTTTGCCATCGACTTCTATTCTCCCACAGCGCGTTCCAGATCCTTGAGGGAGGATTCCAGATGCGCGAGCAGGCGCTGCAGGTGCGGCACGCTGCGCCGGCACCCCACCAAACCGAAGTCCAGATTGCCGGCGTTGCTGGCCAGGGTGATGTTCAGCGCCTGGCCGTCCAGCGCGATGGACAGCGGGTAGTTGCCGTCGAGCCGGGCTCCCCCGTAGTAGATCGGCTGCGTGGGTCCCGGCACGTTCGAAATGATGATGTTGAACGGCGGTGACGTCGACGCGACCCAGCCCGGGACCGCCGCCAACGCCAGCGCCGACGTGTTGACGGCGGACAGCGCCAGCGCCTGGAACCGCGGCAACTGCGAGAAGACTTGCTTGTTGCTGCGCATCGAATCGCTGATGGTCAGCAGGCGCTGCGCGGGATCGTCGGTGTCGGTCGCGAGGTTGCACAGGATGGCTCCGACCAGGTTGCCGCCGGCGTCGGCCTCTTCCTCGGTCCGCAGGCTCACCGGGACCATCGCGATCAGCGGCGTGTCCGGCAGCGCGTTCTGCTCGAGCAGGTAGTAGCGCAGGGCGCCCGAGCACATCGCCAAGACGACGTCGTTCACCGTGACGCCCGCGGCCCTCTTCACCGTCTTGATGCGGTCCAGCGACCAGGACTGCGCGGCGCAACGGCGAGCGCCGCCGATCTTGACGTTCAACATGGTCTTCGGCGCCCCGAACGGCAAGGTCAGTTGCTGCTCGAGCAGCGCCGCGCGCGCCAATCCCACCGTCGAGGGGGCAAGGGCCGCAAGGGATCCCGCCGCGCGCGCCAACGAACTCAGCGGAGACGACGGGCTGGACTTGCGCTTGGGTTTGCGCAGACTCCACGGGGCGCGGATCTCCGGGTCGTCGGGGTCGGTGGACAGCGCGCGCTGCATCAGCTTCTGTGCCGACACACCGTCGATCAGGGCATGGTGAACCTTGGTGTAGATGGCGAAGCGGCCGTCTTTGAGGCCCTCGACGATGTGCGTCTCCCACAGGGGGCGATGACGATCCAGCAGGCTGCTGTGCCACCTTGAGGTCAACTCGAGCAATTCGCGGACCCGCTTGGGTGACGGCAGCGCCGAACGCCGGACGTGGTAGTCGACATCGATGTCGTCGTCGTACGACCAGCCGAGGTTTGCGATGCCGCCGACGAACTTCGCGGGATGCTTGCGAAACGTGGGCTGGTACTCCCGCTGAGCCGTCAATTGCTTGTGCAGCTCACGGGCGAAGCCGCGGCGGGCACCCGGCGGGGGCTCGAACAACTGCAGGCCCCCGACATGCATGGGATGTTCGCGAGACTCTCCCAGGAGAAAGATCGCGTCGGTCGGCATCATCAGTTCCATCTACCCATTAAAGCGGGACTGCGGTCGGCGTGCGGATGTCTGCGCAGATCGGCGACGAGCTGATTCGCCGACCGTCAGTCGGCCACGACCGTCCACGCCGCGGTGGGACACAGGGCGATCGCGCGGACCGCGTTGTCCCACAAGGGTTCCAGGTCAGGGCGCACCGGGCTACAGCAGATCCGTGATCGTCTTCAGGCCCGCCTCGTAGAGCACGCCGGGTAGCATGCCGCCGTCGCATTCGATGGTGGTGCCGTTGACGAAGTCGGCCTGCCCGCCGGCGAGGAAGACGCAGACCCGGCCGACCTCCGCGGGCTCCCCGGCGCGGCGCAGCGGAACGGCCGCGAAATACTTCTCCCCGGTCGGATCGTCCTTCGGCAGCACGAACGACCGGAAGTTTTCGGTCATCGTCGGACCCAGCGCCACGCAGTTGACCCGGACCTTCGGCCCCCACTCCTCGGCCAGTGAGCGGGTGAGGTGGTTGAGGCCGCTTTTGGCCGCGCCGTAGGAGACCAGCGTGGGCGAACCCGCCGGATGTCCCGCGCCGCTGGAGATGTTGATGATGCAGCCGACGCCCTCCTGGGTCTGCATCTGCCGATAGGCGCGGATGGCGAACCACAGCGGGCTGATGAGGTTCATCTGCACCGCGAACGCGTGGAACAACGCGGTGCGCGCGTACTCGTCGTCGCTGGCGGGAGCGCCCTGAATGCGTTGCACCAGTTCCGGAATACGCTCGGCGTGCGGCGCCGGGACGGTGCCGCCCGCATTGTTCACCAGGATGTCGACCCGGCCGTGCGTGGCCACGACGTCTGCGACGAACGAGTCGATCGAACGGTAGTCCCCCTGATCGCAGACCATCTGAAAAGCGCGGGGCGCCCAGTCTTTTTCGATGCCGGGGAGTCCATCGAGCGGCGACCGCGAGCAGCCGATGACCGTCGCGCCCGCCCGCAGCAGTTCGTGGGCGATGCCGACGCCCACGCCGCGGCTGGTGCCGGTCACGATCGCGATCTTCCCGTCGAGGACGCTCATCCACAGACCCTTCCCGAACCGCCGATCATTGACAGTCACTGTCAGCAAGTCATAGCCTGCCATTTTGTTCGCCGATGTGTAAAGGCCACGCTCCGCCGTCCGGGAGGTCAATGATGAGTAGCCCGTCCAAGCTTCGTGTCATCCAGTGGGCCACCGGCGGTGTGGGTAAGGCGGCGATCCAGTGCGTCCTCAATCACCCGCAACTGGAGCTTGTCGGGTGCTGGGTGCACAGCGCGGACAAGAACGGCGTCGACGTCGGGCGGATCATCGGCACCCAGGATCTCGGTGTCACCGCGACCACCAGCCTCGACGAGGTGCTGGCACTGGACGCCGACTGCGTCATGTACAGCCCGCTGATACCCAACGACGACGAGGTCATCGCGATCCTGCGGTCCGGCAAGAACGTCGTCACACCGGTCGGCTGGGTCTACCCCGATCCGGGCAACCCACGTCACAAGGCCGTCGCCGACGCCGCGGTGGAAAGCGGTGTGACGCTGCATGGTTCGGGGATCCACCCCGGGGGCATCACGGAGCGATTCCCGCTCATGGTGTCCTCGCTGTCCTCGGCGATCACGCACGTGCGCGCCGAGGAGTTCTCCGACATCCGCACCTACAATGCACCCGACGTGGTGCGCCACATCATGGGATTCGGCGGCACTCCCGAGGAGGCCACCCAAGGGCCGATGGCCGGCCTGCTCGACGCGGGCTTCAAACAGTCGGTGCGGATGATCGCCGATCACATGGGATTTCGCATCGACCCCAACATCAGAACCATCCAGGATGTCGCCGTGGCGACTGCGGACATCGACTACGACCCGTTCCCGATCACCGTCGGCACCGTGGCGGCACGCCGCTTTCGCTGGCAAGCGCTGGTCGATGGCGAACCGGTCATCACCGCGGCGGTCAACTGGCTGATGGGTGAGGAAAACCTCGATCCCGCCTGGGATTTCGGTGAGCGCGGCGAACGCTTCGAGGTCGAGATCACCGGCGATCCCGACGTGAACCTCACCTTCAAGGGGTTGCAGCCGGAGACGATCGCCGAAGGGCTGATCAAGAATCCGGGAGTCGTGGTCACCGCCAACCACTGCATCAACGCGGTTCCCGACGTCTGCGCCGCCGAGCCGGGCATCAAGACCTACCTCGATCTGCCGTTGTTCGCCGGCCGCCCGGCCCCGAATCTCGCGCCGGACACCGCGTGATCCTCGACGACGTGTCGTTCTGTCACCTCGTCGTGGGCGTCACCGACATGGACCGCGCGCTCGCGTTCTACCGAGATGTCCTCGGCATGGACGTGGTGTTCGAATCGCTGATCTCCGGTGAGCCTTTCGATGCGGCATTGCACGCGACCCGCAAGCACGAGGGCCGGGTGGTCGGTGGGCTACTGGGCGGGTTGATGATCGAGCTGCTGTCGATCGGGGCCAGGGCGACCGAGCAGAAACAGCGACGCGGCTTCACGGGGATCCACAACGTCTCGCTGTCGGTGACCGACCTCGACGACACCCACCGCCGCATTGTCTCCGCCGGCTACACGCCCGACCAGGACCCCTTCGAGATCGGCGGTGTCCGAATGTTTTTCGTCAAGGATCCGGACGGGACGCCGGTGGAGTTCATCGAACTGCCCAACGGGGCGCGTAGCACCTACGAAATGCACCGGGGCGTAGCGCTGCAGATGGGACCCGTCCGATGAGCTACACCCACCCCGATTCGATGCGCGGACACGTCGCGATCGTCACCGGCGCCGCCCAGGGCGTCGGCAAGGGCGTGGCGGCCGCGTTGCTCGAACGCGGCGCTGCGGTGCTGGTGGTCGACATCCAAGGGGAGGCGCTCGAGGCGACCGCCGCCGAACTCGCAGCGATCGGACGGGTGGAACGGCTCGTCGCCGATCTGCGCGACCCCGACAGCGCGCAGCGGATCGCGGCCGCCGCGGTCGACGCCTTCGGTGCCGTGCATGGCCTGGTGAACAACGCGATCGCCACCAACGAGCCCAAGGCGTTCGTCGACATCACCACCGACGACCTCGCGCTCGGCTACGACGTCGGGCCCCGGGCGACCTTCCTGCTCATGCAGGCCGTGCACCCGCTCATGGTCAGGGAGGGCGGCGGGTCGATCGTCAACCTCGGCTCCGGGACGGGTACCGGCGGTGAGCCCAAGTGGGGCGGGTACGCGGCCGCCAAGGAAGGCATCCGCGGCCTGTCCAAGGTCGCGGCGCTGGAATGGGGTCGCGACAACATCCGCGTCAACGTCATCTGCCCGTTCGCCGAATCGGACGGCGTCAAGTACTGGAAGTCGTTCGCGCCCAAGGAATACGAGAAGGCGGTGGGGCGCGTTCCGATGAAGCGCATCGGCGACGTCCGCACCGACGTGGGCGCGCTGGTGGCGTTCCTGCTCGGCAGCGACGCGACGTTCATCACCGGGCAGACCATCCACGTCGACGGCGGGATCGGCTGCTTCCGGTGACGTCCCCGGCCAGACCAGAGTCGCTCCGCGATCGGCAGCGCGCCCAGATCCGCGCCGACATCCGGCGCGCGGCGTTCCGGCTGTTCGTCGAGCGCGGGTATGACGCGGTGACCACCGAGGAAATCGCCACCGCCGCAGGCGTTTCCCCGCGCACCTTCTTCCGCCACGTGCCGGCGAAGGAGGAGCTTCTCCTTGCGCCCGTGCGCTACGGCGGCGCCGCGATCGTCAATCTCCTCGAAGGTCGCCCCGCCGCCGAACCACCCGATATCGCGCTGATCAACGCCATCATCACCAGGACCCGCTCGTTCGAGCAGGCCGACACCGAAGAATGGCGCGAGGCCCTGCTGGTGGTCCCCGACCTGCTCGACAAGGTCACGGTGCACCGGCCCGCCGACAAGGAGCGGGCGACCAAGCTCATCGCCGAGCGGATGGGCGTCAACGCCGACGCCGACCTGCGTCCCGGCTTGCTGGTCCAACTCGCGTTCGCGGCAGCGGATTTCGCCTTCCAGCAGTGGGTGCGACAGTCCGGAAAGCCGTGGCCGCTCGATCGCTATGTCACCGAGGCCCTCGACGCGGTCAAAAGTCCGCACTGGAAACGTCGGTGAGCGGGTCAGCGTCGCTGCAACACCTCGGGATTGGCGATCCGAATGGGCTGCCCGTCCAGCCAGGCCACCACTGACTCCACGGTGTCGGAGTAGAAGGCGCCGAGCATCTCGCGGGTGACGTACCCCAGGTGCGGGGACAGTGTCACATTCGGGAGCCGCCGCAACGGGTGATCGCGGGGCAGCGGTTCGATGTCGTACACGTCCAGCCCGGCACCGGCGATGCGCCCGGATTCCAGCGCGGCGAGCAGGGCCGCCTCGTCGACGATCGGGCCCCGCGACGTGTTGATCAGGTAGGCGTGCGGCTTCATCAGGGCCAGCTCGGTCGCGCCGACCAGCCCTCGCGTGCGCTCCGAGAGCACCAGATGGATGGAGACCACGTCGGAGGCCTCGAAAAGGCGGGCCTTCTCCACCCGCCGGGCGCCCACGCTCGCGGCGGCGTCTTCGGTCAGATTTTGGCTCCACGCAACGACTTCCATGTCGAACGCTTTGGCATAGTCGGCCATGCGTCTGCCGACCCTGCCCAGGCCGAGCAGGCCGAGGGTCTTGCCCGCCAGGGTCATGCCCGCGGCGCTCTGCCAGCCGCCGTCGCGCATGTGGCGATGCTCGTCGGCGAGATTGCGCACCGTCGCGATCATCAGGCCCCAGGCGAGTTCGGGCGTCGCATCGCGCATCGCCCTGAATCGGGGATGCGCGAAATCGGAATGGGCGACCAGGATCCCGCGCTCGGTGGCCGCGGCCAGGTCCAGGTTCGGCAGGCTCTTGCCGACGATGGTGATCAGCTTCAGGTTCGGCAGCCGCTCGATCAGGGTCCGCGGAAACGCCATCCGCTCACGCAGGGTGCACAGCACGTCGAACGGCCGCAGCGCTTCGGCGGCGGCGTCTTCGGAGAGGTGGCGATCGAAAACGGTTACGTCAGCACGGTTCTGCACCGGTGACCAGTCGGCGACCTGCAACGCCACCCCGGCATAGTCGTCGAGTATCGCGACCTTGGGCATGGCTCACTCGATCATCGCGTTGCCGTGCCCGTCAAGACCGGGCACGCTGGACCCATGGGCGTGGTGGTGATCGGCCAGATCGCACGCGATCTGGTGCTGCGTACCGATGGGCCGCCGACGCCCGACGATTCCGTCACGATCCGGCAGCGCAAGGAATTGCTCGGCGGCAAGGGCGCCAACCAGGCGGTCGGCCTGGCGCAGCTGGGTGTGCCGGTCGCACTCATCGCCGTCACGGGTGACGACGACGCCGGGAGGACAGTACTGGCGCGGGCCCGACGGGACGGCATCGACGTCGGCGGCGTCGCGCGCCGCGGCACCACGGCGCTGTTGATCGATGTGGTCGCCCGGCCGCCCGAACGCATGCTCCTCGAAGACGTGCCGGAAAGCTCGCTGGTTCAGGTCGCCGACCTCGATCGGTCAATCACTGTATTCGACGGCGCAGATACCGTTTCCCTTCAGCTGCAGCAGCCGCCCGCCACCGTCTTGGAAGCCGCGCAACGGGCGCGGCGGCGGGGGCTGCGCGTGGTGGCCGACGGCGCTCCCGCCCCGCACATCCGCGCCGAGCTGCTCGCGGCGGTGGACGTGATCCGGGCCGACGCCACGGAAGCCTCGCTGATCGCGGGCCGGGAAATCACCACGGCGAAGCAAGCCTTCGAGCTGGCCGCCCACCTGCTGACCTGCGGCCCGGGACTGGTCGCCGTCGCCGTTCCGAAGGTCGGTGACCTGGTGGCGTGGAATGGGGGCAGCGAGCTGTTCGAGTTCGCCGACGTGGACGTGGTCGATCCGACCGGCGCCGGTGACGCGTTCGTGGCCGGCCTGATCGCCGCGCTGCGCGACGGCGCCGCACCACCGGAAGCCGGCAAGCTGGCGGCCGCGGCCGCCAGCGCGACGGTCCAGCGCCTCGGCGGGCGGCCCGACCTGGCCGCGCTCAAGGCGTGATCGCGGGCGGATACGGCAGTTCGGTGCTGGTGTGGGGGTCGACGTACACCGGGCGGCCGAGGTACGGGAACGCGCGCTGCGGGCACGCGGGCCGGTCGCAGATCTTGCAGCCGGCACCGATCGGCACGATCGACTCCGCGTCGGCCAAATCGATGCCGACCGAATAGATCAGCTTCTCCGCGTGCGCGACGTCGCATCCCAGCCCGATGGCGAAGCTCTTGTCCGGGCCGAGGTAACGGCTCGGCTCCGTCGTGGTGGTCCGCGCCACCCAGAAGTAGGTGCGCGCGTCGGGCATCTGCGCGACCTGGGTCAAAAACTGGCCGGGTCGGGAAAACGCGTGGTGGACCACCCACAGCGGGCAGTTGCCGCCGACGCGGGAGAAGTGAAAAGCGGTGGCGGACTGGCGTTTAGAGATGTTCCCGGCACTGTCGGTGCGGACGAAGATGAACGGCACGCCCCGCGCGTTCGGGCGCTGCAGGGTGGACAGCCGGTGGCAGATGGTTTCGAAGCCGACCTCGAATCGCCTTGCGAGCTGGTCGATGTCGTAGCGGACGTGCTCGGCGGCGTCGAGGAATCTCAGGTAGGGCAGCAGCAGGGCGCCGGCGAAATAGTTGGCCAGCCCGATGCGCGCCACGCCGCGGGCGTCGTCGCTGAGCTGGTCGTCGCCCGCGATGATCCCGGTGATCAACCGGCCCTGGGTGAGCAGGGCGATCTGGGTGGCGAGCTGAAAGGCACGCTGGCCCGGATGCAGCCACCGGGCCAGGTACAGGGTTTTCGCTTCGGGCGCGAACAGGCGTTTGGAGTTGGGGTCCAACACCTGACCGTCGTCGATCACGACCGCGATGCCGAGCTTGTCGGCGAGCAGCTCCGCGAGCTGGCCGTCGAGTCCGCCGATTCGTAAGTGGTTCTCGTTGAACAGATCTTCGGCGGCGAGGTCCAGTTCGCCGATGTAGTTCTTGCGGTCGTAGAAGAAATCGCGAACCTCTTCGAACGGCATCGGCTGCTGGGACAGCGACGAGATGTCCAAGACTTCCGAATTCGCGCGGCTGTGCAGGGCCTCCAGGTCCGCCGTCGTGTCGTGCAGCCGCCGGTGCAGGTTGACCAGGGTCTGACCGATCGCGGGCATGCGGGCGACGAGCTCCTCGACCTGCGCGGCCGTGGCCGGCGCCTCGGCGAGCACCTCTCGAAGGTCGGAAATCAGGCGGGCATCGGACTCCGGCGCAAAGTACTGGCTCGGCAGGTCGAATCGTTCGGTGAGGGTGAGCAATACCGGAACGGTGATCGGGCGCTGGTCATTTTCCAGCTGGTTGACGTAGCTGGTCGACAAACCCAGGACGCGCGCCAGCGCCACCTGAGTCAGCCCCTGCTCCTCGCGCAATCGCCGGAGCCGCGCGCCGGCGAACGTCTTCGCCACGGGTTTCACCGTACGCCCAGCCCCTTTCACAACATTCGCAAAACCATGCGGATAAGGACACAAGATTACGCTTTTACAGGGGATTTACGCCGTCCCACGTCCTGCGTACTGTGCGACTTATGCGCATTCATGATGTTCGGACCCGGCGCAGCGCCGACGACTTCCCTCGTAGTGAACACCTCGCCTGGAAGATCGCCGAGGTCGCGGCCGACCCGGTCGCCGTGCCCGCCGACGTCGAGGCGATGGTGATCAACCGCATCATCGACAATGCCGCGGTCTCCGCCGCTTCCGTGGTTCGTCGGCCGGTGGCGGTCGCGCGGGCCCAGGCGCGGGCACACCCCGCCGCGGCCAAGGGCGCCAAGGTTTTCGGGATCGAGGGTGACTACTCTCCCGAGTGGGCGGCCTGGGCGAACGGCGTCGCGGTGCGCGAATTGGATTTCCACGACACGTTTCTGGCCGCCGAGTACTCGCATCCGGGTGACAACATTCCCGCCCTGGTGGCGGTGGCGCAGCACCTGGGGATCGGCGGCGCGGACCTGATCCGAGGCATCGCGACCGGCTACGAGATCCAGATCGACCTGGTCAAGGGAATCTGCTTGCACGAGCACAAGATTGACCATGTCGCGCACCTGGGTCCGTCCGTGGCCGCCGGCCTGGGCACGATGTTGCGTCTGGACAAAGAGACCATCTATCAGGCGATCGGGCAGGCGCTGCACCTGACGACGTCCACCCGGCAGTCGCGCAAGGGTCTGATCTCGAGCTGGAAGGCGTACGCGCCGGCCTGGGCGGGCAAGGTCGCCATCGAGGCCGTCGACCGCGCCATGCGCGGCGAGGGCGCGCCGGCCCCGATCTGGGAGGGCGAGGACGGGGTGATCGCCTGGCTGCTTTCGGGGCCCGGGCACACCTATCACGTCCCGCTGCCCGAACCCGGCGAACCCAAGCGCGCCATCCTGGACAGCTACACCAAGGAGCACTCGGCGGAGTATCAGAGTCAGGCGCTGATCGACTTGGCGCGCCGAATGCGCGAACGGATCGGCGATCTGGACCAGGTAGCGACGATCGTGCTGCACACCAGCCATCACACCCATTACGTGATCGGCACCGGGTCGGGCGACCCGCAGAAGTTCGACCCGGACGCTTCGCGCGAGACGCTGGATCACTCGGTGATGTACATCTTCGCGGTCGCGCTGCAGGACGGCACCTGGCACCACGAGCGCTCGTACGCGCCGCAGCGAGCGCACCGGCCCGACACCGTCGCGCTGTGGCAGAAGATCTCGACGGTCGAGGATCCCGAATGGACCCGGCGCTACCACTCCGCCGATCCGGCGGAGAAGGCGTTCGGCGCGCGCGCGGAGGTCACCCTCAAAAATGGTGAGGTGATCGTCGACGAGCTCGCCGTCGCCGACGCTCATCCCTTGGGGGCGAGGCCGTTTGAGCGCAAGCAGTACGTCGGGAAGTTCGCCGAGCTGGCCGAGGGCGTGGTCGGCGAGGCCGAGCAGCAGCGGTTCCTGTCGGCGGCCGAAGCTCTGGCGGACCTGCAGGCGGGCGCTCTGGGTGCGCTCAACATCACGGTCGGTCCGTTGGTGCTCGACAAGGCGCCGACGATTCCGGCGGGGATTTTCTGATGAGCGGGCTGATCGGCGGTGTCGTGCCGGCGGCGGCGAAACGGGCGCGGTTTCGTGCCGCGCTGGAAAGCGGTCGGCTGCAACGGTTCCCGGGTGCCTTCTCGCCGCTGGTGGCCAAGCTCGTCGCCGAGCTCGGGTTCGACGGGGTGTACGTGTCGGGCGCGGCGCTCTCGGCCGACCTCGGCCTGCCCGACATCGGCCTGACCACCCTGACCGAAGTCGGCGGGCGCGGCGCGCAGATCGCGGGGGTGACCGACCTGCCCACCCTGATCGACGCCGACACCGGCTTCGGCGAGCCGATGAACGCGGCGCGCACCGTGACGGTGCTCGAGGACGCCGGGCTGGCCGGCTGTCACCTGGAGGACCAGGAAAACCCCAAGCGCTGCGGGCATCTCGACGGCAAGGCGGTGGTGCCGGCCGCCGAGATGATCAAACGGCTGCGGGCCGCCGTCTCCGCCCGCCGCGATCCGAATTTCATCGTCTGCGCCCGCACCGATGCCGCCGGCATCGAGGGGGTGCCGGCGGCGATCGAGCGCGCCAAGGCGTACGCCGACGCGGGTGCGGACCTGATCTTCACCGAAGCCTTGGGCAGCCCAACGGAATTCGAGCGCTTCCGCGCCGCGGTGGACACACCCTTGCTGGCCAACATGACCGAGTTCGGCAAGTCGCCGCTGCTGTCCACCCAACAGCTGTCCGACATCGGCTACAACGTGGTGATCTACCCGGTCACCACGCTGCGGCTGGCCATGCACGCCGTCGAGATCGGTCTCCGTGAAATCGCCGAAACCGGAACACAATCCGGCCTCACCGATCGGATGCAGCACCGCAGCCGGCTCTACGAGTTGCTGCGCTACGCCGACTACACCCAATTCGATTCCGACATCTACAACTTTACCGTGCAAGGAGTCGCGCCATGAGTACCGCCGAAGACAACAAGCCCCGCATCTATAAGGGCCTGGCCGGCGTCGTCGTCGACACCACGGCCATCTCCAAGGTCGTCCCGGAGACCAACTCCCTGACCTACCGCGGCTACGCCGTGCAGGACCTCGCGGCCACGTGCAGCTTCGAGCAGGTTGCCTACCTGCTCTGGCACGGCGAGCTGCCCGACGAACAGCAGCTGGCCCTGTTCACCCAGCGGGAACGAGCGGCGCGTCGGCTCAACCGATCCCAGCTTTCGCTGCTGTCCAAACTGCCCGACACCTGCCACCCGATGGACGTCGTGCGCACCTTCATCAGCTCGATGGGCGCCGAAGACCCCGACGAGGACGACAGCAGCCCGGCGGCCAACCACGCCAAGGCGCTGCGGATGTTCGCGGTGCTGCCCACCGTCGTCGCGGCCGACATGCGCCGCCGGCGCGGCCTGGAACCCATCGCGCCCCACAGCCACATGAGCTACGCGCAGAACTTCCTGCACATGTGCTTCGGCGACGTCCCCGAGCAGGTGATCGTCGACGCGTTCGAACAGTCGATGGTGCTCTACGCCGAGCACAGCTTCAACGCCTCCACCTTCGCCGCCCGCGTGGTCACCTCGACTCAGTCCGACATCTACAGCGCGGTCACGGCCGCCATCGGTGCGCTCAAGGGCTCGCTGCACGGCGGCGCCAACGAAGCAGTCATGCACGACATGATCGAAATCGGGAGCGCCGAAAGGGCTTCGGAGTGGTTGCGGGGCAAGCTGGATTGCAAAGACAAGGTCATGGGCTTCGGTCACCGCGTCTACAAGAACGGCGACTCCCGGGTGCCGACCATGAAGGAGGCGCTCACGCGGGTCGCCGCGGCGCGGGACGGCCAGAAGTGGCTCGGCATTTACGAAGTCCTGGAAAAGGGGATGGCCGAGGCCAACGGCATCAAGCCGAACCTGGACTTTCCGACCGGCCCGGCCTATTACCTGATGGGCTTCGACATCGGGGCCTTCACGCCGATTTTCGTGATGAGCCGGATCACCGGGTGGACGGCGCACATCATCGAGCAGACCGCGTCCAACGCGTTGATCCGTCCGCTGAGCGAGTATGTCGGACCGCCGCAACGGGCTCTATCGTAAATACCGTGTTGACGAAAGTCCTGGTCGCCAATCGCGGCGAGATCGCGATCCGCGCATTCCGCGCCGCCTACGAGCTGGAAATGGCCACCGTGGCGGTCTACCCCTACGAAGACCGCAACTCGGTGCACCGGCTCAAGGCCGACGAGTCGTACCAGATCGGCGAGGAGGGCCATCCGGTCCGCGCCTACCTGTCGGTCGACGACATCGTCGCGACGGCGCAGGCCTGCGGGGCGGACGCGATCTACCCCGGCTACGGCTTCCTGTCCGAGAACCCGGACCTGGCGGCGGCGTGCGCGGCGGCGGGCATCACATTCGTCGGCCCGAGTGCCGAGGTGCTCGAGCTCACCGGCAACAAGTCGCGGGCAATCGCGGCGGCGCGGGCGGCGGGCCTGCCGGTGCTGGCCTCCTCGACGCCCTCGACATCGGTGGACGAGCTGGTGACGGCCGCCGAGTCGATGACGTTTCCGCTGTTCGTCAAGGCGGTCGCCGGAGGTGGCGGCCGCGGGATGCGGCGGGTCACCGACCCCGCAGCGCTGCCGGAGGCGATCGAGGCGGCCAGCCGGGAGGCCGAATCCGCGTTCGGGGATGCCTCGGTGTTTCTCGAGCAGGCGGTGATCAACCCGCGTCACATCGAGGTCCAGATCCTGGCCGACAATCACGGCAACGTGATCCACCTCTATGAACGCGATTGCAGCGTGCAGCGGCGGCACCAGAAGGTGATCGAAATCGCCCCGGCGCCGAACCTGGATCCACAACTGCGGATGAGCATTTGCGCGGACGCGGTGGCGTTCGCGGAAAGCATCGGCTACACGTGTGCGGGCACGGTGGAGTTCTTGCTCGACGAACGCGGCAATCACGTGTTCATCGAGATGAACCCCCGGATCCAGGTGGAACACACGGTGACCGAGGAGATCACCGACGTCGACCTGGTGTCCGCCCAGCTGCGCATTGCGTCCGGGCAGACGCTGGAAGAGATTGGCCTGCGGCAGGATTCGATCGTCCCGCACGGCGCGGCGCTGCAATGCCGCATCACCACCGAAGATCCGGCGAACGGCTTCCGTCCGGACACCGGCCGCATCACCGCCTACCGCACCCCGGGCGGCGCGGGAATCCGGCTGGACGGCGGCACGACGCTGGGCGCGGAGATCAGCGCGCATTTCGACTCGATGCTGATCAAGCTCAGTTGCCGCGGCCGCGACTTCCCCACGGCCGTGCGCCGGGCCCGACGGGCGGTCGCGGAATTCCGCATTCGCGGTGTGTCGACGAATATTCCGTTCCTGCAAGCGGTTCTGGACGACGCGGATTTCCAGGCCGGCCGCATCACCACGTCGTTCATCGAGGAGCGCCCGCAGCTGCTCACGGCGCGCAGCTCGGCCGACCGCGGCACCAAGATCCTCAGCTACCTAGCCGACGTCACCGTCAACAAGCCGCACGGCGAGCGCCCGTCGACGGTGTACCCGCACGACAAGCTGCCCGACATCGACCTGTCGACGGACCCACCCGCGGGATCCAAGCAGCGTTTGACCGAACTCGGGCCGCAGCGATTTGCGGCCTGGCTCCGCGAGTCGCGCGGTGTCGCCGTCACGGACACCACGTTCCGCGACGCCCACCAGTCGCTGCTGGCGACCCGGGTCCGCACCACCGGCCTGCTCAAGGTCGCGCCCTACCTCGCGCGGACCACGCCGCAGTTGTTGTCGGTGGAGTGCTGGGGCGGCGCGACTTACGATGTGGCGCTGCGGTTCTTGAAAGAGGACCCGTGGGAGCGGCTGGCGGCGCTGCGCGAGGCGCTGTCCAACATTTGTCTGCAGATGCTGCTGCGCGGGCGCAACACCGTGGGCTACACGCCCTATCCGGAGACGGTGACGACCGCGTTCGTCGAGGAGGCGACGGCCACCGGCATCGACATCTTCCGGATCTTCGATGCGTTGAACAACGTCGACTCGATGCGGCCGGCCATCGACGCGGTGCGCGACACCGGGGCGGCGGTGGCCGAGGTGGCGATGTCTTACACCGGGGATCTGAGCGATCCGGCCGAAAAGCTTTACACGCTGGACTATTACCTCAAGTTGGCCGAACAGATCGTCGAGGCGGGTGCGCACGTCCTGGCGATCAAGGACATGGCCGGATTGTTGCGCGCGCCGGCCGCCGCGACACTGGTCTCGGCGTTGAAATCCCGATTCGACCTGCCGGTGCACGTGCATACCCACGACACCCCGGGCGGGCAACTGGCGAGCTACGTGGCGGCCTGGCACGCGGGGGCCGACGCCGTCGACGGCGCCGCGGCCCCGCTCGCGGGGACCACCAGCCAGCCCGCGCTGTCGTCGATCGTGGCCGCCGCCGCCAACACCGAGTACGACACCGGGTTGTCGCTGCCGGCGGTGTGCGGCCTGGAACCGTACTGGGAGGCGCTGCGAAAGGTGTACGCGCCGTTCGAATCCGGGCTGCCGTCGCCGACCGGCCGCGTCTACCACCACGAGATCCCCGGTGGCCAATTGTCGAACCTGCGCCAGCAGGCCATCGCGCTGGGACTCGGCGACCGGTTCGAGGACATCGAAAACGCCTACGCTGGCGCCGATTCCATCCTCGGGCACCTCGTCAAGGTCACGCCGTCGAGCAAGGTGGTCGGCGACTTGGCGCTGGCGCTGGTCGGGGCCGGCGTCAGCGCGCAGGACTTCGCCGAAGACCCGGCGCGCTACGACATCCCGGATTCGGTCATCGGCTTCCTGCGCGGCGAACTCGGTGACCCGCCCGGAGGCTGGCCGGAGCCGTTGCGCACCAAGGCATTAGACGGGCGCGGGCCGGCGAAGCCCGAGCAGCCGCTGACGGCCGACGATGAAAAGGCGTTGGCCGCGCCGGGCGCCGAGCGGCAGGCCGCGCTGAATCGGCTTCTGTTCCCGGGGCCGGCCAAGGAGCTCGACGATCACCGCGAGACGTACGGCGACACCTCGGGACTCAGCGCCAACCAGTTCTTCTATGGGTTGCGCCAGGGGGACGAACACCGCGTGGAGCTGGAGCGCGGTGTGGAGCTGCTGATCGGGCTCGAGGCCATCTCCGACCCCGACGAACGCGGCATGCGCACCGTGATGTGCATCCTCAACGGTCAGCTGCGCCCCGTGGTGGTGCGCGACCGCAGCATCGCCAGCGACGTGCCGGCGGCCGAGAAGGCCGACCGCACCAATCCCGACCACGTCGCCGCCCCCTTTGCCGGCGTCGTCACGGTCACCGCCGAGGTCGGGGAGGAGGTCGAGGCCGGTCAGACGATCGCGACGATCGAGGCGATGAAGATGGAGGCCGCCGTCACCACCCCGAAGGCCGGCAAAGTCGCGCGAATCGCGGTATCGCACACCGCACAAGTCGAGGGCGGCGACCTACTCGTGGTGATCGACTAGCGGCGATCGCAAGCGCGGCCGCGGGGATCGCAAGCGCGGCCGCGGGGATCGCAAGCGCGGCGTAGCCGGGCGCATCGGGTCGCCGCTACAGGCCGTAGCCGGGCGCAGCGGGTCGCCGCCATCAAACGCGGCTGCCGTTGATCAACGCGGCGCGCGCCAGCGTCTGCTCCGCCTGCTTCACGTGGGCGGCGTCAACCAGGACGCCGTTCACCCCGACGGCGCCGCGGCCCCTGGCCTCGGCCTCCCGGTAGGCCGCGACATTGGCTTCGGCGCGGGCGATTTCGTCGGCGGTCGGGGCGTAGACCTCGTTGGCGACGGGCACCTGGTCGGGGTGGATCGCCCATTTTCCGGTGTAGCCGAGCAGCGATGCGCGCCGCGCGTCGCGCTCGTATCCGGAGAGGTCGCGGTAGTCGGGGTAGGGCGCGTCAATCGCGTCGATGCCCGCGATGCGCGCAGCGACGATCACCTTGTTCCGCGCGTAGGCCCAGAACTCGCCCGGATACTCGCCCAGCGGGACGAAGTTGGTGTCCACCCGCGCGCCCTGCGACAGCGAGAAGTCGCCCACCCCGAAAATCAAAGCGTCCAGGCGAGGGCTGGCCGCCGCGATCTCTTCGGCGTTGGCCAAGCCTTCGACCTCTTCGATCAGCACCTCGAGCCGAATCCGCTTGTCCAGGTCCAGTTTTGATTCCAGCTGTGTGAGCAGGACGTCCACCCACCACACGTCGCGGGCGGTGCGCGCCTTGGGGATGATGATGGTGTCGAGGTTGCGGCCGGCCCTGGTCACCACCTCGATGACGTCGTCGTGGCACCACGCGGTGTCCAGCCCGTTGATCCGCACCGCCCGCGCGGTGCGGCCCCAATCCAGGTCGTTGAGCGCGCTGATCGCCTTGCCGCGCGATTCCTCCTTGAACGCGGCGGGCGTCGCGTCCTCGAGGTCGAGGAACACCAGGTCGGCGCCGCACCCGGCGGCCTTGTCGAACATGTTGTCGCTGCATGCGGGCACCGCGAGCTCGGAGCGGCGGAGAAGATTCGTCATCGTTCAATTTCCTTCTGTCACAACACGCCACGGGCGCGCAGGTCGTCGATTTCGTCGCGGCTCATGCCGAGCAGTTCCCCGTACACCTCGGTGTTGTGCTCGCCGAGGCGCGGTCCCAGATGCCCGACCGTGCCCGACGCCGACGAGAAGCGCGGAACGGGGGCCTGCACCGTCATGGGTCCGAGTTGTTGATCGTCGACCGAGATGAACACCTCACGATGCGCCAGTTGCTCGTCGGCGACCAGGTCGCTGATGTCATAAACGGGCGCCGCCGCCACCTCGTGCGCTTCGAAGGCTTCCATCGCCTCCGAAAGTGTCTTGGTGGCAACCCAATCGGCGACCACGGCATCGACCTCGCGGGCGCGAGCCAACCGTCGCTGCGGGTCGGAGAAGTCGGCGTCGTCGAGCAGATCGTGACGGCCGATCGCCCGGAACACGCGCAGCGCCAACGCCGGCGAACTGCCGGACATGGCCAGCCACCTGCCGTCCGCGGTGCGATAGGTGTTGCGCGGCGCCGAGATGTCCCACCGGTTGCCGGCCCGCTCGGGCACCAGGCCCAACTGGTCATAGCCCAGCAGCGTCTGTTCCAGCAGCCGGGCCAGCGGGTCGATCAGGTTGACGTCGATCAGTTGGCCCGGCCCGCCGTGCACGTCGCGGTGATACAGCGCCATCATCACCGCGTAGGCGGCGTTCAGAGACGCGACGCCGTCGGCCAACATAAACGGCGGCAGGGTGGGCGGCGCGCCGGCCTGACCCGTGATGTGCGCGAACCCGCTCATCGCCTCACCCAGCGTGCCGAAGCCCGGGCGCTCACTCTTCGGCCCGCTCAGCCCGTAACCGGTGATGTGCAGCATCACAATCCGCTCGTTGACCGCGCGCAGGCTCTCATAGTCGAGGCCCCACTTGCGCAAAGTCTGGGGGCGGGTGTTGAAGATCGCGACGTCGGCGTGCTCCACCAGGCGGCGCACCAGCTCCTGACCCTCCGCGCACCGCAAGTCCAGCGTGATCGATCGCTTGTTGCGCGCAACCGACTTCCACATCAACCCGACTCCGTCGCGCTGGTTGCCCCAGCCGCGGATCGGGTCGCCGTGGCGCGGTTCTTCGACCTTGATCACGTCGGCGCCGAACTCGCCAAGGTAGGTCGCCACCAGCGGTGCGGCGGCCAGCGTCGCGAGGTCGAGCACCCGCAGCCCGTCAAGCATGGGCACCGGCGGCCACCCGGCTGTTCGAGGGACGCTGCAGCCCGAGGTGCCCGCGCAGCGTGGACGATTCGTATTCGGTGCGGAACAGCCCGCGCCGCTGCAGCTCCGGGACCACCATGCGCACGACGTCCTCGAACGCTCCGGGCAGATGCGTCGCGGCCAAGACGAATCCGTCGCACGCGCCGCTTTCGAACCAGTCGGCCATCTGATCGGCGACCTGTTCGCCGGTGCCGACGAAGCGGGGCCCCTGCAGCAGCGTGGCACGATGGTTGGCGAGGTCGCGCAAGGTGACCGTGTCCCCGCCGATATGGGTGCGCAGGTTCTGCACCAGGCCGCGGATTCCGGAGACCGAGGCGAGCAGTTCGTCGGTCACCGGGTCGTCGAGGTCGTGTTGCGCGAAGTCGTAATTCATCAGCTCGGACAGCAGCGTCAGCGACGCCATCGGATGTACGAGATCGTTGAGGAACATCGCCTCGCGATCCTTGGCGTGGGCCTCGGATTCGCCCACCACCGCGTAGGCCATGGGGCAGATGCGCACGGCGGCGGGATCGCGGCCCGCTTCGGCGATGCGGTCCTTTTGATCGGCGTAGTGGTTGCGTGCGACCTCGATGCCCGGGTCGCCGGTGAAGATCAATTCGGCCCACCGGGAAGCGAATTCGCGGCCCCGGCCCGACGATCCGGCCTGGATGATGACCGGCCGGCCCTGCGGGGTCCGCGGCACCGTCAACGGTCCACGGGCGGAGAAGAACTGGCCGACGTGTCCCAGCTCGTGCACCTTGCTGGGGTCGGCGAACTGCCCGGACGCCCGGTCGTGCAGGACGGCTTCGTCCTCCCAGGTGTCCCACAGGCCGGTCACGACGTCCATGAATTCGTCGGCGCGGTCGTAGCGTTCGTCGTGACCGAGGTGGGCGTCGACGCCGAAATTCTGCGCCTCGCTGTCGTTGACGGAGGTGACCACGTTCCAGGCCGCGCGGCCACCCGACAGGTGGTCGAGCGAGGCGAACGTGCGCGCCACATGGAACGGCTGGTAGTAGGTGGTCGAGTAGGTGGCGCCCAGCCCAATCTTCGACGTGGCCTGCGCCAGCACCCCGAGAATCACACTGAGGTCCAGCTTGACCGGGCGGGCGCCGTAATGCACGGCCTCGCCCACCGATCCGCCGTAGACCCCCGGCATGGCCAGGCGGTCGTCGAAGAACATCAGGTCGAAGCAACCCTCTTCGAGCTGGCGGCCGATCTTCGCGTAGTAGGACGCGTCCAAGTACCGGTGTTCGGTCGCGGGGTGCCGCCACGAGCCCGCGTAGACCGAGGTGCTGCCGGCCTGCATGAAGGCCACGAGGGCCATTTTGTCGGTGCGCATACTTGAAACGTAACATCTGATATTTCAGATATCAAATCCTAAACCTGTCGTTTGGTATTATGCCCAGGTGGCTTCGACCTCAGGGATCGACATCTCCGGAACGGTCCGAGAGCGCGCCGCCCGCGAACTTCGCGACCGCATTCTGACCGGGGTCCTGCCGGCCGGTTCGCGGGTCGACCTCGACGCCATCACCGAGGAATTCGCGACCAGCCGCACGCCGGTGCGCGAGGCGCTGCTGGAGCTGTCGTTCGAGGGCCTGGTCCAAGTCGCCCCCCGCAGCGGCGTGACGGTGCTCGGCATCAGCCCGGGCGACGTCCTGGACAGCTTCACCATTCTCGGCGTGCTGACCGGGCAGGCCGCGGCCTGGGCCGCCGAGCGGATTGAGCCCGCGGAACTCGACACCCTACGAGAACTCGCGGCCGACGTCGTCGCGCGATCCGGGGACGACACCATCGGAGAAGCCAACTGGCATTTCCATCAGATGATCCATCGCGCCGCGCACTCCCCTCGCCTGCTGAACCAGATCAAACAGGTCGCCCGCGTGGTGCCGAGCAACTTCCTGACCCTGTTTCCCGAGCACGAAAAGCATTCGCTCGACGAACATCAACAGCTGCTCGACGCGCTGGGCGACAAGGACGCCGAACGGGCCCGTGCGATCGCCGAGCGACACGTCCTAGATGCCGGCCGTTCGCTGGCCGACTGGCTCGAACAACGCCGCGACGCCTAGGCCGCCAGCGCGGGCAGGACCTTGTCGGTGAGCAATTGCACCGACTTCCACGCTTCGTCGACCGGCATGCCACCGACCAGGGGGTGCATGACGAGCGGCCCGTAGTTCTCGGCCTCGCGCACCTCCGCGATCAGCTGATCTGGAGTCAGGAAGCGGTACCGCCCCGATGCCCTGACCTCGTCCAGGGTCTGCACACCCGGAAGGTGCATTAGCGAGCGTTGATCGGTGGACCATCCGCCGTAAGTGACTGCCTCCCACAGGATGTGGTCGCCCAGTTCCGCCCACGCCCGCTCGGGGTCCTCGTGCAGGTAGATCATTCCGCGGTTGATCGGTCCCGGCATGAGAATGAACGGCGCCATGCCCGCCTCGGCGCACAGCTCGCGGTAGTAGGCGGCGATCTCGGGCAGGTGATCGGCCAGGCTGAGCGGCAGCCGGAACCGGGCGGCGCGGCGCGCCGTGGCACGCGCGCCACCGCCGACGTACAGCGGTGGATGCGGCCGGGTCCACGTGCCAATGTCGGACCACACCGCCAGCATCCGCTCGAGCAGGCCGTCCATCAGCGCGCCACGTCGCGTGAAATCGGCTCCCAGCGCGTCGTATTCGACCGTGCGGTATCCCAGGCCCACCGTGGTGTGCAGCCGGCCGCGGCTCATGTTGTCGACGAGCGCGATGTCTTCGGCAAGGCGGACGGGGTTCCACAGCGGGCCCAACGCGCAATCGACGCTGGCGATCAGCGTCGAGGTCCGGGCCAAGAACATCGCCGCGGCCATGATCGGGTTGCAGCTCCACCCGTGCCCGGTCGCGTGATGCTCGTCGACACTGATCGACGTGATGCCGTGCGACTCACCCCACTGCGCCAGTTCGAGCGCGGCGGACAGCTGTTCGCCCTGCACGCGCGGATCCCCCTGCGGCGAGGCGAAGTTGAAGCGCAGCACCGTCAGCAGCATGCTATGAGTTCCTCGCAATCTGGTTGCGCAGCCACGCGCTTTCCCAGAAGTTCGTGCTGCTTGCGAGAAGTTTTTCATGCGCCTGCCGGAGCACATCGCGAGCCCCCGAATGCTCGGCGGGCACGAGCTGGGCGAGGTGGATGGCGTGCAGCGCCCGATCGGCGGCCAGGTGCGCCCGGGCGCGATCCAGGAGCGCATCGGCGCCGGCCAACTCGACCACGTCGGCCGCGACGGCGTCAAATCCGACCGGGTACAGCTCGGTGGTCGACTCGTGGTGGAACCAGCCCGAGTAGTTCTCCCAGACGGCCCGCACGTCCCAGGCGACCTTCCCATAGCCCTGGCCCACTTCGTATTCCGCGGGCAACGTGATCTCGCGCATCAGGGTGCGGACATCCTTTCCGGCATTCATTCCGGCGACCGTCTGATCGTGGATGTACTGGATGGCGTTGCGCAGCCGGGCCAGCTCGGCGTTGATGCGCTCGGCCCCCGCGACGGGCGCGAAGTGACCCGTCACGAGCAGCTCGGGGCGCAGGTCGCGGACCCGTTCCACCGAGGCAATGGCCGTCAACGCGTCCCGGTAGCGGTCGCCCCGCATGGTGACGAGGTTGGGGATGTGCCCGAACAGGGGGCCGAAGGTGTTTCCGCACAGGCAGATTCGTTCGTCGGGGAGCCAGACCACCAGCGAGTCGGTGGTCTCCCCACCGGGCACCGAGATCAGTTCCATCCGTCGGCCGCCGAGCTCCAGCGTCAGCGTGTCCTCGAAGTCGAGGTCCACGGCGGGCACGCTCTGGCCCGCCAGTTGCGCGGTCCCCAGGCGCCGTTGGATGGCTTGGATGCCGTCGGCCAGCGTGTCTTTGAACGCGAACGCGCTGCGGCTGGCGCGGTAGGGGATCAGTCGTTCGTTGTCGTCTCGCCACGTCGTCCAGTTCGCTTGCGCGACAACGGTCGTGTCGGGGTCGCGCACGCTGTCCAGGCCGCCGACATGGTCGACGTGGCCCTGGGTGAAGATGATGTAGCGCACCGGCGAGGAGTCCACGGCGTCGAAGTTGGCGCGATGCACCGGCCCCTCGAAACCCATGCCGGTGTTGACGATCACCCGCCCCTGCGCGGTGGTGAGCAGGTACGAGTTGGACAGCCCAGGCGAGCACCACAATCCCGGGGCGATCTCATCCGCCTTCTCCGCGGACGCCGGGCGCATCGCGTCGGCGCCGGGCCTGCCGCGATAGACGGGTTCGGTCATCGCTGCTGACTCCTTATTCGGGTCGGACGTCGAACTTGTCGAAATAGAAGCCGAACCGGCCGCGGAGTTCGTCGGCGGAGACGCCGAAGTGCCGTTGCAGTTCGTAATGGATGCGGCCGTGCTTGCCTCGTGGATTGCCGTCCAGGTAGCGCTGGAAGCCGTCGCGCACCTGCTGCGGCAATTCGACACCGCCGCAGTGATACAGCCGCTCGAGCACCGGCATCTCGTTGCCGCCCAGCTGGTGGAAGTTGACGTCGATGCTGCGTTCGGTGTCCACCAGGTCGCGGTCGCGCACGCATGCGCTCAGCAGGCGGTGCACGCGATCGCTCCAATACTCCAGCAGCCACTGCGGATCAATGCTGTTGCGGCGCAGCCGATCCGAGTAGGCCATCATCGTGATCGCCGATTGGATCACCGCCACGGGGTCGCGGTGCGTAAAAGCCACCGTCGCGTCGGGGAACGTCGCCATCAACGGGCCGAGCTGCTCGCAGTGCTGCGGACTCTTGAGGACCCAGGTTCGCGGACCTCGCAGAAAGGTGAGCGCCTGCAACACCTTGCGCATGTAGGCGTAGTGGCGGGTTTGGTCGAGGCTCAGGTAGTAGTCGCGCCAATCCGGCACCCGCGCATGCCATTCCAGGACATAGGAGGACAGATCGAGGTCGAGGAGTTCCACCTCCTCCTCGATCGCCTCGGGGAAGCGGTCATGCATGGCGGCCACCACGGGCGCGCTGGCCATCAGCGCTTCGTGTTCTGCTTTGGCTCGCGCGTAACGGGGGTCCACGCCGAACACGTCGGGCCCCTGCCCACGAGCGGGGATGGGATCCTGGCTCTCCCAGTACGGCAGCGCGCGCCGGCGGGGGTCGGCGGCAATGAGATTCACCAGGTGCGTGGTGCCCGACCGCGGCATCCCGACCACGATGAAAGGCCTCTCGATCGGGATGGATTCGATCTCGGGGTACCGCGTGATCAGCTCGGTGAGCGACAACCGGTTACGCAGCAGGCGGACGATCCGCTGCCGCAGCGAATCGCGGGTGAGCTGGCGCAGACCCTCGTCGGCTTCGATCGCGGCGACGTGCGCGCGCAGCCGATCGGCGAAGCCGTCGGTGTCGTCGAGGTCGGCGGCAGCGGCTTTTAGCCCGGTTTGTTCGATGGCCTCCGCGAGCATCCGGTCGATGTCGAAGTCGACGCGCTTGGCCTCGGTGAACTGCAGGATCTGACGCTGGACGTCGGTCAGCCGGGGCGCGGTCAGGTCGTCGAAGTCGATGTCGTCCACCGCAGAACCCACCGCAACCCCTCTTCGACGCGTCAGGTGAGAAAGATGACACCGAGGCTAGACGCGGCGGGATTCCGTGGTTCACCCACCGTCCCGACCAGCGGTCACCCAGCTACAGGTTGGCCAGATCGTCGGGAACGTCGATCTTGTGCGCCTGCAGCGCCTCCAGCGGCACCACCTCGAGGGTGTTCTCGTGCGTGGATGCCAGCACCACCGGCGCCGCGCACCCGTCGTGGTGAGCCCGCAGCCAGTTCAGCGCGGTCACACACCATCGGTCGCCGGGCAGCAGGCCGGGGAACCGATACTCGGGAACCGGGGTCAACAGGTCATTGCCGATGGAACGCTGGTGCTCCAGGAACTCGGCGGTCATCACCGCGCAAATCGTGTGCCGTCCAAGGTCCTGAGGCCCGGTTGAGCAACAGCCGTCGCGGTAGAAACCGGTCAGTGGGTCTGTGCCGCACGGTTCCAGCGGACCGCCCAGCACATTTCGATCAGGCACCCGTCCAGTATTGCTCTCACGGGGGTGAACTTTGAAGTGATTTGCCGACTGCGCCCAAGGATTTTCCGCGCCGGTGCGTCGGAGGCCGATGTGGACGGCCGGAGATCGGGCGTGTTAACTCGAATCGATGTCGACGCCGCCCAACCCACCCGGAAATCCCGCTGATGAGCCACCGTGGGGATGGCAGCCACCCGGTTACGCATCACAACCGACTCCGCACAACCCGCCTCAGCCACCGCCACCGCCGGGATATCCGTCCCCGCAGGCCTACCCCGGTTACCCGGGCTATCCGGGATATGGCGGATACGTCGACCCGCAGGCGCCGTTCGGCCGCGATCCGGTTACCGGACTGCCCCTGTCGGACAAGGCCGCCACCACCGCCGGCTTACTTCAGCTCTTTCTCGGCTTGTTCGGCGTCGGCCGCTTTTACCTCGACTCGACTCAGATCGCGGTGGCCCAGCTGTGCCTGGGGCTGTTCGGAATTGTCTTCAGCCTGTTCTGTTTTCTGGGATTTCCGGTCCTGCTCGGCGGCATCATTTGGGCGATCGTCGACGCGATTTTGATCTTCACCGGCAGCGTCAAAGACAACCACGGCCGCAAGCTACGCTAGACCCTCAATCAGGGGAACGCCGGTTTTGGTTGTCCGACAACGGGTTTGACACAGAGCCGGGCACATTTTAAACCGCCCGGCGTTCACGACGGCCCGGGCACGCCGGAGTGGATGGTTACGGATTGGTCACGATGACCGGTGGGTTCCGACTTTCGGAGGGGCCGCAGACGGCCCGGGAACAATTGTTATCTGAAGCTCTCGCGACGCGCTGAGCAAATCCCCGGGAAATCGCCCCGGAAACTTATCGTCACATCGTGGAACGACGAACGGCCCTGAAACTCCCTCTGCTGCTGGCGGCTAGCGCCGCAGTTACCCGGGTACCCCGGGCCTCCGCGGAGGAAGCGGGCCGGTGGTCTCCCGATCGCGCCAGCCGGTGGTATCAAGCTCAGGGCTGGCTCGTCGGAGCAAACTATATTCCCGCCAGCGCCATCAACCAGTTCGAGATGTTTCAGGCCGACACCTTCGACCCACGACGTATCGACACCGAGCTCGGCTGGGCTCAGTTCTATGGGCACAACACCGCGCGAGTGTTCCTCCACGATCAGCTGTGGGCCGCCGATCAGCGCGGGTTCCAAACGCGGCTAGGGCAATTCGTCGACATCGCGGCCCGTCATCGCATCAAGCCGCTCTTCGTCTTCTTCGACTCCTGCTGGGACCCGCAACCCCGAGCGGGCCGGCAACGCGCGCCGCGCCCCGGTGTGCACAACTCGGGCTGGGTGCAGAGCCCGGGCGCCGAGCGCCTTGGAGACCCCCGCTACGTCCCGGTCATGCGCGACTACGTCACCGCGGTGATGACCCAATTCCGTAATGACAACCGGGTTTTGGGGTGGGACCTCTGGAACGAACCCGACAACCCGGCGCGGCAGTACCGCAACACCGAAAGAAGCGACAAGGACCAACTGGTCGCCGACCTGCTCCCCCAGGTGTTTCGGTGGGCACGCGCAGTCGATCCGAGTCAGCCGCTCACGAGCGGCGTGTGGCGCGGAGACTGGGGACAACCCCAGGGCCGCAGCGCAATCAGCGACATCCAGCTCGCCAACTCCGACGTGGTCACCTTCCATTCCTACGCTGAGCCGGCCGGGTTCGAGTCGCGCATCAACGAGCTGGCCCCGATGGGCCGGCCGATCCTGTGCACGGAATACATGGCCCGGCCCCGGGGCAGCACTGTGCAGAGCATCCTGCCCGTCGCCAAGCGCCACAACGTCGGCGCGATCAACTGGGGCCTGGTCGCCGGAAAGACCCAGACCTACTTCCCCTGGGAAACCTGGGATCACCCGGCCACCACGATTCCGAAGGTGTGGTTCCACGACCTGATCCGCCCTGAGGGACGTCCGTTCCAAGACATCGAGGTTCTGACCGTTCGGAAGCTGGCCGGCAGCCAGGCCTGACAGGTAGTGGCGGCCCCACCGGCCTGCCTTGGCATTGACCATTTGACGGTCGCCGTCGCGCTGCCAGTAGTAGCGTTTATGCCAGCTCAGAAGGGGGCGGCGATGATCGTCGGTGTTGGCCATCTGCCCACGACGCCATGACGCTGGCGAACCTGGTCGAAGCGGAACTGATCGCGTCGGCCGGCGGCGATCCGTGGGCGATCAACCAGAGCTTGCAGGCCGGTAACCCGTTTCAGATCTCGCAGTTGGCGGAGGCCTTTCATGGTGCGGGTCGACACACCGCCGAAGCCGACCACGCATTCGAGCAAGCGCGAAAACGCTTCGCCGCCGCCTGGAACCATCAGGATGGTGGCCACCCCATCAACGACTCTGAAGAAGTGCAGCGGGTAACGAAAGCCCTCGGGGCGCAGTCCGAACAGTTGTCGAAGATCGGTGCTGAATTGGAAACGATCGCCGCCGCGTTAGCCGACGCGCAGAAACAAGGGGCTCGAGAGATCGCCCTTCTGGACAGTGAGCTCCGAGGCCTCGACAGCCTTATGACCGCGATCAAGAAGGAATTGGCGTCCGATCTGCCCGAGTCGGAACGCCAGAAGCTGTTGAGACTGTACGACGACGCGCACGCCGATGCCGTGGACGACGTCCGCGATGCCGTCAAACAAATGACGTCAATTCGCAACGGGTACTCCGACACTCTCCGTAGAGCCATGGGTGCCCTGCATACCGACGGTTACGACCCACCGAAAGCTGTAGACGAGTGGATCGAAAGCCCGCTGAAACCGGGTGAGGTGAGAGACCTCGGGCCGATCGCCGGTACCGGCGGCATTCCCGGCATCCCGGGTATCGGGGCGGCGGACTTAGGAGAAGTGGTCGAGATCCCCGGACAGCCGGGAAAATATCTCGCGATTTTTGGGGATTCGTTCTCCGGCAACAAAGTCGGTGAGGGCGAACACTATCGATCTGTGGCCGTACCGGTGACCTTCGACGCCGACGGACGTCCGCATTTTGGTGCGCCACTAACGGGCCCCGAGAATAGTGGCCGCGAGCTCTTCACAATGCCGTCGGAAGCGGTCAAGGCCGGAATCAGCGACACGTTGCCAGCCGGAACGATCACCCTGGGCGACAAAACGTACATGATGGTGACCGGCACGACGGGGAACCTTAAGCCGGCGGCTTCGTGGCTGGTCGAAGTCAACGGTGACCCGGGCAAAGGGTGGACAATGGTGCCAGGCTCGTATCGCGCCGCGGGAGAGGCGCCCACCCAGATCAGCGGCTATAAGGGCTCGGACGGCAAAGTCTACATCGCCGCTGATTCCTTCGACCGCAGCCGAGGCATCACCATGTACCGCGCGGATACCGGGAATGTATTCGATCGTTCAACCTGGCAGCCGTGGAACGGGAACGACTGGGGCAAACCAGGACAACAGCCCATACAGCTAACTAACAATCGCTACGGCGAGCTCAGCTTTCGGGAAATCGGTGGAAAGCCCGTCCTGTCAGGTTTCAATGCAGATGCGCACCAAGGAAGTATCGAAGTGCGGGTAGGTGCCAATCCAGCTGCAATGTTCAGCCAGAACGTGCCCACGACTCTGGTTGCGCAGAATGGTGATCCAGCCGCTCCGAAATTCGTCCCTCAACCGTACGGCGGGTATATCTTGCCGGGATCAACGCTGGACGATTTGAAATTATTTGGCAGTCAATGGAATACGCTTAAAGATGCGAACGGCGTGCCGTTCGGCACCCCATACAACACCCGAGAATTCCAACTCAGGCCCTATCACTGATCGCATCGCAGAAATCTGAACCGATAGGATGCATATGGACATCAAGAAACTAGCCGGCATCAGCACCCTTGTCGTAGCCGCTTGCTCGGTTGCGTGCGCGGCACATGCCGACCCGCCAAAGTTTCCGGACCTGAGCGCAGAGGCCTCGGTGAACGTCGGCGACTACACGATCGACGTTCCCAACCCTGGCCGGCAACCTCTGGCAACGGTCTATTTCCTCACTCCTGACGGGGTCGTCTGCAACTTTGCCACTGACCAAGCACAGTGCAGCGGGAATAACCTGCCCGGGGTCCCCCCCGCGCCCTCAAATCCCAATGCGGGAATTACCGGGGTTAATTGGATCGGAACCACTACTGGGCTGAAGCAGACGAATGAAGGTGAACCATCGCGCGTAATTGATGGGCACCCCGTCAAAACGCTTCCTCCTGGTCATTCCATCACAGTGAACGGCATCATCTGCGGGGTCGATAGCTCAGGCACGACCGCGTGCAAAGACCCGCAAGGCCGCGGATTCGTACTGTCACCGCATGGCTCCGGCTGGCTGCCTCACGTGTGATTGCACCCTTAGGTGCTCAGCGGCTGCTCCGTCGTCAGACGCTGGTTAGCGAGGGGGTTCCTGTGCGTAGCGTCATCAACTCGGCTGCCGTGGTGTTAGCCGTCATGTTCGCTGGGGTGTGCACGTCTTGTACGGCAGCCCACGCCGATGTGCCTGCATTTCCCGACATCAGCGGGTATTCACCCGTGAAGGTTGCGGACTACACGATTGCGCTTCCCAACACGGGGCGCGCACCGCTCAACATGGTCTATTTCCTTACCCCGGATGGAATCACGTGCGATTTCTTCTCCGGGCAAGCACAATGCACAGGCAATAATTTTCCCGCGGTCCCGCCAGCCAGCGGGGCCGGTACGGTGAACGCGATCGGGACCGCCTCAGGATTGGCTCAATCCGGTGACCCGATTGCACCCAACGGCCAGGTCTATGGGCATCCACTCAAGACGTTGCCCCCGCTGCATTCCATCACCGTCGACGGCGTGATCTGTGGGGTCGATAACTCAGGCACGACCGCATGCAAAGACCCGCAAGGCCGCGGATTCGTACTGTCACCGCATGGCTCCGGGTGGCTGCCGCATGTGTGAGTGCCAGCGGCAGCGATCCGAAACCGCTTGACCCAAAAGGGTTTACGAAGCCGCGAAGTCGCCGACGACGGTCATTTTGTTTCCGTCCCGTGCGGTGGCGAAGCCGCCTGCGTTGAATGCGCAATTCAGGATGATCGCCCGGTGCGGGGGACTTTGCATCCACATGTCCAGGGCCTCACGGGGATTCGCGGCGGATCCGGTGCCCCAGAAGACGATCTCACCCGTGGAGCGGCTCCGATAGCCCGCCTGCGCGATCCGCGCCTGCGGCGACGAGCCGTCCGAGCCGATGTGTCCGCTGACCCCGTTGCGCAGCATGTCGTCGGCATGCCGCTGGGCCGCTTCCGTCAAACGCGGGTCGTCGCTGATCGGCCCGCATCCCTGGCGGAGCTGGTTGACGCCGTTGTAGACCGCGGTCCCCGAATCGTCGGCGTGCGCAACGAACCCGTCTGCACCGGAAACCGTGATGAAGGCAGTGCAGATCGAAAAGATTGCGAAGAACGCAACTTTCCTCGTCATGTTTGCCTCGTACCGCATACTGGCTTTATCTGTTTTAGATAACGAAATGTTACCCACTTGCGACCATCGACGGTCGCGAATAACAGATCCGTTCGGCGGCCGCCGACGGCGTGGCTAAGCCAAAGGCCCTGCTAGTGGCCGGTGTTGTGGGCCAGATCGATGGCGTACTGATTCACGAAGTTGCCCGCCGGCGGATCACCCTTGCCGCACGTCCCGTCGGATTCGCCGGGACGTTTGATCCACAGGTAGGCGTCGGCGTGCGCACCCGCGGTCGACGCGGTGGGCGGGGTGCCCAACGCTCGGCCGCTGGGATTGCACCAGTTGAGCTCGGAATCGGGTGCGGGTCCGGCACCGTTGCGTGACGTGTCGATCACGTAGTGCGCACCATTGGTGAGCCCGGAAATCGCTTCACCGTAACCGATTTCGTCCTCGGTGGTGAAGAAGTTCGCGGTGTTGATGCTGAAGCCCCGCGCGTGGCCGACGCCGGCCTGGTTCAGTCTGGCGGCCATGTCCTCGGCACTGTGCCAACGCAAGTGACCGGCGTCGACGTATACGGCCGCGTTCGGGTCCTTTGTCAGGGTGTCGACGGCGTAGTGAATCAGGTCGAACCGTTCTTGGCGCTGATCACCCGACAGGCAGTCGGCCATGGCGAGCGCATCGGGTTCGACGATGATCGCCACCCGCGAGGCGCCCACGCCGCCGGCGATGCCATCGATCCAGCTTCGGTAGTCGGCGCCCGACCCCATGCCGCCCGCGGCGAAGCTGCCACAGTCGCGATGGGGGATTCCATAAATCGCCAGCACCGGGATGGCGCCGGCGGCGGCCGCGTCGCCGACGTACTTGCCGACCGTTGCCGCGGAGCCGCCCGGGACGATCCAGTACGCCTGCGGCGTATTGGCGATCGCGGTCAACTCGGCGCTCGGCGGATCGGCGCTCTGCGCGGCGCGCATGGCCGCCGACGTGGGGTTGACGTAGAACGGCGCGCCGTCCAGCGGGTTGCCGTCGGAGACCAAACGCACCGTCGGGCCGGGACGGACCTGCACCGGATCGGCAAAAAGTCCGATGCCGGCCACAACCGTCAAGGAGGCCGTAATCGTCAGGAGAGGGGTGATCCACCGCGCGACTGCATCAGCAGCTGAGAACGTCACCTCAGGAAAATTAGTGGTTCGAACCATCGAGCGCCAACGAGGGTGGCGACGCGATCGGCGTCGCACACCATTGGCGCATCGTGAGAGCACGATCTACCTGCGACTGGGCGCCGGTAGTTTTGGCGGTGGCGGAGGGATTTGAACCCTCGGACGGTTTTAGCCGTCACACGCTTTCGAGGCGTGCTCCTTAGGCCGCTCGGACACGCCACCGCCGAGCAGCTTACCGAACGGGACGCCGCTCACCCCAATCGCTGGCGGGCGAAGAAGGCCTCCAGCGGCGCCGCGCACTCCGGTGCCAGCACACCGCCGCGCACTTCCGGCCGGTGATTGAGCCGCCGGTCGCGGACCACGTCCCACAGCGATCCGACCGCTCCCGTCTTGGGTTCCCAGGCGCCGAACACCAGCCGGCCGATGCGCGACAGCACCAGCGCACCCGCGCACATCGTGCACGGTTCGACGGTGACGGCCAGCGTGGCGCCCTCGAGCCGCCACCCGTCCCCGAGCACCTCGGCGGCCGCCCGCAGCGCGAGGATCTCGGCGTGGGCCGTCGGGTCGCCCAGGGCCTCGCGGGCATTCACGGCGCGGGCCAGCTCGGTTCCGTCGGCGCTGACCACGACTGCGCCGATGGGCACATCGCGGGGACCGGCCGTCGCGGCAACCGACAGTGCGGAGCGGATCAGCTCTTCGTCAGTCACCGACCGAGGCGGTCGATCACCGCCGACAGCTGATCGGCGAAGCCCATCTCGCGGGCGATGCGACCCAACTGCTCGTCGGCGTACAGGTCGGTCTCGTCGAGGATCACCCCCAGGACCGCCTCGGGCAGCCCGATGTCGGACAGCAGCCCCAGGTCGCCCTCTTCGAAGGGATCGGAATCCTCGAGGTCGTCGGGATCGATATCGGCGTCGAGCTTGTCGAGCACTTCCGCGGCGATGTCGTAGTCCAGCGCCGCGGTGGCATCCGAGAGCAACAGCCGCGTCCCCGACGGTGCGGGCCGCACGATCACGAAGAATTCGTCGTCCACGTCGAGCAGGCCGAAGACCGCCCCGGCGCTGCGCAACTCACGCAGCTCCGTCTCGGCCGCCGACAGGCTCGTCAGCGACTTGCGGGCCATCGGAGCACAGCGCCACTGTCCCTCTTCGCGCACGACCGCGACGCCGAAGCCGTCCGGCACATCTGCGGACAGGCCCTGGGCAGAGGCCCGTTGTTGTGCTCCCATGGCCGCTTACGGTAGTCCCTGACCAGGCCCCTGACCAGATGGAGCCTGGTAGCGGCGACATCCGACAGCAACCTTTCCGGGCGGATGTGCCAACCTTGGAATGTGGCAAGCCCTACTTCTAAGACACCGGTGTGTGTGCTCGGGCTGGGCCTGATCGGTGGCTCGATCATGCGGGCCGCCACGGCAGCGGGCCGTGAAGTCTTCGGCTACAACCGCTCCGTGGAGGGCGCGCAGGCCGCGACCGCCGACGGCTTCGACGCCACCACCGACCTGAGCGCGACGCTGACCCGCGCCGCCGCTTCCGACGCGTTGATCGTGCTGGCCGTGCCGATGCCGGCCATGGCGGGCATGCTCGCCCACATCAAGGACACGGCCCCGTCGTGCCCGTTGACCGACGTCACCAGCGTCAAAAAGGCGGTGCTCGACGAGGTCGCCGCGGCAGATCTACAGGAACGCTTCGTCGGGGGCCACCCGATGGCGGGCACCGCGCATTCGGGTTGGGCCGCCGGCTACGCCGGGTTGTTCACCGGGGCACCGTGGGTGGTGAGCGTCGACGATCACGTCGACCCGACGGTCTGGTCGATGGTGATGACGTTGGCGCTGGACTGCGGCGCGGTTGTGGTGCCGGCCCGCTCCGACGAACACGACGCCGCCGCGGCCGCCATCTCGCACCTGCCCCACCTGCTCGCCGAGGCGCTGGCGGTCGTCGCCGGCGACGTCCCGTTGGCGTTCGCGTTGGCCGCCGGGTCATTCCGCGACGGGACCCGGGTGGCGGCCAGCGCCCCGGATCTGGTGCGGGCGATGTGCGAGGGCAACGCCGACCAACTGGTGCCCACGGCCGACCGCGCCATCGAACTGCTGAGTCGCGCCCGCGAATCCCTGGCCCGCCACCACTCCGTCGGCGAGCTCATCGAAGCGGGCCACGCCGCTCGAACGCGTTACGACAACTTCCCGCGCAGCGACGTCTTCCACGTCGTCGTCGGCGCGGAGAACTGGCGTCAGGAATTGGCCGCCGCGGGCCGCGCGGGCGGGGTGATCAGATCCGCTCTGCCAAGCCTGGATAGTCGATGATGAATCCTTCTTCGTCGACGCTCACCATGGTGTCGGCGATCGGGGTGCGCACCTTGATCTCGCCGCGACTGTCCGTGCTGCTGTAGCTCACCGTGTCCGCGATGATGGACATCTCCGGCATGTTCACGTACACCACGGGCAACGTGACCGACGCCGCCTGCTCGTGTAGGCCGAGCCGCCGGATCGGCAGCGCGTTGAAGAACGGGCTGAACTCCACGTCGACGTCCAGAGCGCCGTTGTAGGCCGCCCGGTGCTCGCCCTGATGGTCGGTGACCAACCACATGTTCTCCTCGTCGCGGGCAAAGGAGAAGACGCGCTCACGCTCGGCCAGGGTGACGGTCATCCCGAGCCGCTTGGTGGCGCCGGTTTCGTCGGTCTGCAGGTCGTAGTAGGCGCCGAACGCCGGATTGGCCTCGGTGGCGGCCGCAACGATGCGGCCGTTCGCCTTGATTCTCTTGCCGGACACCTGGAGTCGTACCGATTCCATCCGGGAGACGTCCTGTGCGCGCCAGGTGAGCATCGCCTGCCATACGCGGCGAGACGGTTCGGAGGGGGCTGCGTTCACTCATCTACCGTAAGACGTCCCCGCGAACCGCTGCGGAAGTGTTCGGTAAGAGCGTCGCAGCCGGCCGGTGCCCGGCACCGAAGCCCACACCAGTAACGCCAGCAGTCCGTCGAGCACCAGCGCCAATTCGGCCACCATCAGCGCCCCGACCAGGGCAAGGTGAAACTCGCGTTCCTTGATCCCGTCGATCAGGTAGCGCCCCAACCCGCCGAGGCTCGCGTACGCGGCCACTGTCGCGGTGGCGACCACCTGCAGCGTCGCGTTGCGCAATCCGCCCAGCAGCAACGGCAGCGCATTGGGCACCTCGACGCGCAGCAGCACCTGGGCCTCGGTCATGCCCATCGCCCGGGCGGCGTCGACGACCGTGGGGTCGACATTGGCGATCCCCGCATACGTGCCGGCCAACAACGCCGGCACACCCAACAGCATCAGGGCCACCAGCGACGGTCCCAGGCCCAGGCCGAACAGCAGCGTCCCGAACAGCAGGACGCCCAGCGTCGGCAGGGAGCGCAGCCCGTTGACGGCGCCCACCACCAACAGGGTGCCGCGGCCGGTGTGCCCGATGACAAGCCCGACGGGAACCGCGATCAGCGCCGAGGCGCCCACCGCGATGGCGGTGTACTCCAGATGCTCGAGGATGCGGGCCGCGAGCCCGACCGGTCCGGTCCAGTTGTCGACGGTCAACACGTAGGAGATCGCCCGGTCTACGAAGTTCATCGCGCGCCACCCACGACGGGCGCGACGACCGAGCGGCGGCCGGTGGTACGTACGGCGCGCACCCACGGTGTGGCCAGCCGGCCGGCGAACACGATGAGCACATCGATGACGACGGCCAGCGCGAACAACGCGATGATGCCGGCCAGGATCTGATCGCTCTTGCCGGTTTGATAACCCTGGGTGAACCAGCTGCCCAGCCCACCGATGCCGATGACGGAGCCGACCGAGACCATCGCGATGTTGGTCACCACGACGACCCGCAGCCCGGCGATGAGCACCGGAACCGCAAGTGGCAGATCGACTTTCACGATCCGCGTGACCGGGGGGTAGCCGACCGCGGTGGCGGCTTCGCGTGTCTGGGCGGGGACCGCGTCCAGCGCCTCGAGCACCGCCCGCACCAGCAGCGCGGCGGTGTAGGCCGTCAATGCGACGATCACGTTCGCCTCATCGAGGATGCGCGTGCCGATGATCGTCGGCAACACCACGAACAAAGCCAGCGACGGGATGGTGAACACGACGCTGGCGACCGCCGTCGTCAGCCCGCGGGCGATGCGCGTGCGCTGCACTGCCAGACCCAGCGGCAGCGCAATCGCCAACCCGATCGCCACCGGTACCAACGACAGCCGCAGGTGCACGATCGTCAGCCACCAGGCGTCGTCGAGATGGGTGAGCAGATAATGCATTATCGGCTCCCCCGTTGGGATTCCACCGCGGCGAGCACGTCGGCGGCCAGGACCCCGCCGATCACCTTGCCGCCGTCGTCGACGGCGATGCCGACACCCGACGGCGACGACAGCGCGGCGTCGAGCGCCTGGCTGAGATTGCCCCGTGGCCGAAACAGCGATCCCGCCCCGCTCATGCACTCCGACAACGGTGTGCCGTCGCGGTGCCGACGCGCGCCGTCGGCATCGATCCAGCCCAGCGGCGCTCCGCCGTCGTCGACCACCACCGCCCAGCCGTCGGAAAGCCCTGCGCCGGACAGCGTTTCCGTCGTGATCCGCGAAACATCGTGCAGCGGCAGCCCGGCCGCGTCGAGGCGTTGCAGCCAACGGTAGCCTCGCCCCAGACCGATGAACCTCGACACGAAGTCGTTGGCCGGTCGCGACAGCAGCCGAGCCGGCTCGTCGTACTGCTGTAACGATCCATCCTTGAACACCGCCACCCGTTCGCCGAGCCGCAGCGCCTCGTCGATGTCGTGCGTGACGAACACGATCGTCTTGTGCAATTCGCTTTGCAGCCGCAGTATTTCGTTCTGCAGCTCGTGACGGACCACCGGGTCCACGGCGGAGAACGGCTCGTCCATCAGCAAGATCGGGGGATCGGCGGCCAGGGCACGCGCCACGCCGACCCGTTGCTGTTCACCGCCGGAGAGCTGCGCGGGGTAGCGGCGGGCGAGCTTGACGTCCAGCCCGACGCGCTCGAGCACCTCGTAGGCGGCTTTGCGGGCGGCGCGGCGGGACTGCCCCCGCAGCACCGGAACCGTTGCCACATTGTCGATCACCCGCTGGTGGGGCATCAGCCCCGCGTGCTGGATGACGTAGCCGATTCCGAGTCGCAGTTTCACCGGGTCTCGGGTGGCGACGTCGACGCCGTCGATCGCGATGGTGCCCGACGTCGGTTCGATCATCCGGTTGATCATGCGCAGGGCCGTGGTCTTGCCGCTGCCGGAGGACCCGACGAACACGGTCAGCTTCCCACTGGGCACGGCCAGGTTGAGGCGGTCCACCGCAGTGGTTCCGTCGTCGAAGACCTTGCTGACCCCTTCGAAGGTGATCACGTCATCCTCCGATCGGGTGGTTGAAGCCGTTGTCCCGTATCCAGTTTCGGGCCGCCTCGTCGGGATCGATACCCGAGTTTCCCGACACCGCGGCGTTGAGCCCGGCAACGCCGGAGGTGGTCAGCTTCGCCGACACCGCGTCCAGCACGTCCCTGAGCAAGTCGGACTTCTTTTGCGAATTGACCAGCGGCACAATATTTCCCGCCAGGAAATTGTTCTCCGGGTCTTCGAGCGCCACGAGGCGGTCCTGCGGTATCGCCGGTGACGTGGTGAACACGTTGGCGGCGTTCACCCTTCCGTCGACCAAGGCGCGCACGGTGACCGCGCCGCCGCCGTCATCGATGGCGACGAAGTTACCCGGCCGGATGTCGAGCCCGTACTTTTGCCGCAGCCCCGGCAGCCCGGCCGGCCTGGTCGCGAACGCCGACGGCGCCCCGAATCTCACCTCGGCCGAATGTGCGGCCAAGTCGGCGATAGTCTTCAGGTTCCACGCGTTCGCCGTCTGAGTGGTCACGCTGACGGTGTCCGTGTCCGTCGCGGGTGCGGGCGTCAAAATCGACAGGTCGCCCGGGAGGCGCCGGTAGAGCTCCAGCTTGACGGCATCGAGCGTGGTCGCCTCCGAGTGCGGCGCGAAATAGAGCAGCAAGTTACCGATGTATTCGGGCACCAGATCAATGGAATGGTCCTTGAGCGCAGGGATATACGTCTCCCGGCTGCCGATCCCCATGCGCCTTCCGATGTCAAACCCGTTGGCCTGCAAGGCTTGTGCATAGATCTCGGCGATGATCTGCGATTCCGGAAAGTCCCCGGAGCCGACGACGATGGACGTGGGGCTCTGGACCTGCGCACCCAGTGGGTCGGAATTGCTGCATCCGGCGACAACGCACATCGTCGTCACCAGCACCGCCGCGCGCACGATCACCCCGTGCAGGCGCGGCACTAGCGTCATACCGCCGACCCTAACGCCCGAACCGGGCAGACGCTGGCCTGCGAGGATCGGTTGTCCGATTCGGTTTCATTCTGGGCCGAAGCGGGCAAAGATGACACTATGAGCAGCCACACCCCTGCGTCGCCCGGACAGCCGTCCCCCAAGCCCACCCACGGGGACAAGACCGGCGCATCCACCAAGGAACCCGCTATCGGGTTCACTCGCGCCGGTGCGCTGTGGTCGTCGCTGTTCGCCGGCTTCGTGATCCTGATTCTGTTGCTGATCTTCATCACCCAGAACACGTTGCCCACGGACTTTCGGTTCTTGGGCTGGCACTGGACCCTGCCCCTGGGTGTGGCGATCTTGCTGGCCGCTGTCGTCGGCGGGCTGATCACGGTGGCGGTCGGAACCGCACGGATCTTGCAGCTGCGCCGCGCGGCGAAAAAGCACCACGCGCCCAACGCGCGCTAGCCGGGCAGCTTGGCCAGTTCGGCCAGACCGCGGGAGATCAGCGGCGCCACCACCTCGGGGGTGTGCTCGGCGGCGTCGCCCATGCCACGAGCCTGATCCGACATCCGGCGGCGGAAGTCGATGCCCGCGGCGATGATCGCGAGTTTGAAATACGCCAGCGCCATGTAGAACTCCCAGTGCGTCAGCGGTAATCCGGCCACCAGCGAATAGCGGTCGGCCAGCTCGTCGGCCGTCGGCAGCAGCGGTGACGTCCACGCGGCCTGCGCGTTAACGATCAGGTCCAGCGCGGGATCGCGGTACACGCACATCAGCGCCGCGTCCGACAGCGGATCGCCCAGGGTCGAAAGTTCCCAGTCCACCACGGCCCGAACCTTTGTCGGGTCCTCGGCGTCCAGGATGGTGTTGTCGATCCGGTAGTCGCCGTGCACGATCGACGTGCGACTCTGCTGCGGAATCGCCTCGCCCAGACCGGAATGCAGCCGCTCCACATCCGCGTCGCGACGGTCCTCGGGCAACCGCACGAGCGCCCACTGCGAGCCCCACCGCCGCACCTGACGCTCCAGATACCCGCTGGGCTTACCGAAGTCGGCCAGCCCGACGGCGTCGGGATCGACGTTGTGGAGGTCGACGAGCACCCGAATCAGCGAGTCGACGCAGCCGCCGATGACGGTGTGGCTGAACGATTCGAGTTGGGCGCGGCGGCGCACCACCTGGCCGGCGACGAATTCGACGATCTGGAAAGGGGCGCCGAGCACCGAATCGTCTTCGCACAGGCCGATCGTGCGCGCCACGGGAACCGGTGTGTCCTGCAGCGCGGCAACCACCCGGTACTCGCGGGCCATGTCGTGCGCCGAGGGCGTCAATCCGTGCAGTGGCGGCCGCCGCACCAGCCAGCTGGTGGCGTCGTCGTACACGCGGAACGTCAGGTTGGAGCGACCACCGGAAATGAACTCCGCACGCAACTCGCCGTCGCGCCCGATCCCGAGTGAACGCAGGTAGGAATCCAGCGAGGCCAGGTCCAGCCCCTCGAGTTGGTCAGCTGAAGTCACCGAACTTGTCTACCATCGCCGGCCGCGACCCGGTTCACCACCTGCGATTTGCCCGCGTCCCGATCAGGCCGTCCCACGGCCCTCGTCGTCGTCGAGCAGCCGCTGGTTTCGCGGCAACAGATCCCAGACGTGCTCGGTGGTGTTGACCGAGGCCACCGTCGCCTGCCCGGACCGGGAGAACAACAGCCGCGTGACCGACGCGTAGTCGACGGGAAAGGACAGCAATCGCGCCGTCCCGAGGATCTCGTGCAGCAGCACGTTGATCACCCCGCCGTGGCTGAACACGGCGACGGTGTCCTCGGGGTCGGCGCTCGCGACGAGGCCGTCGACCGCGGCCCGCACCCGGGCACGAAACGCGTCCTCGTCGACCGCGCTGGGCAAATGCCCCTGGGCCAAGCGCGCCCACTCCTCGGGCATCTCCGCGCGGATCTGCTCGACGGGGATGTACACCGGAAGGTCGCGGTCGTACTCGGCGAAGCGGTCGTCGATCTCGACGGGCAGCCCCCGGTCCGCCGCGACCGGTTCGGCGGTCTGGATGGCGCGGCGCTGCGGGCTGCTCACCACCCGCGAGATGGGAAACCTGGCGAGCGCCTTGGGTAGTCGCTCGATCTGGGCCAACCCTTCCTCCGACAGGTCCGGATCGGAACCTTGGCCGTGTTCGCTACGCAGCGGCAGCGCGTGCCGGACCAGAAGCACTTGCATATTTCTTCCTGTCTTTAAGTGGGGCCGGTCCGAAGTCTCTCATCGCTTCGTGCGCGTCGTTCAGGGCGTGCACAATCGCACTGGCGGCTCTGGTAGCCGTGCGTAGCCCGATGCCGAGGAGGATTCTCGATGACGCAGCCGGAGAGGGATTGGGACGCCGCCTACCGGCAAGCGGCGCCGCCGCCGTGGAGCATCGGCCGACCTCAGCCGGAGCTGGCGCGCCTCATCGATCAGGGCAAGGTGCGCAGCGAGGTGCTCGACTCCGGCTGCGGCCATGCCGCGCTCGCGCTGGCACTCGCGGCGCGCGGCTACACCGTCGTCGGCCTCGACGCGAGCGCGACCGCGGTCCAGGCGGCGGCCGCCGCGGCCGCCGAGCGAGGTCTGAGCACCGCGAGCTTCGCGCAGGCCGACGTCACCACGTTTCGCGGCTATGACGGCCGCTTCTCCACCATCCTGGATAGCGGACTGTTCCACGCGCTGCCGCCGGAACGGCGCCAGGATTACGTGCAGTCCATCTTTCGGGCCGCGGCGCCCGGGGCCGCGTTGTACATCCTGGCCTTCGCCGCCGGGGCGCTGGACCAGGCTCACCCGGACCGGCCGGGCCCGCCGGGCTTCACCGAAACCGAGTTGCACGACGCCATTTCGACGCTGTGGCAGGTCGATGACGTTCGCGTGGCCAAGGTCTACGGCAACGACGAGTCTTCGGACAACTCGCTGGCGCATCTCGAACACGACGACGAAGGCCACTTCATGGCGCCCGGGTTCCTGCTGAGCGCCCACAAGCCGGGCTGAGCCTTCAAACCCTTGCCACTACCGGGGAGAATGCTATTCTCCGTATGGAGATTGGGGTGTGCAGGATGGCTGAGCACGTGACTGAACCGGGGCTGGATGCGGACGTCCTCGCCCGTTGGCTGGACGTGCACGACGCGCCGGGGGGCGGTGAACGGCCGCAGCTGACGCAGTTGAAGGGCGGCTCGCAGAACACCCTTTACCTGATGGAGCGCGGCGGGCAGCGGATGGTGCTGCGGATGCCCGGCGCCCGGGCCGACGCCGCACGCATCGACGGCCTGCTGCGCGAGATCCGGCTGGTGCGGGCCTTGTCCGGTACCGACGTGCCGCACGCGGCGCTGATCGCCGCCGACGACACCGGCACCGTGCTCGGCATGCCGTTCTACGTCATGCAAGCGATCGACGGGTGGAGCCCGATGGACGGCGGCTGGCCCGCGCCGTTCGACACCGATCTCGCCGCCCGGCGCGGCCTGGCGTTCCAACTGGTCGAGGGCGCCGCCAGGCTGGGCCGGGTCGACTGGCGCGCCCAAGGACTCGAGGGCTTCGGCCGCCCCGACGGCTTCCACGAGCGGCAGGTCGATCGCTGGCTGGCGTTTCTCGACGCCTACAAGGTGCGCGAGCTGCCGGGCCTCGACGAGGCCTCGGACTGGTTGCGCCGCAACCGCCCGGCGCATTACCGGGCGGGCATCATGCACGGCGACTATCAGTTCGCCAACGTGATGTTCGCCCACGGGGAGCCGGCGCGCTTGGCCGCGATCGTGGACTGGGAGATGACGACCGTCGGCGACCCGCTGCTCGATCTGGCGTGGTGCCTGCTGGGTTATGACGGTGAAAAGCCGCGCGAGGACGGGTTTTATCTCGACATGCGCGGCATGCCCTCGCGCAGCGAACTGTTGGAGCACTACGAAACCGTCAGCGGGTTGTCGACCGAGAACATCGACTACTACCTGGTGTTGGCCAACTGGAAGCTCGGCATCGTGCTAGAGAAGACGTACGCCGCCGGCGTGCGCACCGGACCCCAAAAAGGAGGGGTCGACCCGAAGATCACCGAGGCCTTCGGGCCGATGATCCTTGGGCTCATCGCCACGGCGGCCGACCTCGCACGATCGCTGACGACGACCTAGGGGCTGCTGAAATGGGTTATGCCGACCAGCTTTTCGATCTGACCGACCGGGTCGTCCTGATCACCGGCGGCAGCCGCGGGCTGGGACGTGAGATGGCTTTCGGCGCGGCCCGCTGCGGCGCGGACGTGGTGATCGCCAGCCGCAACATGGACAACTGCGTCGCCACCGCCGCGGCGATTGAGGCCGAGACCGGCCGTTCCGCCATGGCGTATCAGGTGCACGTGGGCCGCTGGGATCAACTCGACGGCCTCGTCGACGCGACGTACGAGCGGTTCGGCAAGGTCGACACGCTGATCAACAACGCGGGCATGTCGCCGCTCTACGACAAGCTCACCGACGTGACCGAGAAGCTGTTCGACGCGGTGGTCAACCTGAATCTCAAGGGCCCCTTCCGCTTGTCGGCGTTGGTGGGTGAGCGCATGGTGGCGGCGGGCCGCGGGTCGATCATCAACGTGAGCACGGCCGGATCGCTGCGCCCGACGCCGGACATCATCCCCTACGCCGCGTCCAAGGCCGGGCTCAATGCCATGACCGAAGCGCTGGCGAAGGGTTTCGGCCCGGCGGTGCGCGTCAACACGCTGATGGCCGGGCCGTTTCTCACCGACGTGAGCAAGGCGTGGAATCTCGACCAGGCGGCCGAGAAGCCCTTCCGGCATCTCGCCTTGGAGCGCGCCGGCGACCCGCGTGAAATCGTCGGTGCCGCACTGTTTCTCGCCTCCGACGCCTCGAGCTTTACCACCGGATCGATATTGCGCGCCGACGGCGGCATTCCTTAACACGTGGCGATCACAAGCGCGGCGAGGCCGGGCGCAGTGGGTCGCCACCAATGAACGAGTAGGAGCATTCGATGTCTTGGGACTTTTCTACCGAGCCGGAGTTCGAGGAGAAGCTGGAGTGGATCCGCGGCTTCGTCCGTGACGAAGTGGAACCGCTCGAGGTGCTATTCGGAGGCTGCGAATTCCTCCCGCTGAACGACGAGCGGCGAAAAATCGTCGACCCGCTCAAACAGCAGGTGCGCGACAAGGGTTTGTGGGCACCACATTTGGGCCCCGAGCTCGGCGGGCAGGGCTTCGGCGCCGTCAAGCTGACGCTGATCAACGAGATCCTGGGCCGCAGCCCGTGGGCGCCGATCGTGTTCGGAACGCAAGCGCCCGATACCGGCAACGCCGAGATCATCGCCCGCTTCGGAACCCAGGAGCAAAAGGACCGCTACCTGGCGGGGCTGCTCTCCGGGGAGATCTTCTCGTGCTTCTCGATGACCGAACCTCAAGGCGGCGCCGACCCGCGGGTGTTCACCACCCGCGCGGTCCGCGATGGAGACGACTGGGTGATCACCGGCCGAAAGTACTTCTCCTCCAACGCCTCCGTCGCCTCCTTCTTCATCGTCGTCGCGATCACCGATCCCGACGTACCGGTCCATACCGGCGCCTCGACGTTCCTGATCCCGGCCGGCACCGACGGGCTGGTCCTGGAAGCCAACCACCACCTGGTCGGCGCGGATCCGCACGAGCCTGGGCATTCCCTGGTGCACTACGACGACGTGCGTGTGCCCGCCGACGCCCTGCTGGGCGAACCAGGCCAGGGCTTTTTGATACTTCAGACCCGGCTGGCCGGGGGGAGACTGCATCACGCGATGCGGTCCATCGGGATGGCGCAGCGTGCCGTCGAGATCATGTCGCGGCGGGCGAAAAGCCGCTTCACCCAGGGCAGTCTGCTGGCCGACAAGCAACTGGTGCAGGAGTTCGTCGCCGATTCCTACACCGAGCTGATCCCATTCCGGCTGACCGTGTTGCACGCCGCCTGGCTGATCGACCAGGGCGACGAGCGCGCCGCCCGCGCGGAGATCGCCGCCTGCAAGATTCTGGCCTCCCAGGTACTCAAATCGATTGCCCTGCGGGCCATCCAGGTGCACGGCGCGCTCGGGCTCACCGACCAGCTGCCGCTGGTCAACGTGTTGCTGGGCGGCATCGCGCTGGGCCTGGCGGACGGGCCGACCGAGGCGCACAAGGTCAACCTGGCGCGGATGCTGCTCAAGGGGTATGAGGCCGAAGAAGGTGACTGGCCCAGCGAGATGCTCGACGTGCGGCGTGCGGCCGCCCGCGCCAAATACGGTGACCTCGTTGACCTCTAACCGGGTGACCGCGGCGGTCGAGCGGGCGCTGGATGACCGTCAGCGGGAAGCCACCGAGGAGGTGGAGCGCATCCTGGCCGCGGCGGTGCGCGTGATGGAACGCGTGGCGCCCGAGCCGCCCCGGGTGAGCGACATCGTCGCCGAGGCGGGTTCGTCGAACAAGGCGTTCTACCGCTACTTCGCCGGCAAAGACGATCTCATCCTGGCCGTCATGGAACGCGGGGTGGCCATCGTCGTGTCCTACCTCGAACACCAGATGGCCAAGGAGTCCAGGCCGCACGACAAGGTTGCCCGATGGATCGAGGGAACGCTGGCGCAGGTGGCCGACCCGCATCTGATCAGCATGACCCGAGCGGCGGCCGGGCAGATGTCGGCCGGCACGAGTTGGCGCGCGGCCGACCAGGAGATGATGCGCCCGCTTCGCGAGCTGCTCGTCGAACCCGTTGCGGCGCTGGGTAGTAGCGACGTCGAACGCGACGTCGAGGCGGTGTTCAGCTGCACGGCGGCGACCCTGCGCCGCTATGTGGGCTCGGCCGACGAGCCGGGGCCCGACGACATCGCACACGTGGTGCGGTTCTGTTTACGTGGACTGGGGGCCAATTGATGCGCGCCGTGATCTGTCGTTCGTACCGCACACCTGAGGACCTGGTTATCGACGAGGTCGCCGACCCCGTTCCGGGGCCCGGCCAGCTGCTGGTGCGGGTGCGCGCGGCCGCGGTCAACTTCCCCGACGTGCTGTTCATCGCCGGCAAGTACCAGGTGAAGATCCCACCGCCGTTCATCCCCGGCAATGAGATCGCCGGCGAAGTCATCGCCGCCGGAGAGGGTGCGCCGTTCCGTCCGGGACAGCGCGTATCCGGAACCACCTTCGGAGCCTTCGCCGAGCAGGCGCTGCTCGACGCGAGCCAGGCGGAGCCCGTGCCCGACGACGCCGACTTCGCGTCGGCCGCGGCCTTCGGTGTCACCTACCGCACCGCCTATCACGCCCTGCGCTCGACCGCCGCTGTCACGCAGGGAGATTGGGTCGTCGTGCTCGGTGCCGCGGGCGGCGTGGGCGTGGCCGCCGTCGATCTGGCGGTGGCGATGAAGGCACGGGTGCTGGCCGCGGCGTCGAGTCCGGAAAAGCTGGAGCTGTGCCGGCAACGCGGCGCCGAGGCGACCGTCGACTACGACCGGGAGAACCTGAAGTCGCGGATCCGCGAACTCACCGGCGACAGCGCCCGAGTCGTCCTGGACCCGGTCGGTGGACCGTATTCGGAACCGGCGCTGCGCGGCCTCGCGCGTGGCGGCACCTTTGTCACACTGGGGTATGCGGCGGGCACGATCCCGGCCATTCCGCTCAATCTCATTCTGCTCAAAGACATCTGCGTGCGGGGCATGGAGATCCGCACCTTCCTGAGCGATTACCCCGACGATGCCGTCCGTGACATGGCGGAGTTATCGCAAATGTTCGCCGCCGGTACGGTCCGGCCGTATATCGGCGCGCGATTCCCCCTGTCCGAGACCGCCGCCGCGTTACGGCATGTCGCCGACCGCAAGGTGCTGGGCAAGGTCGTGATCGACGTCGGGTGATGCGGTGTCACGGTGTGACGATGTTGAAATCGGGGACCGGCCCGTCGAGCACATCCAGCACGGCCTGCAGCGCACCCCGGTCACCGGATAGCTCCAGGCCGGGCGAGGTGAAGTCGCCCGCCGCCACGGCCAGCAGCCGAATCTTGTTGACCAGCTTGACCGTGACGGACGCCGTCTCGGGGTCGGGCGCCGCCTTGCGGTGCACGAGCACCCCGTTGCGCAGGGTGAGCCGATGGGTGACCGCCGAGTCGCCCAAGGTGACGTCGATGGTGATGTCGAGATCCCAGCCGCGCGGGCCGTTGACCCGGATCGCCAGGCCGTCGAAGATCTGCTCCGGTGTCAGCTGGGACATCATGGGCGCTGAAGCGGTGGTAGTTGCGGTGCCGAAGTTGCCATCGCGCAACTCCGTTGCCCCGCTCAGGAAGAAGTTGCGCCAGGTCGCGTTTTCGGCGCCGTAGGCGAGCTGCTCGAGCGCGTCGGCGTACAGGGCGCGCGCGCCGGTATGCTCGCTGTCGGTGAAGATCGCGTGGTCCAGTAACGTTGCAGCCCAACGATAGTCACCCGAGTCGAACGCCTGACGCGCAAGGTCGACGACCCGGTCGACACCGCCCATCGCCTCGACATAGCGGGGCGCGAGCGCCTCGGGAGGGTGCGGCCACAGCCTGGCCGGATTGCCGTCGAACCACCCCATGTAGCGCTGATAGATCGCCTTGACGTTGTGGCTCACCGAGCCGTAGTAGCCGTGCGTGTGCCAGGCCTGCTCGAGTGCCGGTGGCATCTGGAACATTTCGGCGATCTCGACGCCGGTGTAACCCTGGTTCAGCAACCGCAGCGTCTGGTCGTGCAAATAGGCATACAAGTCGCGCTGCGTCGACAGGAACTCGACGATGCTGTCTTTGCCCCATGTCGGCCAATGGTGGGAGGCGAATACGACGTCGGCGCGGTCGGCGAACGTGTCGATCGCTTCGGTGAGGTATCCGGACCAGGCGTGTGGGTCGCGCACCAGCGCGCCCCGCAGGGTCAGCAGGTTGTGCAGATTGTGGGTGGCGTTCTCGGCCATGCACAGGGCCAGGAAACGCGGGAAATAGAAATGCATTTCGGCGGGCGCCTCGGTGCCGGGCGCCAGCTGGAACTCGATCTCCACCCCGTCGATCGTGTGCTTTTCACCGGTGGTGCGGATGTCGATGGTGGGGACGATGACGGCGACCTCGCCGGTGGAGGGCGCCTGGCCGAGCCCGCAGCCGACCTGATCCATGGGCCCGCGCGGCAGCAGGGTGCCGTACATGTAGGACGCCCGTCGCGTCATGGCCGGTCCGGCGTAGACGTTTTCGGAGACCGCGTGCTCGATGAAGCCTTCCGGCGCCAGCACTGCTACCGTGCCGGCGTCGACGTCGGCCTGCGAGGTGACGCCCAGTACGCCGCCGAAGTGATCGGCGTGGCTGTGGGTGTAGATCACCGCGACGACGGGCCGGTCGCCGCCTCGATGTTCGCGATACAGCGCCAGCGCCGCCGCGGCCACCTCGGTGGAGGTCAACGGATCGATGACGATGATGCCGCTGTCGGTCTCCACGAACGTCACGTTGGAGATGTCGAGACCGCGGACTTGGTAAATACCCGGAACCACTTCGTAGAGGCCCTGTTTGGCGGTCAGCGTCGACTGCCGCCACAGGCTGGGATGGACCGACGTCGGGGCGGGGCCGTCCAGGAACGCGTAGGCATCGTTGTCCCAGACGACTCGACCGTCGGCCGCCCGAATCACGCACGGCGACAAGGCCGCAATGAATCCGCGGACCGCATCGCGGAAATCGGCGACGTCCTGGAGTGGCAGGACCTGTTCGCGGTGGGCGGACTCGATGACAGGACTGGGAGGCTTGTGATCCACCACCTACACCTTGCCATTGATGCAACGGTCCGCGAAAGGCGTTTCACCGACCAAATAATGTATACCGCAACAATTTCTCCGGGTTCTGGATTCTCGGCCCAGTTAACCCGCATACTGCCCAGACGGCCCTCGATGCCGAGGTCCGCAACTATCGGGCAAAGGAGAACAGGTGAAGCGTCAATTGACGGTCGCGGTGGCTGGAGCGGCAATTCTTGCCGCGGCTATTTCCGGCTGTTCGGGTGGTAACAAGTCGGGAACGAGCGCGAGCAGTTCCGCAAGTAGCTCGGGTACCAGCGCGTCGGCAAGCACCGGCGGTGCCGCCGGTACGAAGGTCACCATCGACGGCAAGGACCAGAACGTCACCGGTTCGGTCGTGTGCACAAATGCGGGCGGCACCATCAACATCGCGATCGGTGGCGCAGCGACCGGCATCGCCGCCGTGCTCAGCGACGGCAACCCCCCACAGGTGAAATCCGTTGGGCTGGGCAATGTCAACGGCGTGACGCTCGGCTACACCTCGGGCACCGGGCAGGGCAATGCCACCGCCAGCAAGGACGGCAACAGCTACAAGATCAGCGGCACCGCCACCGGGGTGGACATGGCCAATCCCATGCAGCCGGTGAACAAGCCGTTCGAAATCAATGTGACCTGTAACAGCTAGGCCGATGCGGGCGGTTGCCATCCGTTGGGTGGCAACCGCACCGTGAACTCGGTGCGGCCCGGTGAGCTGTCGACCGCGATCGTCCCGTTGTGCGCCCTCACCACGGCCGAGACGATCGCCAGGCCAAGCCCGGTACTGCCGCCCTTGCGCGAGCGCGAGGAGTCGCCGCGGGCGAACCGTTCGAAGACCTCCGATTGCAGCGCCACCGGAATGCCGGGTCCGTTGTCGATGACCTGCAGCACGGTGTGCGACGGTTCGGTGCTCAAGCGCGTCGTCACCACGGTGCCGGCGCCGGTGTGGACGCGGGCGTTGGCAAGCAGATTCGTCAGCACCTGGTGGAGCCGCGCCGCGTCACCGGTGACGAGCACCGGTTCTTCGGGCAGGTCGAGTTCCCACTGATGATCCGGTCCCGCGACGTGAGCGTCGTTGACCGCATCCACCGCCAACCGCGACAGATCGACCGATTCGCGTTCCAGCGGCCGGCCGGAATCCAGGCGGGCCAGCAGCAGCAGGTCCTCCACCAGGCGCGTCATCCGCTCGGTCTCGGACGCCACCCGGCTCATCGCTTGCGCCACGGCCTCGCGGTCGTCACCCATCCGTTGCGTCAGTTCGGTATAGCCCCGGATCGCGGCAAGGGGTGTGCGCAGTTCATGACTGGCGTCGGCGACGAACTGACGAACGCGAGTCTCGCTGGCCTGCCGCGCCGAAAGCGCTTCCGCGATGTGGTCGAGCATCCGGTTGAGCGAGGCACCGAGTTGTCCCACTTCGGTGGAGGGGTTTGCGTCCGATTCGCGTACGCGCACAGGCAGTTCGACCTCGCCGCGCGACAGCGGCAGGTCGGCGACCTGGCCCGCGGTTTGCGCGACGCGGCGCAGCGGTGCCAGTGCCCGCCTGATGATCACCACCCCGGCGATCGTCGCGGCCGCCAGCGCGACCGCGGTGACGATCCCGAAGATGACGAGCATCCGGATCAGGGTGGCGTCGATGTTGGACATCGACAGGCCGGTGACGATGATGTCGCTGCCGTTGCGGCTCGGGGCCGCGACGACGCGGTAGAGGCCAAGGCCGTCCAGGTTCAGCGTGACCGGCGCGCGGCTGCCGGCGATCTGTTCCAGTTGGGTCTGGGCGGCCGGGGTCAGGTCATCCCGGGTGCCGCTGCTGGTCAGGTAGCCGGCGTCGACCGTCTTGCCGTGGCTGACCACAGCCGCCACCATGCCCGCCGGCTGACCCGGGGCATCCAGGAAGCGGGGGCCGGGGCCCGGCCTCGGATAGTAGGAATGCTGGTGGTGGTGCCATCCGGGGTGGTTCGGTTCGGGGTACATCAGCGCCGAGCGGAACGAGGTCCCGGCGAGTTGGCCGTCGAGCTGCTTCACCAGGTGGTGGTTCAGCGCCAGTTCGGTCACCGCGGTGATGCCGACGCACACGATCGCCAAGACGACGATCTGCCCGACCAGCAGCCGCAGCCGGAGGGACCAGACCCTCCGCGGGTCAGCGGGCCGGCTTGAGGACATAACCCGCGCCGCGCAGCGTGTGGATCATCGGATCGCGACCGTTGTCGATCTTCTTGCGCAGGTAGGAAATGTAGAGCTCGACGATGTTGGACCGGCCGCCGAAGTCGTAACTCCATACCCTGTCCAGGATTTGGGCCTTGCTCAGCACCCGCTTGGAGTTGCGCATCATGAAGCGCAGCAGCTCAAATTCGGTCGAGGTCAACGAGATTGGCTCACCGGCGCGGGTGACCTCGTGGCTGTCCTCGTCGAGCACCAAGTCCCCGACCACCAGCTGCGCGCCGCTGTCCACGGTCGTCACCCCGGTGCGCCGCAACAGCGCCCGCAGGCGCAGCACGACCTCTTCGATGCTGAACGGCTTGGTGACGTAGTCGTCGCCGCCGGCCGTCAGCCCCGCGATGCGATCTTCCACCGCGTCCTTGGCCGTCAACAGCAGCACCGGCAGCTGCGGGATCTCCCCGCGCAGCTTGTGCAGGACGTCGAGGCCGCTCATGTCGGGCAGCATCACGTCGAGCACAACCACGTCGGGACGCTGGTTGCGGGCGGCCGCGATGGCCGATTCCCCGTCCCCGGCGGTGGAGATGTTCCAGCCCTCGTACCGCAGCGCCATCGACACCATTTCGGCCAGGACGGGTTCGTCGTCTACGACCAGCACGTTGATGGGGTTGCCGTCTGCACGACACATGACAACCCGCTCTACAGAGGCTCGGGGTTGGGTCACAACACCCAGTATCCGCTACCGACTGAGCCGAGCCTATGACCAACCTATGCGCGCGCTGTGAAACGAAACGCGCGACTGCCCGGGCAGTCGCGCGATCGCGGTGTTCGGCCGAAGCGGTTAATACCAGTAGCGCCGACCGGCGACCGGGCGGCCGATCGAGCCCAAAATCCAGAGGATCGCGCCGATGACCAGCAGCACGATTCCCAGCGTGGTCAGCACGGGTACGTGGAAGAAATACCCGAGAACAAGCAGGACAATTCCTAAGATAACCATTTCGACTTCCTTCGGGTGAGGGTTAGAGGCTGACCGATTGCATTGAACTTGGTTGCGGCAGATGACAATCCGTGACTTTCGGATTGACGCCAAAGTAATTCAAGGGTCCGGCGATCACCGTCACCGCAACCGTGCCCGCGGAGGCGCATGTCGTCTGGTCGTTTTTGAAGTAATCCCGTTGCCACGCCGCGAAGGCTCCGATCAGCAACCACACCAAAGCAACCGTTCCGATGATCCCGCTGCCACGCATCGTGACCTCCATTGTGGTCGAGAAGAAGTTTCTCGTGGACGTGAAGTTACCCATTCGACTTACGTCTAAACATGCAATGGGTTATGCGGCAGCGCTTGTCGGCACATCCCGGCACGTCAGAGGTAGTCGGCGCGGGAACCGGCCCCTCGCGCCGCCGGGGCCCGGGGAGCCCTGCCTTCCGGATTAGCTCAGCTAATTCGAGGATTCAGCCCGACCCGCGGCATTTCCACCCGAAATGGCGTGCGACGAGCCGCTAATCAGCAGCGGCACTTTCGATCTCAGCGTCCGATCAGCCCGCTCGCCGCTGCGCGGACACGTAGAGGGTGGGCGGCATCGAATCCTCCGCGCCCTGCGGGATCCGGCGGCCGTACCGGTCCATCAACTCCGCGAACGTCGCGGTCGCGACGTCCCAGCCGCGGCCCCGCAGCCAGCCGTCGACGGGCGTGCGCTCCTCCGGATACCAGAGGTCGTCGAAGTCCGTGATCTCGGCGTTGACCAGTTCGGCGGCGGCGGCCCGCATGCGGCGCATGTCCTCGCGCTGGCGCTGCACACGGTCGGGGTCGGTGAAACCCGAATCGGGCACGTTGGAGGCCAGCCAGCTGCCTTCGGCGCTCAACGAATCTATCCGCTCGAACAGCAAGTCCTGGGCCTGTGCCGGCAGGTAGCGAACGAGCCCTTCGGCCGACCAGACCGCCGGGCGGGAAGCGTCAAACCCCGCGTCTTGCAATGCTTTCGGCCAGTCCTGCCGCAGGTCGATCGGGACGTTGACCAGCCGCGCGGTCGGCTGCGCCCCGTGCTCGCGCAGCGTGTCGGATTTGAATTCCAGCACCTTGGGCTGGTCGAGCTCGTAGACGACCGTCCCGTCGGGCCACGGGAGCCGCCAGCTGCGCGCGTCCAGTCCGGCCGCCAGGATCACCACCTGGCGAACGCCGGCGTCGGCCGCGCCCAGGAAGAACTCGTCGAAGAACGCCGTCCGGGTGGCCATGAAGTCGACCATCAGCTGCAGCCGAGCCCGCAGATCGGGCTCGATGTCGGCCGCTTTGGCCAACAGCGCCGGATCGGCATAGATGCTCCACATCCCCTCACCCGCGGCGTCGACGAACACCCGCGCAAATGGGTCGTTGATCAGCGGGTTCTCGCTCTCGGTCTCCGCGGCGCGGGCAGCGGCGACACCGAGCGCGGTGGCGCCGACGCTTTGGGTGATCTCCCAGGAATCGTTGTCGGTCCGCGGCATCGCCAGGTCCCTTCCCCAGAAAGTAAGTTATGCACACTATTCTTCCAGTCGCCGCCACCGGATGCCGCGCGTCGCCCCTGCCCTAGTCTTTTTCCCAGACGGTCCACAGGTTGCAAGGGAGTGCCATGACGCCCACCCCGTCGCGTACGCCGCAGGAAGTGTTCGCCCACCACGGCGCGGCGCTGGCCGCGGGCGACCTTGACGAAATCCTCGCCGACTACGCGGAGGACTCCGTGCTGATCAGTCCCGCCGGCGTCGCGCGCGGCAAGGACGCCATCCGCCAGGTGTTCGCGCAGCTGCTCGCCGATCTGCCGGATGCCAACTGGGACTTGAAAACCCAGCTCTTCGACGGCGACGTGCTGTTCCTGGAATGGGCCGCCGATTCGGCCGCCAGCCGGGTCGACGACGGCGTCGACACGTTCGTGTTCCGTGACGGCATGATCGCTGCGCAGACGGTCCGATACACGCCACACCCGAAGGGCTGAGCAGTGGACCACGTGAATCTTCAAGCCGTAGCGGAATGGATGTCCGGGCAGGGGCTCGGCGAGGGCCCGCTGGAAGACGTCTCCAACGTGACCGGCGGAACGCAGAACGTCATGCTGCGATTCAACAGGGCCGGCCGGCCCTACGTGCTGCGGCGCGGGCCACGCCACCTGCGGCCGCGCAGCAACAGCGTGATCCTGCGGGAGACAAAAGTCCTTGCGGCACTGGCTGGTTCCGATGTTCCCCATCCGCACCTGATAGCCGTCTGCGAGGACCCCGCCGTGCTGGGCGACGCGGTCTTCTACCTGATGGATCCGGTCGACGGATTCAACGCCGGCGAGGGCCTGCCGCCATTGCATGCCGGCGATGCCAAGGTGCGACACGGCATGGGGCTGTCGATGGCCGACGCGTTGGCCAAGCTCGGCGCCGTCGACCATGTCGCCGTCGGACTCGCCGACTTCGGCAAGCCGGAGGGCTTTTTGGAGCGCCAGGTGCCGCGCTGGCTTTCCGAGCTCGAGTCCTACAACGACTACGACGGATATCCCGGCCCGCAGATCCCCGGCATCGAGGAGGTGTCGGCCTGGCTCGACCGTCACCGGCCGGCGCACTGGACGCCCGGCATCATGCACGGCGACTACCACGCGGCCAACGTGATGTTCTCGCGCACGGGCCCGGAGGTGGTCGCGATCGTCGACTGGGAGATGTGCACGATCGGCGATCCGCTGCTGGACCTGGGCTGGCTGCTGGCCACCTGGCGCCAGCCCGACGGTTCGGCCGTGTTCAGCCACGCCCTGGGCGGGCAGGACGGGCTGGCCAGCACCGACGAGCTTTTCCAGCGCTACGCCGCCAACACCACCCGCGACCTGTCACACATCACCTGGTACACGGTGCTGGCCTGCTTCAAGCTCGGGATCGTGATCGAGGGGACGCTGGCCCGGGCCTGCGCGGGAAAGGCGGAAAAGGAGGTCGGCGACCAATTGCACGCCGCCACCGTGCACCTGTTCGAGCGGGCGCTGCGCCTCATCGACAGCCCGGCCTGACCCGCTAGCATTCGTCTCGTGCCGCCCCATCCCGAGGAACCGGATTACTACTCCGAACCCACCGCGGCCGCGCGGTACGGCGGCGGCTATTACGACGCCGTGCCCGCACCGCCCGAACCCCCGCCGCCCGGGCCCCCGACGCCCTGGTACCGGCGCCCGGCCGTGCTGGTCGCGGCAGGCGCCATCGGCGCGCTACTGCTGGGCGCGATCGTCTTCGCGGCGGTCAAGCTCGCCAGCCCTTCGCCGGCGCCCAGCCCGGCAACGACCACGACGCCGACACCGTCCACCACCGCGCCGGTGACCACGACGACAACGGAGCCGCCGCGGCACCACGGCGGAGGCGGTGGTGGCGGGCCGACCGAGACCGTCACCGAGACCGTCCCGCCGCCGAGCACCGATACCCCCACGACGACGGTCTCACCCAGCACGGTCACCGTGACGCCGAGCACCGAGACCAGCACCGTCACCCAAACGGTGACCGAGCCGCCCCGTCGCGGGCCATTCGGTGGGCCGTTCGGGGGACGCTAGCGGCCGGTCCTGCCAGGGTGGGTGTCCCCAGGTTCCGTCAAACCCGAGGGCACAACAGAATTCGGCCGCTTACAACAAAGTGCAAGTGGTGACACCTGCTGCGCTTGTACTGCAACCGCAAGCCGACGTCAGCAAGGCGCTGGACGCGATTACCAGGGCGGCGAGGATTTTGGTGACACGGGACATAGCGCAACCCCGATGTTCGCACGGAACTGAACTGATGCCCGAGGCCGCTGATATTACGCGCAGACCCTGCTGCCTGTAACACGTTTGCGCACGAAATGACTGAGCGCGCCCGAAGGGATTCGAACCCCTAACCTTCTGATCCGTAGTCAGATGCTCTATCCGTTGAGCTACGGGCGCTTGTTCTTCAGTTGTCGTTCCGTGTTCCGTTCAAGGACCCAGCGGAGGCGAGAGGATTTGAACCTCCGGTCCCCTTTGAGGGGGACAACTCATTAGCAGTGAGCCCCATTCGGCCGCTCTGGCACGCCTCCCTTTGGACTTTCTGAGGGTACCGACCCCTTTCCGGTCTCGCGGAACCGGCCATACTGTACACAGTTGAGACATAAACTGTCGAAGTGACCGCCCGTCTGCGCTCCGAACTGGCCGGACTGCCAGTGTATGTGCCCGGCAAGAACGTCCCGGGTTCGATCAAGCTGGCCAGCAACGAGACGGTTTACGGCCCGCTGCCCAGTGTGCATGCGGCGATCGAGCGGGCCATCGCCGTCGTCAACCGCTACCCGGACAACGCCAGCGTGGACCTCAAGGCGGCGCTGGCCATGCACCTGGGTTCCGACGTCGCCCCCGAGCACATCGCGGTCGGCAGCGGTTCGGTCACGTTGTGCCAGCAGCTCGTTCAGATCACCGCCGCGGCCGGCGACGAGGTGATGATCGGCTGGCGCAGCTTCGAGTGCTACCTGCCCATCATCCAGGTGTCCGGCGCGACGACCGTCCGGGTGCCGTTGACCGACCACACCCATGACCTCGACGCGATGCTCGCGGCGATCACCGACCGCACGCGGCTGATTTTCGTCTGCAACCCCAACAACCCGACGTCCACGGTCGTCGACCCGGACGACCTGGCGCGCTTCGTGGACGCGGTGCCGTCGCACATCCTGATCGCCATCGACGAGGCCTACGTCGAGTACGTCCGCGACGGCATGCTGCCCAACAGCCTGGAGCTGGCCCTCATCCACAGCAATGTCGTTGTGCTGCGGACCTTTTCGAAGGCGTACGGCTTGGCGGGCCTGCGGGTCGGTTACGCCATCGCCCAACCCGACCTGATCACCGCGCTGGACAAGGTCGTCATGCCGTTCGCGGTGACCAACGTCGGGCAGGCGGCCGCCATCGCGTCGCTGGAGGCCTCCGACGAGTTGATGGCCCGCACCGACGCGCTCGTCGCCGAGCGCACCCGCGTGAGCGACACCCTGCGCGACGGCGGGTTCGACCTGCCGCCGTCTCAGTCGAACTTCGTCTGGCTCCCGCTCGGGTCACGCACCATGGATTTCACCGAGCAGGCCGCCAACGCGCGCCTGGTGGTGCGGCCGTTCGCGTCCGAGGGCATCCGTGTCACCATTGGTGCGCCGGAGGAAAACGACGCCCTGCTGCGTTTTGCCTGCGACTGGATTGCCCGCACCGAACCGTAAGGAGTCGTCCGTGGACCTCGCCCGCAAGAAGTTCACCGAGTTCAAAGAGCGCAGCGGCGACATCGCGGATTCCGAGCTCGACGAATTCTGGGCAGAGCTATCGCCCGCGGCGATCGAGGAAATGCTCGGCGAGTGGAAGGGCGGCGAGTTCCAGACCGGCCACAAGATGAACGGCCAGCTAGAAAAGGCCGGGTGGTTCGGCAAGACGTTCAAATCCGTCAGCGACGTGCAGCCGCTGGTCTGCCTGGACGCCGACGGCAACAAGTTCTCGAACGTGGAAATGGGCAAGGGCGAGGCCAGCCTGTGGCTGGAGGACTTCCGCGGGGAGGTCACCGCCACGATGGTCTACGACGGCCAGCCGGTGCACGATCACTTCAAGAAGATCGACGACAACGCCGTGATGGGCATCATGAACGGCAAGGGCGTCCGCGACAACGGCAAGTACTACTACTTCTACCTCGAGCGGGTCTAGCGCCGCGGCGAGAGAGCCGTCGAGCGGACCCGCCGTGGCTTCACACCCAAAGCCCAGGCTTCACACTCGACGGGGCGAAAGCCGAAGAGCGGACTATCGCGCCGGGTTGCGGCCGGTGAACGCGACCAACTGCTCGAGCGCGCCGGCGTCGGCGGGCGCGTCGACCGGGTCGTCGAACCCGGCGCCACCTCGCAGCTCCGGGCGGATGATGCGGCGGGCCAACCCCAGCACATATTCGGACAGCGGCTCGGGGGCGTCGACCTCGCGCTTCGTCGCGGTCGCGTAATCCCAGGCGTGCACCAGGAATTCGATCGACAGGACGGCGCACGCGCTCTTGGCGGGCATCTCACCCTTGCCGAACGGCACCGATCCGCCGAGGCCGTGGCGGTGCCAGGCATCCAACGCCGGCCGCGCCGCGGCGACCACCTGTCGTTCCACGGAATCGCCCTCGGCGGGTTCGGGGATTTCCGCGCCCACCATGCCCCCGAGGGCCTTGATCGAATTGAGCAGGTGCCCGGTCAGCTGCGCCACGTCGAAATCCGCGCAGGGCGTCCGACACGACAGGTCGTCGTCGGCCAGGGTGTGCAGCACCCGCTGCAGCACCCCCAGGGTGTCCTCGGCGCTGTGCAGCTCGTCGGTCGGCGGGGAATGCGGACCGGGTCGCAAGTCAGGAGCCATATTCGCCACGCTACGGTCTCGATATGGCGCAAGCATATGAATCCGTCACCGTGGAGAAGAAAGACCACGTCGCCCAGGTGACGCTGATCGGGCCGGGCAAGGGCAACGCGATGGGGCCGGCCTTCTGGTCCGAGCTGCCCGAGCTGTTCGGTGAGCTGGACGCCGACCCCGAGGTGCGCGCCATCGTGCTGACCGGTTCGGGCAGGAACTTCAGCTACGGCCTGGACGTGCCGGCGATGGGCGGGTCGTTCACCCCGCTGCTGTCCGGCGACGCGCTGGCCGGCCCGCGCGCCGTCTTCCACCGCGAGGTCAAGCGCATGCAGGGCGCGATCAGCGCGGTCGGCGACTGCCGGACCCCCACCATCGCCGCGGTGCACGGCTGGTGCATCGGCGGTGGCGTCGACCTGATCTCGGCGGTGGACATTCGCTACGCCAGCGCCGACGCCAAGTTCTCGGTGCGTGAGGTGAAGCTCGCCATCGTCGCCGACGTCGGCAGCCTGGCCCGCCTCCCGTTGATCCTCAACGACGGCCACCTGCGGGAGCTGGCGCTGACCGGCAAGGACATCGACGCGGCCCGCGCCGAGAAGATCGGACTGGTCAACGACGTGTACGCCGACGCCGCGGCCACGCTGGCCGCCGCCCACGCGACCGCCGCGGAGATCGCCGCCAATCCCCCGCTGACCGTCCACGGCATCAAGGACGTCCTCGACCAGCAGCGCATCGCGGCGGTCTCGGAGAGCCTGCGGTATGTGGCCGCGTGGAACGCGGCGTTCCTGCCGTCCAAGGACCTGACCGAGGGCATCGCGGCGACGTTCGAGAAGCGTCCGCCGCAGTTCACCGGGGAGTAGTCCGGGGACACGTACCCTCGCTGAGGTGACAACTCCTGACGGCAAGATCCGCCTCCCGGCCGACCTGGACTCGGTGACGACGATCGGTGCCGAAGACCACTCCGAAATCGACAGTGCCGCAATAGACCGGATCTGGCAGGCAGCGCGGCATTGGTACCGGGCCGGCTTCCATCCGGCCATCCAGCTGTGCCTCCGGCATCACGGGCGCGTCGTGCTCAACCGCGCGATCGGCCACGGCTGGGGCAACGCCCCGAGCGACCCGCCCGACGCCGAGCGGATCCCCGTCACGCCCGACACCCCGTTCTGCGTGTACTCGGCGGCCAAGGGGATGGCGGCGACCGTGGTGCACATGCTCGCCGAGCGGGGCGTCTTCTCGCTCGACGACCGCGTCTGCGATTACATCCCCACCTTCACCAGCCACGGCAAGCACCGGATCACCATCCGGCACGTGATGACGCACAGCGCCGGGCTGCCATTCCCGACCGGCCCCCGGCCGGACGTCACGCGCGCCGACGACCACGAGTACGCGCAGCAGAAGCTCGGCGAATTGCGGCCGCTGTACCGCCCCGGGCTGTTCCACATGTACCACGCGCTGACCTGGGGTCCGCTGGTGCGCGAGATCGTGTACGCGGCCACCGGCAAGGAAATTCGCGAAATCCTGGCCACCGAGATCCTCGACCCACTCGGCTTCCGCTGGACCAACTTCGGCGTCGCCGAGAAGGACCTCCCACTGGTCGCGCCGAGCCACGCCACCGGGCGAACGCTTCCGCCGGTGGTCGCCCAGATCTTCCGCAAGGCGATCGGCGGAACCGTGCACGAGATCATCCCGTACACGAACTCCCCGCTGTTCTTGACCACCATCATCCCGTCGTCCAACACGGTGTCGAACGCCCAGGAGATGTCGCGGTTCGCCGAGATCTGGCGTCGCGGAGGCGAACTCGACGGCGTACGGGTGATCAGTCCGGAGACCATGTACGGTGCGATCGCCGAATGCCGAAGGCTGCGACCGGATTTCGCGGTCGGGCTGCAGCCGGCCCGCTGGGGCACCGGCTACATCCTCGGCACCAACCGGTGGGGGCCGTTCGGTCGCAACGCGCCGCACGCGTTCGGCAACCTCGGCCTGGTCAACATCGCAATCTGGGCCGACCCCGCGCGCGGGCTGGCGGCCGGCGTGGTGAGCAGCGGAAAGCCCGGCCGGGATCCGGAAGCCCGCAGGTATACGGGCCTGATGGACACGATCGCCGCCGAGATCCCCACGGGTTAGCGACCACGGCAGTGGGAACCCTGCCGTCATGGCTACCTATCGAGTGCTCAACCCGAAAGGCGACGTCGTCGCGACGAAAGACATCGACAGCGCCGACGACGCACACGCATGGTTCGTCGACAACAAGGCCGACAACAGCGAGCTCGGCTGGCGCATGGAAGTCGAGCACGACGGCGACTGGCATTTCTTCGACGACAGCGAGGGCGATCGAAGCTGACGGTGTTTGTGCTCCGGCTCGCGGGGCAACCAACAAGGCATGGACTCGCAACGCTTCCGCAAACTGCTGGACGCACCGGGGCCGTTCGTCTCGGTGTATTTCGACGACTCGCACGACACCCATGACGCCGAGGCTCAACTCGAGCTCAAGTGGCGGGCGATCAAGGAAGACCTCGAACGCTCCCACGCCGCCGCAACGGTGATCGACGCGATCGAGGACGCGGCGATGAACCTGCGTCCGCCGATCGGTCGAAGTGGACGGGCGGTGATCGCCAGCGCCGACGGTGTGGTGATCAACGAGCACCTGGCCCGCGGTCCCGCCGCGAACGTGGTCCGGGTATCCGAATTGCCTTACCTGGTACCGATTCTGGAACAGAGCTTCGATCACCCGGACTATGTCCTGGCGGTCGTCGACCACAGCGGCGCCGACATCACGACCCACATCGGCGGGACGCTGCGCACCGAGACCGTCGACGGCGGGGGCTACCCCGTGCACAAGGCCGCGGGGGCCGAGACCGCCGGATACGGTGATCCCCAGTTGCGCACCGACGAGGCCGCCCGCAAGAACGTGCGCGCGGTCGCCGATCGCGTCGCCGAACTCGCCGACGACAAGGCGATCGAGGTCATCTTCGTGGTCGGTGAGGTGCGTTCGCGCTCCGACCTGCTGGCCGCGCTGCCGGAACGGCTGCACGATCGCGCTGTGGCGCTCGAGGTCGGGGCGCGGCACAGCGGCCACGACTTCGGCGAGATCGAGCGGGCCATCGAAGCCGAATTCGTCAAGCGCCAGCTCCGGACGATCGACGATGCGGCACAACGGTTTACCGCCGAAATAAGGCGGGGATCGGGGCTGGCGGCCGAGGGACTCGGTCCCGTCTGCTCGGCGCTGCGGCAAGGCGCGGTGGAGACGCTGATCATCGGCGACATCGGCGACGCCACCGTGGTTGCCGACGAGGGCCTGACGACCGTCGCCCCCAACGAAAACGTGCTCTCCGAGCAGGGCGCCGCTCCCGCGAAGACGCTGCGGGCCGACGAGGCGCTGCCGGTGTCCGCGATTTCGGTCGGCGCCGCCCTGGTGCGCACCGACGAGCGGATCTCCCCGGCCGACGGGGTGGGTGCGGTGCTGCGCTACGCGCCCACGCTGCACCAGAACGCCGAGTGAGAAGGGCGGTGGCGGAGGGATTTGAACCCCCGGACGGTTTTAGCCGTCTCTCGCTTTCAAGGCGAGTGCATTAGGCCGCTCTGCCACGCCACCACGGACAAGGGTAACGGGGGCCGGTAGCGTGGCCGCCATGCGAGCCATCGTCGCCGAATCCCCCGATCAACTCTCCTGGCAAGAAGTCGCCGACGTATCCGCCGGGCCCGGCGAGGTCGTCGTCAAGGTGGCTGCCGCCGGGGTGAACCGCGCCGACGTGCTGCAGGCCGCCGGCAAGTATCCGCCGCCGCCGGGTGCGAGCGAGACCATCGGCATGGAGGTGTCCGGCGTCATCTCCGAGGTCGGCGACGGTGTCTCGGAATGGACTGCGGGGCAAGAGGTTTGCGCGCTGCTGGCCGGCGGGGGGTACGCCGAGTACGTCGCCGTGCCGGCCGGCCAGGTGCTGCCGATCCCGTCCGGTGTGGATCTTGTCGACGCCGCCGGGCTGCCGGAGGTGGCCTGCACGGTGTGGTCGAACGTGGTGCTGATCGCGGGCCTGAGCCGGGGCCAACTCCTGCTCGCGCACGGCGGGGCCAGCGGCATCGGCAGCCACGCGATCCAGATCGCGCGGGCGCTCGGGGCCCGGGTGGCGGTCACCGCCGGCTCGACGGAGAAGCTCGATTTCTGCCGCGACCTCGGCGCCGACATCACCATCAACTACCACGACGAAGACTTCGTCGCGCGGCTGCGCGACGAGACGAACGGCGCTGGGGCCGACGTGATCCTCGACATCATGGGCGCGGCCTACCTGGACCGCAACATCGACGCCCTGGCGAGCGACGGACGGCTCGTCATCATCGGCATGCAGGGCGGCATCAAGGCCGAGCTCAACATCGGCAAACTGCTCGCCAAGCGGGCGCGGGTGATCGGCACCACGCTGCGCGCCCGCCCGGTCACCGGGCCGAACAGCAAAAGCGAAATCGTGCAGGCGGTGACGGCCTCGGTGTGGCCGATGCTCGCCGACGGCCGGGTGCGACCGATCATCGGCGCCCGCCTGCCCATCCAACAGGCCGGCGACGCGCACCGACAACTGGTGGCCGGCAAGGTGACCGGGAAGATCGTGCTGACCGTCTAGCGGATTCGCGAGCGTAACGTGGCTGCGATTTTCGGGCC
>NZ_JAEKMI010000069.1 GCF_020217485.1 Mycobacterium sp. WUMAC-067 | reverse complement strand
TGGGTTCGCGACCTATGGATGACCCGGTGATCACGGCCAGAGTCATTCTCGTCGAAGACGTCCGGGATCAGACCTTTTCCAGCGTTGGGAGCTGGCGGCGTGTTTTCGCAGATGCCATTTCAATTCGGCAAAAGGCCGTGCTGAGAGGCCGTTCCAATGGTTTGAGTTCATCGTCCAAGTTGCGGTTTTTGATGCAGATGTCGACCCTGCCAACCATCGCAGCTTCTTCGTCCCTGGCGGCGCTAAGCATCTTCACGCTCAACGTGTTGTTGTGCAACGTCGGCACAACGGACATCTCTGGCGCGAGCGATGGGTTGAGCGCTACCACCCAGTATGGTCTGCTGGTCACGGTTTCGGCGGTCGCGCTGTACGTTGATCGGCTGCTGCAGCGCGACGCACGTGGTGCTGTTGTCGAGGGGCATCGGTGACGGCATCCAACGGTTTGTCGGTATACCTTCGTGAACAACTGCGGAAACCGCTAGGGCAGGTGGCCAGCTTCACTCAGATGTGTGTGCTAACCGGCAAGGCGCTTGCACGTCCGTTCCAATGGCGCGAATTCATCCTACAGGGTTGGTTTCTACTCGGTGTGTCGTTCCTGCCAACCGTTATGGTCGCAATTCCGCTCACCGTGCTAATCATCTTTACGCTGAATATCTTATTGGCCGAATTTGGGGCCGCCGACGTCTCCGGCGCTGGGGCTGCGCTCGGCGCCGTCACTCAACTGGGCCCCCTTGTGACGGTGCTCGTGGTCGCTGGCGCAGGTTCTACTGCGATTTGTGCGGATTTGGGCGCTAGGACTATTCGCGAGGAGATCGATGCGATGGAGGTGTTGGGCATCGACCCGATTCATCGACTGGTAGTTCCCAGGGTGGTTGCATCGACCATTGTAGCCCTGCTGCTCAATGGCGCGGTGATCAGTATCGGGCTGGTCGGCGGGTTCTTGTTCGGTGTGTATATCCAGAATGTTTCGGCCGGCGCATACGTTTCGACCCTAACCTTGATTACTGGATTGCCCGAGGTGCTGATCTCGATTGTGAAGGCCACCTTATTCGGGCTTATTGCCGGGCTGGTGGGTTGCTACCGCGGGTTGACAGCCGGCGGGGGAGCCAAAGGGGTGGGCACAGCAGTCAACGAAACGTTGGTTCTTGCGGTGGTCGCATTATTTGCGGTCAACGTGGTGCTGACTACCATTGGTGTGCGGTTCGGAACGGGGCGTTGAGATTGGCTTCCCCGACGGTCGTGCAATCACGTTTCCCACGCGCTTGGAAGCTAGGCGCCGGATGGGTCGGCGCTCCTGGCCGTGCGCTCGACGCCTCTGGTGATGTCGCGCTGTTCGTCGGCGAAGTGCTCCGTTATCTCGGGTTTACCCTAAAGAATTACCGAAAGGAAGTCTTGCGCCTGATCGCCGAGATCGGCATGGGCACTGGCGCAATGGCCGCCGTCGGCGGCACGGTGGCGATCATCGGCTTTGTGACGCTATCGGCCGGTTCGCTGATTGCGATTCAAGGGTTCGCCTCGCTAGGCAATATCGGCGTTGAGGCGTTCACCGGTTTCTTCGCCGCGCTAGCGAATGTGCGTGTGGTGGCGCCAATCGTAACTGGCACTGCTTTAGCCGCGACCGTCGGGGCCGGTGCTACAGCGCAATTGGGCGCCATGCGGATCAGCGAGGAGATTGATGCGCTTGAGGTGATGGGAATCAAATCAGTTTCGTATTTGGTATCTACCCGAGTTATTGGCGCCTTCATCGTCACTATCCCACTATATTCGGTCGCGGTCCTCCTCTCGTTCTTTTCCGCCCAGCTGGTGACAACTTTGTTCTATGCGCAATCAATCGGAACGTATGACCATTACTTCAACACTTTCCTGAGGGTTAACGACTTCTGGTACTCTCTTGCGGAGACGGTCGCCATTTCGGCAGTCGTGATGTTGAACCACTGCTACTACGGATACAACGCCAGCGGCGGTCCGGTTGGAGTCGGCGTGGCAGTCGGGAGATCGATGCGCGCATCGCTAATCGCCATCGTAATGGTCGTGCTAATGGCTTCGTTAGCGATTTACGGCGTCAACCCCAACTTCAATCTCACGGTGTAAATTATTATGGCAACCACAAGCAAGCGGCTACGGCGACTTATTTCGGTCCGAAAGTTAGCGGGGCTGGCTTTGTGGCTCATCACCGCGGTCGTGCTGATCGTCGTCTGGGTCCAGTTCCGGGGTGGCTTCACACCCAAGATAACCTTAACAGCATTGGCTAGCCGGTCGGGTTTGGTCTTGGATCGGGGGGCGAAAGTCACTTACAACGGGGTGGAGATCGGCCGGGTGGGCAGCATCAGCGAGGTGGAGCGTGACGGAAAGCCGGCGGCCAAGCTGCTGCTGGAAATTGCGCCAAAATACGCCGGGCTGATCGCGCTAAACGTAAATGCCGAAATTACAGCCACCACGGTGTTTGGCAACAAGTACGTGTCGTTGAGTTCGCCCAAACAACCTGTGGCCCGGAAGGTTACACCGGCTGACATAATTGTGGTGAGGTCGGAAACAACGGAGTTTAACACGTTGTTCGAGACGGTCATGCAGATTTCAGAGAAGGTGGATCCGGTCAAGGTGAACTTAACGCTTTCGGCGGTGGCTGCAGCGTTAAATGGGCAAGGCGATAAATTCGGGGCTTCGATCATCAATGGAAACACCATACTCGATGACATCAACCCGCAGATGCCTCAAATCCGCCATGATATTCAACGGTTGGCGGATTTAGCCGATATCTACGGGGATGCCTCGCCGGATCTTTGGAGCGCCCTCGATAACGCAGTCACCACGGCGCGTACCTTCAACCAGCAAAAGAAGGATCTGGACGCCGCACTCTTGGCCGCGGTGGGGGTTGGAAACACCGGTGCCGACATCATTGACCAGAGCAGATCGGACCTGCAGCATGCGGTCAGCGACCTGGTGCCGGTGACTCAACTGCTTGACACCTACAGTCCGGAGCTTTACTGCCTTTTTCACCATGGCGCTAATGTGCTACCGAAAGTGACGGATGGGGAGAGCGGCAACGGTTACTCGGTAAGGTTAACAGGCACGATCTTGGGAGGAACAAATGCGTACGTCTATCCTGACAACTTGCCGCGAGTGAATGCTCACGGCGGACCGGGCGGGAAACCGGGATGCTGGAAGACCATTACCCGCGATCTGTGGCCTGCTCCGTACTTGGTAACGGATAGCGGTTCCAGCATCGCGCCATACACCCACTTTGGAATCCCGCAACCGCAGGCCAATGAATACGTGTGGGGCCGCCAGTGGGGGGAGAACACGATCAACCCATGAAAAAAATCACCGCTACGGCAGTGAAGTTTAGTACTGCCGTATTAACTTTAATTGCCGTGACGGTCATCATTGTCGTGGTGTTCGCCCAGTTGCGCTTTAACAAGACCTCCAGCTACACGGCCGAATTCAGTACTGCGAGCGGCTTGCGCGCCGGCCAGTTTGTCCGTGCCTCCGGGGTGGAGATCGGCAAAGTAAGCAGCGTACGGATCACGGAGGGCGGTCATCGGGTGCGTGTGGACTTCGAAGTAGACCGTTCGGTGCCGCTTTATCAGTCGACGACCGCGTCCATTCGCTATGCCGACCTACTTGGGCAGCGCTACGTAGAACTTAAGCGCGGCGACGGTGAAGGGATGGATCGGGTGTTGCCGCCGGGTGGGTTTATCCCGCTGTCACGTACGGAGCCAGCCCTGGATTTAGATGCACTGATCGGTGGTTTCAAGCCGGTGTTTCGCGCGCTCGATCCCGACAAAGTCAATACGATTGCGACCGCGATCGTCACTGTGTTTCAGGGCCAAGGTGGCACGATCAACGATATCTTGGACCAGACGGCGCAACTAACCGCGCAGATCGCTGGACGTGACCAGGCAATCGGTGAAGTCATCTCAAACCTTAACGTCGTGCTAGAGACCACGGTCAAGCATCGCAAGGAATTCGACCAAACGATCGACAACGTCGATAAGTTGATCACCGGGTTGAGCAATCAAGCCGATCCGCTCGCGGCCAATGTCGCGCACATCGGTAATGTGGCCGGCACGCTGGCGGATCTGTTGTCAGACAATCGGCCACTGCTGCAGAAGGCCGTTGGCTATGTGCAGAATACCCTCCAACCGCTAATTGACCGGCTCGACTACGTCGACGGGGTGTTACGGGACGCCCCACAATCTGCGAAGCGTGTCGCGGGTATCGGGGGGCTTTATGGCGACTTCTTCAATTTCTACGCGTGCGACGTCACGCTGAAGGTTGATGGCCTGCAGCCTGGCGGGCCCGTCCGTACCGTGAAGCTTTGGAGTCAGCCGACGGGGAGGTGCACTCCGAAGTGAGAACCCTTCAAGCAATCAATCCGTATCGGATGGGGGCGATGGGAATCATCGTTGCAGCGGTGGTGACCGGAGTAGGGCAAAGCTTCACCAGCATTCCGATGTTGTTTGCCCAGGCAACCTATTACGGAGAGTTCAAAGACACAGGCGGGCTGAACAAGGGCGATAAAGTTCGCATCGCTGGGGTAAATGTCGGCGAAGTGCAGGGATTTACGATCAATGGCAACCATGTAGTCATGAAGTTTTCCATCGGCTCCAATACAATCGGATCTAAAAGCCGTCTTGCGATCCGTACCGATACCATCCTGGGGAAGAAAGTGCTCGAGATCGATCCCCAAGGCTCCCGCGTGCTCCAACCAAATGCGACACTCCCGCTTGGGCAAACCACCAGCCCGTACCAGATCTACGACGCGTTCTTCGACGTCACGAAGGCGGCTACCGGCTGGGACATCAATACAGTCAAACGCTCCCTGAATGTGCTGTCGCAGACAGTTGAGCAGACTTACCCGCATCTGAGTGCAGCACTGGATGGTGTGGCCAAGTTCTCTGACACGCTAGGGAAACGCGACGAGCAAATCCAACGGCTGCTTGCTGACGCTAGGAAGGTGGCAAGCATACTCGGTGATCGCAGCAAGCAAATCGATCGGATTTTGGTTAACACGCAGATCGTTCTGGCGGCGTTCAACGAGCGCAAGAGTGCCATCGACGGCTTGCTGGGCAATATCGCCGCCGTTTCCGCCCAGTTGAAGGGTTTGATCGATGACAACCCGAATCTGCATAACGTTGTCGAGCAATTGAGGACGATTAGCGATCTGCTACTCAAACACAAAAAAGATCTCGTCGAGTGGGCGCCTAACGTAAGCTATTATGCGTCGGCTTTGGCGGAGTCGGTAGCGTCGGGTCCCTACTTTAAGGTGGCTCTGCTGAATCTTGCACCTTTTTGGATGACTCAGCCTTGGGTCGACGCGGCGTTCAAGAAACGTGGGATCGACCCTGAACAATTCTGGCGCAGCGCTGGTTTGCCCGCCTACCAGTTCCCCGATCCTAACGGCACCCGGTTTCCCAATGGCGCGCCACCGCCAGCTCCGCCGGTAAGGGAGGGCACCCCGGACCATCCAGGACCGGCGGTTCCGCCAGGCGCGTCGTGCGCTTACACCCCCGCAGAGGACGGTTTGCCGCGGCCATGGAACCCGCTTCCCTGCATGGGTTTGGGCGCCGGCCCTTTCGGTGGCCCGTCGACGATCGCGCCGTTTGACGTCCAAACGTCACCTCCCGACCCTAATGGGCTGCCACCAACACCCGGTATCCCGATTGCCGGACGACCTGACGAGCCCCCGCCGAATGTGCCAGGCACTCCGGTGCGGCTTCCCGTAAAAGCTCCACCAGGCGCGCGTACCGAGAACCTGGCGCCGGCCGGCCCGACATCACCGCCGTCGACCTTCGCGCCAGGACTCCCCCCGGGACCACCATTCCCGCCGGGCCCGGGCCCGCAGCTGCCGGGCCCATTCATCACCCCGGGCGGAACAGGAGGCAGCGGCGCTGCGACGGGAGGCAGCCAGAATTGAGTACTGTTTTCGATATACGCAAAATTCAACTCCCGAAGTTTTCGCGAACTGCAATCATCGTTGGGTCCTTGGTGATACTGCTGGCGTCTATTACGACGCTGGCTGCTCGGGATTTCTACGAAAAAATGACCAATAACACGGTGGTTGCGTATTTCCCGGAGGCAAACGCGCTTTATGTCGGGGACAAGGTCCAGATAATGGGTGTGCGAGTGGGCGCGATCGACAAGGTCGAGCCGTCGGGTGACAAGATGAAGGTGACTTTCCACTACGAGAAAAAATACAAAGTGCCCGCTGACGCCTCTGCGGTGATCCTCAATCCCGCGCTGGTCGCCTCGCGCGTCATTCAGCTGGAACCGCCCTATGAAGGCGGCCCATCGCTAGGAAATCATGCGGTGATCCCCATCGAACGAACACAGGTGCCGGTGGAATGGGATCAGTTGCGCAATGGTATCACGGACATTATCTCGAAGCTGGGACCTACGCCCGAGCAGCCCAAGGGGCCTTTCGGCGAAGTCATCGAATCTTTCGCGGACGGCTTGGCCGGCAAAGGCAAAGAGATCAACAGTACTTTGACCGGGCTTTCGCAAGCGTTGACCGCGCTAAATGACGGGCGTGCCGATTTCTTTGCCGTGCTGCGCAGCATGGCCTTATTCGTCAACGCGCTATATAAAGATGATCGGAATTTCGTCGCTTTGAATAAGGACCTCGCCGTATTTACCAGTTCACTTACCAGCTCAGATCCCGGGCTTGCGAAGGCACTGCAACAGGTAGACGATATGCTTCCCGCATTGCGAAAGCTTCTAGCGGACAATCGTGATGGGCTAACCCACGACATCAACACCCTCGCCGATGTGACCACCGCGCTGGTTCAACCCGAGCCGCTGAATGCGCTTGAAACGGCGCTGCATGTCTTCCCCCATTTTGCCGCCAACGCCCTCGCAATCTATGAGCCGGCGCACGGCGCGCTGACAGGTGCAATAGCCCTGCCAAACTTTGCCAACCCATTGCAGTTCATCTGCAGCGCGATGCAGGCCGGCAGCCGTATGGGATACCAAGAGTCTGCCGAACTGTGCGCACAATACTTGACGCCGGTTTTGGATGCGATCAAGTTCAATGGACCCCCGGCTGGCATCAACCTGTACCAAACTCCTGCTGTACTGCCCAAACATATCGCATATTCCGAGCCTCGGTTACAGCCTCCGCCGGGGTTCAAGGACACCACGGTCCCCGGGATTTGGGCGCCGGACTCGCCGTTGTCACATGGTAACCACGAGCCCGGCTGGGTCGTAGCGCCCGGTGAGCAAGGCCTCACAGTGGGACCGGCTACCGAAAGCTTGCTGACACCGGACTCGCTCGCTGAGCTGATGGGAGGCCCGGACACGACACCGCCGCCATCAAGGTTTCAGACGCCGCCGGGGCCGCCCAACGCCTATTCCAATATGGGTCCACCGCCGCCGGGCCCGCCACCCGCCGCTGACGCAGCATCAGTCGCGACAGGATCCGGCCAGTGAGCATGCGGGCGGGAATGTCACGGTTCGTGGCGCTATTTGCGGCCGCTACAGTACTTACCTCGTGTGCTAGCTGGCGAGGTATCGCTAATGTGCCACTGCCTGGTGGCCCGGGAAGCGAATCCGGCTCTTATACGATTTATGTGCAGATGCCGGAAACGCTGGCTTTGAATGCCAATAGTCGGGTACGCGTCGCCGACGTTTTTGTCGGCAGGGTACGCGCAATCGGCCTGAAAAACTGGATCGCGACGTTGACCTTGGATCTAGAAAAGGGCGTCAAGCTACCGAAGAACGCCACCGCGAAGATCGGGCAGACCAGCCTGCTCGGCTCACAGCATGTGGAGCTGGCGTCGCCAGCCAACCCATCACCGCAACTATTGAAGAACGGCGACATCATCCCGCTGCAGAATGCGTCCGCCTATCCCACCACCGAGCGGGTCCTGGCCAGTTTTGCCGCGGTGCTGCGCGGTGGCGGCATCCCTAACGTCGAAGTGATCGCAAGTGAAGTCCGTAACATGCTGACTGGGCGGGCCGATCAGATACATGATTTCCTCAAGAAGCTCGACACCTTCACCGCCCGACTAAACGAGCAACGTGATGACATCACTCGCGCTATCGACTCCACAGACCGGCTGTTGACTTATGTAGCCAAGCAATCAGACACCCTGGACCACGTTCTCACCGAGTTTCCCCCATTGGCAAAGCATTTCGCTGAACAACGACAGCCGTTCCTCGATGCGACCAATGCGTTGGGCCGGTTTAGCGACGTCCTCAATCAGACCTTGACGGCGGCGCGTCCCGACTTGGATAAAGACGTGCGCCAACTGCAGCGTCCCCTGAAACAACTCAGCCGGGCTTCGATGGATCTGGTCGAGACGCTAAAGATTGCCTTGACCCTCCCGTTCAGCGCCGACGCCATCCCGAAGGTGGTACACGGCGACTCAATGAATGTTTCGATAACCTTGGACCTCACCTTGAGTGCAATCGATAATGCGCTCCTCACCGGAACCGGGTTCTCCGGCGCACTGCGAGCGCTTGAGCAATCGTGGGGCCGCGATCCGAACACCATGCTTCCCGATGTCAGGTTCGCACCCAACCCCGCCGACGAACCCCCCGAGCGTGACGAGGAGTAGGCAGCATGTTGACTCGACGCCTTCGCCTTCAGCTAACCGTGTTCACTATCGTCACGATGCTCGCCATGAGCGTTCTTGGGTGGCATTATCTGAGGTTGCCGAGCGTCGTTGGGATGGGCCAGTACAGTTTGGAGGTGGATTTACCCACGTCGGGAGGGCTTTATCCCACTGCAAACGTCACCTACCGCGGAATCACCGTGGGAAAGGTAACTCGGGTAGAGCCGACCGAACAAGGAGTTCGGGCCACATTGCGTATCAGCGACCAGTACAAAATCCCAATTGACTCCTCGGCGAACGTGCATTCGGTGTCGGCGGTCGGCGAACAATACATAGACCTAGTATCCGCGCAGAATCCGGCCAAGTATTTCTCGCCCGGCCAGACCATCACTAACAGCACGGTGCCTAAACGAATTGGCCCGACCCTGGATACCGTTAACCATACATTGGACGTCCTGCCCAAAGACAAGATCGCCGGACTACTCGATGAGACAGCTCAAGCGGTCGGCGGCCTGGGCCCAGCCCTGCAGCGGCTAGTCGACTCGACCCAATCGATCGTTGGGGATTTCAAAACAAACCTTAGCGACGTCAACGATATCGTCCAAAACGCAGCACCGATCATCGACAGCCAGGCCAACTCGCGTGATCCCATCGAGCGGTGGGCGCACAACTTAAATACTCTCGACGCGCAGGCCGCGGAAAAGGACAAACAGCTCAAGAGCATCCTGGGCCAGGTTGCGCCGACCGCCGATCAGATTAAAGCCGTGCTCGGCGACGTTCGCGAAACTTTGCCGCAGACCCTAGCAAATGTTGCGATTGTGGCCGATCTGCTCAAGCGGTACAACAAGAATGTAGAGCAATTGCTGGTCATACTTCCGCAAATTCCCGCATTCGGTGAGACAGTGACCGCTGCTTACCCACATACGTTTTCTCTTTCGTTCCAAACGCCAATAAATATGACCCCTGCTTGCCTGACGGGGTTCTTGCCGGCATCGCAATGGCGATCCTTTGTGGACGAGACTCCCGGGCTTTTGACCACGCGATACTGCAAGATTCCGATGGAGGCACAAAACGCGGTCCGCGGCGCGCGTAATTATCCCTGTGTCGATGTTCCCGGCAAGCGCGCGGCCACGCCGCGCGAATGCCGCAGCAAAGAGCCGTATGTCCCGCTGGGGACCAATCCTTGGTACGGGGATCCGAACCAGATTCTAAGCTGCCCCGCACCTGCGGCGCGCTGTGATCAGCCGGTGAAACCCGGCTTGGTCATACCGGCTCCGTCGGTCGATACCGGCATCAATCCGCTTCCTTCCGACCGGGTGACGGGGACGCCTCCTCCACGAAGCGATCCACTGCAACGGCCAGGTTCTGGGAGCGTCCAGTGCAACGGTCAGCAGCCGAACCCGTGCATTTACATTCCTAGCGGTGCTGCAGCTATCTATAGTCCGCAAAGCGGCGAGTTCCTAGGGCCCGATGGCGTCAAATACACCATCGAAGATTCGGCCAAAATAGGAGACGACGGTTGGAAGGAGATGTTAGGACCTCAACCTCGGTGAAGCGGCCGCCCATCGGTGGTGACATCGAACTGGAAGTCGACCGCCCACACCCGGTTGGCCGCATCGGCGACCGTGGTCGGCGCGGTGGAACTGCCGCGGCGGTTGCGTCGTCACCGCTGCGGTACGCGCAGTCCTTCTTCACGCCAAAGCGGCTCTTCGTAATTCAGAGTGCGTTGACGAGTGAGTGCAGGGCTCCGCTGTGCAGCAGTGAGCGTCATCGGTAGTGGGTTAGGTTTCTGAATCCCAGCGCGTTGCGGCGCAGTGCTTCCAGTCGGCCGTTGATCGCTTCGGTGGGGCCGTTGAGGCGTGGTGGTCGAAGAAGGCCAGGATGTCGTTGCGGCGGCGCCATAGAGTGCGGCCGAGTTGGGCCAGTTCCTCGAGCTCGTCGGGGACGCCATGGCGCAGGGTGTTGATGATCGTGGTCATCATGGTTTTGCCGCGGCGGCGGTCGGGGTGGGCGTAGGCGGCGATCAGGCGTTGGTAGAAGCTCCAGCACAGTTGGACCGCGAGGTGGGCCTCATCGGTGAAAACGGCTTCCAGTCGGGCTTTTTGGTGCGCATTGAGCAGCGGATAGCGGGTGCGCAACGTGCCCCGCACAAGGTAAGCGGGTCACCCGTGCGGCCGCGGTGCCCGCATGTCTGTTGTTGGATGCGCTGGCGGCACAGGTCGAGCTTGGCGCCGGCCAGCGCGACGACATGGAAGGGGTCCATGACCGCGGTGGCCTCAGGCAGCTGATCTGTCGCCGCGGTCTTGTAGCCGCCGAACCCGTCCATCGCCACGACCTGCACCTGTTCGCGAAACGCTTAGCTCTGCTCAGACAGCCAGCTGCTCAAGGCGGCTGCCGAACGTCCGGGGACCAGGTCGAGCAGCCGCGCACGGCCGGTGCCATCGAGCACGGGAGTCAGGTCGATGATGACGGTGACGTAGCCCTCTGAGTCGGGTCGACGCACATGTGACCAGCGATGCTCATCAACCCCGATGACCCGCACGCCGTCGAGTCGGCCGGTGTCGTTGGCCACGATCAGCTGGGTGGCGTCCATGGCGATGGTGTTGACAGTGTCCCAGGACAGGCCGAGCTCGCGGGCGACCGCGGCGACGGTGGCGTGGTCGATCATCAGCCGGTGACAGATGTAGCGGGCGCATCTGCGGGTGGTCGACCATCCTGGCCGCGCTAGCGCAGAGGTGTTGTGGGCGAACACTTCCCGCTCACAGGCGGTGTCGACACAGCGGTAGCGCGGCACCCGCAGGCGAAGTGGATGCCCGACCACCGGCACATCAGTCACGTTGCGGATCACAGTGTCACGGTTGACGTCTCGACGGCAGCCCGGACAATGCCGCTGGCCATCATCGAGCAAGTTGCAAAACACCACCGTGGCCTCGCCGTCGACAGCAGCATCGGTGATCGTCACCCCAAGTTCGACCGTGCGCACGATCGTGTCGGCAACAACAGCAGCAGAACAAGACGTAGGCTCGGACACAGGACTCCCCAGAAGGCAGACGACAAAGGTGTAGGAACCTGCATCCTCTGCCCGCCGCCCGTATTAGCTCACCGACACGACCCAATCAACAAGTCGCCGCAGCGTTTACCTGCACTCCATTTCCGGAAGAGCCGGCAAACGGTTCGCTGACCCCCAGCCGGCACCGACGATCAGAACGGTCGATTGATCGGTCACTTGGAAACCGGTTCGTATGTCATGTCCCCAGCCCAGGAGGGCAGTTTGCCGAACACCTGGACGGGGAAATGGTCGACAAGGGTACCTAGCCCCTGGGAAAAGAAATGGAAAGGTTGAGCGCGGTTGATAGTCGCAGACATGTGCGTCCGAAGGATGTGATAAGCGGGAATTCGGCGGGTGAACTCGCTTCGATCGCCGATATTCGAGTAGCGTGTGACCGCGTTGTATAGCTTCTCCTCCGAGAGGCCCCACGCAGTGAGGTTAGCCATCATCCTGGTGAGCAGCGGTATATACATTAGGGAGCCGAGGAGAATTCTCGGATCAATAATGGACCCCACCGTCTCGATCACGTGCACCCGCACCGGGCTGGCGCCGAGGTCATTGAGAACTTGGAAACCCACTGCAAGATGGCGAGATTCGTCACTATTGACCTTACTGAAGACCTCGCCGCACAACGGGTCTGCCACCTCGTCTAGAAGGAACTTCAGCAACGCGCCGTCGAGGGCGCATTCCAACGCCGGGATCGCAGAGCTCATCACCGTCAACGGGAGCGCATCGCTATAGTGGTCGATCCACTCGATCCCCAGCCGAATATTCTTATTCGGCACAGGTGTCTCTCCTGGCTCGAGCATTCCCCAGCGATGCATGAGGGCAAGTTCGGCATTAGCGTGCCGCTGCTCCTCGGCGTGGAAGTAGTGGTAGATCTCTCTTAACGCCTCGAACGGCGCCTTAGGCGCCATCGCCTCGAAAGCACGCGCTCCGACATGCTCGATCCACACCACATCTGACATGAATTGTTTGAGGTGGGGCCGTTGCTCGTCGGTAATCAACTCCGCGCCTGGGGCTTCCCAATCGATGTCGGCAAGCGCCCACTGTCGGTCTTTAATCGTTTGCAGCATATCGCTGTATTCGAACGCCATTTCCCTACTCCGATCTGGTTCTTCAAATCGCCCGGTGGCTATTTACCGCGCGACCCACTCGATGACACCAAGCCCACCGGTATAGCTCCTGGGCGCCATTCTCTCGGCCTGCCATCACAGGTAATGTCCGAACCTTGACCACCAGCTTGGACGACAAGTCCAACGGTCTCCTTAGCCCGTCCCGGATCGATATCGGCGCAGACACCCGCGCACCCCGACGAGCAAGCTCAACGCCAAAGCCGCGGCCAATGCCGCTGCCAGCTCTCGTGACTACAGCGACAGCACCATGAGTGAGCACATCTGAGCCGCCGAATGGCACCAGCCTCATCGGCGACCGCACGCGCGGGAGCCAGCAGGATCCGCAACCACAAACTGGTGGCACTGGCCCTAAGTGTGGGCGCATGACACCAGTTTTGTGCCGCTCCGGGCGCCTTGTCAAGACGCCGCCTGGACTCAGCAAATGCGTGGGTAGACCCGCTCGTCGCGTCAGCTAAGAATGCGCGCGTGCGGCGCACCTGATCAGCCAAGGATAACGCGCTGGATAGGCCCAGCTGGTGGTACTGAAGGTGAGTCAACGCAAGGTGGTGCTGAGGCGATCGTAACCGCTACGTGGGGACGGACAGGGCCGGCAATGGCCGGAATCTCGACCAGTTGTGCGCCATCACCGGCTGGCGTCGCAATCACGTGCGTAACGCACTCAAGGACACGCTGCGCCCGAAGGTCGTCACGAAAAGACGGCCGCAGCCGCCAAAGAATGGGCCGAAGTCCTTGCGGTGCTGACCTTTGCTGGGAATTGTAGGGCATGCTGGCGGCAGACGACTGCCGCCTTATGCTGGGCGGGTTAGACGGGTATGGGGGGCTGGGGCCTCCGCTCACATGTGAACGTGGGTTGCCGTCAGAAAGTTGGTCCTGGTCGGTAGAGCCACAGTTGTGGGAGGCCCAAGTGGTAGTTCAGCGGACGAGCCATTCTGACCTGGCGCTCGCCCTCAGGAGATGAAAATTATGCAGTGGTCGCCTGTCGACGCCGTCTAACAACTGTGGTCCTACGAGGCCGTGCATCGAGCCGGGCGTCGGATGCCGCTGTTGGGCCCTTCACTGTTGCCGCTAGTTGAGCACGAGGATCAGAATCGTTGTCCCCATGCGTTATCCGCGGGCGGCCGCACCTTGAGATGAACAGGTGTGAGTGTGCAGTGAGGAGATGATGGCGCGCGGATTCCCCGTTTCGCCGCGGCCCGCTGAACACCCTGTCCGACGTCGAACACGTCACCGCCGACTATGTCGCCTGGTACAACCAGCAGCGGCTCATGCACCGCCTCGGACGAGTCCCACGCGCCGAAGCCGAAGCCCAGTACTATTCCCAACACGTGACCGACCAACCGGCCGGCTCACAGAACCCCGAGGGTGCATAGGATGGTTCACTTCGGCCGCACTGCTTGAACACAGCGGCTGGAGCGTGCCTCGAGGACGCGACGAGCGGGATAGTGTACAAATTACTGATCGCTGATGCCCCCAACCTCGGCTCCGGCGACATCGGTGCCCGCGCCCCTGCCAAGCGAGCTAGGAGCGGGCGATATCGTAATGAAAATGACTTTCAATAGGCTCGTGGTGGCGTGGCTGCGCGACGGCCCGAACCTGTTGCGGCGGGTACAAGCCCTTAAATGGACAGGCTTTTGAAAAGTTGGCGATACCAGCGGTACCGTATCAGTAGCTTTTCTGATGTGAACTTTCGGTAGGAGGCTGGCGATGGCCCAGAAGATCGCTCGGACGAGGTTGGTGCGGCGTTGGCGCCGCAACATGGACGTGCTGGACGACGCCGAGTATGCCGACGTGCTGCGCGTCCTGTCTGAGGGCTCAGTGCGACGCAATTTCAACCCATACATCGACATCGACTGGACCGCACCTGAGTACGCGGTAGTCGACAACGACCCCCGCTGGAAGTTGCCGGCGACTGACCCGCTGGGCCGGCACCCGTGGTATCAGGCGCAGTCGGAGGAACGCCAAATCAGGATCGGCATGTGGCGTCAGGCCAATGTGGCCAAGGTGGGGCTGCACTTCGAGTCGGTCCTCATCCGCGGCCTGATGGGGTACGCGTTCTGGGTGCCGAACGGGTCCCCGGAGTACCGGTACTGCCTGCACGAGGCGGTCGAAGAGTGCAACCACACCATGATGTTTCAGGAGATGGTGAACCACATCGGCGCCGACGTGCCTGGGATGCGGCGGCAGCTGAAGTGGCTTTCGCCGCTGATCCCGCTGGTCGCTAGCCCTCTGCCGATCCCGTTCTGGTTCGGCATCCTCGCCGGTGAGGAACCCATCGACCACACTCAGAAGAACGTGTTACGTGAGGGCAAGGAACTGCACCCGATCATGGAGCGGGTGATGTCCATCCACGTGGCCGAAGAGGCTCGGCACATCTCGTTTGCTCACGAGTATCTGCGTAAGCGTGTGCCGCACTTACCGCGGCGTAAGCGGTTTTGGCTGTCGTTATACGTGCCGGTGATTATGCGGGTGGCATGCTCGGCGATCGTGGTCCCGCCGAAGGCCTTCTGGCAGGAATTCGACATCCCGCGCGAGGTCCGCAAGCAGGTGTTCTTCGGGTCCCTGGAGTCGCGCAAGGCGCTGCGTGACATGTTCGGTGACGTGCGGATGCTGTGCTACGACACCGGGCTGATGAACCCGATCGCGCGAATGGTGTGGCGGATCTGCAAGATCAACGGCAAGCCGTCGCGTTATCGCTGCGAGCCGCAGCGCCAGCACCTGGTCGCGGTCGCCTAGCGTTGTGAGTCACTAATTTGGAGCAGTAGTTAGCTGATGCTGCCAGGATTTGGTCGGCGGTTCTGATCCAGACGTAGGGTCGAGGATTGTCGTTCCAGATGAATCGTCCTGCAAATCCCGGAGGCTCCTGACCTTGGTAACGAGGATGCAGGTATGCCAACGTTGTGGCTCCACCAGCAAATCATTTCGCCAGTCGTCAGGGTTGGCTCTTACTACCTGGGCAGGCCGAGGCGTTCGGCGAGTCGACGCCCCGCACCGTAGCGCCCGGTGCGATAGAACGACGCCATGATGTCCTCGTAGCGAGGGCCGAGGATTCGGGGAATGGCATCGAAAACTCTTGCGTCAGGACCGATCAGCACCCGCGGCTTATTCTTCTTGACCCCACGCAGTATCGCCCTCGAGGCTGATTCGGGGCTGGTGAACGCGATCCTATGGAAAAGGCGGCTAAGCGTTTCGGGGTCCGAGCCGTCGGGCAGCCCTCGGGCGTGACCGGCGATGTTGGTCTTCACCCCGCCCGGGTGAACGCAGGTCACACCTACCGGATGCCTGGCGGCCCGGAGTTCTTGGCGTAGGGCCTCGGTGAAGCCGCGGACGGCGAATTTGGCGGCATTGTAGGCGCTTTGTGACGGAATCCCGACGAACCCGAAAACCGATGACACATTGACGATGTGGCCATCGCCGGACGCGATCAGGTGCGGCATGAATGCCTTGGTGCCATGGGCCACCCCCCAAAAGTTGATGCCCATCAGCCACTCGAAGTCGTCCCAATCCATGTCGGCCACGTCGGCCGAGAGTGCCACACCCGCGTTGTTGAAAACAAGGTTCACTCTGCCGAATTCACTGACGACATTCTTTGCGTGTTCGTAAACTGCCGGCCGTTGGGCTACATCGAGCTCGAACGGCACCGCCTTAGCTCCGACCTTCTCGCATCGACCAGCGGTATCGGCCAGCGCGCTCGTATCGATGTCCGACAGCGCCAGCTGCGCCCCCTGTTCAGCCAAGCTCAACGCCAGGTTACGGCCGATACCTGAGCCAGCGCCGGTGATTACTGCCACTTTATTGGTGAAGTCCTTCATAAACTGATCGCCTCCGAATGTATTTGGACTGGCCGACGGCCGGTTCCGCAGATCGTTGACACCGCCCCCATCCTCTTCTGTAACAACCAGAGTCCACTGCACTACACGGCATGGCGCTGGGTGCCAATCCCGTCCGGGATGTTCACCGTCGCCACAGGCGCCCGTAGAGCAGCTAGAACCGCTAGGTATCCCGGAACATGAAACGCGAGCCTCCCTGTTACGCGCCGTACGAGTGGTTGCTGAGAGCCTCGATGCCGGTATCCAGCTTGAACGCTCCCTGCTTCCGAGTAAGCAATTTTCCGAACAAACAGTATACGTAACGACTAGTACTATGTACTGCGGTTTGGGCCGATTGTCAAAACAGTTTAAAGGCAGGAGTCGTGGAGGTGACAGCGTACGCGGCGGTGTGATGCGGCTCTCAAACGCAGCGCTTCTACACGTCATTGCGGAGTCTTGCGCGCCCTGTCGATCCGCAGTAACGTCTCACTAAACACCTAGTACTGTCGGTATCGGAAACCGGGTGTTCGAGGAAGGGGTATCTTGTTATGACGAGCGACCACATAGTGCAAGAGGCAGCGACCACTGCAAATGCGGTGAGTGAGGGGTCTCGGTATCCGACGACCCGGCGGATACGTTTCCCGTTTGCCCAGGGCAGCAAGTATTTCGTTAAC
>NZ_JAEKMI010000068.1 GCF_020217485.1 Mycobacterium sp. WUMAC-067 | reverse complement strand
TTTGTGTGGCTCCGCCTGTATCAGCAAGACCTGCAGGCCAAGTTGCCGCGTGGCCGGACCCGGCCGCTGTGGTGGACACTACGCCGACCACACCGTCCGCTGACCTATCACGCCGCGCACAGGATGTTCGAGCGGGCCAATGCCTGCCTGGGCTCGGATTGGACGTTGCACGACCTGCGGCACAGCGCCGCGATGCGGATGGCGCGGGATCCGCAGATGACGTTGAGCGACGTGCAGTGGGTGATGGGCCACGCCCACTTGACCACCACCGAGTTGTATTTGACGCCCTCCAAAGAGGAGGTCGTAGCGAGTGTGCTGGCTCACCACGCGCGGCAAGCGGCGCGGCGCGAAGATCCGGTTCCACCGCCGCCGGCGCCGGGCTACGACCCGCAGTCGCTGAGCGTCCTGTTCGGGAGGTCGATGTGACCACGATCGCCAAACACGTTGCGCGCAAACCACTTGCCGTGGCGAATGCGACCAAGACTCAGATCAGCGGGCGGAACAAGCAGCTGCGCGAACGGTTCCCCGCCCGTCAGCCCGAGCATTGTGGGGCAGCCACGGCCGGAACCGCCCAGGACACCATGGTCAGGCTGACCTCCGGATTGTTTACCTCGGATGTCAAGGGGACCCAGGCGGGTCGACGACGCGGTGTGACCAAGCTGCTGGACTGGCTGGCGACGTTTCCGGGCGACACCTGGCAACAGCGTTGGGAACTCAGTGGCGTCGAGCAGCATCCCGGCAAGACCTGGACCGGGCTCTCACTGAGGTGGCTGCAGGAGCGCGGTCAGGACGCGTCGTACGACGTCGACGATCTGGCCTCGGGCCTGCTCGTGTTGATCTGCGGCGACGTCATCCGTCCGGGTGTGCCGTGGATGCTTACCCGCACCCACGCCCGGCTGGCCGGTGCGATGGCGCACATCAGAGACCCGCAAGGGTTCGCCCAGCTGCGGCGACTCGCCGAGACCCAACCGGCCAGCTCCGCCGTCGACGCGCGGGTCGCGGCGACCAGGATCGCGACCATCCTCGCGTGCAAGGGCGGACGTGTCGCCGACATCACTGTCGGCGACTGTGTCGAACTGGTCGACACCCTGCGCCAGGTACACGCTCGCGGCGGACAAAAGAAGGTCGACTTCTACCTACGCCTGCGTGCGATTGGCATCTTCCCCGACGATGCGCCGCACACGATTCGCGCATTCGGGCAAGCCACCGGGCGACTCACGATCGAAGAATTAGTGGATCGATATCCGTTGCGTTGCCGACCCATTCGCGACCTGCTTGTCGACTACCTGCGGGAACGTCAGCCGTCGCTGGACTTCGCCAGCATCGACGCGATCTCCCGCAGCCTGGCCGGGCTGTTCTGGGCCCGCATCGAAGCCATCGCACCGGGCATCGACACCCTGCAGCTGCCCCAGGACGTCATCCGGACCTGGAAGGACGACCTGGCCACCAAGAAGCGAACGATCACCAACGCCGCCGGTGAGCAGATCGAGGTCGCAACCCCGCGACTCAACGCCAAAGACGAACTACTCCGGGTGCGAGCGTTCTACCTCGACATCGCTCAATGGGCCGTCGACGATCCCGCCCGATGGGCCCGGTGGGCGGCTCCCTGCCCGATTGGCGACGCCGAGATCCGACGAGCCAAGGAACGCAAACACCGCAAGGCTCGGATGGACCAGCGCACCCGCGAACGACTGCCTGTGCTGCCGGTGCTGGTGCGCACCGCGAACGAGCGCCGCCGCACCGCACAACAGTTCTTGCAGGCCGCTGACCAGACGGTGTCTGGAACCCTGATCCCCGGCACCGACGCCAAATTACGGAAAGCGCACGTCCCCAAAGCCATAGGCCGCCACGTCTGGGCCGACGACACGGCCACGGGCAAACGGCGCAACCTGTCCTACGAGGACGACGAGGCGTTCTGGGCGTTCGCGACGATTGAAGTATTGCGACTGACCGGCATCCGCTGTGAGGAACTGCTTGAACTCAGCCACCACAGCATCACCGAATACCGCCTGCCCTCCAGCGGCGAAGTGGTGCCGCTGCTGCAGATCGCCCCCTCCAAGACCGACACCGAACGCCTGCTGCTCGTCAGCCCCGAACTCGCCGACGTGCTCAGCGCCATCATCACCCGCCTCCGCGCACCAAGCGGTGCGATACCCCTGGTGCCGTCCTACGACACCCGAGAGCGAGTCTGGAACCCGCCGATGCCGCTGCTGTTCCAACGCGCCATCGGCAACGAGCACCGCCCCTTCACACCCAGTGCGATCCGCAAACTGCTCATCGACGCACTCGCCGCCAGCGGGCTCACCGACGCCACCGGCGAACCGCTGATTTTCTCGCCCCACGACTTCAGAAGGATCTTCGTCACCGACGCAATCATGAGCGGGCTACCACCGCACATCGCCCAAATCATCTGCGGGCACAAGACAATTGACACAACCATGGGATACAAAGCCGTCTACCCCATGGAAGCGATCGAAGCCCACCGAGCGTTCATCGCTCGCCGACGGGCAACCCGACCCAGCGAGGAGTACCGGACCCCGACCGAGGACGAGTGGGACGACTTCCTCGCCCACTTCGAGAAGCGCAAGGTGTCGGTCGGGACGTGCGGCCGCGCGTTTGGAACGCCGTGTTTTCACGAGCACGCTTGCGTCCGATGTTCGCTTCTCCGGCCGGACCCAGCGCAACGACCACGCCTGGAAGAGATCCGCAGCAACCTCGAGGACCGAATCGAGGAGGCCAAACTTCACGGCTGGCTCGGCGAAGTCGAGGGACTCCAAGTCAGCCTCGCCGGGGTGAAAGACAAACTCACTCAGATCGACACGAGCCGTCGCCTCGCGGTCGACCTCGGAACCCCCTCCCTACCAACAAATGCGCGGCCACGATGAACGGATCGCTAAGTGCCCCAGCTAAGTTCAGAGAAGCCTGTCTGACCTGTCCGATGTTCCTCACCACCGCCGAGTTCCTGCCCCAGCACCACCAGCAGCGGCAACAGAGCCTGCAGCTGATCACCGCCGCCCAAGCCCGCGGACAACAACGTCTGGCCGAGATGAACCACCAAATCCTGCACAACCTGGACAACATCATCACCGCCCTCAACGATCCACAACCAGGGAAGGCCAAACATGCCGGCTGACAACAGCATCCACCTCATCCACGCCGCCCAGCAGCGGCACGAACACACCCGCGCCAAGGCCATCGCTGCGATGCACGAACTCGACCGGACCGGCGCCCTGCTCACCTTCGAATCCGTCGCCCGCCACGCCGGTGTCTCCCGCTCGTGGATCTACACCCAAACCGACCTCAAAGACGAGATCCGCCGGCTCCGCACCCAACACCGACCCGAGCCAAGCACACCGTTACCCGCCCGACAACGCGCCAGCGACGACTCCCCGCGGCAGCGCCTCGAAATCGCCAACCGCCGCAACCGCGAACTCGCCGACGAGAACCGGCGGCTACGCCGCCAACTGGCGTGCGCCCTTGGCCAACTCCGCGACGACACCGGCCGACATCATGAACCGACGCATCGCGATTCGGTAACAATCGGGCCGTGCTAACCGCCAAGCGATATCCATCTCCAACCGCGTCATGGACACCCTCCACGACACAAACCTGCAGGTCACAACAGCTACCGCGGCCAGAACTCCAGATAACAATCGAGTCACTCAACGCCCGCTACCGACGGGCGATCAAGGCTCGCGGCCATTTCCCCTCGGAGGCCGCGGCGCTGAAGTGCCTGTATATGGTGACTCGCTCCCTCGATCCCAAGGGCACCGGCCAGCAACGCTGGGCGGTCCGCTGGAAGCCCGCTTTGAACGCGTTCGCAGTAACATTCGCCAACAGAATGCCCGACCTCAACCGAGGATAGGGAAACGCCACTTACACCGAATTCCGGATGGACCCGTCGGCGAAGTGCGCGGCCACTTCGCCGGTCGTTAATCCTTTAGCGGTCAACGACAACACGATCTCGTCGATGCCGGTCAGCCGACGTTGGCGCTTCTTGACGATCTGCGGATCGAACGAGCTGTTGGTATCGCGCGGCACCTCGATCTCGACCGGTCCGATCTCGGTGAACACCGTCTTGGCCCGGGTGCCGTTGCGGGCGTTGCCGCTGCCACGTCCGACCGGGTCGTGCTTGTCATAGCCGAGGTGCTCGGCCATCTCTGCGTCCAGCGCGGTCTCCAATACATTCTTGGTGATCTGGTTGAGTAGCCCGTTCGGGCCGACCAGCTCCACGCCCTGCTCCTTGGCCTGGGCCAATAGTTGTTCAGCGAGCTGCTTTTGATCCACCTCGGTAGCCATGGGCTCGAGTGTTTCGGACATCATCAGTCCTTCCCGCCAAGCTCACGCTCGGCGTGTCAGACCAAGGTCAGATCCACCGCTGTTCAGACAGTCCCCATCCTCAGTTTCGATTGCAGGGACCAGATCTTGTTGAGCAACAGTGCCTTTGTGTCGTAACGGTGGTAGCCGACCACGGTGCGCACGATCGCCCAGTTCTTCTGCTCGACGTGGCAGCCGTCGTTTTTGTTTCCGGGCCGCGAGCGGGTGAAGGTGATCTGGCGCCGCTCGCACCAAGCCAGCAGGTGGTGGTTGATGAACTCGCTGCCGTTATCGAAAGCCCAGGATCGGGAAGGGCATGGTGGTGGCGATCGAGGTGCCTCACCAAAAAGTGAGCGCGAAGCGTGGGCTGGTGCCTCACGCATGGTGAGCGCGTGGGGGCTTGCACTACTTCGCCTTGGCCAATCGGTCGATTGACGGTTGCAATGCTTCCAGGTCGATGTGGCGGGCGGCGGCAAGGGCGTCGGTCTTGGTCTTGGCCAGGTCCAGTAGCTGCATTTGGATGGTGTTGATCTGCCGGGTCAAATCGGCCGGGTTGATGCCCTCGATTCGGGCGGACACATGCGAAAGCTGTTGCGCATCAAGTATTCCCGATTCCTGCAGACGTTGCCACGGCGTGGCCGGCGTGTCGTAGATGCGCGTGCGGCGACTGGCCGCGGTGGTGCTGTAGCCGATGGGCTTTTTCGTCGGGGTGAAGAAGTTGCACCGCAGCGACACCAGCTTCCACAGCCGGTTGAGCAGCTCCAGCTCCTCGGAGGTGTCGTAGCGCCAGTAGAACGCGTGTTTGCGCACCACGTGGTTGTTTTTTGACTCCACGTGCGCTTGGTCGTTCTTCTGGTACGGCCGCGAGTGGGTCTGGGCGATGTCGCGGGTCTGCAGCCAGGCGGCGACCTCGTGATTGATGAACTCACCGCCGCAGTCCAAAGCGAAAATCACCAGATCGAACGGGAACCGCTGTTGCAGCTCGTCGATGCCGGCCGTGATCCACTTCGAGGCGTTGTTGCGGATCGAGAAGTTCTCGGTCCAGCCGATCACCAGGTCGGTCATCGTCAGCGTGCGGGCGAACTCGCCGATCAATGTCGGGCCGCAGTGCGCCACGGTATCGGCCTCGATCACCCTCGGGGCCTCAGGTGCCTCATCGGCGCAGGTACGGATGGCGATCGAGTTACGCAGCAGCGGCGACGGTTTGGTCGTCGAGATGCCCTTGATGCGCATCCTGTCCCAGGGCCGGTTTCAGGTAGCGGTCCAGGGTGGCCGCGCTCATCGCCTTCAGCTCCGCTGATGCCGCCTCGGTGGCGAACGGCCTGTCAAGATCACCGGATTCAGCCAGCAGCGGCAGCCACAGACCCACCATGACCACCAGGTACTTGCCGCACGGCATGCCCATCAAGGCCCACACATACTCCAGCAGTGCCCTGGCGTCGTCGCTGAAGCCCCGCGGCCGCAACGTACGCCTGTCAACCTGCTCGGCCGGGTCCGGCAGCCTCGGGCCGGTCAGCATCCGCCGAGCCGTCGAGCGGCCCATCCCCGTGGTGGACACCACCCGATCCAAAATCTTGCTCTTGTCCGCCTTCAACGCCTTGCGGTACTGACCTCGCAGTTTGTTCGCTACCTGCCGCCTCGCAGCCATGTCGATCTTGCCTTCCACATCGGGCAGGCCTTCCGGGCCACGCGCTCAAAATAGGTGAGGCACCACCGCCGGCCACGCGCTCAAACTCAGTGAGGCACGCCGGACTATTGACAATTGGTCGATCTTTGTAAAAGATTGGTAATACCGTCTGTCCGGGGTATTCGGGAGCAGCCAGTTGCCCGGTCGACGGCCGTCAGTATCCGGGAATGACGGGCAAGGGATCCACGCTATGCAAAGCACTATGCAAGACGTTCCGCTTTCTGTGACATCGATCGTCAAGCATGCCAACTCCATTCACGCCGACCGCCGCGTCGTCACACCGACCGAGTCGGGCTACCGGGCCGCGACCTACGGCGAGGTCGGCCGGCGGGTCGGTCAGTTAGCTAATGCGCTGCATGACCTTGGCGTCACCGGCGATCAGCGTGTGGCTACCTTCCAGTGGAGCAACCAGGAACACTTGGAGGCCTATTGTGCGGTGCCGTCGATGGGCGCGGTGTTGCACACGCTCAATATTCGTCTTACCGCCGAGCAGCTTGGCTACATCGCCAACCACGCCGACGACAACATCGTCATCGTCGACATGTCGTTAGCGCCGCTACTTGCGCGTTCTTTGCCGGCCATATCGTCGGTGCACACGGTGATTGCGGTCGGTGAGGGCGATCCCGAGCCGCTACGGGCGGCCGGCAAGGCCGTCGTTTCGTACGAAGACCTGATCTCGACACATCCCACCGAGTTCGACTGGCCTGAACTCGATGAGACGTCGGCCTCGGCGATGTGCTACACCAGCGGCACCACCGGAAACCCCAAGGGCGTGGTCTACAGCCACCGATCCACCTACCTGCATTCACTGGCCGTCTGCACTGGCAACGGGTTGGGCATCGCTGAAGCCGACCGCATCTTGGCTATCGTGCCGATGTTTCAAGCCAATGCGTGGGGCCTTATCTATGCCGCGCTGATGGCGGGGGCCGAACTGGTACTCCCGCACCGATGGCTACAACCTGGAGCGCTGGTGGCCATCATCGAGGACACCCGCCCGACCGTGGCCGGTGCGGTGCCCACAATCTGGAATGACGTCCGGCACTTCCTGGGCTGCGAGCCCGGTCATGACATCTCGTCGCTGCGTCTGGTCGCGTGCGGCGGATCGGCGGTACCGGTGTCACTGATGCGCGGCTTCGAACGCGACCACGGCGTACCGATCGTGCAGGCGTGGGGAATGACCGAAACCTCGCCGCTGGCCACGGTGGCCAAACCGCCGACTGGGCTCGACGAAGACCAACAGTGGGCGCTGCGTGCCACCCAGGGCCGCCCGATATGCGGCGTGGAAATCCGGCTGCGCAACGACCAGGATCGCACCCTGCCGTGCAACGGAGAAGCGGTCGGCGAGATCCAAGCCCGCGGGCCGTGGGTAACTGGCTCTTATTTTCGCGACGACGACGCCGACAAGTTCGACCAGGGGTGGCTGCGCACTGGCGATGTCGGCCACGTCGACGAGCATGGCTTCTTGACGCTGACCGACCGTGCCAAAGACGTCATCAAGTCCGGCGGGGAGTGGATTTCGTCGGTCGAATTGGAGAATTTGCTGATCGCCCATTCCGGGGTACATGAAGCCGCGGTCATCGGTGTGCCCGACGAGAAGTGGCAGGAGCGTCCACTCGCTCTAGTGGTGGTCAAACCCGGCGCCGATATCACGCCAGATGAGCTACGTGCCTTCTTAGACGGCAAAGTCGCTACGTGGTGGATCCCGGAGCGCTGGGCCTTCGTCCCCGAAATCCCGCGAACCAGCGTCGGTAAATACGACAAGAAAGTGCTTCGGGCATGTTACACCGCCGGTGACTACAACATCGTGGAATTCGTCTAGCGACCAAGGTTCGCTAGACCCGGCAATGCAGCCGAATAATTAAGGAGGTTACATGGCAACCACACGTTACCATTCGCTGGGTGCCGGCGGGCTGAACTGGGAAAGCGTGCCACTCAGGCTGTTCGCTGGCGGCATCGCCAAACTCTGGGACCCCGCCAATATCGACTTCTCCCGCGACAGCGCCGATTGGGAGGCGCTTTCCGACCGCGAACGCGTGTACGTCACCCGATTGTGCGCGGGCTTCATTGCCGGAGAGGAAGCAGTCACCCAGGACATCCAGCCGTTCATGGCCGCAATGCGGGCCGAAGGCCGGCTCGGCGACGAGATGTACTTGACGCAGTTTGCGTTCGAGGAAGCCAAACACACCCAGGCGTTCCGCTTGTGGCTCGATGCCGTCGGGGTGCGCGACGACTTACATAGTTTCCTCGATCAAACTCCGGCATACCGGCAGTTGTTCGACGAGGAACTTCACGAATCGCTCAACACGCTCTATGTGGATCCCTCGCCGGCTGCCCAGGTTCGCGCTTCGGTGACGTACAACCACATCATCGAGGGCATGTTGGCGCTGACCGGCTACTACGCCTGGCACAAGATCTGCGTGGAGCACGGCATTCTTCCCGGCATGCAGCAGCTGATTCGGCACATCGGCGACGACGAGCGACGCCACATGGCATGGGGCACTTTCACCTGCCGGCGCCACGTCGCTGCCGACGACACCAATTGGACGGTGTTCGAAACGCGCATGAACGAACTCATTCCGCTGGGGCAGCGCCTGATCGACGAGGGTTCTGCACTGTATGGCGACGACATACCCTTCAATCTGTCAATCGACGAGATGAGGACCTATGCCACCGACAAGGGGATGCGCCGGTTCAGCACGATCAGCAGCGCCCGCGGGCGACCGCCCGAGGAAATCGACCTCGACTACTCGCCACTGCAGCTGGAGGACACCTTCGCGGACGAGGACGCGAGGGTGCTGGCCGGTTCGGCCTGACTTCGACGAGATCGGCGCCAGTGCGTAAAAACGCGGAATTTTTGCGCTGGAGTCGATTCGGCACTGCGAGTACCAACACTGCTCCAGCTTAGTTGCCGTCGCCGGTGCCACTATCTCGGCACGCTTCAAAGATCCGCGATGGCGCAACGCTCCAAGCGGCGGCGAGGCCAGTCATTGACCGCACGACCCGGAGGAGACGACACACGATGCGTCGACCACTTGAGGACGGCTACTTCACGATGCCCAACGGCGATGAGCAGCCGCGGTTGATCGGTTCCTATAGCCCTGCTGCCGACAAGTACTTCTTCCCCCGCCGCCGCCGCTGTCCGTTGACGGGCGGCCCGGTCGAGGATGTCCTGCTGTCACCAACCGGCGAACTGTACGCCTGGACCTACGTCGAGTCGGCGTGGATGGGCAAGTCCCGGTTCGGCTCCACAGGCGACGGGCACGGTGTCGGCCAAGTTGACCTACCGGAGGGCGTGCGCGTGCAATCCATCCTGCGTGGCGAGATGGGCGACTGGGAGATCGGCATGCCCATGCAGCTTGAGGTCTACCCCCTCATGACCGATGCCGATGGCACTGAGCTGTGCTCGTTCCGCTTTTGCCCTACTCGACGGGGGGCATCTCGGTGATGGCCCGCGACGTCTATGTGATCGGCGTGGGGATGGCCCCGTTCGGCCAGCCGGACGCCAACGCGGCCGACTTGGGCTTCGGGGCCGGTGTCAACGCGCTCGGTGACGCCGGCATCGGCTTCGATGAAGTCGGCTACCTCTACAACGGCTACATCGGCGCCGGTCTGCTCACGGGTGTCACCCTTGCGAAGGATCTCGGGCTTACCGGCATCCCGATCACCCACGTCGAGAACGCGTCGGCCACCGGATCGTGCGCCTTCCATGAGGCGGTCCAGGTGGTGGCGGGGGGGAGCGTCGATATCGCGATGGCGCTAGGGTTTGACGACCTCAATCGCGCCACTCGAGCTATCGGGGGCAGCAAGCCCGGCATTGGCCAGGTGATCCTCCCGGCGGCGTTTTTCGCCATGTGGGCGACACGTCGCATGCACGAAGTGGGCACGACGGTCGAGACCTTCGCCGCCATCGCGGCAAAGAATTGGAACCATGCGCGGCTGAATCCCTACGCGCAACGTCGGGCCGACCATGAGGTCACCGTCGAAGAGATCCTCGCCTCGCGCATGATTTCCTACCCGCACACTTCGAAGATGGCCTGCGCCGCTGGCTCTGGGGCTGCGGCCGCGATCGTCGCGAGCCGCGAGGCGGCAGAGCGCGTGGCCGGTTCACGCCCGCTGGTGAAGGTGGTCGCCAGCCAGCAGCAGTCCGAGCAGTTCGTTGACGGCCACATTTTCATGGGTGCGGTCGTCGGTCCGGGCGAGCTCACCGCGGCCACGGCAAAGGCCGCCTACGACGAGGCCGGTGTCGGGCCGGCCGACCTCGACCTCGCCCACGTGCACGACGCATTCCCCATCGAGGAACTGATGTATTACGAGCTGCTCGGGGTGTGCGCGGCTGGGGAGGGGGACAAGCTCGTCTCCGAGGGCGCGACCAGCCTGGGTGGTCGTATCCCGTTCTCGACCGACGGCGGGCTGATCGGGCGCGGTCATCCCGGTGGGCCGACCGGCCTGGCCCAGATCTGGGATGTGACACGGCAGCTGCGGGGCGAGGCGGGCCCGCTGCAGGTCGAAGGCGCTCGAACCGGGCTTGCTCACATGATGGGCGCGGGCTCGGTCTGTGTCATCCACATCCTGCAGGCCGGGCGGTGACGTCATTCAACACATCCGATAAGAGAGAAATCGCCCTGCGGGGCGACAGCATGGAAGGGAAATCGCGTGGCTGAGCTTAGCTTCGACGGGAGGGTCGCCATCGTGACCGGGGCGGGAAACGGTCTCGGCAAGGAGCATGCGATGCTGCTTGCATCACGCGGCGCGCGCGTGTTGGTGAACGATCTCGGCGGCAGCGTCGCCGGCGTCGGCGCGGACCTGACCGCGGCGGAGGCCGTCGCTCAGGAGATCGAAGCCGCCGGCGGTATCGCGGTCGCCGATGGTCACAGCGTGGCGACCCGAGAAGGTGGGGCGGCCATCGTGCAGGCGGCTCTCGACGCCTTCGGGCGGGTCGACATCGTCGTCAACAACGCGGGCATCCTGCGCGACAAGTCCTTCCACAATCTCACGCCGGAGCTACTCGATCCGGTGATCGATGTCCATCTCTACGGCACCATCTGGGTGACCCAGCCGGCGTTCCTCAGGATGCGCGAGCAGGGCTACGGCCGGATCGTCAACACCTCCTCCGCCGCCGGGATTTTCGGCAACTTCGGTCAGACCAACTACGGGGCCGCGAAGATGGGGGTCATCGGCTTCACACGGGTGCTCGCCCAGGAAGGCGCGAAGTACAACATCAAGGTGAACGCGATCGCGCCGATGGCGCGGACCCGGATGACCGAGGAACTCCTCGGGCCGATCGCCAAGAAGCTGGACCCGGCACTGGTCGCCCCGGTCGTCGCGTATCTCTGCCATGAATCCTGCGATCTCACGTCGAGGATCTTCTCCGTTGGGGGCGGGCGAGTGGCCGAGATCTTCATCAGTGTGACGAAGGGCTTCTCATCGCCGACGCTCGATATCGAAGCGGTCCAGGACAACCTTGAGGCGATCTGCGACCGAGAGGGATACCAGACTCCAACGCAGGCCAACGACGAGATCGGCCTCGTGCTTCAAGCGCTCGGCTGAACACGTACGTACGTTGAGGAGGACCATGCCATGGCCGTGATCGACCTGCTGCGCCAAGCGGTAGAGGACCGACCGGACAAGACCGCCGTCATCGCCGAGGACGGCGCGGCCACTTTCCGCGAGCTCGACGCTGCCAGCAGCCGGGTCGCCCAGCAATTGCACGCCGCTGGGGTGAGCCGCGGTCACAAGGTGGCGATGCTGCTCGCCAACGACCAAGCGATGCATTTCAATGCAGTGTATTTCGGCATCCACAAACTTGGTGCCGTGCCGGTGCCGCTCAATACCCGGTGGGCAGCGCCGGAAAAGCTGTTCGTGCTTGAGCACAGCGACGCCGTGGCGGTGATCACCGGTCTCGCCCACCGGGAGGTTCTGGTTGCGCTTGCCGAAGGCGAATCTGTCGAGATCGGCGGCCGTCCCGGTAGCTTCCAACTTGAGCACTTCTTCGTGACCGGCAGCGAGGCGCTGGATGGATTCACCCCCCTGGGCGACGTGGTGGGCGCGGGCTCTGCGGACGTGCCGCTCCTCGAGCCTTCCCTGAGCGCCGACGACCCGGCGGATCTGCTCTATACGTCCGGCACCACCGGGATGCCCAGGGGCGTGCTGGTGCCCGAGGGCAACCTCGCCGACGAGCCCGGCCAGGCGAGCCTCGGGCAGCTTCTCGGCGCGATGTTCGGCGAGAGCCTGCTTCATGCGGTGCCCTTGTTCGGTTTCACGGGCTGCCATGGCCTGATGCTGCTAAGCATTCGTGCCGGGGTCACGCAGATCGTGTTGCCGCGTTTTGATCCCGAGCAGTTGCTCGCGGCGATCGAGCGCTACCGCGCCACGTCGATCATGGGTGTGCCGACAATGCTGAATTTGGCCATGAAGCACCCCACGGTGGGTGATCACGACTACAGCTCGCTGCAGCTCGTGTTTTTCGGGGCGGCGCCGATCCAGCCCGACACCGTGCGCAAAATGCGGCAGGTGTGGCCCGGAGCGAAGATGCTGAACGCTTACAGCCTCACCGAGGCCGGTGCCGGCGCGGCCTGCATCCTCGGTCCCGACCCAGATGACATCCTTGCCCGGCCGGGCTCGGTTGGCAGGCCCGTAGGATGCGAGGTTGTCGTCGTTGATGACTACGATAACCCACTCCCCCCAGGCAAGGTCGGCGAGATCTGCTTTAAGTCGAAGATAGCTCGGCGCAGCTACTACAAGGGGGAGCAGCCCACCGCGGAACTTTGGAGCGGTGGACTGTTGCACACCGGCGACGTGGGTTATGTCGCTGACGATGGCTACGTCTATCTGACCGAGCGCAAAAAAGACATGATCCTGCGCGGCGGCTACAACATCTTCGCCATCGAGGTCGAGCGCGTGCTGCTCGAGATGCCCGAGGTGCTCGAGGCCGCAGTCATCGCGGTGCCGCATTCGGACCTCGGTGAGGATCTCCTAGCGGTGATCGCGCCCAAGCCCGGGTTCAGCGGCGGCGAAGGCGAACTCACCGCGGAGCGGATCAACCAGTTCTGCCGCCAGCACCTCGCCGACTACAAATGCCCGCGCCACATGGTCGTAGTGGACGAGCTACCGAAGAACGCCATGGCCAAGGTCATGAAAAACGAACTCCGACAGCGCTTCCGAGATCACCTGTTCGATCAAGGGGCCGAAAACAAATGAATGCTCCTTGAATATCGGCTTAACAGCGCGACGGCGGCCATTCCGAGCAGTGTCCGGCGCATAGCCACAGAAGAACCGTAAAGCGAGCGGATGGGGACGGCGGAAGATGCCAAGGCCGGTGAGACAGTGCTTACGCGGAATTGATGAGCGCTTCGGTGTGTGGATTGGTCGATCCAGGCGACGGTAAGGCCGTCCCTATTTCTTTTCGCGACAACAACTGTTTGAAGAGAAGATGAGGTGCCATGTCATGGATTTCATGCTCAGTCCAGAACAGGACGATTTCCGCCAGACTATACAGCAGTTCGTTACCGAACTGTCACCGCTGGCCAAGGTTCGCCAGGCGGTAACAACTGCGCCGGGATATGACATCGACCTTTGGTCTCGCATGAGTCGGGAACTGGGGCTGCCGAGTCTGCTCGTACCGGAGGAGTACGGCGGTGCGGCAGCAACGATGATCGAGGCTGCTGTCGCCATCGAGGAGCTTGGACGCGGCATCGTGCCGTGCCCGCTGTTCGCGACCGTCGCGCTCGGTGTCGCGCCGATCTTGATCGCGGCCAGCCAGGAGCAGAAGAGAGAACTGCTTCCAGAGATAGCCGCGGGCGCTCGTACAGTCACGACTGCTATCAATGAACCGGGTTGCGTTGACGGCTTCGGTGCTGTAGCCATGCGAGCGGCGACAAATGGCGACGCCGTCACGCTGTCTGGGACCAAGATTCATGTGATCGACGGCCATAGTGCGGACACCCTGCTGGTGCTCGCTCTGCCGCCCGGTGACTCCGCTGAGCCGGCATTGTACCTCGTTGACGGTAACGCCGTCGGCCTCACCCGTACACGCGTCGAGACCCTGGACATCACCCGACCGCTGGCCACCCTGACCTTCGACGCCGTCTCTGCGGTTCCCTTGGCTGGCGCGCACGGCGTCGCGCCCATACGCCGTGCGTTAGATGTCGCGAAGACGTTACTCGCAGCGGAGATGGTTGGTGGCACCGAGGGCGCTATGACCATGTCCGTCGAATACGCCAAGGTGCGTCACCAGTTCAATCGGCCCATCGGCTCCTTCCAGGCGATCAAGCACCGATGCGCCGAGATGGCAATCGAACTGGACAGTGCTCGTGCAGTCACTCTCTACGCGGCTCATCTGGCAGCGGAGGAGAGCGCTGACCTCGCCAAGGCGGCCCCCATTGCCGTGGCAACCGCCGCGGCCGGATTTGACTTCACCGCATCGTGGAATGTGCAGATTCACGGCGGGATCGGGTTCACCTGGGAGCACGACGCACACCTCTACTACCGGCGGGCGAAAGCCGACCGGGTACTGCTGGGCTCAGTACGCGAGCAATGGCTCGAGGTCGCTGACCGCATCGGGCTCTAAACACCGCCACATACTTCGTCGGCACGAACAGAGAAAGATGACATGTGGATGGGGACCCCCTCAGCTCAGACGCTCGTTGATATAGGCGTTAGAGGAATTTTTCAGGAGCTCGAGGAGGTCCCGATGACGATGGTAGGCGGTTTCGACGTGCGGCGACAGCAGATCACATTCGATTACGTCGATTATGACGGCTTGTTGCGCTGGGGTCAGATCGGTCCGGCGACCCGGAAAGCGTTGCGGAACTGGCTGGCTGAGCACTGCAGCGATGGGGACGGCCAGTTCGCGCTGGAGGGCTGCCCGGGGTGGCGGTATGTGTGCGAGGAGCTGGCCGCTGCTGGGATCTGCGCGCACCTGGGGGATGCGGCCGAGATTGCCGTCTTACCGGAGCCCAAGAAGCGCGCCAAGACCGACCGCGCCGATACTCGGTTGCTGCGTACGCTGTTGTTCGAGGACCGGTTCCCCGAGTCGTGGATCCTACCCGCACACATGCTGGAGATCCGCACGCTGGGCCGGTTGTACTACACGTTGATGGACGAGCGGCGGGCCTGGCAGCAGCGCATCCATGTCCAGCTGTTCCATCAGGGCTGTCCACCGATTCGGGCGCTGTTATCCGGCGCAGGCCGCGCGGCGCTGGACAGCGTCGACTTGTCGGCGGCGGGCCGGCGGTGCGTTGACACTGCGCTACGGCGCATCGATCAGCTAAGCACCGAGATCGACCCGCTGCCAAGCCAATTAGTCAACTTCGCCCGACGCCAAGCCGGGTGTCAGGCAATGCAGCGCCATTACGGCATCGGTTGGTTGTGCGCGGCGATCATCTGGTCCGAGGTCGGTGATGTCCGCCGATTCAGCAGTTCCCATCGGCTGGTGCGGTTTGCTGGGCTGGATGTCACCGTGTACTCCTCTGATACCAAACGCTCACCAGGGCACCTGTCGCGAGAGGGCTCACCCGAGCTGCGCTGGGCGGCGTTTGAGGCAGCCGAGTGCGCGAGCCGGCGCCGTTCCCTTGATTACGGTTACTACCACAAGCTGGCAGCCAAGCGCGACGGCCACAACGGCAAGAATCCCCACCCTGGCGGTGGAACGCAAAATTCTGCGCCGATGCTATCACCCGCTGCGTGCGTTCGAAGATGGCGCCCTGGCGCTGCCAGTCCCCGAACGCCAGGAGGTGGCCTCTTAAATGATGCGTTGCGCGCCTGCCATGCCCATTAATCACCTGATGCTAATCACCTGATGCCTGCGGCCAGCGCCCGTGTGGTTCCTGTCGCCACTCCGCTGTTGGGTGGACTTCCCGGAAAGATTGAGCGGCCGCGCCTTCGTTGCCCGCACGTCGGGCACCCCATCGATCATCAAGTTGCCGGATATCGTCCGTGGACTCAGATAAGGCTGGGCGCCGGCACACGCGACGCGCGTCTTTCGCCCCACATTTATGCACCGGAGGGCAGCAGATGACTTGAACCACACCGTCTTTTCCTGTTCCCCGGCGGCCAAGTATGCGGCGGATCCTCGTCGGTCTCAAGGTCGTTCGTCCTCGCTACGCTGCGGGCGCTCCGCCTTGACCCCGACCGCGGTCCACCGCCTTCAAGCGGTCGAAAACGAAGCAAAACACGCAAAAAATAACCCAATGGATCCACCTTTACGCGGGTCCTCAACACAGATAAGGGACGACGATTCGATATGGACCTGTCTTATCCCCCGTCAGCTGAGGCGTTCAGGTCACGAGTGCGCGACTTCATCACCGCGAACGTCCCTGCCGACTTCGCTGGAATCGGGGCGTTGGATCAAACCCGGCGGAAGGAGTTCATCCGAGAGTGGCGGAAGACGCTCGCGGACAACGGCCTACTCGCCGTGTTGTGGCCAAAGCGATATGGCGGAGCGGGACTGACCCCACTCCACCAAGTCGTGCTGGCCGAGGAGTTTGCTCGCGCCGGGGTACCCGCCGGAACTGAGAACGACATGTTCGGGATTCAGCTGCTTGGCAACACGCTTGTCGTCTGCGGCACCGAGGACCAGAAGAATTGGTTCTTGCCGCGAATTCTGTCCGGTGATGATCGGTGGTGCCAGGGGTTTTCCGAACCCGACGCGGGATCGGATCTGGCCAGCCTGCGGACGAGAGCGGTTCTTGATGGCGACGAATGGGTCATCAACGGGTCCAAGATCTGGACTTCAGTGGGACACCTCGCCAACTGGATCTTCGCACTGTGCCGCACCGACATGGATGCTCCCAAGCACCGGGGGATCTCATTTCTGCTCGTGCCGATGGATCAGCCCGGCGTGGAGGTTCGACCCATCAAGAATATAGTGGGCCAGTCGATGTTCAACGAGGTGTTCTTCACCGACGCCCGAACCGCTGCAGACAACGTTGTCGGGGAAGTGAACGCAGGATGGTCGGTGGCCATGACGCTGCTGGGTTTCGAGCGTGGAACAAGTGTCACCACCGACGCGATTCGCTTCCAAGCTGAGATCGACCGGCTCTTCGAGCTGGCGAAAGAACGAGGTAAGACTAACGACCCGCATATCCGTGAGCAGCTCGCTTGGTGCTATGGTCGCGTCGAGATTATGCGGTGTCGTGGGTATCAGGCGTTGACGCGCTTCTTACACGGTGAGTATCCAGGTCCCGAGGCCGCGATGACCAAGATCCTCTGGAGCGAGTTCTTCCAACGCGAGACCGAACTGGCGATGGAGATCCTCGAGACGGACGTGTTGACGCTGTCGGGCACGGGAACGAACGGCGCCTTGGCGACTGCGGATGTCGGAACACCGAATTCGTCGCTCGCGTGGGTTGAGTCGGCATTGGCGGCGCGAGCCGCCACGATTTATGCGGGCAGTTCACAGGTGCAGCGCAATATCATCGGCGAGAAACTGCTCGGCCTGCCCAAGGAACCGCGCCTCTAGGATCCGAACAATGCCGGAGCCCGTAGACACCAGTAGTGCCGCTTCCGGTAGATGGGCGGCCATCTCGAATGCGGAATACCTGCGCAAGTGGCTGGGCCTTGGTATCGCGATCGGCACTCGGCGACGCCTGAAAACTGACCCCGTGTCGACGCAGATTTTGACCCCTTCGACCGATTCTCGGCTTGGGCCGAGAGGAGAAAGGAGTTGTTGTCAGTGGACGATTGGCTGAGATCCGCAGACCGCCGCTGTTGAAGATGTTGCCGAAAAGCGGTTCTCCGCGCAGCGGTCACCGTGCCGGTGATGGGTGCGACCAACCGATAATCCATTTTGATGATCATCACCGGCTCGTCGTGACGAAGTATCTTGCGGGAACAGCGGATGACACCGGACCGGATCCGCAGCGTCTTAGGACGATGCGGGCTTGCTCTTTGAGCAGCAAGGCCTCTGTCAATGGCCATTTAGAAGTGTCGCTTGCCAGGGTGATGGGGCCACCTGATTGCCAGGGGGATGGGACCACCGTGGCGCGTTATTGAGGAAGCTCGTCGTCGTGGTCTGGGTCAAGCTGGCTGGGTCGGGTGCGTTGACGGTAGGACGGTCCTTCGATGACGAGGGTGTGGGCGGTGGCCGTGAGTCGGTCGATCGCTGATTGGGCCAGCAGGGTGTCGGCGGTCATGGTCAACCATTCGGAGGGTTCTCGGTTGGAGGTCACGATGGTCGTTTTGGCGCGGTGGCGTTCGACGATGATTTCGTAGAAGTCGCTGGTCTCTGTGGCGCCGAGGGGTCTGAGCGCAAAGTCGTCGATAATGAGGACGTCGATGGTGGTGAGTCGGCGGATCTCGGCGTCGACGGTGTTGTCCAGGCGGGCGGCGCGCAGCCGGGTGAACAGCTTGTCGGATCGGGCGAACAGTACGGAGTTGCGTCGGCGAATTACCATGTGTCCCAATGCTGTTGCCAGATACGTCTTGCCTACTCCGACCTCGTGTCAA
>NZ_JAEKMI010000067.1 GCF_020217485.1 Mycobacterium sp. WUMAC-067 | reverse complement strand
ACCATGCCCGTACCCGGCCTGCGAAACCCCCGAACCACCGCCACCGTGCCCCGTCCCACCCTGACCATGCCCGTACCCGGCCTGCGAGCCTGGCCGTGTTCCGAGGTCTCTTTCGCTGATCGGGCTCGGGGGCGGAGCATCATCGGTATTGAAGCCGTTTGCACGTGCCCAGCTCCGGGCGTCGCCTCCCGTACCTTCAACATCCAGAATTTTCTGCGTAGCCGCCATCATCTTGTCGACCGCATCCCGACTGGCATTTGCGGCGTCGGCGTTGCAGCGCAGTTGAACCGCCTGTATCTCCGCCAATTGCTCCGGCGGTAGCTTCTTCGATGCCAGGATTTCATTGATTTCGTTGTTTCCTGTATTCGCAATGTCTGACAGTCGACTACGCAGATAATCGGTCGCATCGGCTGCCGAGTTGAAGGCCGATGTCTTTGTCTGGTACTTCTCCGCCAGGTCGAGGTGAAATTTCTCGCCCTGCTGGAACCGGTTTATAAGGTCGTCGGCAGTGTGACCTTGGTTTTGCGCGGAAAATAACGTCCACTGCGCTCGCAAGGTTTGTGAATAAAGCTGCTGCTCCGCACACGCTTCGTCCCAATGTTGGGCGCCGGCACGCAGAGCGGTCGAAGGCGCTGGCCACCACGGGCCAATTAGTGCCGCCGTCCAGACACCGGGAGGGAGGTCAACAGCCACCGCATGCCTTTTTCATCGCAGCATCCTTGGGGATGGCGTCATCGAGCGCTGCCTGAAACTCAGCATCGGTGACGACACCGTAACTACTCTTGAGGTAACTGTCAGGTACCCGCCTTCCAAGACGCGCGTGGCGTCGCGAAGCTTCGTATCGAGCGCTGGATCACGTGCCCCCTTATCCAGCATTAGGGCGCCATTAGTGGTAGCGATGCGAGCCAGCGTTTTGTCTGTACCACCGGTGTCTACCTGGACCGACTGGGCAGCCAGCTTGTACGTATCGCACATTTTTTGTTGGGCGGCGGCAACCTCCGCAGGACCATAGGCCGCCGCCGTAGTCGTGGTAACCGGCGAATTGAAACGCGTCGGTCGCGTTAGTGTCACGACCAGTGCAGCGACAGCCACCGCGGCTGTTACCGCCACCGCAATCGCCATCCATGAGCGCGAGCCCATGGATGGCGGCCCGACGGCATTTGGTGGCCAGTTCCTCACGGCCGGTTGCGCGGCTGGGCCTTGACCAGAGCCCGCGGGCGGGTTTCCCACGACTGTCCTCCTCTAGTCCGCAACATCCGATATGCCGCAACCTGCAAGCTGTCATCGTGCCGTTCCCCATCAATAGTGGAGCAGGCAAGCCGCACACCGGGCAATTCACCGCGCCACGGCTCGCCCTCCCATGGAGCCGGGCCTGGCTCGGACAGCGCCTTCGTCGCGGCGATGGTCAACGAACTGTCGATTATCCTTCGCCGACGTCAGGAGTAGGAACCTCCCTCACGCGCCTTGCTACATGATCCGTCTGTTGAGATGGTCCCTGTGCAGATTGCACATGTTGCATCTCAACGAAAGATGGTCACCGGTGTACCAATACGTGATTGATTCCGCGATTAGTTTGCGCGGAACAGCAGCGGTCCCTGCGAAGTCACCCGGCACCATGCACCGCATACTCGCTTCATAAGTGCATCCTTTTGCATTTAATGTCGTCGAGTGCGGCTTGAAACCGTGCATCGGTCGTCACGTTTCTATTTCCCATCGCCGTTCCGGTGCGATAAGACGTAGATAGCGTGCGTGCAGGGTCGCGATACGTTTACGCCGAGGGCTGGATTAGCAGCCGCGTCATCGAGCATCGCCGCGGCGTTGGTGAGTGCGATGCGATCCAGAGCGACATCGTGACCGTTCGCATCGACCTGCACGGCCTACGCTCCGCGCCTGAAAATATATCCGTAGTCGTCTTTCGGCCGCGAAAGTCTCGGCAACGGTCGAGCGGGCGCCGAACATCACCCGCGGCTACATATCTGCTTCATCGCAGCATCTTTGGCGTTGACATCATCGACCTCAGCATTAAAAATTGGGTCGTCGCGCTGCAACGAGCTTCCCATAGCATTCGCTTTGGTATATGCGGCCGCCAATGTGAGGGCAGCGGCTCGTTCGTCTGCCGGGATCGCGGGAGCGGCATTTAATGCCTGCTCCAACATTACCGCCGCATTTACGCCAGACACGCCAGCAGCTGCCCGGTCGTTGCCATTCGTCTCGATTTGCACCGACTGCGCGGCCAGTTTGTAGGTGGCACACAACTGCCTATGTGCGGCTGCAATCTGGTCCGGGCTGTATGAGGGGGTCGTTGAGGTGGTTGAGGAGGCTACCGACTGGCTGCCCGTGGCCCGCGTCAGCGCGACAACGAGGGCGGCCGCGCCCAGCAATACGGCGACCGCAGCTAAGGCCGTCGCTAGCCAGGTCCGCGCGCGGCGTGGCTGTTGCACAGGAAATGCCGGTAGCCCCCATTGCATTGGGTTCTGCGGCGGACCGGTAGCTGGCCCTTCCCCAGCAGCTGGAGGAAAATCCCCCGCCATGCGTCCTCCTTTGTTTGCAAACAGCCCTCGAGTCCGTCCCGAACGCTTCGTTCCAATAGTTGAACAGCTAATCGAACAACGAGCAATCACTTCAACCACACGGAAGGCGGCGAGTCGCCTCCGCGTGCAATTTCATGCAGCTCCATCACCGCTGACGTCGGCGGTCGCTGACCGTCATCGCGATGAGGATGCGCGCGCTTCCGCCGTTTGACCTCGCCTCCAAGTGTTCCGTATGCCACGGGTTCAAGACCTTGCCCGAGCAGGATTTTCGGCGACCATCACTCTCTTGGTAGCTACTCCGTGTCACGGAGCTCGCCGGGTTCGCGGTGGCCAGTACGCCGCCCCCGATCGATGGGCCATTTCTTGGCGCCGTAGTACCCAGCGAGGTAAGCAGCCAGTGGCAACGCAAACATCATGATCGACGCGAGGCTCGCGATAACGAATTGCACTGTTTGTCTGCGAGCGATGGGCAAACCTCGGGCCCCATCGTCCCAACCCGACACAGCAGCGAGGACAACGCCGGCCGCTACCGAGATCGTGATTTGCCAAGCCCAACCGATGAGATAGATCCCGTAGGCGAATCCGCAGCTACCAACTGCGATTAGCCACCAGTGGTTCCTGACAGGTACCACACCCAGGTAGGTGTCTATAGGCGAGGCTTTCGATCGCTGTTCCGCGGGCAAAGTGTAGGAGAATTGCCGAGTGCGGAATTTTAAAAGGGAGCTGTCGTAAAAGAATGCAAAGCAAAAGGCGATGATGACTCCGCCGACACATACTGCTGCGCTTGTCCGCCATCCGCGGTACGACAGTGCCAACGCCATCAATAGTGTGCCGCAGAGGAACGCCCCCCAGTACACCCAGCGGCGCCGACGCTCTCCAAGCTCGAAAAAAACTGGGATCCCTGAAACCGTCAAGGTGACAATCGCAATGATTAGCATTGGCATCGCCCAGGGCGGCTTCGGTATATCAGCGTATCGGTCGGCTCCCGCATTCGCCGCCAACAAATCAATGGTCAAGTTGCGACCCAACGACTCCACCCACCTTTCCCCCACCCAACCCACCGAACACCGAACCGATGATCGCTCCCACAAAGGCGCCTCCGGGCCCGAACATCGAGCCGCCGATCGCACCAGCTGCCCAGCCACCGGCCATACCACCACCGACTCCTCCGACGGCCTGGCCGATGGTCTGGCCGCCGGGAGCGCCCTCCGAGACTTCGATGCCCGCGAGAGCCAGGTCCGCGACGGAACCAGCCCACCCGAGGCGTTTGCCGACGCTGGCCAGCAGTTCGGCGTCGGCACGCGATAAAACACCGATGCTGCCCGGGATGTTGTGCGCACCGTTCGATACCGATCCTGCGGATGCCTCCAACCCGGCGCCACCCGCACCCACCAAAGTGGCGTCGTAATGGGCTATCGCCGATAGCGGCGTGCCCTGAGCCATTTGGCTTACGACCGCGGACGCCGTGGACGACGACATACCCCGCTGCTCAAGCGCCTTGGCAGCTTGACGCATGATCACCACTCGACCTTGTTGCTCGCTGTTGTCGAGGAGTTGAGTGACCTGGTCGGGCGTCATTGGTGCTGCGCCGGCGAATCCTTGCTCCAGCTTCTTCTGCCACTCCAACCGCATTTGCGCGCGAGTACGTGCGTCGCCGCCCATGACGCGATCGACCGGCAACGGACCGACGATCCGCGCTGTAACGAAATCGCTGAGGCGTTCGCTGGCAAGTCGCTGGACGTCGGGATCGGCAGCAGGATTAGTAGCCGTGGTGTAATCGCGCAGTCGCGCTGCCGCTTCAGCCTTTTCAGGTGTCATAGGCCCGGAGCTGTTCAGCAGCGCTTCGTCTCTAGCGCGCTGCGTTGCGTTATAGCTATTGACGGCGTTGCGGTTTTGGTCACCGAGGCTGCTTTGGCCGTCTTCGTCTATCCCCTGGATGGGCGCAGGGTCATAGCCGTCCTGGACCCTCAACGTGGCGAGCGACTTCTGCAGGTGGTCGGAGTAACCGTTGCGGATCGACCTAAGCTGAACCACAGCAGATTTGGTATCGCTGATCGCGTCGTCTACCAATTCCGCGATGTGGTCCTCGACGAGGTCCTCTTCAGCAGGGGTGAGGTCGCCGCTGTCCTCCAGAGCTAGGGCTCGGCCGAGTTCGTTGTCGATTCCACGCAGCTGGCTCTCGAGAGTTGAGATCACGGTTTTGCCGCTCTGCTGCGCCTCCGCCAAGGCGGCGGCAATGTTTTCCAGCTCGATACCGATCTTGGGTAACTGGGCAGCCTGCACCCCCAATGACGCGGTGGCGCGTTGCACCTCCGCAGAACCATTGATCGGATTTTCGCCGCCTTCGTGGTTCCAAGCCGCATCAAAGCGACGACGGGCTTCGGTAAACGCGACGTTGGCCTCGTCGGTACATCGACCTGCAGCACGAAAGGCCTCCGCCAAATTGGAGACCTGCATAGGGCGACCCGCCTGGAGGGTGCGGTTGATTGCCCAGGGGTCGTCACCGGCTGCGGCGATCAGGTCCGCGGGGTTGAGGTACTGGAGCTGCATCGGACTGCGCGCAGTTCGGCAGCGTTGTGCTCATCCATGTTGGTGAACCCATTGGCCGCGTGGTGTGCCTTCGTACCGACACTGGTCAGCGTTTCGCTGTGGCCCTGCAGGTTCTTCACATGCTGCCCGTGTGCGGTGGTCACGGCATTGTGGAAGCCATTCGCCGCTTCGAAGTCACCGAACATCCCCGACTCCAGGGTTCCGCCGGCGAGGTGATCGGCCCCTTCTTGGGCGTGCCCACCCGCGCGGTGGGACTGGTTGCCTCCCGAGTGCAATTGCTCCGGATTGACGAACATTGGCACTCCTTCCGAACTTCGACCGACGTGGCCGCTAGTGGCCTCATAGCCTTTTGACCAGCCTAAACGCGCGCTGCCTGGTGGTCAATTCACCGAGCGTCGGTCCGGCGCATCGGAGCCTGGATCGCTCCTAGAAGCCATGCCCGTTCGTGACGGTCCGCGCCGGGCGATCCCATTCCGGGTCCACGGCCATGGGCATCTGAATCTCGAGATGGGGCAGCGAGACCGTCCCCCAGGGCATGTGGAGCTGGCGAGGAATCGCTATACGCGCCTGAGCTCGGTCGGCCGCCAGCATGCCCTCGGCCGCCAAACGATCGCCGTGCCCGGTGACAATTCGAGTCATGTTGTGCAGCGCTTCGCTGCCCACGTCGTAATAGTGCCCGTGGTCGGTGAACCAGGGCGCGGGGCTGTGCGAGCCGGCGACTTCGGCGCGAAAGCGCACCGCTCCGAAAGCTTCGTGGGCGGGGTCGGCGCCCAGCCCAGCCCACGGGCCCAGCGGTCCCCCGAGCGTCTCGTTCAGCCCGTTCGGAAGCCCGCTGCCGGACTCCCCGATCCAGCTGATCGCATCGGTCGACGCGGCGCCCACATACAACCTGCCGCCGTCGAGATGAAAGTCCGCGGCGCGGTGCGCCAAATCGGTTCCCGGGCAACCGGTTAGCACGGCATCGTTGGCGCGCATGCCGCTATGGGCAAAGGCATCGGCCACGGTCGTGGATCCATAGGAATGTCCCAGAACGGTGACATGCCTCGGCGTGGCCGCATCATGGGTTGTCGCGAGACCGTTGACATCGGCAGCCAGCAGCGCGCCCGCCTGCCGAGCCCTCCATGGAGTGCCGACCTGCTCGAGTTCAGCTGGGCGGGTGAATGCCTGCTGCCAATGCGGATGATCGAATTCCGGTGCGTCATAACCCATCCAGGCCAACACCGCGGTCGAACGTCTCGGATCGGCCTTCGCCGACTGCTCGTAGAGGTTGATGGCGTCGTCGGGGCCGTCGGACATCCACCCTCCCCTGACACTGCTGTTGGTCCCCGGGACCATGACGGCTGTGTTTCGGGATTTGTCCGGGTTGCCGATTGCGATCGCCGCCCTGCCCTTGCCGTCGAACGCCAGCGGGTCATAGGCCCACAACATGATCGGACGTCTTTCAGCATTGTTGTCGCGCGCGAGGAAGTCGTTGGCCTTCACCGTATTCTGGTATCTGGCGATGTCCGTGCCGCATAGACCGTATTCCCATGGGCGGGTGAACACATCGGCATCCCGGTTGTTGAGCGCGTTGTCGCGCAACGCGTCCGGCGCTAACCCGCGCTGCCGTGCGGCATCTTCGACCCTCTGCAAGTCGTCGTTCATTACAGCCCGATTCGCCACGTCACGCACATCGGCGGGAATCCCGTTGAGGTTGCCCAACTCGGGCGGATGTTGATCGGCCAGCAGTCGCTTTTGGTTGGCGCTCAACGAATCCCACCAGCGTTTGACCTGCTCCGGGCTGGTCGGGGTCGGCGGGATCAGCAGTTCGTCGATGCCGCTGATCTCGGCCGGGTCAGCACCGTCTGTTCGCAGTCCGTCCAGCGCTGCCTGGAGCACCGACGCATACCGGTCGCGAATCTGGCCGAGCGCGAACACGATTGCTTTCGTCTCCGCGACGGCGTCTTCGCGCAGATCGTCGACGTCGCAGTGGTCACCGTCCGCGAGGGCTTCGCATATCTCGTCGTCGATGTCTTGCAGGTCGTACTCCAGCGCGGTGATGTACCGCGCGGAGATTCGTTGGGCTTCGGCCAGGGTCGCCGCGATCTTCTCCAAATCGACTGCGATCTTCGGTAATTGATCGGTCTGCAGGCCCAGCGACCGGGACACGCGTTGCACTTCGGCGGAGTCGTTGATGGGATGCTCGCCGTTTCGGTGATTCCACGCCGCCTCGAAGCGACGGCGGGCTGCCTCGAAGGCGGCGGCGGCCTCCTTTGTGCTGGCTCCGGCTGCACGGAATGCTCGCGCTAAATCCGAGATCCGCGCCGGGCGACCGGATTGCAGGCCTGCGTTGGTCGACCACGGATCACCACCGGACTCAGCGACGAGGAACGGGGTGCTGATGTAGCGCAGTTCCATCGCGGCGGCCTTGGAAACGAAATCGCCACGCTAGCAACCTCATAAGGAACTCGCGCCGTCGGCGAGACCGTCGCCGTCGGTGTCGGTCAGCCGGACGTTCCATTTGCCGTCGCCGTCGGTGTCGACGTATCCGGTCACACCGTTGTCGTCGGAGCGCACCACCCGGTCCGCCAGCCCGTTGCCGTCGGTATCGAGGAGGCGATCATCGGAGCGCCCGTGGCCGTCGAGATCGACCAGCGGACCGCCGGTGTGCTCGACGCCGTCGAGGCCGAACCAGCGCAGTTGGCCGCCGCGGTCCACGGCCACCGCCCACGTTCCGGATCCGTCGTCGGTGAAGTAGGCCTCGGGAGTGCCGTCGTTGTCGAGGTCGAGCACGGCGTGATCGACGAGGCCGTCGCCGTCGAGGTCGGCGAGCGCGTCGTCGCGCAGTCCGTCGTGGTCGAAATCCATCCCGATCGATTCGAAGCGGCCATCGCCGTCGAGGTCGAGGTCGGGTTGCCCGTGCCAAATGGCGGCGCCGTTGTCGCCCGCGAGACAATAATCCATGCGTATTCGGACGCGCGGGTGCCGCTAACCGTTCCCCCGAGACTGCCACCACGCCAACAGTTCCGCGGTCGCCTCGTCGGTGTCCAACGGGCCGCGTTCCAGGCGTAGCTCTTTCAAAAACCGCCACGCCTCCCCGACTTGCGGACCCGCCGGGATGCCGAGCAACTCCATGATCTGGTTGCCGTCCAGGTCGGGGCGCACCCGCGCCAAATCCTCCTGGGCGGCCAGTTCCGCGATCCGCGTCTCGAGCCGGTCGTAGCTGGCCTGCAGGCGGGCGGCCCGGCGTTTGTTGCGGGTCGTGCAGTCGGCGCGCACCAGTTTGTGCAGCCGCGGCAGCAGCGGCCCGGCGTCGGTGACATAGCGGCGCACCGCGGAGTCGGTCCACTTCCCATCGCCGTAGCCGTGGAACCGCAGATGCAGATAGACCAGCTGCGAGATGTCCTCGACCATCTGCTTGGAATACTTCAAGGCGCGCAACCGCTTTCGGACCATCTTGGCGCCGACGACCTCGTGGTGGTGGAAGCTCACCCCGCCGTTGGCTTCGTGGCGGCGGGTGGCGGGCTTGCCGATGTCGTGCAGTAGCGCGGCCCAGCGCAGCACCAGATCCGGGCCGTCGTCTTCAAGGGCAATCGCCTGGCGCAGCACGGTCAGCGAGTGCTGGTAGACGTCCTTGTGCTGGTGGTGTTCGTCGATGGCCATCTGCATGCCGCCGACCTCAGGCAGCACCACCTCACCCATGCCGGTTTGCACCAGCAGGTCGATCCCGGCCGTCGGGTCATCGCCGAGGACCAGTTTGTCCAACTCGGCGGCCACCCGCTCGGCGCTGATCCGGCCCAGCTGCGAAGCCATCTGCTCGATCGCCTCCCGCACCCGCGGCGCGACGGCGAAGCCGAGCTGCGAGACGAACCGCGCCGCCCGCAGCATCCGCAACGGGTCGTCGCCGAAGGACACCTCCGGCGCCGCCGGGGTGTCCAGCACCCGCTCGCGCAGCGCCGCCAAACCGCCTAGCGGGTCCAGGAATTCGCCAGGACCTTCGGACGTGATGCGTACGGCCATCGCGTTGGCGGTGAAGTCGCGGCGCACCAGATCGTCCTCGAGGCGATCGCCGTACTGCACCTCGGGATTTCGCGACACCTGATCGTAGGTGTCGGCGCGGAACGTGGTGATCTCGAGCCGATGGTCGCCCTTGCCGACTCCGACCGTGCCGAATTGGATGCCGGTGTCCCACAGATTGTCGGCCCATCGCCGCAAGATGTTTTGCACCTGCTCGGGGCGCGCGTCGGTGGTGAAGTCGAGGTCGGGACTCAACCTGCCCAGCAAGGCATCCCGTACCGAACCGCCGACGAGATAGAGCTCGTGGCCCGCGGCCTCGAACGCGGAGCCCAGCTCCCGCAGCATGGGCGCATGCCTATTGAGCGCGACCGCGGCGGCGGTCAGCAACTCGGCATCCTGGGCGGCGTCAGGCACGTTCGATCAGCCTAGTCGGCCAGTCCCGAAAAGCCCGTGTGAGGAGCCTCGCACCTGCGCGGGCGATGTCTAGTGGGCATTGAAGGTGAGTTGACCTGGCCATTCGCGGTAGTAGCGTTACGCGCGACGAAAAGGGTGAACGACGGGACGATGCGGTGCATCTCCGATACATAAGCAAGGGCGCGCTGATCATGTTCGCCGGCGGCGACCCGTGGAAGATCAACAGCACGTTGCAGAGCGGCCGGCCAGCACAGATCTCGAACCTTGCGAAAGCGTTTCATGACGCAGGCCAGTCGACGGCCGCAGCCGAAGCCGCATTCAGTCAGGCGCGGGACCGCTTCGCTCGGGCCTGGACACACGAGAACGGTGAGAATCCCATCAACGATTCCGCCGAAGTCCAACGCGCCAAAACTTCACTCGGGGCGCAAGCGGCACAGCTTCCCAAGATCGCGGCTGATCTGGAAAACATCGCGGCCGCTCTGGCCGAAGCCCAGCGATCCGGAAATGGTGAAATTTCGGCGCTCGAAGGCGGGCTACAAGGTCTCGACGATCAGATTGGCGAGGCCATCGAGCTGGAAAATGATCCGCATTTAACCGCCTCGGAAAGGCAGCTGCTGGATCACTACATTGAGGGGCTTGAGAAGCATGCGATCAACGACACCAAGGCATCGCTGAACAAGCTGCAGCAACTCCGTGAGCAATACTCTCAACAGCTGCAAGCCTCGAAATCTAACCTACGTAAGCAGGACGGATACGAGGCACCGATCCAGGCCCTCGACGGCGACATCCCGGAGGCGCCCCCGCGAGACGTGCCGGACGACCAACGCCGTCACAATCAGATCGAGGCATTTAAACAGGTCTTTGGTCGGGAACCGACATCGCAAGCTGATTGGGCGACCGCTGCGGCTCTGGACCCGCAGACCTACGACCCCAAGTTCAAGGGCGTGAAATCGCAGATCGAGGTGGTGAAGATTCGGCCAGTGCCCGGCCAGGGGGTCGTCCGTGTCTCGCAGTGGATCGAACAACGGGATGTGACAAGTTCTCCTTTTGGGAACCGGGATCTTGGGAACAACCGTGGAGCGAACATAAACTTTGACCCAGAGGACACCAAGGTAACGACTTATATCGACTACGAAAACGGTCTCGTGATCCTGCGTCAGAACCCATCCGTCGAGGAGACTTCAACCGGCGCTCCAGGCGCCGTCAAGGTTGGCACACCAAAGGGCAGCGTTACCCAGCTCTCCGATGGATCGGTGCGTATCAAATACGATGCCGGCAATCCTTTCGCGCCTGGGTTCACAGCCGATCCAAACGGTCCGTTGGCTGGGCACACAATCACTGTCAATGGCGACCTCGTGTTCACGCCGGGACCGGAAGGCGTCCAAGTGAATGGCACACACACTAACTACCCCTCCCTCGAGGCTTATCAAGACCTCCCAGGTGGCGGGACGCGCACACTGTTGATTGACCCCGCAAGGTCGGGTAGCTCAGCGGGTCCTGCTTTGAACCTATTCCGGCATCACGATGTAGGTCCCTTGGGCGGCAACGCGTTTGCGCCATTCGACAGTGGCGGATGGAATCAGCAATATGACGTGCCCACTCCTCTACCCGCCACGGAAGTTGGACCTACTACCAGCCCACCCTCAGTGCCACCGATAAACACGGGCGGCCTCGTCCCAGCATGACCGTCAAATGACAGAAAGCAACGACATGGGGTCTTCTGCCCTGCAGCATTTCTTCGATGCTGGCGCCTGGCGCACGGCCACATGGTCAGCGCCGTTTGTCGTCCAACCCGTCTTAGGGATATTGCTGATCGTCATGTGGCTGCTGGGCAAATGGCCGTTCGACTCTCATAGTGCGTACGGCGGTGAGCGCACTTGGATGTTCACGTCCACTGCCATCACGACTCTGGTGTCGCTGGGGGCGGGCGTCCTGTTGCTCCGGTCGCCGTCGTCGCGCAATCGCGGCCTTGGACTCAGCCTCGCGAGCTGTTCAGTCGTTGTACTCGCGGGCGGAACGATTTTCGCCTATTTGGTGCTGCGCTGATGACCGACAAAGAAATAATGGACACATCGACGGGCCTGTATGGTCCCCTGACTTTTGCAGTAGCCATGGCCCACGTTTTCGTAGTCGACCTTGCCACGTGGCTGTTCGTTCTGCCGATGTGGCCCTTCGTATTTATCGTTCTTCCCATAACGCTGGCGTACATCGGCGTCAGCGCGCTTATTGGTAGGGCACCAGGTACGTGGGGCCAGGTTGGCCGCGGAATGATGATTGGCGGCCTGTCCGGACCACTCTCACTCTTGGTCTTCATTCCTGCTTTCATCATCGCCGGGGCGATAGGCCCGCTCTGACGAGACGCATTCCGTTATAACCATCGCGCACTCACCCAGCGGCGAGTATGTCCAGGAGAGCATGTCGTGCCAGCTACTATCGCTTGGGTGTCGGACGGCGAACAAGGCAAACCACGTCGGCGCCGGGGGCGGCGCCGCGGTCGTGGCGCTGCGGCTTCGTCCGAGAAGCAGACCAACGGTCAAGTAACCGGCGATTCGACAGCCACCAAACCCCGCCGATCCCGTTCGTCTCGCCACGGGCCGGATCGGCTGCGCACCGTGCACGAGACGTCCGCCGGTGGGCTGGTCATCGACGGCCTGGACGGACCGCGCGACTCGCAGGTCGCCGCGTTGATCGGTCGCCTCGACCGCCGCGGACGGATGTTGTGGTCGCTGCCCAAGGGCCACATCGAACTGGGTGAGACCGCCGAACAGACCGCTATCAGAGAAGTCGCCGAAGAGACCGGAATCAGCGGCAGCGTGCTGGCAGCGCTCGGGCGCATCGACTACTGGTTCGTCACCGAAGGCCGCCGCGTGCACAAAACCGTGCACCACTACTTAATGCGTTTCTCCGGCGGAGAGCTCTCCGACGAGGACCTCGAAGTCGCCGAGGTGGCCTGGGTTCCGATGCGGGAACTGCCGTCGCGGCTGGCCTACGCCGACGAACGCCGCCTGGCCCGGGTGGCCGATGAGCTGATCGACAAGCTGCAAAGCGACGGCCCGGGCGCGCTTCCTCCGCTGCCGCCCAGCTCGCCGCGGCGCCGCCCGCAGACGCATTCGCGGACCCGGCATTCTGACAAACCGGCCACGGGCCGGAAGAACGGCCACGGACCGGGGCCGTGACGGCGCCACTTCTCTGTTGGGCCGGCTTGTTGCGCATCGCGGCCGTGCTCGGCATCGTGGCCGGACTCGCGGTACTCGCCGGGCCGGTGGTTCCCCCCGCGGCCGCGGGCGAGCCGGGGGTGACGCCGTTCGTCCGGGTCCGCATCGATCAAGTCACCCCGGACATGGTCACCACGACCAGCCCGCCCGTCGTGACGGTCAGCGGCATGGTGATCAACATCGGCGACCGCCCCGTCCGCGACGTCATGGTCCGCCTCGAACACGCCGGCGCGATCACCAGCTCCGCGGGCTTGCGCACCACCCTCGACGGCGACACCGACCGCTACGAGGCGGCCGCCGATTTCCTCACCGTGGCTCCCGAGCTGCAGCGTGGGCAGAAAGTCGGCTTCACCCTGTCGGCCCCGCTGCGCGCGCTGACCAAGCCGTCGCTGGGAGTGGAAAAGCCGGGCATCTATCCGGTCCTGGTCAACGTCAACGGCACGCCCGACTACGGCGCTCCGGCCCGGCTGGACAACGCGCGCTTCCTGCTGCCCGTGGTCGGGGTGCCCCCCGACCGCGCCGACGACGTGGGCTCCGCCGTCGCGCCCGACACCTCCAAACCCGTGTGGATCACCATGCTGTGGCCGCTGGCCGACCGGCCCCGGCTGGCGCCCGGCGTACCCGGGGGGACCATCCCGGTCCGGCTGGTCGACGACGACCTGGCCACCTCCCTGGCCAGCGGTGGCCGGCTCGACATCCTGCTCTCGGCGGCCGAGGTCGCGACCAGTCACGACGTCGACCCCGACGGCGCCGTCGGCCGCGCGCTCTGTTTGGCGATCGACCCCGACCTGCTGGTCACCGTCAACGCGATGACCGCCGGCTACGTCGTGTCCAATTCCCCCGACGGCCCGGCTCAACTCCCCGGCACCCCGACCCACCCCGGCACGGGACAGGCCACCGCGGCCGAATGGCTGAACCGCCTGCGCGCGCTCGCGCACCGGACCTGCGTGGCCCCGCTGCCCTACGCGCAAGCCGACCTGGACGCCCTGCAGCGCGTCAACGATCCCGGCCTCAGCGCCAGCGCCACCACCACCGGCAACAGCATCGTCGACAAAATCCTGGACATCTCGTCCGCCCGCGGCGCCACGCTCGTGCCCGACGCCCCGCTGACCAGCCGCACGGTCAAGCTGCTCAACGCCAACAAGGGCACGGTCGCGATCGCCGCCGCCGACCTGTCGGCCGCCGACGCGCAAGGCTCCACGGAGACCAGCGTCGACACCGCACCCCGGCGGTTGTCCCCGCAAGTCACGGTCGCGCCGTTCGATCCGGCCGTCGGGGCCGCACTGGCCGGAGCGGGATCCAGCCCCGAAGCGCCCACCTACCTGGACCCCTCCCTGTCGGTCCGGCTGGCGCACGATTCGGTGACCGCGCGCCGCCAGGACGCCTTGGGCTCGATCTTCTGGCACGCGCTGCAGCACGACGAGCCGCGCACCCAGATCCTGGTCCCGCCGGCCACCTGGAACCTGCAGGCCGACGACGCGCAGGTAATGCTCACCGCGCTGAGCACCACCATCCGCTCCGGTCTGGCGGTGCCGCGCCCCCTGCCGGCGGTGGTCGCCGACGCCGCCTCGCGCGCCGAGCCCCCGGAGCAGCCCGGCACCTCCACCGCCGCGCGCGGGCAGTTCAACGACGACGTCACCACCGGGATCGCCGGGCAGATCGGCCGGTTGTGGGGTTTGACCTCCGCGCTGATGACCGACGACCGCACCGGGCTGACCGGCATCCAATACACCGCCCCGCTGCGCGAGGACATGCTGCGCGCGCTGAGCCAGTCCGAGCCGCCCGATTCGCGCAACGGGTTGGCGCAGGAACGGCTGGCCGTGGTCGGTAAGACGATCAACGACCTGTTCGGCGCCGTCACGATCGTCAACCCGGGCGGCTCGTACACGCTGGCCACCGAGCACAGCCCGCTGCCGTTGGCGCTGCACAACGGCCTGAGCGTTCCGATCCGGGTGCGGGTGCATGTGGACGCCCCGCCGGGGATGAACGTCACCGACGTCGGGCAGATCGAACTGCCGCCCGGTTACCTTCCGCTGCGGATTCCGATCGAAGTGAACTTCACCCAACGCGTCGCCGTCGACGTGACGCTGCGGACGTCGGACGGTCTGCGGCTAGGCGAGCCGGTGCGGCTGTCGGTGCATTCCAACGCCTACGGCAAGGTCCTGTTCGCGATCACACTGTCCGCCGCGGCGGTGCTGGTGCTGCTGGCGGGGCGGCGGCTGTGGCACCGTTTCCGCGGCCAGCCCGACCCCGCCGATCTGGACCGCCCCGATCCGCCCCACCCCCGGCACGCGGCAGGATTCGGCGCCGCGCACGACGACGCCGACCAACGGGTCGAACAAGAGCACCGAGTATGACCCCCGCCTACCGGCAGGCCCCCTCCCACCACCACCGCCTGCCAGAGCCGCCGCGGCGTTCCCGGATGCAGGGCTCACCGCCGACCGGGCCGCTGCCTCCCGTGCCCGCCGGGATCGATCGTCGGCGCCCGGAACTGTCCGACGCCGCGCTGGTGTCGCGGTCCTGGGCGATGGCCTTCGCGACCTTGATCAGCCGGCTCACCGGCTTCGCCCGGGTGGTGCTGCTCGCCGCGATCCTGGGCGCCGCGCTGTCCAGCGCGTTCTCGGTGGCCAATCAGCTGCCCAACCTGGTGGCGGCCCTCGTCCTGGAGGCGACGTTCACCGCGATCTTCGTGCCGGTGCTGGCGCGCGCCGAGCAGGGCGACCCCGACGGTGGCGCGGCGTTCGTGCGGCGCCTCGTCACGCTGACGACGGCGCTGCTGATCTTCGCCACCGCGGCCTCGGTGCTGGCCGCCCCGCTGCTGGTGCGGCTGATGCTGGGCCGCACCCCGCAGGTCAACGAGGCGCTGACCGTCGCGTTCGCCTACCTCCTTCTCCCCCAGGTCCTCGCCTACGGCCTCACCTCGGTGTTCATGGCAATCCTCAACACCCGCAACGTGTTTGGGCCCACCGCGTGGGCGCCCGTCGTCAACAACGTCGTCGCGCTGGTCACCCTGGCGATCTATGCGGCGGTCCCCGGCGAGCTGTCGGTCGATCCGGTCCGGATGGGCAACGCCAAGCTCCTGGTGCTCGCCATCGGCACCACGCTGGGCGTCTTCGTGCAAACCGGGGTGTTGCTGGTCGCGCTGCGCCGGCAACGGGTCGAGCTGCGCCCGCTGTGGGGAATCGACGAGCGCCTCAAACGCTTCGGCACCATGGCCGCCGCCATGGTGCTCTACGTGCTGATCAGCCAGCTCGGCCTGGTGGTCGGCAACCAGATCGCCAGCACGGCCGCGGCATCCGGGCCCGCGATCTACAACTACACCTGGATGGTCCTGATGCTGCCGTTCGGCATGATCGGGGTGACGGTGTTGACGGTGGTGATGCCGCGGCTGAGCCGCAACGCGGCCGCCAACGACACCAAAGCCGTGCTCGCCGACTTGTCGCTGGCCACCCGGCTGACCTTGATCACGCTGATCCCGATCGTGGCCTTCATGACCGTCGGCGGCCCGGCGATGGGCAGCGCGCTGTTCGCCTACGGCCATTTCGGAAACGTCGACGCCGGATACCTCGGCGCCGCGATCGCACTCTCGGCGTTCACCCTGATCCCCTACGGCCTGGTGCTCTTGCAGCTGCGGGTGTTCTACGCGCGCGAACAGCCCTGGACACCGATCGTGATCATCCTCGTCATCACCGCGGTCAAGATCCTCGGCTCGGTCCTGGCGCCCCACCTCACCGACGACCCCAAGCTGGTGGCCGGTTTCCTGGGCGCGGCCAACGGCGTCGGCTTCCTCGCCGGCGCGCTCATCGGCTACCTGTTGCTGCGACGCACGCTGCTGCCCGCGGGCGGCCACCTGATCGGCGTCGGCGAGCTGCGGACGATCCTGGTGACGCTCACCGCATCCATGCTGGCCGCCCTGATCGCGCACGTCGCCGATCGGCTGTTCGGGCTGGACCGGCTGACCGACCACGGCGGCGCCGGCTCCCTGCTTCGCCTGTTCGTTCTGGGGCTCATCATGCTGCCGATCACGGCCGCGGTCATGCTCCGTGCGCAGGTTCCCGAGGCCCGGGCCGCGTTGGATGCCCTCCGGTTCCGCATCACGGGCCGGGGGCCCCGGCCGCGCAAACCGAAGGCAGCGGATCGATCGTCTCACCGGCGCCCGGTCACGTACCCTGAGCAGAGGAATTCGTCCCCGCCTGGGGTCAATGCGGTCCAGGAGCCGATCCGGCGCAGGCCTCCGGAGCGGGCAAACCGAGCCCGGCTAGCGAAAGGACCGGAGGTGACCGACCGCCCGATGGAGAGCCCCGCATCCAGCGCCGGGCCCGGCACAGGGTCAGGGACTTCGCGGCCGGTCGCCGACGACTTCCAGCCCGACATTCCCGCCGACGATCCGCAGCGGTCGACGCCGCGCTCGGCCGAGCCGCGCCTGCCCGACCCGGCCAACGGCGACCCCGCCGGCGAATCCCGCCGCGGGCCGGCCGCTTTCGATGCGCCCCGCGAGCGCGCCGCGGAGTCGTCGGGCGACGACGTCCATCTGGTGCCCGGCGCCCGGATCGCCGGCGGCCGGTACCGATTGCTGGTGTTCCACGGCGGCGCCCCGCCGCTGCAGTTCTGGCAGGCGCTGGACACCGCGCTGGACCGCCAAGTGGCGCTGACCTTCGTCGACCCGGACGGCGCCCTGCCCGACGAGGTATTGCAGGAGATCCTGTCCCGCACGCTGCGGCTCAGCCGCATCGACAAACCCGGCATCGCCCGCGTGCTCGACGTGGTGCACACCGGCTCCGGTGGCCTGGTGGTCTCCGAGTGGATTCGGGGCGGTTCGTTGCAGGAGGTCGCCGACACCGCCCCCTCACCGGTGGGCGCCGTGCGGGCCATGCAGTCGCTGGCCGCCGCCGCCGACGCGGCCCACCGCGCCGGCGTCGCGCTGTCCGTCGACCACCCCAGCCGCGTGCGGGTCAGCATCGAAGGCGACGTCGTGCTGGCCTACCCGGCGACCATGCCCGACGCCAACCCCCAAGACGACATCCGCGGCATCGGGGCCGCGCTGTATGCCCTGCTGGTCAACCGGTGGCCGTTGCTGGAGAGCGGGGTGCGCAGCGGGCTCGCGGCGGCCGACCGCGACTCCTCGGGCAATCCCGTCGAACCCATGGTCGTCGACCGCGACATCCCGTTCCAGATCTCCGCGGTCGCCGTCCGCGCGGTCCAGGAGGACGGCGGAATACGCAGCGCCTCAACGCTTTTGAACCTGCTGCAGCAGGCCACCGCGGTCGCTGACCGCACCGAGGTGCTCGGTCCGATCGACGATTCACCCTCGCCCTCGACGGCGCTCGTCCCGCCCGAGCAGGAGGCGACCCTGGCGCGTCGGCGGCGCAACGTGCTCATCGGCGCCGGCGCCGGCCTGGCCGTCATCGTGGTCGCCCTGCTGGTACTGGCGTCGGTGGTGAGCAAAATCTTCGGCAACGTCGGCGGTGGTCTCAACAAGGACGAACTCGGACTGAACGGCCCCTCGTCGTCAACGTCGGCGCCGTCGACCACCACATCGGCCGCCGCCGGCAGCGTCGTCAAGCCCACCAGGGCAAGCGTCTACTCCCCCGACGGCGAGGTCGACAACCCGGGCACGGCCGGGCAGGCGATCGACGGCGACCCCAGCACGGCCTGGGCAACCGAGGTCTACACCGACGCCGTCCCCTTCCCCAGTTTCAAACAGGGTGAGGGCCTGATGCTCCAACTCCCGAGCCCCACCGTCGTCGGCCAGGTCAGCATCGACACACCCAGCAGCGGCACCAAGGTCGAAATCCGCGCGGCGTCCTCGTCGGCGCCGGCCTCCCTCAACGACACCAAGCTGCTGGCTCAGGGCTTCACGCTCAAGCCCGGCCACAACGTCATCCCGGTCAGGGCCGGGTCACCGACGTCGAATCTGCTGATCTGGATCTCCACGCTGGGAACCACGAACGGCAAGAGTCAGGCCGGCTTTTTCGAGATCACGGTCCAGGCCGCGTCCTGATCCGCGGGGCCTTCCACAGACTCACATGACCGCTGCCGACTGAAGTGTGGCCCGATACCGGATTGGTTAATGTCCGGCCGTGGGCTTCGGGGGAAACGTCAAGCGGGACCGCAGTGACGCCGAGCTGCTGGCAGCGCATGTGGCGGGTGACCGCTACGCCTTCAGCGAGCTCTTCCTGCGGCACCAGCGCCACCTGCACCGGCTTGCCCGGCTCACCACCCGCACCCCCGAGGACGCCGAAGACGCGCTGCAAGACGCCATGCTTTCCGCGCACCGCGGCGCCGGCGCGTTCCGGCATGACGCCGCCGTCGGCAGCTGGCTGCACCGCATCGTCGTCAACGCCTGCCTGGACCGGCTGCGCCGCACCAAGGCCCACCCGACCGTTCCGCTGGAGGACGTCTACCCGGTCGCCGATCGGACCGCCCAGGTCGAAACGACGATGGCGGTGCAGCGCGCCTTGATGCGGCTTCCCGTCGAGCAGCGCGCGGCGGTGGTAGCCGTCGACATGCAGGGCTACTCGGTGGCCGACACCGCCCGGCTGCTCGGCGTCGCCGAAGGCACGATCAAGAGCCGGTGCGCCCGCGCCCGCGGCCGGCTCGCAGAGTTACTGGGCTACCTCAACGCCGGCGCCCACGCCACACCGGAGGGCGCCACCGGTCAGGCCTGACCAATCCACCACGCGGGCCCATCCGTGGCCATCCGTCGGCGCGTGACGGACACTGGGTCCGATGGATGCGGCGGAGAACGATGGGGCGGATCACCGCAAGGCGGAATCAGACCCGCCGCTAACCGTCGAACTCCTCGCCGATCTGCAGGCCGGCGTGCTCGACGACGAAGCGGCCGCCCGGGTCCGCCGGCAGGTCCGGTCCGACCCGGACGCCGCCCGTGTGCTCGCTGCGCTGAACCGTGTCCGTCGCGATGTCGCCGCCGTCGGCGCCGACCCGGCCTGCGAGCCGGACCCGCCCCCGCAGGTTGCCGCCCGCATCTCCGCGGCGCTGCGATCCGCGGAGCCCCCGCCCAGCGCCGCCGCCGGACGAGCCGCTCACTCCGCGCGCCCGCGTCTCCGGCCGGCCCGCGTTATCGCGGCGGTCGCCGGTTTGTGCGCGGCGCTGGCCGCGATCGGCTTCGGCACGGTCGCGCTCCTGAACGCTCCCGAACCGTCCCCGAGCACCCCGGACGACGTCCAACACATCACGGTGTCGACACCGCCGATGGAGGTCCCGCTCTCCCCAAACGAGATCCTCGGCCTGCTCGACCGCGCTCCCGACTTCGGCTCTTCCGCAGGCACCCTCGGCGACCCCGCGCGGCGCGCCTCCTGCCTGACCGGCCTCGGCTATCCGGCGGCCACACAGGTGCTGGGTGCGCGTCCGGTCGAGATCAACGCCAGACCCGGCATCGCTCTGGTGATACCCGGCGACAGCCCGCACGTCCTGGCCGTCTACGTCGTGTCTCCGACCTGCAGCGCCGCCGACACCGGGCTGTTGGCCAATACCCAGGTGCCGCGGCCCTAAGGTGGTGCCATGGCCGGCGCCCGTGTTGCTCCGAACGCCCGGGAACAGCGGTGCCTACGCTGGCGTTTATACGGGTCCAGAGGCGATTGCTCGAAAGGTTTTCATGACACCCGACACT
>NZ_JAEKMI010000066.1 GCF_020217485.1 Mycobacterium sp. WUMAC-067 | reverse complement strand
CTACGACTTGCGAGACCTCGTCCCGACCGATCTCAAAGGCGGTCTCGATACCGCGCGCATTGTCATCACCAACTATCACTCCTTCTTCCTCAAAGACGCTAGAGAGATAAGGAGCATCGCAAAGAACACTCGGCTGCTGCTAAAGGGTGACCGCAAGGACGACCCTTTTAAGGAATCACCGCAAGCGATGGTCAGCCGAGTCTTGCGAGACCTTGGTGCTGACAAGCAGCAGATCATGGTGCTCAACGACGAGGCCCACCACTGTTACCTGGCTCGCCCCATCCAAGCGGGCGAGAAGCGCGATAAGGAACAGAACGAAGAGAACGAGCAGGCGGGCGTATGGTTTTCCGGGCTCCGAGCGGTGGCGAAACATGTAGGCATCAAGCAAATTTGGGATCTATCTGCAACTCCCTTCTATCTTTCTGGGAGCGGCTATAACGAGGGTTACATTTTTCCGTGGACGGTTAGCGACTTCTCGCTTATGGATGCGATCGAGTCTGGAATCGTCAAAGTTCCTCGTACACCGGTTGACGACGATGCCGATGACGAGCTCGTCACCTATCTTCAACTGTGGAGGCACGTCGGACAGCAGCTGCCGAAGCGCGCCGCGAAAGACGCCGTTGAAGATTGGCTTCCACCCAAAGAGTTGGAAGGCGCGCTCCGCAGTTTGTATCGCAGTTACGAACGGGCGTATGAGCACTGGGAAGCCAACCTCAGGTCGTACGGCGAGACGCCCCCGGTCTTCATCGTTGTCTGCCCTAACACCGTGGTCAGCAAGCTCGTCTACGACTGGATCGCCGGCGAGGCAATCGTCGAGGACGACGAGGTTATTGCCCACAAAGTAGGCAACCTTCAGCTGTTTAACAACGTGATTGACGGGCAGCCGGTAGCCCGCCCTCACAGCATTCTCGTCGACTCTGCGCAGCTCGAGTCCGGCGAGGCGCTCAAGGACGACTTTAAGAAGGCGGCCGGCCTCGAAATCGCCAAGTTCAAAGCAGAATATCGCCAGCGCAACCCCGGTGCTGACATCGACAAGCTTACCGATGAAGACCTTCTCCGCGAAGTCATGAACACTGTCGGCAAGAAGGGCAAGCTTGGTGCCGACATTCGGTGCGTCGTCAGTGTTTCGATGCTCACTGAAGGCTGGGATGCCAACACCGTCACCCATATCCTCGGGGTCCGGGCGTTCGGTAGTCAGCTCCTGTGCGAACAGGTCGTAGGTCGTGGCTTGCGCCGACGCACCTACGCGACCAACGACGACGGATACTTTGAGCCCGAGTACGCCAACGTGTACGGAATACCCTTCCAATTCATCTCCGGAGACAAGCCTGTTGCTGATCCTTTGCCTCCGAAGCCCTCTATCGAAGTTCGTGCAATAGAAGGTCGGGAGCATTTGAGAATCACATTCCCGAAGCTCGACGGCTACCGAGTTGAGTTGCCCGACGAAGATATGTGGATCGACCTGGATGACGCCCCAGTGTTCGAGATCGGCCCCAACACCGTTCCGACGTGGGTCGAGATGGGCGGTGTCGTCGGCAGGAGGGAGCTCGACGAGGGGGACCCGACCCACTATCGGGCGCAGCAGGTCGCTTTCGCGCTTGCCAAACGCATTCTCGATGAGCGGTTCACGGCCGCGAACGATAAGCGCCCGTGGCTCTTTCCCCGCCTGGTCCGAATTTGCAAAGACTGGATTGATAAACGCGTGGTGACCAAGGGCGATTACAACCTTGGCCACCTCATGACGATCACTGAGGCACGCGTGCTCGCTGCCGAGCAAGTCTGGAATGCAATCACTCGGCAACAAGGCAACCGGCGTGAGCGACTCCGGCCGATGATCAATCGTTTCGATCCTCAAGGTTCAACGGGCTCAGTCAACTTCGTAACTCGTAAACGCGTCGCGACCACCGAGAAGTCTGAGGTCTCCCACGTCACTCTCGATGGCAAGCACGGCAACACGTGGGAGCAACGGCTGGCCGTTGAGCTTGAGCTGAACAAGAACGTTCATGCTTATGTAAAGAACGACCATCTCGGTTTCACGATCCCCTACGTCCACAAAGGCCGCAGTCACTCGTACGTCCCCGATTTTTTGGTCCGGCTAACCAAGCATAACGAATCCGACGTCGATCGCACTCTGATCATTGAGGTCTCCGGCAGCCAGAAGAACGCGCATAGCCCGGGATCGCCGGAACAGAAGGCGACGACGGCGCGCGATTCATGGTGCGTGGCAGTGAACAATCACGGCGGGTTCGGCCGGTGGGGCTATGTCGAGATGAAAGACCCCGCCAGTTTCAAAGTACTTATCGCAGAATCGATTCAGACCCTCTACGAGGATGCGCCGATCATCGGCGATCCCGATCTTCTCGACTTCTACCAGACCGGCACCGATAGGAGGGCTCGTGGCGCGTAACATCTCAAAGGGCGGAACTCCCGTTGACTCAATTACGCATGGCGAAAAGCGAACCAACATCCCAACTGCGGATAACATCGACTTCCTTGACAGCAGCGTCTTAGAAGAGGTTCGTCAGGTAAGGTACGCACGCAACGAATCGCTTGACCCACAGCTTGTTTGGCGCGGCAAGTACCCGTCAGGAGAAGATTTCGACGGTCAAAACAACGACCTGGTGGCCGACGCGCCGCCCATATATATCCAGGAAAAGATCGACCCACGGGTGTTGATCGAGAACCTTCGACGGACCACGGATCGACCAGAAGATGAGCCCGAGTTCACTCTATTCGACTCCTTCGATGGGCTGGACGACCTTCAACAGCTTGAGTTCTACGAGCATGACGCAAACTGGTCAAACCGAATGATCCTGGGCGATAGCCTTCAAGTGATGGCCTCGCTCGCCGACCGAGAAAAGCTACGAGGCAAGGTCCAGATGGTGTACATCGACCCACCTTACGGGATCAAGTTCGGTTCAAATTGGCAAGTTTCGACAAGAAAACGCGACATTAAGGACGGCAAGCTCTCAGACGCAGTTCGCGAGGCGGAGCAAATCAAGGCGTTCCGCGATACATGGGAACTTGGCATCCACTCGTACCTTTCGTACCTTCGTGATCGCCTAGCTGCCGCGCGAGATCTGTTGATCGAGTCCGGATCATGCTTTGTGCAGATTGGTGACGAGAATGTCCACCTCGTCCGTGCGTTGATGGATGAGGTCTTCGGTGCGGATAACTTCTTAGGAGCGATCAACTACTTCACGACGAGCGGAAGGGCGTCGGACTTCCTCGATCTCGTGAGTGATTCCATAATCTGGTACGCGAAGGACCGAGAGACCGCAAAGTATCGCCCACTCTGGAAGCCTCGTTCAGAGCGAACCCTCAGGGAGCAATACACGCGATTACGGCTACCGGACGGCACACATAGAACTTCGACGCAAGCCGAGCGCGCCGGTACGGCTGAAATACCTGCTGGCGCCGAGTTCTACATGCCCGGCGACATGTCATCCTCCGGAGCGAATGACGACACGGGTCCCTATGTTTTTCAGGGAAAAGCGTACGATATCGCGCCGACTACACACTGGAAGACAAATAAGGCAGGCCGCGACCGGCTCGCCTGGGCGGGCCGCCTTGTGCCGGTCGGCGCCCGTCTCCGATATGTGAGGCTTGCCTCCGACTTTCCGTGGGCGCCATACACGAACCTCTGGGACGACACAGTTATCAGCGGCTACTCTGATCCTAAGACTTACGTCGTTCAGACATCACCGAAGGTAATTGAGCGGTGCATGCTGATGTGCACGGACCCTGGGGATCTAGTTCTCGATCCAACCTGTGGCTCTGGCACGACCGCATTCGTCGCTGAGGGGTGGGGCCGTCGTTGGGTCACGATTGATACCTCCCGGGTGGCATTGGCACTGGCACGCCAACGTGTTATGAGTTCGCGGTATCGTTGGTTCCTCCTTGCTGACAGCCTCGAAGGCTACACGAGGGAACAATCACTGACCGCCCATAATTTGCCACGGAGCGAATTTGGCAACGACATTCGTCATGGATTTGTGTGCGAACGTGTGCAACACATCACGCTTAAGTCCATCGCCAACAACCCCGACATTCGTGAAGGAATGACTCGCGAACAGATCGACGCTGCGATTAAGCGGCACGCCGAATTTAAGCTCCTGTATGACAAGCCGTTTGAGGATTCAAAGAGAATCCGCGTCGCGGGGCCGTTCACGGTTGAATCGCTCAGTCCGCACCGCGCACTGTCTTTCAGCGACTGGGAGGAGCCGGCGTCAGAGACGGATGCGGGGAAAGACGCTGCTGGCCCAAACTTCGAGCAATCGATCTTGGATAACCTTGCTAAGGCGGGCATTCAGAACGGCACACGGTCCGAGCGGATAACATTTGCGGCGTTTGAGACCTATGCCGGTTCGTACATTCAAGCTATTGGCGAACAGATCGAGACCGGTGCGCAGACCAGGCGAACTCGAGTCGGCGTGGCTATCGGCCCGCAGTATGGAACTGTAAGCGCGACATACGTGAAAAATGCAGCCAAGGAAGCGATCCAGGCCGAGAATATCGATCTGCTCTGCATCCTGGGATTCGCATTCGATCCCAATGTCACCAACGTGACCGAGACTGATGGAGTGACTGTCGAGGCGACCGACGAGGGATTCGCTCAAGTCGAAGGGGCGCGTCTCCTCGGCAAATTGCCCGTACTCATGGTGCGGATGAACGCCGACCTGCTCATGGGCGAGGAGCTTAAGAAAACCGGAGCTGGAAACCTTTTCACGGTGTTCGGCGAGCCGGACATCGAAATCGTGCACACAGCAGATGGCTACGTCGTAGACCTCAAGGGTGTCGACATCTACGATCCCACAACCGGCGAAGTGCGCAGCAATGACACCGGCCAGATCGCACTCTGGATGATCGATACCGACTACGACGGCGAATCGTTCTTCGTACGCCACTGCTACTTCACCGGTGGTAACGATCCCTACAAACGGCTCAAGACTGCGCTCAAGGCGGACATCGACGAGGAAGCGTGGGAATCGTTGTACCAGACAGTTTCGCGCCCGTTTCCGGCGCCGACCGAAGGCAACAAGATCGCGGTCAAGGTCATTAACGATTACGGCGACGAGGTCATGAAGGTCTTCGAGGTATCACAATGATGCGGGTCAACGCGTTTAGTCCGTCATGAAGCTGACGCACATCAAGCTGAGTAACTTCCGCAGCTTTCTTAACGAACACGAGTTCGAGGTCGCCGACGGCGCGAACTTCTTCGTGGGGCCGAATAACTGCGGCAAATCAAACCTTATTTCGGCGTTAGAACTGTCCATGGACCCAGAAGCGGTCTTTGTGCCTGAACGCGATCGACCTGCAGCCACGCAAGGTAAGGGAGCACCGCGGCAGACGCGAATTACCCTCACCTTTAGGAGCACCGACAAGAGCAGTCCTCAGTCGACACTTCTCGACCGGGCGCGCAAGTATGAACTCGCGCTCCGCAAGAAGCAAGGTCGCGATCCAGGGCGACGAGCCAAGACGTACGCCGCTGACGGAGAGATCCGCCGTGTTGTGACTTTCGGCGCTCAGGGGACGAGACAGGTCAGCTACCAAGCAAGGGGACTCGGCGCAGTTTCACTCCCTCTGGATAGTCAGGAGCACATCGCTCTCGAGACTCAGTTCCTCAAAGTTGTGCGTTTCGGAGTCGTCCACAGCGGCGAGGATCTCGAGTCCGTTCTGAACGGAAAGTTCAGGGAGATACTGCAACTCGTGATCAATGACCACCTATCGACTCAACTCGCCGAGACCGAGAAACTCCGAGAGAGGTACGTGAAGGGACTCCGCACAGTACTCCTGAAGCCGCTACGCGATCGCGTCTTTGATCGAGTTTCTTCGGTGTTTTCAGAGATCCGCCTCGTCGACCTTTTACCCGACGTTCCCACGCTCAGCGACACATTGTCATCTGTCGGGATAACGCTCGCTGATGCCGCCAGCACCGAACTCAAAGGCAAGGGTACCGGTCTCCGCGGCGCCGTTCTTGTCTCGATGCTCCAGTACCTTGCCGATCAGAGCAGACGGTCCTTAGTGCTTGCCGTCGAAGAGCCGGAGGCGTTTCTACACCCTGCTGCGCAAGAGGGCATCGCGCAGCAGCTCGAGAAGCTGGCGGAGAGGCCTGAGGTAACTCTGCTAGTGACAACACACTCACCGCACATCATTTCCCGCCGGACTGAAGCTCGAGTCACGGAGCTCCGAAAAAGTAAGGACGGCAACACCCACCTGGCCGCGACAGCACGCGGAGACGAAGGCCGCGCGGAGCTTTTGGGTTCCTTGTTCACTGACCGCGGCCTTGCACGGGTGCTGGAGCAAGCCACCTCTGCGCCTGCGGGCACTCGAGCGGTAGTCGTTACCGAGGGATACACCGACGCGTTGTTCCTGAGATACGGACTCGAAGCAGCTGGCCGCAGCGATCTGATCGACGGGATTCACTTCGTCAATGCGGGCGGCGCCAAAAAGGTAGTTTTCCAAGCAGTACTTGCTGATTCAGCTACTCATCTGCCCGTGATCGCAGTCTTAGACCACGATCCACATGGCCGTTCGGCCCGCGAGCATCTCAAGGACTTTGGTTGGACGACGTCCGATCACATCGTTTCGCTCAGCGCTTGGCCAAACGCCTGCGGCAATGGAGACCACCAGATCGAAATCGAGGATCTGATACCGCCGGATGCTGCGGCTGCGATCAGCAAGCCGTTGGGCGAGGATGCCCACGACACCACACAACGGTGCAAAGGACGAACGCACTACAGCTATTCGAAGGCATGGAAAGAGCTAGCGATCACGCAGTTGCCGAACGAGCTTCGCAACAAGGACCTTAGCGATTTCGTTTGGCTAGGCGAGGAGATCACTAAACGAGTCGCGAAGATCACGAAGGTGAGGAGCATTCAGACCACTCCTCGTGGCTCCGAAGGCTTGGCATGACGAATTACACCCCAACTCAACAGGAAGCAATTAACTGCCTCGACGAGCCGTTGCAGATCATCGCCTGCGCCGGATCTGGTAAGACTCAGGTGATTTCGCAGCGAATCGCGAATATCCTCCGTCAACCAGGAGTCGAGCCACGAAATATCGTGGCATTCACCTTCACGGAGAAGGCCGCCGCAGAGCTAAAGGACCGTGTTCTCCATCTCGTCAACGAGCAGCATGGCGAAGTTGTCGGTATGGCTGAGATGTACATCGGAACCATGCACAGTTATTGCTTAGACCTGTTGCAGCGCTTAGTTCCCGACACATTCAAATTCTCTGTGCTGACCGAGATCACCGCACGTCTTCTCATTGACCGCAATAGCAGGCGTTCTGGGTTGACGACATGCCCCACTACGTCAGCGAACACACCAGCGCTCCGTCGTTACATCCACTCTCGCTTGTATCTCCAAATTACGAGCATCCTCCGCGAAGACATGGTGGATGACGCACTGATCGACCAGCGTGTACTGGAATCTCTGGACTCATACCTGACACTCCTAGTCGAAAAGGCGCAGTTCGATTTCACGGAGATGATCAATCTCACCGTTGCATACCTCGAGCTTGATCCCGCTGAAGACGAGAACGCACGGGCGATTCAAGAACACATCCAGAACGACATACAGTACGTCGTTGTCGATGAGTACCAGGACGTCAACGCTTTGCAGGAGCGTCTAGTCGCCGGCCTCGTGCAGTTCGGCGCGAATCTCTGCGTGGTCGGTGACGACGACCAGACCATCTATCAATGGCGCGGTAGCCAAGTTGCGAACATCATTGATTTCGCCCAGCGACATTATGGGGTTCGAAAGGTCACCCTTGCCGAAAACTTCCGCTCTAGCAAGGGAATAGTCGAGCTGGGCCGGTCCGTTGCAGAGCGCATCCCACCGGCCGAGCGGCTTGCAAAGACAATGGTGTCAGCCGAGAGCCAGCAATGGGATCGTGGCGATGTCCTCGCTCTGACTTTCGACGACGAGGACGCTGAAGCATCCTGGATCTGTGACCGCATCGAGAATATGCGTGGAGTTCCGTTCTCGGATGAGCCCGGATCGACGGCTCGCGGACTATCGTGGTCCGACTGCGCGGTCCTTTTCAGATCAGTTGCGAAAGATGCTGGACCGCTGGTTGCCGAGCTGCAGCAGCGAGGAATCCCGTACATCGTCAAAGGGCTGAACCGGCTTTTCGACAGTCCAGAAATCGCGGCAGTGGTCGGACTCTTCCGATTCATGACACGAAAAATTGGCGTCGATGAGCTATATGAGCTCTGGCACACCGCGAATCTAATCCCGGACGGTGCGCGGTGGCCTGCCGCGGTCGCGGTCCTCGAGGAGGGTAGAGAGTTCGACCGCGGCGACAGGTGGGGCGTCTACAACATCCAGCGCGTCTACCTCGATTTCCTAGAGGCGCTTGAACTACGTGAAGAATCGGTACCGGGGCAGTCTGGTCGAGGCGAGCTCGTCTTCTACCAACTCGGCAAGTTCAGCCAAGTCATCTCCGACTTCGAGCAGATCTATTTCAATTCGGCCCCAGCTGAGAAGTACAACTCATTCGTCGCATGGCTCCAGTACCAAGCGCCGGACTACTACGCCGAGTCCGACGCCGACATCGGATATGCGTCGCCCGACGCCGTGATTCTCTCTACAATTCATCAAGCGAAGGGTATGCAGTGGCCCGCCGTATTCGTCCCGTGCATGCGCCGGAATCGCTTCCCGTCGAAACGCCAAGGTGGTCTTAGCGTCTTCCACGTCGTACCGGAGAACGCCATCGCAGACGCTGACCGCTACCGCGGAACGGTCGAGGACGAGACGCGACTCTTCTACGTAGCTATCACGCGTGCACAGAAGTACCTTGCGCTTACGTTCTCACCAGGTCCAAACCGCTTGTATCGGAGCCGATCTGAGTTCTTTGATCACTGCACGAGCCAAACGTGGGTATCGACGCGGCCAAGCACGAAACCTCTGCCCGATCGGGTCGAGCCACAACCGAGGCATGAGGTACCTGATGTCACGTTCTCGTTCTCGGAGTTGAAGTACCTGTTCGAGTGTCCCTACTCTTTCAAATTGCGCTTCCTGTACGGGTTCAACCCACCGCTTCACGAGGCTCTTGGCTACGGCAAAGGATTGCATGACGCACTGTCGGAGGTCCACAAGAAGGCCGTCGCTGGCGAGATGCTCGACGCGTCCGCGGCTCAAGCTTTAGTCGAACGACATCTCTTTACGCCATTCGCCTATCCCGAACTGCGCGAGACCCTGGAACGGGCGGCGATCGCCGCGATTCAACGCTATTTCGCCATACACGGCGAAGACATTCCGCGAACAGTGCACTCAGAGAAGCAGATTCAAGTACACGTAGCGCCAGGCATAACTGTCGACGGACGTATCGATCTCATCCGGCGACTCGACACCGATGAGCTATCTATCGTTGATTTCAAGTCGACTGACCGTGCTCAAGCTGAGGAAGTCACCCGTGACCAGTTGCATGTGTACGCAGTCGGCTACGAAGAGCTAACGGGTGAGAATGCCGACCTTATCGAAGTGCTCAACCTGGACGAGGCCGGCAAGAGCACGCGAGAAGAGGTGGAAGCGGTCCTGTTGACGGACGTCCGTGAACGAATACGCGAGGCAGGGAAGGCGCTGCGCGACAATCAGCTGGACCGACTCGCGTCATGGTGCTCACATTGCGAAAGATGTGACCTTGCCGGGATCTGTCGAGATCGCGAGTCGATTTAAACGGGGCGCAACGCACCAGCAATGCGGCGGCACGATCGAAAGGATTGCCTTGATCGGCGATATTGGAAATGTGGCCACAGCCATTGCGGTGCTGATAGCGGCGGCTGGCATGTTCGCTCGGAGCCGGGCACGCAAGTTCCAGCTTGCCCAGGTATATATCGAGCGACCTGGGACGTCGATGAACATTTCCGAGACGATTGCCCGTCCACGCAGTCACCCGATGCTCGGCGCTACCTGCAGTTATGCGAGGACGAGTTTGACGCAGCGCGGCGAAAGACCGACGTCGCCGTTTGGCGTATTTGGCACACTGGCATGCGGTCTCAAGTATTTGATCTCAATCTTAGCCAAGACGTGGGCAAATATCAGCAGCTGAAGTGCTGCGTAGCTCAGCAAGAACACAACCCGACGAGATGCGAGGGCCAAGGTAAACCATGCTTGCGACGTAAGCTCGACGTGGTGGTTCGAGAGTCTGCTCGCCGGCTAAATTAACGTGCCCAAATCGTTGTGCGCGGCAAAGTTTAAAGGAAATGGTCCGACCGAACTACAACCGCGGCGGCAACGCCTTCAACCACCCATCCGACAGCAACTCCAGCAACTGCCCATCCGGATCCCGAATCATCGCCGCGCCGGCTGACACCGACGAATCGACCACCGATCCCCCAAACTCCGCCACCTGAGCCAACACACCGGGAAGATCCGACACCGACAACGAGATGTGCGTCAGCCCGATCTGATCCATCACCCGCTCCGAGCCGGCGTGAACCTGCCGCTTCGAGTAGTCCATCAGCTCGAGCACAAACCCATCCCGCACCAGATAGGTCGCGTGCACGCCAAGCGGCTCTGGCAGCCCAACCAGCTGGGACGTCGCACCATCGGGCGGGTCAAGCTCCCACCAGAACTGAAACCCCAGCAGACCCTCGTAGAAGCGCCGCGACCGCCCGCGGTCCGACACGCACAACCCAACGTGATTGAAAACCGTTCGATGACTACTCAACCCAACCTCCGCAGCAAGTCAGACCCCTGACGAACGCAATCGCTACCGCGCTATAACCAAGCTTCTCCACGCCAGTCAATAGCGCAATAATGCAAAGATAAACCAATACGCGCCCGTCACCGCCAACTAAGCAGACCGCTTCCGTGGGAGAGCTTTTCGATGGTCACACGCCCGAAGGCCCGGCCCGACGCCACCGTCGACTTCGACCATCATTCCGATGCGTTCAACCTCCACGAGCTGGCCGTCAATGCCGAACTGCGGCAACGATGTCCGGTCGCCTGGAACGAGAACTACGACGGCTTCTGGTACCTCAGCAGCTACGACGCCGTCAGCCACACCGCCCGCGACGGCGACACCTTCGCCCACAAATACGAACCCAACGCGCCCGACGGCGTCGACTACCAGGGCGAGATGGGCGTCCCGCGCCCCGACGGCCAACCTGCCCTGGGCATCGGCGAGGTCGACGGCCCCTACCACCAAGCCCTCCGCCACGCGCTGGCCCCGTTCTTCTCCCCCGGCACCGTCGAGAAACTCAAGCCGTTCATGGAGCAATCCGCGCACTGGTTCCTCGACCAACACATCACAACAGGACAGATGGACCTGGTGCTCGACTACGCCAGCCCGGTCCCGGCCATCCTGACCATGAAGCTGATGGGCCTGCCCTACGACAATTGGCACTTGTACGCCAACCTCTTTCACTCCGTCATGGCCGTCCCCCAGGACAGCGACGAGTACGCCGACGCGATCGCCAAAGTGCCCGCCATGATGCAAGAGGTCATCGAATTCGCCACGGCCAGACGCAGAAACCCCGAAGACGACCTGACCAGCTTCCTGCTGCAATTCGAATTCGACGGCCATCGCCTCACTGACGAGCAGCTGCTCAACATCCTGTGGAACCTCATCGGCGGCGGCGTCGACACCACCACCTCACAAACCGCACTGACGCTCCAACACCTGGGCACTCACCCCGACCTCCGACAGCAACTCATCGACCATCCCGAGCTCTACCGCACCGCCACCGACGAATTCCTGCGCTACTTCTCCGTCAACCAAACCCTCAGCCGCACAGTCACTCACGACCTCGTCCTCGGCGGCCAATGCCTCCGCAAGAACGACAAAGTCGTCCTCAGCTGGCTCTCGGCCAACCACGACGAAACCGAGTTCGACCGGCCCGACGAGATCATCCTCGACCGCGCGCCCAACCGCCACGTCGCGTTCGGGCTGGGACCGCACCGCTGCATCGGATCGCATCTGGCGCGACTGATGTCGGCGGTGATGGTCAAGGCCGTCCTCGACCGCATCCCCGACTATGAGGTCGACGTCGAAAACGTCCACCAATACCTCGGCAACCCGAGCATGACCGGGCTGGGCAAGCTCCCGGTCACCTTCACCCCCGGAACCAGCCGGGACACATCACGACCCTGGTGATCGCTCAAAGCACTTGCGCCACAACGCCGGCCACCAGTTCGTCGGGCGCCTCGGCTATCCCCACCGCGCGCAGGTGGCCACCGATCGCCAGCGACGCGATGCCATGCACCAACGACCAGAGCGGCCCGGCCACCTCGCGGGGATCCTGAGCCGCGACGATCCCAGCCTCCTGGCAGTGGGTGATCGCGTCGAGTAGATCCCCGAACGCCTGCCCGCCGGCCACCGCAAGACCCTGCTCGGCCTTCAGCGACGCCCCGAACATCACCTGATAGTGATCGGGATGGGCAATGGCCCACCGCACATAGGCGCGGCCGAGCTCCGTCACCCGTTCCTTCGGATCCGACACGCGACCAGCCGCCGCGGCCAACTCGGCGTGCAGTTCGCGGAATCCCTGTTCGGCGACCGACGCCAGCAGCTCGGCCTTATCGGCGAAGTGCCGGTACGGCGCCGCGGCGCTGACCCCGGCACGCCGCGCCGCCTCCGTGAGGGTGAACCCTTTCGGCCCCTTCTCGGCCACCAACGACAGCGCGGCGCTGGTCAGCGCGCGCTTGAGATCGCCGTGGTGATAGCTCTCCCGCCGGCGCGCAGTCGACCGCTTCACAGCCATGTTGACGACATTAACATTAAGGGCTATGTTAATGGCATTCACATCGGCGACCAAGGAGACGAGATGACGAATCTGCTTGACACCACATCCACGCTCGCCGGCGACCGCGACCGGGAGCGCACGGCCGACCTCCTCGGCCAGGCCCTCGCCCAGGGCTACCTGCAGATCGACGAGTACGACCGGCGGCTACAAGCCACTTTCCAGACGCAGACCGACCACGAACTCCACGAACTCCTCGCCGGCCTGCCGCTCGATCGCATCCGGCGCCACGATCCCCGCCGGCGCGCCGCTCGCGTTGCCGCGGCCCGTCGCGGACTGCGCGCCCACCTCGCCGCGTACCTCGCCATGGTCGTCATCGTGCTCACCGTCTGGGCGGCCGTCGCGCTGACGACCGATGCCACCTACTTCTGGCCGATCTGGCCCATCCTCGGCGCGGGAATCGGGCTCGTCAGCCACGCCGTGTCGATACCGCGGCTCAAGCAAAGCCGTTGGCAACCAATGCTTTCAGCCGTTCTTGCGCCGGGCTCGTGCGCAAACCGCTATCAAATCCGCTAGCGCGCTCGAAAGACATGTGCCACCCGCCGCGGTGGCATGGCAGGGTATGCCAAAGACGTGGCCTTCCCAGTGATTACGACGCCGTGGCGTATTGCAACACAGGTTCCGACGAATCGACGTGCCCGAAGCTGATGATCCGCAGCCGGTGCGGGCGGACCTCGTAGACGACGCCGTCGACCGGATTGGTGACGTCGAAGCCGTCCTCGACGCGCTGCGCATGGGAAAGCTCGATGTGGGCGCCATCGCGAATCCGCTCGCCGCGGTAATAGTAAGTCCCGCTGAGGTTTTGACACACCACGGCCAGCGACTGGGCGGTGCGCACCACGGCGGCCGGCGGATTGCCCGGGTCGCAGCGGGCCGTCTCGCCGACGAACCCCAACCCGTCGGCGCCCTTCACCGGACGCGACAGCGTCGGCGTCAACGGTGGCGGCGGGGTCGACGGGGCGGGAGGCGCCGCCGCGTGCACCGTCGAAGGCGGCGCGGCCGAACTGTTGTGATGAGTCCCGACAACGGATTTCACCGACAACACGAGCCCGGCGATCAGCAGCACCGTCGCGACCGCGGTCACCACGAGCGGTGTACGTCCCTCAATCAGCCGACGCGCCGGCCGCGACGCCGCGGGAGGCGACTCCGGGCCGTCGCCGGCGTCAACGAAATCCGGCGACACCATCGGCAACGGGCGCGTCCGCGGAGGCCCGCTCACACCCGCCGCAACCGAAACCGGCTCGTACGCGGCGAACACCGCCTCGCTGGCGGCCCGGGCAAGTTCGCCCGCGGATGCGTACCGGGCCGTGCGCTGTTTGGCCATGCCCCGGGTGATGATGTCGTCGTAGTCCCGGCCGACACCGCGGCGCATGATGCTGGGCCGCGGCGCCGGCGACAGCAGGTGCGCGCTCTTGAGCTCCCCCGCGTCGGCGCCCTCGAACGGCGGCTGGCCGGTGAGGCACTCGTAGAGCACACACGCCAGGGAGTAGACGTCGGTCTGCGCCCCGACGCGTCCGGTGGTGAACCGCTCGGGCGCCATGTACGTGCGCGAAAGGGACTCGTCGCCTGCGGCTTCGGCGATGCCGAAGTCGGCCAGGTAGGTGAAGTGGTCGTGGGTGAGCAGGATGTTTTCGGGTTTGACGTCGAGATGCACCAACCCGGCCGCGTGCGCGGCGTCCAGCGCGCGCGCCACCTGCGCGGTGATCGACGCCGCGCGCGAGGGCTCCAGCGCGCCCTGCTCGCGCAGCAGGTCCTTGAGGCTGCCCCCGTCGTCGACCAGGTGCATGTCGATGAACGGCACCCCGTCGATCTCGCCGAAATCGTGCAGCGGCAGGACATGCGGCTCCTGCAGCCGCGTCACCTTCCGGCATTCGCGCCAAAGACGTTGCTGGAAGCCAGGGTCCGCGACCGTCTCGCCACGTAACAGCTTGAGCGCGACCATCCGGTCCTTAACCGTGTCGTAGGCCCGATAGACCTCGCCCATTCCCCCGGCACCGATCTGCGATCGCAGCTCATACGGCCCGAACCGGGTACCGAGCCGCGAACCGCGGGACGAGGAAACCACTGCGCAATCCTTCCGCAACGTTGAAGACAGTCCAGCCCGCGTGTTCCCAAATCGGGCATCGACATAACGTGCGCAGGCTCACGCGTGTCGCAACCGCACGGCAGCGCCGGCCGCAGCTACGGTGCGCCGGCGTCCCCCACCCTCCCGATACAGTGAGTGCCTGTCCGACGGGAGAAGGTGGGCCTTCGATGACCGACATGACAGCGCGGTTCGCGACGATCGTCGGCGCGCACCACATACTAACGGGCGACGCCATCTCCGACGACTACGCGCACGACGAGGTGCTGACCAAGCCCCCGCAACGACCCGCGTACCTGGCCAAGCCCGCGACCGCCGACGAGGTGGCGCAACTGCTCAAGGCCGCCTCGGACAACCAGGTTCCGGTGACGGCCCGCGGCTCGGGAACCGGGTTGTCGGGCGCGGCGATCCCCCGCGCCGACGGGCTGCTGATCTCCTTCGAGCGCATGAACGCCGTGCTCGAGGTCGACGTCACCAACCAGGTCGCCGTCGTCCAGCCCGGCGTGACGCTCACCGAGCTGGACGCCGCGACCGCGGGCACCGGGCTGCGGTACATGGTCCACCCCGGCGAGCTGTCGTCCAGCGTCGGCGGCAACGTCGGCACCAACGCCGGCGGCATGCGCGCGGTCAAGTACGGCATCGCCCGCCACAACGTGCTCGGCTTGCAGGCCGCGCTGCCCACCGGCGAGATCATCCGCACCGGCGGCAAGATCGCCAAGGTCTCCACCGGCTACGACCTGACCCAGCTCATCGTCGGCTCCGAAGGCACCTTGGCGCTGGCCACCGAGGTGATCGTCAAGCTGCATCCGCGGCTGGACCACAGCGCCACCGTGCTCGCGCCGTTCGCCGACTTCGACCAGGTCATGCAGGCGGTGCCGAAGATCCTCGCCAGCGGCATGGCGCCCTACATCTTGGAGTACATCGACAACGTGACGATGGCCGCACTCGTCCATACCCAGAACCTGGAGCTGGGCGTTCCCGACGACGTCCGCGACAGCTGCCAGGCCTATCTCGTTGTGGCGCTTGAGAACCGGACCGTGGATCGGCTGGACGAGGATGTCGAGACGACGGGTGAGCTGCTCGCCGAGTTGGGTGCCGTCGACGCCTACGTGCTCGACGGCGGCGCGGCGCGCAAGCTCATCGAGGCGCGAGAGAAGGCGTTCTGGACGCTCAAGGCGCTCCACGCCGACGACCTCATCGACACCGTCGTGCCGCGGGGCGCGATGCCGAAGTTCCTGTCCGCCGCACGCGATTTGGCGACGGCGGCCGGCGGCGCCGCAGCGGGATGCGGGCACGCCGGCGACGGCAACGTGCACCTGGCCATCTTCTGCCCGGACCCCGCGACACGGAAGAAGCTGTTGACCGACATCTTCGCGCTGGCAATGGAATTGGGCGGGGCGATCTCCGGCGAGCACGGCCTCGGCCGCGCCAAGGCCCCGTACTTCGTCGCACTCGAGGACCCCGTCAAGGTGGACCTGATGCGCCGCATCAAGGCCAGCTTCGACCCGGCCGGGATCCTCAACCCCGATGTGGTGTTCGCGTCGGGTGACGCGAAGTCCCGCCAAGTGCCCTAACCAACTAACACGTCGTCGAGCGCCCGCAGGGCCGCCGCGGCGCGCCCGACGCCATATTCGGCGCAGAAGCGAATCACGTCACGGACGTCCTCGGCGCTGAGACCGGCGTCGAGCGCGAGTTCGACGTGGTGGCGCAGCGACTCGTCGAGATCCCGCTGGCCGACATCGGAGGTCAGCGCCATGATGGCGCGCTCGCGCCTGCTCAACAGGTTCTCCGACCACGCCCGCGACAGCTGCCAGTCGACGAATTTGGCGGTCCATTCGTCGGGGATGTCGGGGCGCCCCGCCGCATCGCTTCCCGCGCCGAGCGTCGGTGGCTCGCCGAGATCGCTTGTGTCCATTCCTGTTTCGATCACGATCTCCGTGAGCCGGGCCAGCGCGTCCGCCGCCGCGGGGTAGCCCGAGTACGGGGCGACGAACCGGATCGCGGCCAACAATTCGGCGTAGGTGACACCGTGCATCGTGGCCGCGGTGACGTGCATCCGGAAGGCCAGCCCCAGATGTGAGCGGCACATGTCGAGCGTGATGGTCTGCAGTAGCTTTTCGCGAACGCTCGTCCCCGGCAGCCCGAACGTGAACGCGGCGACCTCGAGTCCGAGCTTCTCGAATTGCGGATCCAGTTTTCCTAGCGGGCTGCTCGGTAGGTCCATCGTCAACGCGCCGTTGCCAATTGGTTCACGATGTCGAGGCGGAGGAACTCCGGCGCCTTGATCACCCTGCGCAGCATGAACCGGATGAACGCCGGCATGTCGGTCGCGTCCTCGTCGCGGAACATGACCGGGGCGCCGAGCTGATACCGCCGTCTCCGGGTCTGCAGTTCGCAGCCCCCGGCGGCGAGAACGTTGCGCACCCAATCGGTTTCGGGACCGTACGTCAGCGCGATCACAAATCCGTTGTGGCGGCGGAAGACCCACAGCGGGGTGCGGAAGGTGCGCCCCGATTTGCGTCCGCGGTGGACGACCACTCCCCATCCCGGTGCCCACGGGGCGATGAACTTGGTGAACCGATTGAGGCCGATCTTGTTGGCCCGGGCGACCCATCGCGGTGCTGGCATCTCCTTAACTCCTCACTTGGGGAATTTATGAGTCCACGCTAACTCCCGCGCATCCGAAGTCAACGACTGTAGAATTTCTGGATTGTGCCCCCCATTGGACGACGCCCCGGCAACCCCGATACCCGGAACGACATCGTGGCGACCGCGCGACGGCTGTTCGCCAATTCGGGGTACGACAAGACCTCGGTCCGCGACATCGCCGCCGGCGCCGGAGTCGACCCAGCGTTGATCCGGCACTATTTCGGCAGCAAGGCCGAGCTGTTCCGGTCCACGATGGGGTGGCCGTTCGACCCGGCCGAGATCAGCGCGCACATCGCCGACGGCGACCGCGACGAAATCGGCGCGCGCCTGACGCGGGTGTTCTTCACAGCGTGGGAGCGGCCGGACTCCGGCGCTTCCCTACTGGCGATCCTGCGGGGCGCCGCCACCCACGACGAGTCGGCGGCCTTGGTGCGTCAGTTCATTCAGGGCCAGCTGTACCCGCAGATGGCCAAACTACTGACGGGGTCGGACACCGAACTGCGTGTTGATCTGGCCATGGGCCAACTCCTGGGCATCGCCTACCTGCGCCATGTCCTGCAGGTCGAGCCGATCGCGTCGGCTCCGGTGGACGAACTCATTGCGCGGGTCGCCCCGATCGTCACCGCCCATCTCACGCCACGGGGTTAGCGGGCGGTAATCCGGTGCCGCCGCGGGCCGGACGACCATACGAAGTGCCCACCTCGCCAAAGGCAGCCGATTAGCTCGGCCCGGTGACCATCGGCATCAGGTAGTTGCGCACATACGTGCGGGTGTCGTCAATGGTGGCCAGGTTGATGCCGGTGTGCGGGGTGACGATGAATGACAGCGTCAGCCGGGTGTGCAGTTCGGCGACGGTGCGCAGGTGGCGCTCCTGAGCGGCCGTGGTTTTCGACGTGCCGTAGAGCGCGGCGCGCAGCAGCCCCATGGCGTGTTCGGTGGCGAAGTCGAGGATGGCGCCCGCGTCGATGGTCAGGCTGGGCAGAATCGTTTCGGGCTCGGTGCGGAGCAGCTTCTTGAGCAAGGCGTGTTCGCGCATGAATGTCACCGAGAACACCGTGCTGTAGACCATGCGGTCTTCGAGCGTCGCTCCACGCGCCCAGGCCTGCGCGTCGCCCTCGAGGAAGCGGCGCGCCTCGGCCAGCACGACGGCATCGACGAGCGCCGCCTTGGTCGGGAATCGCCGATATAGGGTGGCGCGCCCGACGCCGCTGCGTCGCGCGACGTCTTCCATGGTGGTCCGGCGCATCCCCACCAGCTCGGCCTGTTCGGCGGTGGCGGCCAGGATGCGGGCGGTGATCTCGTCGGGGTTGTCGACCTGCGCCAGCACGACGGGATCGGGTTCGGTGAGTCGCCGCACGAACTCCGCCGTTCGAGTCGAGGTCACGAATCCTCCTTGCCCGCTCGTCGCGGTCGTCGTATCGTAGCGATCAGAACATGCGAGACATTTAGGGTCTCATTGTATCGCAGGGTGTGAGCGGGGTTGAGGTTCCGGGAGGGTTCCGTATGCGTGTCGGACTCAGGGCCCGGTGGGCGGCCATGCACGGCGTGCCGCGGGCGTACTTCGCCGTTCAGGCCCGCCGCGGCGATCCCCTGGCGCGGCTGCTGCGCAGCGGAACGGCCGGCGATGACCGCTATGCGCTGATGGAGCAGATCCGGGCGCGCGGACACGTGGTGCGCTCCCCGTACGTGTGGGCCAGTGTCGACCACGCCGTGTGTCGACAAATCCTGCGGGACAAGCGCTTTGGTGTCACCTCCCCCGCCGAGATGGAATTGCCCCGCCCGCTGAAGGCGCTCATCGCCAAAACCGACCCCGGTGTGGCCAACCCGGTCGAACCGCCCGCCATGGTGATCGTGAATCCGCCCGATCACACCCGCTACCGCCAACTGGTGGCACAAAGCTTCACCCCGCGCGCGATCGACTCGCTGGACACCCGAGTCGCCGAAGTGACGATGGAGTTGATCGAACGCATCGCCGCCACACCCCAGCCCGATTTGATCACCGACTTCGCGATGCAACTGCCGGTCGCTATCATCGCCGAAATCCTTGGCCTGCCGCCTGATTCGTATCCACGCATGCTGGGGTGGGGCCGCAGCGGTTCCCCGCTGCTGGACATCGGGATCGACTGGAGGACCTACCGCGACGCCATCGACGGGCTGCGCGGCGCCGACGACTACCTGCTCGAGCACTTCCACAGACTGCGCGCCGCCCAGCAGAGCGACAATCCGTTCGGCCGCATGGCCGCCGACGGCTCGCTGACCGACCGCGAACTCACCGCCAACGCCGCGCTGATCGTCGGCGCGGGCTTCGAGACGACGGTCAACCTGATCGGCAACGGCATTGTCCTGTTACTGCAGCACCCCGAGCAATTGGCGCTGCTGCACGACAATCCGGACCTGTGGCCGTCCGCGGTCGAGGAGATCCTGCGGCTCGCCAGCCCGGTTCAGATGACCGCGCGCACCCCGAACTGCGACGTCGAAATCGCCGGCGCCCACATCGCGGCCGGCGACATGGTCGGATTGTTCCTCGGCGGCGCCAACCGCGACCCGAAGGTGTTCACCGATCCAACGACTTTCGATATCACCCGGGCCAACGCACGCGACCACCTCGCGTTCGCATCCGGCATCCACGCCTGTCTCGGGGCCGCCCTGGCCCGCATCGAGGGGGCGACCGCGCTGCGCGCACTGTTCGAGAGTTTCCCCGAGCTGCGCCTGACCGGTCCCCCACAACCGCGAGGGCTGATCAACTTGCACGGATACACCCGGCTGCCGGCCCACCTCGGCGGTCGCAGAACGACTTCCGCTCACCTGCCGGTGTAAACCTCAGCTACGCAACGACTCTCGACCCAGCGCCGGCGTCACGGAGGCGTCCACGTCGGTT
>NZ_JAEKMI010000065.1 GCF_020217485.1 Mycobacterium sp. WUMAC-067 | reverse complement strand
CGAAAGAGCGGTTTCGCGACCAGTAGGGAGGAAAGCGAAGAAGGTGTCGCATCCGTTGCTGTCGCCATACCTGCAAGAGGTCCCGACGTGAGGCTGGCACTAAATGCATCAGCGCCGAGCTATCGGTTACGGCCATCACATGTCCGCAAAGTAGCTGGCATCATCGGCGAAGCTGCCGCAGAGCTTGCTACTAAGCTGGTCTAACTACATTGGCAAAGGAGATGTTCTGTGTCGAGTACCCCCGACCTGCCGGCGTTCGTTTCGACGATCGATGACTACCTGCGCTTAGAACAGCGCCACTCGCCGGCCGAGCAAATGTTCGCAACCGTCCTCACAGACGACTTCGAAATCGGCTTTCGCGGCGGCCACCAATGGAAGGGACTCAATGGTCTGCGGTTGTATCTCACGCAGCGGGACGGGATTTTCGACGAACGCCTCGAACTGCGTCAAGTACTTTCCTACGTTCCGGTGCAGGAGGATGTCATCGAGCTGACGACACGACTCGAGTTCTTCTTCCGTCGCTGGAGAGCTCCTTCGCCGGTCAGCGAAGAATTCACCGGTGCGGCCTTTCACACGTGGCTGATCCGCATTGTCGACCATGAGACCCGCGTGGCCCGGGTGGTTATCGATGGATTTGCAAATCTCAACGACAACGCCAGGGCGGCGTTTGCTATCCCAGATGAAGGGTTCGACGAATAACGCATGTGACCGCATCGTGATCACTTTGCGCTTTACTCGCACAACCCGTGGGCCGACAACACGGGTGCAGATCAGGCCGCCTGCTTCGCCGGGAGACGCCGCGGCCACGAAAGTTGCAGGGCGGCTGGACATTAGCGCCGTGGATGGGTTGACCGGCCGCCGTGTGTTTGACCGCCGTCGTCAAGCGCCCTTCGAAGCGATTACCTTGACAATTTCTCCACTGCTTACGTGTCGCCGACGCCGAAAGCCTCGGCGAAGCTAACGTTGCCCCTGGTTTCCCTCTGGGTTGCGTCCACGGCAGCCAGGAGGCGGGAGTTCTCGATGACTATCATCTCGACGTCCTGTTGGTCATCTGCATAGTGGCGATGCCATACCCACGGCGGCGTATACACGAAGTCGCCTGCGCTCCACGTTACGCGTTGATCGCCAATCTCCGACCAGCCCGAGCCATGTCGCACGAAGTGAACTGACTCGTGTACGTGTCGATGAAGGTCACTGCCCGCACCGGCGGGGATCTTCTGCAGGAAGAACTCAATGGAGCGGGCGGGTATCCGCAGAAGCAATCCAATTTCTGATGGGCTTCCGGTCTGGATCCAGTGTGCCTCGGTGGAGTTCACGACGAGGTGCTCCTCGGTCACGTGCTGGGTGTCGCGATCCCCTGCGCGCGCCATACTTTCGGCGAAATCGGCTAGCTCGTCACGGGATAGGGTCATCAATCCACTCCTCTGGGAATTTCGTCGCTGAGCGAGCATGGAGTCACTTTTCGGCGACCCAAGCGCCAGGGTCACGACAGAGCTATGTGCAAGCGCTTCTCGAGCGCGGCGATACTGATGGCGAAGGTCTCGAGTACGCGCACGCGTCCGTCTCCGGCGTTGTCGATGTCGAAGATCGCGTACTCGGTATACAGCCGGCTGACGCACCGAAGCCCGGTCAGCGGGTAACTGCACTCCGGAACCAACTTCGCGGTCCTGTCCTTGCCGAACAGCGTCATCATCACGAATACGCGCTTCGCTCCGATGGCGAGATCCATCGCACCCCCGACCGCGGGAATGGCGTCCGGTGCTCCGGTGTGCCAGTTGGCGAGGTCTCCACGCTCGCTGACCTGAAACGCCCCGAGCACACACACGTCGAGATGGCCGCCGCGCATCATGGCGAAGGAGTCGGCGTGGTGGAAGTAGGACGCCCCAGGGGTTTCGGTGACCGGAACCTTGCCTGCATTGGTGAGATCCGGGTCAATGGCGTCTCCTGTCGCGGCGCCTCCCATGCCGAGCATGCCGTTCTCGGTGTGCAGCACCACCTCGGCGGCGGGGTCGAGGTAGTCGGCGACCATCGTGGGCTGGCCGATGCCGAGATTGACGTACGACCCAGGTGCGATGTCGCGGGCGATCATCGCGGCGATCTCCCCGCGGTCCAACGGGCCACGGTCGAGATGCTCGACACGACGCCGTGTCCTTGCATCGAGCGTTCCCGTCACGAGGCGGCCTCGGTGCGGGCGGCGGGAATCGAGGACAGGTCGAGGATGCGGTCGACGAAGATACCCGGCGTCACGACCGTCTCGGGGTCGATGCCTCCGGTCTCGACGACGCGGGAGACCTCAACGACGGTCAGCGTGGCGGCGGTCGCCATGACCGGACCGAAGTTGCGAGCAGTCTTGCGGTACAACAGGTTTCCGGCCCGGTCGGCCAGGTGTGCTGCGATGAGTGCGACGTCGCCGCGGATCGGATACTCCAGCACGTAGTCGCGGCCGTCGATCGTGCGGATCTCCTTGCCCGAGGCGAGCGGGGTGCCGACACCGGTCGGGCAGAAGAACGCGCCAATGCCCGCGCCTGCCGCTCTGATCCGCTCGGCCAGGTTGCCCTGCGGGACCACTTCGAGGTCGACCATGCCGTCCCGGTAGAGCCTGTCGAACACGTACGAATCGGCCTGTCGGGGGAAGGAACAAATGACCTTCGCGACCCGACCGGCAGCCAGCAGCGCGGCCAGACCGGTGTCGCCGTTGCCCGCGTTGTTGCTGACGATGGTGAGCTCGGCGGCGCCCTGTTCGATGATCGCATCGATGAGTGTGGTGGGCATGCCCGCCATGCCGAATCCGCCGACGAGAATTGTGGCGCCGTCAGCGATTCCGGCGACGGCTTCGTGGGCGGCGGCGCAGACGGCGGTGCGGCTCATGACGACGCCCGCTCGTCCTCGTCGAATTCCGGCAATACCTCGGCGGCGATGCGAAACGCGGAGTTGGCGTCGGGGACGCCACAGTAGATGGCAGTCTGCATCAGCAGCTCCTTGATCTCGTCGTTGCTCAAACCGTTCCGGCGGGCCGCTCGCAGGTGCATCGCCAGTTCCTCGCGGTGCCCGCGCGCGACCAGCGCCGTCAGGGTGATCATCGAGCGGCTGCGAAGGTCTAGACCTGGGCGTGTCCAGATGGTTCCCCAGGCGTACTGGGTGATCAGGTGCTGGAAATCGGCGGTCATGTCGGTGGTACCGGCGATTGCCCGGTCGACGTGCCCGTCGCCGAGCACCTGGCGCCGTATCGCCATTCCCGCGCGACACACATCCTCGACGGTCCTAGTCGCAGGCTGCGGAATACCCACCTGCTCTGCGATGAGGCCGGCGACCCGGTCCGGGGCTTCGGCGGGTGCCAGGTGGCCGACACCGTCGAGCACTACGAGGTCACCGTCCTGGACACCGGAGGCGATGCGCCGCAATGACTCCGGCGGTGTGGGCACGTCGGCGCTGCCTGCCACGGCCAGGACGGGAGTGACGATCTCGCGCAATCGGTCGGAGACGTCGAATGCCGCGAGGGCCTCGCAGGCCTGCGCATAGGACTCCGGATCGGTGTGGCTGAGGGTGTCCAGCAGCGCCGCGCCGACACCTGGTTGCCGGTCGACGAAGCCCGGCGCGAACCACCGCTGGGCCGCGCCCGAGAGTAAGGTTTCGACGCCCTCGGCGCGGACGGTGGCGGCGCGCTCGAGCCAGCCAGCTGGGGTGCCGATCAACGCACCGGTGCCCAGTAGGGTCGCCGAGTCCACCCGTTGCGGCGCGTCGAGCATCAGCTGCAGACCGACACAGCCACCGAGCGAATCACCGGCGTAGTGGAAGGTCTCGGCGTGCATGTCGTCGGCGAGTGCCAGCACGGCGACCGCGAGTTCGGCGATCGTGAAGGGCTCGCCAGGACCGCCTCGACCGTGACCGGGTAGGTCCCACCCGACGACGCGGGCGTGCGCACTCAGCCATCCAGCCGCAGCGCTCCACAGCGTGGCTGCCGAGGTACCCAGTGAAGGCCCCAGCACGAGGACAGGCGCACCGTCGGGTCCGCCGAAGTCGATTGTGGCCAAGGCCGGAATGGTCATGACGCAGACTTGATGAAGCGGCGGGCCCGACTCAAGGTCGAATCGATCAGCCGATCGGCGGCACCGGTGTAGTCGGGCCGTGCTGGGCTACCGGTCAACTCGGTCATTGCACGTTGTTCGGTGAGCAGCCCGCCCGCGTCGGCCAGGTTCGCGGCCGCCCGCGCCGTGTCCACCTGCAACCCGGAGAGCAGTTCGGAGGCTTGGATGGCCGCCACGACGGTGTGGCGGGCGAGCGTGCGCAGTGTGGCCCATTCGGCGTGCCACGCGCCGTCGGAGCGCTCGTCGACACTCGCTCCTGCGGCCAGGTGCAGGGTGGCGCCCAAGGTGCCCGCGGTGAGCGCGGTGCGCCGGATCAACACAGAGCGGACGGGATTGTTCTTGTGCGGCATCGTCGATGAGCCGCCACCAGTCCCCTCGGCCAGCTCGCCGACCTCGGGCCGGCTACCGGTCGCGATGTCGGCGGCGATGTGCCCCCAGGCGTCGCAGCAGCTCACCAACGCATCCCCGATGCGGGTGATCGCCGAGCGGGTGGTGTGCCAGGGCGGAGCCGGCGCCAGCCGCAGTGCGCCGGCGAGCGCGTCGCTCAACGCGATGGCGCCGTCCACCGAACCGGTCAATTCGGTAGCCGCCGCCAGCGTTCCCACCGCGCCACCGACCTGCACCGGCAGCGAGGGCAGCAGCCCGGTCAGCGGTTCGGCGGCGTCCAGTATGCCGGTAAGCCAACGTGCCATCTTGGCGCCGAAGGTGCTTGGTAGGGCGGCCTGGGTCAGGGTACGCGCGAGTGTTGGTGTGCTCCGGTGCCTCTCAGCGAGCTCGGACAGCGCCCGGACTTGGACGGTGAACTCGTCGCCGATGCGCATGAGGACATCACGGGCGCAGATGACGAGCGCTGTGTCGACGACGTCCTGACTGGTTAGCCCGCGGTGTAACCAGCGGGCTGTCGCCGCCGTTGAGCGCTCACGCAACAACGTGACCAGAGCGCTGACGGGGCTGCCGTCGGTGGCGGCGCGGCGGGCGATCGACTCGGTGTCGGCGTCGGCGATGAGGTCTGCCAAGCTGGCACGCGCCTCTTGCGGTGCGATACCGGCGTCGACGAGGCTGTCCAGCCACGCCCGTTCCACGGCCACCATGGCCTCGAGGAATGCGGGGCCGCTCATCAGGTCGCCTGCGAGGTCGTCGCCCGGCCAGAAGAGGTCAGTCATCGCTGGTGTCCCGCGTAGCGCAGGAAGACCGTCTCGGGTTTGCCTGGCGCGTCCTGCAATTGGATGTCGAAGCGTAGTCCGGCGCCCTCGCGGGTGGCGATGAGCGTGTCGCGACGCTCGGGCGGCAGGGACGCCAGCAGTGGATCGCCGGCCAGCTGCCCCCCGGGCACGTAGGCGCGGGTGAACAGCCGGTTGAGCAGCCCGCGGGCGAACACGGTGATCAGAAAGAACGGTGCCGCACCGGGATCGCAGGGACCTGGGATGACGGTGGAAAAGTTGTACCGTCCGCCATCGTCGGTGCCGGCGCGGCCCCACCCAGTGAAGGTCCAGCCGTCCCGGTGTAGCGAGCCGGTGGACGTGGGGATGGTGCCGTCGGCGTTTGCCTGCCAGATCTCAAGTAGGGCGTCGGGAACAGGCTGGCCGTCACCATCGAGGACCAAGCCGGAAAGCTGGACGGCACCCGGTGAGCCGGCCGGAACCAGCTGGTCGCACCGGTCGAACGGGAGTGCGTAACCGAAAAAGGGTCCGACGGTCTGCCCCGGGGTGGCGGTGAGCAGGGTATTCATCAGTGTTCGCTTCCGCGGTGGGGATCCTCGGTCGGAGTGCGCGTCGCGCCGGTGAGGATGATGTCCCACCGGTATCCGGTGGCCCATTCGTGGGTGGTGACGTCGTGGTCGTAGTTGGCAATCAGTCGGTCTCGGGCCTTTCGGTCGGTGATCGACTGATAGATCGGGTCCAGCGCGAACAACGGGTCGCCGGGGAAGTACATCTGGGTGATCAGCCGTTGCGTGAATTCCGTTCCGAACACCGAGAAGTGGATGTGGGCTGGGCGCCAAGCGTTGCGGTGGTTCCTCCACGGATACGGCCCTGGCTTGATCGTGGTGAAGCGGTAGCTTCCGTCGTCATCGGTCAGGCAGCGGCCGACGCCGGTGAAGTTGGGGTCGATCGCGGACGGGTGCTGATCACGCTTGTGGATGTAGCGACCGCCGGCGTTGGCCTGCCAGATCTCGACGAGTTGACGTCGCACCGGCCGTCCGTCGCCGTCGACCACCCGGCCGGTCACCACTATCCGTTCGCCGATGGGTTCGCCTGAGTGCTGGATGGTGAGGTCCGATTCAAGCGGATGCACGTCGCGTTCGGAAAAGCAGGGCGTCCACAGCTCGACGCCCTCCGGGTCAGCGTGGTGTAGGTCCTTCGTGGGATGACGCAGCAGGCTGCTGCGGTAGGGCGCGTAGCCGAGCCGCGGCTGCGTCTCCTCGATGCCAGCGCGCTGATACTCGGACTCGATCGCCTCGATCTCCGCGCTGATCGCCTGCTGCCTCGGCAACCCGCCGTCGGGATCGGGGTCGATCACTGCTGTCATAGCCTTGACACTATTGGCTCCTCGGCGACTGACCTACGCTAGATTACCACTGAGCGGAAAGGATCCGTGAGTGGCGGGAAATACCTCAACGCCCGGCACCAGCGTCGCTTCTCGTTTGCTGCGCATGGTCGCCGCCTTCGATGAGTGGCACCGGACACTGACGCTGTCCGAACTGGCGGGTAGGGCCAGCCTGCCGATGGCCACGGCCCACCGGCTGGCTGCCGAACTGGTTGCGGGCGGGGCGTTGCAGCGCCGCACGGACGGTCGTTTCGAGGTCGGCCGACTGATGTGGAGCGCTGGGCTGCTCGCCCCGGTCGGAGGCGGATTACGGCAGGTCGCAGAGCCGTTCTTGCACGATGTCTACGCGGCAACGCTCGCCACCGTGCACCTCGCGGTACGCGACGGCAACGAAGTATTGTACCTCGAGCGGATGATGGGTAGGGCATCCGTGCCGATCGTTAGCACCGTCGGCAGCAGGTTGCCGATGCACTGCACCGGCGTCGGCAAGGTGCTGTTGGCGCACGCGCCACGCGAAGTCCAGGATCAGGTGTTTGCCAATCTGACTCCGATTACTCCCTACACAATCACCCAGCCTGCGGTGCTGTCCCGACAGTTGGAGGGGGTGCGGCGCGAGGGGTTGGCTACCACCGTGGAAGAGATGTCGCTAGGCGCCTGTTCACTGGCCGTGCCGATCGTCCGGCAGTCCGACGACGCTGTGGTGGCCGCGATCGCCGTCGTAGTTCCGTCGTTGAAGCGAGGTCGCCAGCGACTGCTCGGCGCCCTGCAGGTGGCTGCCCGCGGCATCGTCCGGCTGCTGTGACCCACGGGCCGCCGCAGCAGCGATCGCTGTGCTGTCGGGCGGCTTCTGACAAAACGCGACACCGTCGCTAGCCGTCGAAAAAGTGGTGACTGCCATGACATCTGGCGCGAATCGGAGTCCGCGCCGCGGTGGAGGGATAGACGCGACCGATCCCCCAGTTGAAGCTGAGAAAGCATCAGCAAAGGGTCCGCCGTTCAACGATCAGCGGCGGAATCCATCCTGCCCACCTCGCACTCTCACCTCGCGAATCGTCACTTGGGAGGAATTGTCAATACCTGTGGATCGGGGTGTTTCAGGCGACCTCCGTTTCGGTGTGTTGATCGCCGTCTGAGGGCGGTGTCGGTGGGGTGATGTCGGTGGGCCGTTCGAGCAGTTTGCCTTTGTGGAAGACCGCGCCGGCGCGGACCAGGGCGACCAGGTGCGGGGCGTTGACGGCGCGCCAGCGGGCCTGGGCGGCGTCGATCAGCTTGTAGGCCATCGCCAATCCAGCCGCCCGCGATCCCGGGCCTTTGGTCACCTTGGTCCGAAGTCGCACTGTGGCGAAGGTGCTTTCGATCGGGTTCGTCGTGCGCAGGTGGATCCAATGTTCGGCCGGGTACTTGTAGAACTCCAGCAGCACATCGGCGTCGTCGACGATCTTGGCGACCGCCTTGGGGTACTTGGCGCCGAAGTCGACCTCGAAGGCCTTGACCGCGAGCTGGGCGTTGTCGATATCCTCGGCGTTGTAGATCTCCTTGAGGGCCGCCAGGGCCGCCGGGTGTGCTGATTTCGGCAGTGCGGCAAGAACATTGGCCTGCTTGTGGAACCAGCAGCGCTGCTCTCGGGTGGCCGGGAACACCTCACGGACCGCTTTCCAGAACCCGAGTGCACCGTCACCGACGGCGAGCACGGGGCGGTCATGCCGCGCCGTTTGCAGTCGCGCAGCAGATCGGCCCACGACTCGGCCGATTCACGGTAGCCGTCGGTGATCGCCACCAGCTCCTTGCGGCCGTCAGCGCGCACACCGAGCATCACCAGCAGACACAGCTTCTCCTGGTCCAGGCGGACCTTGAGGTGGATGCCGTCGACCCACAGGTAGACGTAGTCGCTGCCCGACAGATCCCGGGCACCGAACGCGGCGGCCTCGTCTTGCCACTGCGCCGTGAGCCGGGTGATCGTGGATGCCGACAACCCGGCACCGGAGCCGAGGAACTGCTCGAGCGCCGGCCCGAAGTCGCTGGTCGACAGGCCGTGCAGGTACAGCAGCGGCAGCACCTCCGACATCTGCGGGGACTTGCGAGCCCAGGCCGGCAGGATCGCCGAGGAGAACCGCTTGCGCTCACCAGTATCGGGGTCGACACGCTTGTCGTTGACCCGCGGCGCCTTCACCTGCACCGCACCGGCCGCGGTCAGCACCTCACGCGGCTGGTGGTAGCCGTTGCGGACCACCAGTCGGTGGCCGTTCTCGTCGAGCTGATCAGCGAACTGCGCCACGTAGGCGGCGACCTCGGCCTGCAACGCCGCGGCCAGCATCTGCCGGGCACCGTCGCGGACGATCTCATCCAACAACGACCGACCAGCACCACTGTCGGTGTTGTCGTTGGCCTCCGCGCCGTCGTGAACTACGGTGAGCATGGGCGTACCTTCCCAACCAGCGCGCCAACGCCGGTCTTGATCGAATACCTGATTCCGTGATGATCATCCTCGGGAAGGTGCGCCCATTTTCACGCCGCCTCGCCGAGGCTCATCCACAGGTTCTGATCATTCCTCTCACTAAGCCTGATTCCACCGACCGACGGTGTGGTGGCCGGTTGAGCTGATGGTCTTGATCCGGGCTGGTGGTGGGCATGACGAGGCCGCTGGTCTGTCCAGCTTTTCCTGTCGGGTTCCTGGTTGTCGGGTCGGGTGGTCGGTGGTTCAGGCGCTGGATCGGTGGCCGATGGTGTTGTGCCACAGGGTCATCCATGCTGGTTCGGCGGGCCAGTGCCGGGGTAGGTGCAGGATCGGTCGTCGTTGGGGTCGGGCCAGACGAGCCGGGATATTGACCAGGTGACGGCGCAGGGTCGCCCCGCGCGCGGTGCGGTGACGGGTCCCGGCCAGGGTCGCGGTGGCGCGCAGCAGATTGTGGGCGATCGCGGCGCAGACGGCCCAGGCACTGTTGGCGCCGAAGCGCCCGGAGGGAATGTGGGCCAAGGGGCCGTCGATGAGGTCGGCGAAGGTGGTTTCGATGATGGCGTGGCGGCGGTGGGTGATGTCGGCGTCGGTGGCCGACTCGGTGGTGTTGGTGAAAAACGGGTGATACCGCCAGATCGGGAACAGCCCGTCTTGGGGTTGGTTGGCGTCTTTGACCCGGCGCACGATCAGCCGGGCGGTGACCGCCTCATAGGTGCCGGTTTTGGCCATGGTGTAGACGGCTTCAGCGACTTCGGCATCAGAGATCCAGGCCCCGGTCTCGCGATCGAGCACCGCACCCGGGTATTTCACCGGGGTCCAGGCGTTCTCGGGAATGCTGTCGATGGCGCGTTGCACCGCGGCGTTGCGGGTCAGCACCAGCGAGAACACCGCCCCGTAGCGGCGGCATACCCGGATCACCGCCCGCGATCCATAGGCGCTGTCACCGCGCACGATGATCTGCCCGGTGACGCCGGGGTCCCGGCAGTAATGGCGCAAAAAACAACGAGGTTCGCGTAGCGCCTGGTCCGGGTAGACGGACGAGTCGTTGTTGGTGGCCGCTATCGGTGGCCGCGGTCGGGACCGAGGAGGCTGGTGATGCCGCGCATGGCCGCCGGTGAGGGTTTGAAGTAGCGGCGCAGGTTGTCGGGTTTGCGGTGGCGGGACTTGGCCATTAGCTCGAGCAGGCTGGCTCCGGCCTCGCCGAGATGCGTCAGGCCAGAATGCCGGAGTTCGTGCAGGTCCCAGCCGGTGCCGGGTCCGTTGGTGGCGGTGGCGGCATCGAGCAGGGCGCGGGCCTGGCCGTAGGACAACCTGGCCAGGCCGGTGTCGGGGCAGATGTCGCGGTCGGCGACGGCTTTGCGGGGTCCGGGTCGGCGGTGGGTGACGAACAGCGGTCCGCGGGTGCGGCCCTTGGTGAGGCGTGGCAGGAGCCGGGCGGTACCCGCGTCCCAGTACACGAGCTCGTGCGCGTACTCGTGATGGGCGGCGCCGCGGCGGCGGGTGCGGGGCTTGGCGCCCTTGGACTTCACCGGGCAGCACCGCCCGGCCAGGTCGAGGTCTTCGATGTTGACCTGGAGCAGTTCCTCGGTGCGGGCGCATGTTTCGTAGAGCATCCGCCACAGCGTCTTATCCCGCAGGTCGATGTCGCGGCGGGTGATGAGCCGGTCGATCGCGGTGCGCGAGCGCACCGGGGTGGCCGAGTCCGGCGGGGTGGAGCGTTTCACCCACGCGGGGACCGCCGGGGCGAGGTGTCCGTGCTCGCGGCACCACGCCAGCCAAGACGCGACCGCGGCGCGGCGGGCGTTCCAGGTGTTGACCGCCGCCTCGCCCCACAAAGTTTCCAGGGTTTCGCCGATCTCGTCGTCGGCGACATTGGCCAGCGGCCGGGCCTCGCCGAGCCTGGCGGTGGTCTTATCGACGGCGATGGCGTAGGAGCGGCGGGTGTTCGGGGAGCGGATCGAGTCGAGGAAGCCGTCGCCGGCGGCGCGGACGGTGATCCCGGACGACAACATTGTGACCTCCCTGGCCTGCTTGCCACAGATAACAGGGCCGCTTCGCGCACCGCCGGAGCGGAGTCGTCGCAGGCCGGGTTTCATGGTGCCACAGATAACAGGGTGTTATCTGTGGGATCAGTCGGCGGCGGGTCGGTGGACGCCGCCGGCGGCGGCGTTGACGGCTTCGGCGAGGGTGGGGTGGATGTGGATGGCGGCGGCGAGTTGGCCGTAGGTGGCGCCGCAGGTCATGGCGATGACGGCTTCGTGGACGAGGTCGCCGCCGTCGGGTCCGGCGATGTGGCAGCCGAGGATCCGGTCGGTGGCGGCGTCGGCGACGAATTTGACCAGGCCGCGGGTGTTGCCGATGGCGCGTGCTTTGGCAACGCCGGTGAAGTTCTGGCGGCCGATGATCACGTCGTAGCCGGCTGCGCGGGCGGCGGGTTCGGTCAGGCCGACGGCTCCGACTTCGGGGTCGGTGAACACCGCGTGCGGCACGACACGTCCGGTGGTGGTGCGGTCCTGGTCGCGGTAGACGGTGCGGTAGACGATGTCGGCGTCGTCGCGGGCGGTGTGGGTGAACATCGGCCCGCCCCGCAGGTCGCCGATCGCCCACACGTTGTCGGCGGAGGTGTTCAGGGTGTCGCCGACGGTGAGGAAGCCGTGCGGGTCGGGTTGCAGGTCGAGGTGTTCCAGGCCCAGGGCGTCGGTGTTGGGGGTGCGCCCGGTGGCGAGCAGCAGGTGGCTGCCGGTGATCTCGGCGGTCTCGGTGCCGGTGCAGCCGATCCGGATGTTGCCGGCCGTCCCGGCGGCGTGAGTACAGGTGGTGGCGGTCGCGACAGTGATGCCGTCGGCAGTCATGCCGTCGGCGACGGCGGCGCTGATGTCGGGGTCTTCCCCGGGCAGCAGCCGGTCGGCGCGCTGGACGATGGTGACCTCGGCGCCGAATCGCCGGAACATCTGCGCGAATTCGCAGCCGACGTAGCCGCCGCCGACGACGAGCAGGTGGGCGGGTAGTTCGGTGAGGTCGAGCAGCGTGCGGGAGGTGTAGTAGGGCACGGCATCCAAGCCGTCGATGGCCGGGAGGGTGGTGCGGGTGCCGGTCGCGAGGATGATCCGGTCCGCGGTCAGGGTGGTGCCGTCGACGGTGAGGCGCCGGTTACCGGTGAATTGTCCTGCGGCGTGGTAGAAGTCGAGGTCGGCGGATTTTTCGACGGCCCGATACGATCCGGCCCGGATGGAATCGACGAGGGTGTTCTTACGCTCCACCACGGCGGCCAGGTCGACGGTGACCGGACCGCCGACGCGGACGCCGAACTCGGCGGCGCGGCGGGCCTGATGGGCGACGGCGGCGGAGGCGATCATCGTCTTGGTGGGGATGCAGCCCCGGTTCAGGCAGGTCCCGCCGAGCAGTTCCTTCTCGACGAAGGCGACCCGGCCGTGGCGGGCGGCGCGCAGCGCCAGTGGCAGCCCGGACATTCCGCCGCCGAGCACGAGGGTGTCGTAGCGTTCGGTCATTGCGGGCGCCCTTCCTCGATGACGGTCGTCGGGGTGCAGCAGTCGACGGGTGCGGCATCGGTAACGCGGCGCCGGATCATGCGGTGAGCGAGGACGGTGACGGCGGCGGTGAGCACGGTCAGTGCCGCGATCGTCGCCATCAGTGGTGTGTGGTTCTGCAGCCAGGTGCTGGCGGTGGTGGACAGGGCCGCGAATCCGTTGGTGCCGGTGGTGTCGCCGGTGACGGCGGGCAGCCAGTACCAGGCCAGGTAGGCGCCGGTGAGGATGAGCACGGTCGCGGTGATGCGGGTGCCGTGCCGGGCGAGGGCGGCGAGATGGTGGGTGAGCGCGGTACCGGCGGCCGCGGCGGCGAGGCTGACCAGCAGCAGGATCGTCGCGGCGCCGAGGGTGTAGGCGACGAACACCGCGAGCAGCGCACCCCAGCCCGCGGTGGCCTGGGCCTGGGCGATGACGGCCAGCAGCACCCCGAACGTGCACGACAGCGACGCCGCGGCGTAGCCGATCCCGGCGAGGACGATCCCGGTTGTGCCGCCCGGCCCGGTGGCCGGGCGCAGCGCTCGGGTGGGCAGTCGCAGACCGAGCACGCGGCCGGTGAACATGACGACACCGAGCAATACCAGGGCGACACCGACGACCAGACCGAGCCACGGCGCGGCGCTGATCAGCGCGCGGGCACCGGCGCTGATGGCCAGCCCCGCCACGGCCAGGGTGCCCGCGAACCCGAGGGTAAAAGCGACGCCGGTTCGCAGCGCCCGCGCCGTGCGTACCCCGAGCGGTTCGGTGGCGGTGTCGCCGAGGGTGTGGGTGATCCAGGCCGGCAGCAGCGCGAAACCGCACGGATTGACCGGGGCGAGCATGCCCGCGGTGAACGCCAAGGCCAGCAGCCCGTTCACCGGTCCCCGGCCTTCGCCAGCGCGGCGGTGATCTGATCGGCGGACGGGTCGGCGGCCCGGTAGGCGACCGCACCGCCGGGGTCGACGACGAGCAGGGTCGACAGGGCGGCCACGGAGTACCGCTTGGTCAGGGTCGCATCGGTGTCGATGACCGCGGGCACGGTGTCGGTCCCGGTTTGCTGCTGGAAGTCGGTGACGACCTGGGCAGGTTCGGCCGGATCCATGTCGACCAGGACGAAAGCGGCGGTGTCACCGAGTTGTCGCGCAGCCTGCGACAGCGACTTCGCGCCGCCCACGCATTCACCGCAGCCGACCGAAAAGAAGAACATCGCCGTCGGCTTGCCGCTGGGCACGGTCACCGGCGCCCCGGACAGCGCGGTGACCGTGACGGGGTCGGTGGCGGCGCGGGGCGAGGCGGTGTCGGTGCCGCAGGCAGCCAGCACCGTGACCGCCAGGGCGGCGAGCGCCGCGCTCACCGTGCGTCGGGTGATCGGCGTGGTCACGGCTGGGAACTCCGATCGGTCGACGCGTTGGGCTGATGCGATCGGCGGGTGCCCAGCAGTCCGCGGACTGTCCCTCGCTGCGGCGGCTTACGACGGCGCGCGGTGTAGCCGACGGCGGCGAGGACCATCACCGCGGCGGCCACGATCGGTCCCCAACTGCGCAGCGCACCGCCGAGGGCGGTGAGCGCACCGGCCGCGATCAAGGCCGGTCCGGCGCAGCACACGATCATGGCCACGGCGGCACCCACCACCGCGAGCGGGCCGCCGATCCCCGTGGAGTTGTTGCGTACGTTCATCAATGTCCTGCTCCGTTCACACGAGCGGTGTCGATGCGGGTGCAGCAGGTCAGCGCGGCGGCGTTGTCGGCGGCGAGGGAGCGGGCCAGCATCACCAGGTCCGCGACGCGTGGGTCGCCGACGGAGTAGCGCAGCTTCTTGCCGTCACGGCGCGCGGTCACATAACCGCAGTCGGCCAGGCAGGACAGGTGCACCGACACCCGCGGCTGGGAGATCCCGGCATGCTCGACACACTCCGCGGAGGTGCGCTCGGCGGCCAAGATGAACTCCAGCAGCTTCAACCGCGTCGGATCCGACAGCGCGCGAAAGAACTTCGCCGTCGCATCCAGGTGCGTGCAGGCCGTCTCGCCACCGGGCGCGGTGACGGCGGCGGTCGTGGACCGGGGCAAGGGGATCGCCTCCACAAGAAGAAAGTTGAACTATTCGGATAAGCGCATAGTATGATGTCCGGAGATATTCGTCAACGCGAATAGCAACCTGTTCCGTGACCGGAGTCCCCCAGCAAGGAGAACCCGCCGTGACCACGACATCCCCGCGCGCCGATCTGGCGATCATCGGTTCCGGTTCGGCGGCGTTCGCCGCCGCCATCGCCGCGGTCAACCTCGGCAAACGGGTGGTGATGGTCGAGCGCGCCGCGATCGGCGGCACCTGCGTGAACGTGGGCTGCGTGCCGTCGAAGGCGCTGCTGGCCGCCGCGGAGGCCCGGCACACCGCGGCGAGCGCCGACCGGTTCCCGGGGCTGGCGGCGACCGGGGCACCGGTGGACTTCGCCGAGCTGATCGCGGGCAAGAACGCGCTGGTCGACCGGCTTCGCGGCGAGAAGTACCTCGACCTGGCCGCCGACTACGGCTGGGAGATCGTCTCGGGAACCGCCGTCTTCACCGGTACCACCGACGCACCGGTGCTGCGGGTCGAGCAGGGGGCCGATGGCCCGCGGGTGATCGACGCCGATCAGTACCTGATCGCGACCGGCGCCGCGCCGTGGGCGCCGCCGACCGACGGGCTCGCCGAGGCGGGGTATCTGACCTCGACCACCGCGATGGAGCTCGACGTCCTGCCGGGGTCGCTGATCGTGGTGGGCGGCAACGCCATCGGTCTCGAACAGGCACAGTTGTTCGCCCGGCTCGGCACCCGGGTCACGGTGATCGAGGCCCTGGATCGGCTGGCGCCGTTCGAGGAACCCGAGATCTCCCGGGCCATCGCGCAGGTGTTCGCCGACGAAGCCATCACCGTGCTCACCGGCGCCACCCTCGACAAGGCACTGGCCGAGGGCGGCGAGAAACTCGTCACCGTCCGCACCGCCGACGGGGCCACCACCGAACTGCGGGCCGCCCAGCTGCTCATCGCCACCGGCCGCCGCCCCGACACCCCCGGATTGAATCTGGCGGCGGTCGGGGTACGCACCGACGACCGCGGCGCCGTCGTCGTCGACGCCCACCAGCGCAGCAGCAACCCGCGGATCTGGGCCGCGGGCGACGTGGCCGGCGGCCCCCAATTCGTGTACGTCGCGGCGGCGCAGGGCACACTCGCCGCCGGCAACGCCCTCGGGCACGCCGGCCGCACCCTGGACTACACGGCGCTGCCGCGGGTGACATTCACCAGCCCGGCCATCGCCGCGGTCGGCCACACCGACAGCCAAGCCGCCGCAGCCGGATTACGGACCGAGTCGCGGCTGCTCACCGGTGCGAACGTGCCGCGTGCCCTGGTCAACCGGGACACCCGTGGTGTGGTCAAACTCGTCGCCGAGGCCGGGACCGGGCGGGTGCTAGGCGTGCACGCCGTCGCCGAGGGTGCCGGGGATCTGATCACCGCCGCCGGGTACGCGATCACCGCGGGCATGACCGTCGACCAGCTCGCCCGCACCTGGGCGCCGTATCTGACCATGGCCGAAGCGCTGAAACTCACCGCCCAAACCTTCACCGCCGATGTCGCCAAGCTGTCCTGCTGCGCGGGCTGAGGACCGGATCGAGCCGTCATGAACACACCGGTGATGACCATCGGAGACCTGGCCCGCCGCACCGGAGTGCCGGCGAAAGTACTACGCCGCCACCACGACCTGGGCCTGATCTACAGCCTCGGCCGCAGCCGGGCCGGATACCGGCTCTTCGACGAACACGCGCTGTGGTGCGTCGAGGTCATCGCCACCCTGCGCGGCCTCGGCCTCACGGAGGCCGAAATCCGTCAGCTCGCCGCCACCTGCGACGACAGCGCCCGGCCGGTCGGACCGCAGCTGGCCGAACTACTGGCCCGCTCCCGGACCCGGATCGAGGACCGCATCCGCGACCTCGACGAGCAGCGCCGCCGCATCGACGAGTTCGAACACCACCACCACGACGCGTTGACCCGGGCGACCAGCCACGACCGAGCCGCCGCCCCGCCGTGGGTGCCGGATCCGAGGACATGCGGCTGCGGCGCTTGACCTTCCCTGCGGTGGCAAGCCCGACACTCGATCCCACACCCGTGACTACACGCTCCGAGGGGACACCAGCGATGACGACCAACCCGTTCGCCACCACCATCGTCGACACACTGTTCGACTCCACCGCCAATACGGGAACGAACCTGATGGGCACCGCGATGCGGCTGCTCGCGGCCGGTGAACCGATCACCATCGAACAGCTCGCTACCGCCGCCGGCGCCAGCGTCGCCGACGTCGAGAACGCGCCCGCCGCCGCGGACATCGAATACGACGACCGGCACCGCATCCTCGGCTGGGGCCTGACCCTCAATCCCACCCCGCACCGGTTCACCGTCGACGGCCACCAGCTCTACACCTGGTGCGCCGCCGACACCCTGCTGTTCCCCGCCATCATCGGTCGCCCCGCCACCGTCGAATCCACCTGCGCCGCAACCGGAACCACCATCCGACTGTCCGTTGACCCGGCCTCCGGGGTCAGCGGCCTCGACCCGGCCACCGCGGTCATCTCTGTACCCGGCCCCGACGAACTCGACCCGACCCGGGTCCGCGCCACCACCTGCAACCCCGGCCGCTACTTCGCCACCGCCGTGGCGGCCGCCGACTGGCAGAGCCGGCACCCCACCGGGCTCGTGCTGCCCGTCGCCGACGCCTACGCCCAGCTGCGCCCGATCAGCGACCGCGTCCTCACCGCCACCGAACCACCACGCTGTCGCTGACCCAACCCAGGCCACCGATGTGCCCAGCTACGCCCCAGCACCCTCTCCCGGAAGGTGGTAGCCGGCGGTCAGAAGAGGGTGTCGCGGACCCGCAGCGGCCGGTACCCGGTGGGGCCGAGCTGGGCCAGTTCGGCGTCGATGTCGACCTCGATGGCGCCGAAGAAGTTGATGTTCTCGCTGTGCGCCGGAGAAATGTGCGCCAGCACCTCGTCATCGATGCGCCGCCCGGCCCGCCGCATCTGTTCGGTCGCCAGACCGTAATACTCCGTGGTCCAGGCGATGACGGCGTTGGTCGCCAACGTGAGGCACCATGCCTGTTCGGTCTGTCCCTCCAGGTGCCTCGCGCGCACGGTTCCTTCATGCGCGTAGAGCAGGTCGCGGCGGAGCGCGTGCAGGGATTCGCCCTTGTTGAGCTGGCGGGAGATCTTGCGTCGATAGCCCGGGTCGGACAGATACCGGGCGGCGTAGATCGTGCGCCGCAGCGCCCCGTACTCCTTGAGCGCCGCCGCGAGGGCGTTCTGCCGGCCCGACGCCGACAGCTTGCCGACCAGCAGCGACGCGGTGGCGTGCCCGAACTTCAGCGACCCGGCCAGCCGGAGCAGGTCGTCGTAGTGCTCGGCGATCAGATCGAGATTGCACCGCCGGGTCAAAAGCGGGCCCGCGTGCGGGAACGCGGACTCGACCTGGGCTCGCGGCGCCGCCCGGTACAGGGTGATCCGGCCCAGGTCCCGGATGCGGGGCGAGAGCTGCAACCCGAGCAGGTCGAACAGCCCGAAGTTCACCAGGGTGACGCCGTGCGTGTCGGTCGCATGCTCGGTGATCGGCAGATCCGTTGCATTGCCGAGGATTTCGTCCAGCACGTAGTGAGCTTCACGTCTCGTCGCGACGATGACCTTCGTGCCGTAGGTGGCGTGCTGATCGGTGACATGGGTATACGTGCTCAGTCCTTCGTTCGCGAAATAGCGGCTCAACGCTCTGGCAGTGACCGATTTGCCACGGGTCGGGAACCGCTGCCCATCACTGGAGGACAGGGTGCCGGCCCCGAAGATCGGGGTCAGCGGCAGGCGTTGGTGGTAGTCGATGATCGTCAGGTTCGCCGCCCGCAGCGTCTCCTCCCGCACATACCACTCCGAAGTCCAGGCCAGGATGTCGTAGGAGATGCCGGAGGCCTCCGCCATACGGGTGAGACCCAGGTTGGTGGAGTAGGCCAGCAGCACCGCGATGAGGTTGCGCTTCAACTCCGGGGTGCGGGACTGCTTACCGCCGGCGTGGGTGAAGCAGTCCAGGTAGCCGGTGCGTTTGTCCAGCTCGATCAACAGCGACACGATCGGCGCGAACGGCAGCATCTCCGTCAACTCCTGCTTCAACGCCACCGCTTCGGCCGGAACGTCTTCTGCCGACAGCGGCGAGACCACCAGGTCACCGGCCTCATCGAGACGGACCGGGCCGTCGCCGTCGGCGAGCACCTTCTCCAACTCGCTCATAGCGTCGTGCAGCTCGTCGGTGGCGGTCGCCAGGGCGCGGGCCGGATCAGCGGACTTGCCGACCAGGCGGCAGAACTCGTCACGCTGCGGCTCCCACGCCTGCGGGGTCAGCAGGTAAGCGGCCGGGTCGGCGTAGCGGCGCGACCCCGGCACGAACACGTCGCCGCTGCGCAACCCGTCCCGCAGCCCCAGCAGCACGCACAGCTCCCAGTAGTGCCGATAGGCGGTGGTGTTGCCGGCTTTGCGGGCCTCGTCGAGGTAGCCGCGCCACTTCGTCGGCACGAACCCCGTCGGCGCGTCGTCGGGCACCTTGCGGGTACCGGTCGCATTCAGCTCCCGCAGCATGTGCACCCCGATCAGCAGCTCGATCGCCGCGGTGCCGCCGGCGAACCGGACTGTCGACAGCACCTGCGGGGTGAACTGCCGCAGATAGGAGTACGAGCTGTCCAGAGCGGCCAGGTGCCCGTGATCGCGCGGCAGCCGAGGTTTGGCCTGCGCGACCGCGGCCCGCAACCGCTCCCATCCGATCCGATCGCCCCGGATCAGGCCGCCGATCTCCTCGTCAGGGATCTGCGTGTCGGTGATGATGGCCAGCAAGTCGTCGAGCAACCCCTGCCGATCCTCTCCGGCCTTACCGCGCTCGGCGAGCTCGTCGCGCATCCGGCGTTCGGCTTTGCTCAACCTGGCCGAGATCGCCTGATCGAACAGCTGCACCACCTCGTCGAGCACATCGGTGGCCGACTGAGCCAACACCGTGAGCAGGATCGGGTAGCGGCGTTGCGGATCCCGGCGTTCCAAGGCTTGGCCCGTCAAGCGTCGGCCCACAGTCGCCAGGAACCGCCGCCGCTCCGCCGGCAGCACCGACATATCCAGCTCATCCGCGCCCAGGTTGCGCAGGAACACCAGCTTCTCGACCTCGGCCTTCACCGCGGTCGCCGACGCCTCCACCGGGCCGGTCGACAACCACCGCAACCGCGACATCCCGATAGACGGGTCGGCGACCAGCAACGCATCCAGTTCCTTACACCGCTGCGGCGTGAACTCGCGCGCCAACCGGTCATAGGTCTCCCGCTGCGCCTGCGTGCGAGCATGCGCGACCCGGCGGACCACCGTGTCCGGGCCCGGCCGGATCACCCGCGCCGAGATCAGGTACTCACACGCCAGCCGGAACAACAGCGTCGGCGAATCGTGCTCCATCGCCCGCGCCAGAAGGAACTCATCCAGCTCCTTCAACTCCATCGACCCGGCAGGCCGCCACCCCAGATACTGGGCCACCAGCCGCACATGCTCGGTCCGCGTCTGCGCCCGCTTGCCATACGAACGAAGCTGCACCGCATCGACATTCAGCTGATCCGCCAACCGGGCCACCGCCACCGGCGGCGCCGACGACACCTTGTCCGGCACGAACCCCAGCCACGGCAAGGTGCACAACGCCACCGCCAGGCCCAGACGGACCGCAGGGCCCCTGCCCTGCGGAGCAACGAACGCCAGATCCGCCGGGGTCAGCGTGAAGTACCGGAACAACTCCTCACGACTGATCTCCGGGAACTCCCGCAGGCGCTGCAACTCCTCGTCCGCGAATACCCGCGTCGCCACGAACCCCAGCCTCCAAAACGCCGACCAACCTCATCGGCAGCCAAGCCAAGCACCAACCACCCCGGCCCGCAGCCCGAACCGAGAAATCACCGCCGACCAGGCGCTACGCGAACCTCGTTGTTTTTTGCGCCATTACTACCGGGACCCCATGTGGGCCCCAGCGCCGGGTGAAGCGCAGGTTGACGATGCGCCGCTCACGTCGTTTCGGCAACCGCAACGGACTGCGATGCGGCCGGCTGGGCCGGTCTACCATCGCTGCTTCGCCACCGTCGCGATAACGGTCGGCCCATTTCTTGGCTGTGGCCACCGAACATTGGAACCGCTCAGCCGCGCGCCGCAAACTCCAGCCCTGATCAACAACCGCCTGCGCAAGCCGCAACCGCCCACGAGGAGTCAACGAAGCATTAGCGTGGACCATGAGGACCTCTCGGTAATCGGATGTGCGTGTTTGGTAACCACACCGATACCGGAGGTCCTCACCTACTTCCGCTCACCACGCCGTTCACAACCTGTCTGGGAGTTACACCTAG
>NZ_JAEKMI010000064.1 GCF_020217485.1 Mycobacterium sp. WUMAC-067 | reverse complement strand
CCGCAACTTCCAGGTGATCTACGAGCAGGCCAACTCCCACGGACAGAAGGTTCAGTCTGCGGGCAGCAACATGGCCAGCACCGACAGCGCCGTCGGGTCCAGCTGGGCCTGACGCCTCGACCCCGGACGGGGCCGCGCACCGACCGGTGCGCGGCCCCGTTTGCGTCTGACGCTAAATCGATGAAACCCGCTGGGGCGCAGCCATTTTGGAATGCCCAGGCCTGTAATGGCTCAATGCACAGCATCTTTCGACAGTGCGCCAGCTCACACGCCTACATTTGAGAATTCTATGAACTCCGTGACAATCCGGTGTGTGGCCGGTCAGAATTGGAAGAACATGACCGCAACGGCCGGATACTCGGGCTCGCAGCGCCCCCGCCAAGCCATCCTGGGGCAGCTGCCGCGGATCAACCGTGCCGACGGCTCACCCATCAGGGTTTTGCTGGTCGACGACGAGCCGGCCTTGACCAATCTGGTGAGGATGGCCCTGCACTACGAGGGCTGGGTGGTCGACATCGCCCACAACGGGCGCGAGGCCATGGCGAAGTTCGAGAGGGTCAGCCCCGACGTGCTCGTCCTCGACATCATGCTTCCCGACGTGGACGGCCTGCGGATCCTCGAACGGGTGCGCCAATCCGACGTCTACACCCCGACGCTGTTCCTGACCGCGCGTGACTCGGTCATGGACCGGGTGACCGGCCTGACCGCGGGTGCCGACGACTACATGACCAAACCGTTCAGCCTGGAGGAATTGGTCGCCCGGCTGCGCGGGTTGCTCCGCCGCTCCGGCCCGCCACCCACGCCGACCGCCGAAACCCTCGTCGTCGGCGACCTGCGGGTCGACACCGCCAGCCGGGAAGTCACCCGCGGTGACACCCCCGTGTCGCTTTCCTCCACCGAGTTCGAGTTGCTGCGCTTCCTCATGCGCAACCCGCGGCGCGCGCTGAGCCGCAGCGAGATCCTGGACCGGGTCTGGAACTACGACTTCGCCGGGCGCACCAGCATCGTGGATCTCTACATCTCGTACCTGAGGAAAAAGATCGACTCCGGTCGCGAGCCGATGATTCATACGGTCCGCGGCGTGGGGTACATGCTGCGCCCGGCGGAATGACCCAGGACAAGGCCGCGGCATCCGGGATCTTTCCCCGGTGGTTTCCCTCGTCGCTGCGCCGCCAGCTGCTGTTGGGCGTGCTGGCCGTGGTCAGCGTGGTGCTGGTGACCGTCGGCATCGTGTCCGTGCTCAGTCTGCGCGGCTACGTCAACGCCATGAGCGACGCCGACATCGCCGAGTCGCTCGACGCGTTCAGCCACCAGTACACGAAATACCGCAACGGCGAACACACTTCGACGCGTCCGGGCACTCCGCCGATCGGACAGGCGATGCTGGAATTCACCGGACAAACGCCGGGAAACCTCATCGCCGTGCTGCGCAACGGCGTGGTGATCGGGTCGGCGGTGTTCTCCGAAGGAGAACCGAAACCCGCGCCCGCCGACGTCATCCGCGCGCTGGAAGGGCAGTCGTGGTCCGGAGGGCCGCCACGGACCGAAATGCTGGGCAGCCTGGGGTCTTACCGCCTCGACAGCACGGTGGACGGCTCCGACGTGCTCGTGGTCGGGATGTCGCAGAACCTCGCCGACCGGATCATCGCCCGCAAACAGATCACCACCATCGCGCTGATCGCGGGGGCCTTGGCGCTTACCGCAGCGCTCACCGGATGGGTCGTCGGGTATACGCTTCGTCCGCTGCGCCGGCTCGGCGCGATCGCGGCCGACGTCGCCGCGATGCCGCTCGCCGATGACGAGCACCGGATCAGCCTCCGGGTCCAGCCGCAGGACACCGACCCGCAGAACGAGGTCGGCATCGTCGGCCGCACGCTGAACCGCTTGCTGGACAACGTGGACGGCGCGCTGGCGCATCGGGCCGAATCCGACCTGCGGATGCGGCAATTCATCAGTGACGCCAGCCACGAACTGCGCACGCCCCTGGCGGCGATTCAGGGCTACGCCGAACTCACCCGCCAGGACAGTTCGGAGCTGCCGCCGACCACCGAATACGCGCTGGCCCGCATCGAATCCGAGGCCCGGCGGATGGCGTTGCTCGTCGATGAGTTGCTGCTGCTTTCGCGTTTGGGTGAAGGGCAGGATCTGCAGTCCGAGGACGTCGACCTGGCCGCGGTGGCCAACAACGCGGTGAACGACGCGACCGTGGCTGCGCTGACCCACCACTGGGTCAAAGACCTGCCCGACCAGCCGGTCTGGGTGCGAGGCGACCACGCCCGGCTGCATCAGCTGGTCAGCAACCTGCTCGGCAACGCCCGCGTGCACACGCCGCCCGGGGTGACGGTGACGACCGGAATCACCTGCTACCGTGACGGTCCCGAGCCGCCGTTCGTGGAATTGACCGTCACCGACGACGGGCCGGGCATCGACGAAGAGCTGCTGCCCAGGCTGTTCGAGCGGTTCGTCCGGGCGGACAAGTCGAGATCCGACGGTTCGGGTCACGGGCTGGGCCTGCCGATCGTCAGTTCGATCGTCAAGGCCCATCATGGTTCGGTCACCGTCGAATCCACGGAGGACGAGACGGTCTTCCGGGTACGGCTCCCCCTGATCGACGGTCCGCCACGGGGCGTTAAGAAACCGTAAAGGTGCACGGTAGCCCCGTTAGGAAACCGTCAACCACGCTCGTTACCCGAACGCCGCCCGGTTAATTTCAGGCTGACTTCATCCGAGACTGTCGCTCGATGGCGCTGCGGCTGACTCGGCGAGGTCCCTTGCGTATGCGCGTGATTGGTGCGGAACGGAGACGAGATGGGCGTGGCGGTATACGTCGGGCTGACCGTGGCGGTGTTCGCCGCGCTCGGCGTGGCTCAGAAGCTGGTCGAACGGCTATGAACTACCAAAACACCGTCGGCTTGGTGCTTTCCGTCCTCATCGCGCTCTATCTCGGGGGCGCCCTGCTGTTCCCGGAGAGGTTCTGAGTGAGCACGACGACGGCCGGGATCATCTTCCTCGTTGTTCTCGTCGCGGCGGTGGCGGTTGCCCACGTGCCCTTCGGGGACTACATGTTTCGCGTGTATGCCTCGGAGAAGGATTCGTCCGCCGAGCGAATGATCTATCGACTGATCGGCGTCGATGCCCGCGCGGAACAGACGTGGGGCTCCTACGCCCGAAGCGTGCTGGCGTTCTCGTCGATCAGCATCCTGGTCCTGTTCGCGTTCCAGCTCGTCCAGGGCAAATTGCCGCTGCACCTGCATGATCCGGCCACACAGCTGACGCCCTCGCTGGCGTGGAACACCGCGGTCAGCTTTGTCACGAACACCAATTGGCAGGCCTACTCCGGCGAGTCGACACAGGGCCATCTCGTGCAGATGGCCGGCCTGGCGGTGCAGAACTTCGTGTCCGCCGCCGTCGGGATGGCGGTGGCCGTCGCGCTGGTGCGCGGGTTCGCCCGCACCCGCACCGGCGAGCTGGGCAACTTCTGGGTCGACCTGGTGCGCGGGACGCTGCGCATCCTGTTACCCGTCGCCGTCGTCAGCGCGATCCTGCTGATCGCCGGTGGGGCGATCCAGAACTTCCACCTGCACGACCAGGTGGTCACCACCGTCAGCGGCCCCCGGCAGACCATCACCGGCGGGCCGGTGGCCAGCCAGGAGGTCATCAAAGAACTCGGCACCAACGGCGGCGGCTTCTACAACGCGAATTCCGCGCACCCGTTCGAGAATCCGACTGGCTGGACCAACTGGCTGGAGATCTTCCTCATCCTGGTGATCGGGTTCTCGCTGCCGCGCACGTTCGGGCGCATGGTGGGTAACACCAAGCAGGGCTACGCGATTGCGGCCGTGATGGCGACGCTGTACACGATCAGCACCACCTTCATGCTGTGGTTCCAGACGCAGCACCGCGGCACGGTGCCGACGGCGACAGGCGCTGCGATGGAGGGGGTCGAGCAGCGCTTCGGCGTCACCGACTCGGGGGTGTTCGCCGCCGCCACGACGCTCACCTCCACCGGCGCCGTCGACTCCGCCCACGACTCGCTGACCAGCCTCGGCGGCATGATCACGATGTTCAACATGCAGCTGGGTGAGGTCGCGCCCGGCGGCACCGGCTCCGGCCTGTACGGCATTCTCGTTCTGGCGGTGATCACCGTGTTCGTCGCGGGGCTGATGGTCGGGCGCACCCCGGAGTACCTCGGCAAGAAGATCAACCCACGCGAAATCAAGCTCGCCGCAAGCTATTTCCTGGTCACTCCCTTGATCGTGCTGACCGGCACCGCGATCGCGATGGCGCTGCCCGGCGAACGCGCCGGCATGCTCAACGGCGGACCGCACGGACTCTCGGAAATCCTCTACGCGTTCACCTCGGCGGCCAACAACAACGGGTCGGCCTTCGCCGGGCTCAGCGCCAACACCGACTGGTACAACACGGCTCTCGGCCTGGCCATGGCGCTCGGCCGGTTCCTGCCCATCGTGCTCGTGCTGGCACTGGCCGGATCGCTGGCGCGGCAAGGCAGCACACCGGCCTCGGCGGGCACCCTGCCCACCCACCGGCCGCAGTTCGTGGGCATGGTCGCCGGCGTCACGTTGATCGTCGTTGCCCTCACGTTCTTGCCCATGCTCGCGCTCGGGCCCCTCGCCGAAGGAATCCACTGATGACCGCGACCGCGATCCAGCCGACCGAGCAGACGCATCCGGCGGCGTCCAGCGGCAGAAAACGGGTGCAGGGCGGCCTGCTCGACCCGAAGATGCTATGGCGCTCCACGCCGGACGCGCTGCGAAAACTCAACCCGCGCAGCCTATGCCGCAACCCGGTGATGTTCATCGTCGAAATCGGCGCCGCCTGGAGCACCGTCCTGGCGATCGCCGCGCCGAGCTGGTTCGCCTGGCTGTCCGTGATCTGGTTGTGGTTGACCGTGCTGTTCGCCAATCTCGCCGAAGCGGTCGCCGAGGGCCGGGGCAAGGCCCAGGCCGAAACGCTGCGCCGGGCCAAAACGCACACCGTGGCCCGGCGACTCAAGGACTGGGTACCGGGGGCCGCCGCGGTCGAGGAAGCGGTCGCCGCAGCCCAACTGCAACGGGGCGACGTCGTGGTGGTCGAGGCGGGCCAGGTGATCCCCGGTGACGGTGATGTGGTGGAAGGCATTGCCTCAGTGGACGAATCGGCCATCACGGGCGAGTCGGCGCCGGTGATCCGCGAGTCCGGCGGCGACCGATCGGCGGTCACCGGCGGCACCACCGTGCTGAGCGACCGGATCGTCGTCAAGATCACCCAGAAACCCGGTGAGAGCTTCATCGACCGCATGATCGCGCTCGTCGAGGGCGCCAACCGGCAGAAAACCCCGAACGAGATCGCGCTGAATATCCTGCTCGCCGCCTTGACGATCATCTTCGTCTTCGCCGTGGCGACCTTGCAGCCGTTGGCGATCTACGCCAAGGCGAACAATCCCGGCGTCCCGAATACGCAGGCGCTGGATGCAAGCGGCGTCACCGGCATCGTGATGGTGTCGTTGTTGGTGTGCCTGATCCCGACCACCATCGGCGCGCTGCTGTCGGCCATCGGCATCGCCGGCATGGACCGGCTGGTGCAGCGCAACGTGCTCGCCATGTCCGGGCGGGCGGTGGAAGCCGCCGGTGACGTCAACACCCTGCTGCTGGACAAGACGGGCACCATCACGCTGGGCAACCGGCAGGCCGCCGCCTTCATCCCCTTCGACGGCGTCTCCGCCGAACAGTTGGCCGACGCCGCGCAATTGTCCAGCCTCGCCGACGAAACACCCGAGGGCCGTTCGGTTGTCGTGTTCGCCAAGCAGCACTTCGGCCTGCGTGCCCGCACACCGGGCGAGCTGTCGCAGGCGAGCTGGGTGGCCTTCTCGGCCACCACGCGGATGTCGGGCGTCGACCTCGATGGGCACCTGCTGCGCAAGGGGGCGGCGAACTCGGTCGCGGAATGGGTACGCGGCCAAGGAGGCAACGTCCCCGCGCAGCTCGGCGAGATCGTCGACGGCGTCTCCGCCGGCGGCGGCACTCCCCTGGTCGTCGGGGAAAGCGCCGAGGGGCAAGCGAGAGTGCTCGGTGTCATCCACCTCAAGGACGTCGTCAAGCAGGGCATGCGGGACCGTTTCGACGAGATGCGGCGGATGGGCATCCGGACGGTGATGATCACCGGCGATAACCCGTTGACCGCCAAGTCGATTGCCGACGAGGCGGGGGTCGACGACTTCCTGGCCGAGGCCACGCCGGAGGACAAGCTCGCGTTGATCAAGCGTGAGCAGGCGGGCGGCAAACTGGTCGCGATGACCGGCGACGGCACCAACGACGCGCCGGCGTTGGCGCAAGCCGACGTGGGGGTGGCGATGAACACCGGCACGTCGGCGGCCAAAGAGGCCGGCAACATGGTCGATCTCGACTCCGATCCCACCAAGCTCATCGAGATCGTGGAGATCGGCAAGCAACTGCTGATCACCCGCGGCGCGCTGACGACCTTTTCGATCGCCAACGACATCGCGAAGTACTTCGCGATCATCCCGGCGATGTTCGTCGCGCTGTTCCCCGGTCTGGATCTGCTCAACATCATGCGGCTGCACAGCCCGCAGTCGGCGATCCTGTCCGCGGTCATCTTCAACGCGATCATCATCGTGTTGCTGATCCCGCTATCGCTGCGCGGCGTGCGGTATACACCGAGCAGCGCGTCAAAACTGTTGAGCCGCAACCTGTATGTCTACGGTCTTGGCGGCATCGTCGCCCCCTTCGCCGGAATCAAGGCGATCGACCTGATCGTCCAATTCATCCCAGGGATGTCCTGATATGACGAATTTCCTCCGCCTGCATTGGGCGGCGTTGCGTGCGCTGCTGGTGCTGACCGCGATCACCGGTCTGGCCTATCCCCTCTTCGTCTGGGCGGTCGCGCAGCTGCCGGGATTGCGGGAGCACGCCGAGGGCTCGATTCTCACCGCGGACGGTAAGCCGGTGGGCAGCAGGCTGATCGGCCAGCCGTTCACCGACAAGGACGGCAACCCGCTGCCGCAGTATTTCCAGAGCCGGCCCTCGGCGGCCGGCGCCGGCTACGACCCGACCTCGTCGGGCGGCAGCAACCTCGGGCCGGAAAGCATCGTCGACACGCCCGCCGACCCGGCGCAACTGGCGGCGGGCAAGTCCGCGGCGGACGCCGGCTTCAAGCCGAGCCTGCTGACGACGGTGTGTTCGCGCAGCGCCGCCGTCGGCGCATTGGAGGGTGTCGATGGGTCGCGGCCGTTCTGCACGGGCCGCGGGGTGGGTGCGGTGTTGTCGGTGATCGGCCCGCGTGACGCGCGCGGAAACGTCATCCACCCGACTCGGGTGGTCAGCGTCAACGAGCCGTGCGGATCGACACCGGCGCCGTTCCTCAGCCTCTACCAGGGTGTGCGGGTCGAATGCGCCCGGTACGGCGACGACTACTCGATCGGACAGACCGTGCCCGTCCGCGGGGCCGCGCCCGCCTCCCCGGCCGTGCCGCCCGACGCGGTCACCGCCGGCGGCAGCGGCCTCGACCCGAACATCTCGCCGGCCTACGCCGACATCCAGGTGGCGCGCGTCGCCAACGCCCGCCGTGCCAGCCCGGATCAGATCCGTGCGGTGGTGGCGCAGAACCGCAGCGGCCGCGCGCTGGGGTTCTTCGGTGAACCGTGCGTCAACGTGCTGCAACTCAACCTGCAACTCGACCACCGGTATCCGGTCACTAGTTAGTCCCAAGGGGGATGATGGTTGACGTGACTGACGTCAACCTCCGCGGCCGCCACCCCAGGCGGGGGGAGCTACGCATCTACCTCGGTGCCGCTCCGGGCGTGGGTAAGACGTATTCGATGCTGGGTGAGGCGCATCGGCGGCTGGAGCGGGGTACCGATCTGGTGGCGGGCGTGGTGGAAACCCACGGGCGTGCGAAAACCGCTGAGCTGCTTGAGGGCATCGAGATCATTCCGCCGCGCTATGTCGAATACCGTGGCGGGCGCTTCCCCGAGCTCGACGTGCCGGCCGTGCTGGCGCGCCGCCCGCAGGTCGTCCTCGTCGACGAACTCGCGCATACCAACGCGCCGGGGAGCAAAAACCCCAAGCGCTGGCAGGATGTCGAGGAATTGCTCGACGCCGGAATCACCGTGATCTCCACGGTCAACGTGCAGCACCTGGAAAGCCTCAACGACGTCGTCGCCCAGATCACCGGTATCGAGCAGAAAGAGACCGTCCCGGACCTGATCGTGCGGCAGGCCGCGCAGGTCGAACTCATCGACATCACGCCGGAGGCGTTGCGGCGCAGGTTGTCTCATGGCAACGTCTACGCGCCCGATCGCATCGATGCGGCGCTGTCCAACTACTTCCGCCGCGGAAATCTCACCGCGCTAAGGGAACTGGCGCTGCTGTGGCTCGCCGACCAGGTCGATATGGCGCTGGCCAACTACCGGGCTGAGAACAAGATCACCGACACGTGGGAAGCCCGCGAGCGGGTCGTCGTGGCGGTCACCGGTGGACCCGAATCCGAGACCTTGGTGCGACGGGCGTCCCGGATCGCGTCGAAGTCCACCGCCGAGCTCATGGTGGTCCACGTCGTCCGCGGCGACGGCCTGGCCGGCCTGTCGGAGTCGCGGATGGCCAAGATCCGGGAACTGGCGACCAGCCTGGACGCTTCGCTGCACACCGTGGTCGGCGACGAGGTGCCCACGGCCCTACTCGAGTTCGCCCGCGAGATGAACGCCACGCAGCTGGTGATCGGCACCTCGCGCCGCTCCCGCTGGGCGCGCCTGTTCGAGGAGGGCATCGGCCCGAGGATCGTCGAGCTGTCCGGGAAGATCGACGTGCACCTGGTCACGCACGAGGAGGCCAAGCGCGGGTTTCGCACGGCCTCGCTCGCCCCGCGCGAGCGGCGCGTGACGTCGTGGCTGGCGGCGCTCATCGTGCCGTCGATCATCTGCGCGATCACCGTCACGACGCTGGACCCGTACCTGGACACCGGCGGCGAGAGCGCGTTGTTCTTCGTGGGGGTGCTGCTGGTCGGATTGCTCGGAGGTGTTGCGCCCGCGGCACTTTCGGCGATGCTGTCCGGACTGCTGCTGAACTATTTCCTGATCGCCCCGCGGCACAGCTTCACCATCGCCGAACCCAACAGCGCCGTCACCGAATTGGTGCTGCTGCTGATCGCGGTCGCGGTCGCGGTGCTGGTCGATTTCGCGGCCAAGCGCACGCGGGAAGCCCGCCGCGCGTCGCAGGAGGCCGAGCTGCTGACCCTGTTCGCGGGTTCGGTGCTGCGCGGTGCCGACCTCGAAACGCTGCTCGAACGGGTGCGAGAGACCTACGCCCAGCGCGCGGTCAGCATGTTGCGCGAGCCCGGCGCCGGGGACACCACGAGCGACGTCGTCGCCTGCGTGGGCAGGGATCCTTGTGTCACCGTCGATTCCGCGGACACCGCGATCGAGGTCGGCGACGACGAATTCTGGATGCTGCTGGCGGGCCGCAAGCTCTCGGCGCGGGACCGGCGCGTGCTCAGCGCGGTGGCCAGGCAGGCCGCGGGTTTGGTCAGGCAGCGCGAGCTGGCCGAGGAGGCCAGCCGGACCGAGGCGGTCGTGCGGGCCGACGAACTGCGGCGCTCCCTGCTGTCGGCGGTCAGCCATGACCTGCGCACGCCGCTGGCGGCGGCCAAGGTCGCCGTGTCCAGCCTGCGCGCCGAGGACGTCGCCTTCTCCGCCGCCGACACCGCGGAGTTGTTGGCGACCATCGAGGAGTCCATCGACCAACTCACCGCGCTGGTCGGCAACCTGCTCGATTCCTCACGGCTGGCCGCCGGGGCGATCCACCCGGAACTGAGCCGGGTGTACCTGGAGGAAACCGTGCAACGCGCGCTGGTCAGCATCGGCAAGGGCGCCACCGGCTTTTTCCGGTCCGCCATCGACCGGGTCAAGGTGGATGTGGGCGACGCCGTGGTGATGGCCGACGCCGGGCTGCTGGAGCGGGTGCTGGCCAACCTGATCGATAACGCGCTGCGGTATGCGCCCAACTGCCTGGTCCGGGTCAACGCCGGGCAGGTGGGCGATCGGGTGCTGATCAACGTCATCGACGAGGGTCCCGGAATACCGCACGGTGCCGAGGAACAGATCTTCGAAGCGTTTCAGCGGCTCGGCGATCACGACAACACCACCGGCGTCGGGCTGGGGATGTCGGTGGCGCGGGGCTTCGTCGAAGCGATGGGCGGGAGCATAACGGCCACCGACACCCCAGGAGGCGGACTGACCGTGATCGTGGAAATGGCTGCGCCGCTGGCTATGGATGCCACATGACGCGCGTGTTGGTGATCGACGACGAGCCGCAGATCCTGCGGGCGCTGCGCATCAACCTGTCCGTGCGGGGCTATGAGGTGGTCACCGCGTCGAGCGGCACGGGCGCGCTGCGCGCCGCCGCCGAGCACAAGCCCGACGTGGTGATCCTCGACCTCGGCCTGCCCGACATCTCCGGCATCGACGTGCTGGCCGGTCTGCGCGGATGGCTCACCGCGCCGGTGATCGTGCTGTCCGCGCGCACCGACTCGTCGGACAAAGTCGAGGCGCTGGACGCCGGCGCCGACGACTATGTCACCAAACCCTTTGGGATGGACGAGTTCCTGGCCCGGCTGCGCGCGGCGGTGCGCCGCAACACCGCGGCCTCCGAGCTCGAGCAGCCGGTGATCGAAACCGATGCGTTCACGGTCGATTTGGCCGCCAAGAAGGTCAGCAAGAACGGCGGCGAAGTCCACCTCACCCCCACCGAGTGGGGGATGCTCGAGGTCCTCGTCCGCAATCGCGGCAAGCTGGTCGGACGCGAGGAGCTGCTCAAGGAGGTGTGGGGTCCGGCGTATGCCACCGAAACCCATTACCTGCGCGTGTATCTCGCGCAGCTGCGCCGCAAGCTCGAAGACGACCCGTCGCATCCCAAACACCTGCTGACCGAGTCGGGCATGGGCTATCGATTCGAGGCGTGAGGGCCGGTGGCGGCCGAGCTACTCGGCGATCGACAGCACGATGCCGTCCAGGATGTCGTGCTCGCTCACCGTCAGCTCCTCGATGCCCGCACGGGCGCGCAGCTCGCGCGCCAACTCCTCCACCACGATCGCGCCCCCGCCGATCACGTCGGCCCGCCCCTCGTGCATCGGCGGCAGCGCCGCGCGCTCGGCGCGTGTCATCCCGATCAGCCGTTCGCATACCGCCAACAGATCCGCGCCGGCGACGTGCGAAAGATGAATGGCCGCAGAGTCATACGCCGGCAAATTGTGCGCCAGCGCGGACAGCGTGGTCATCGTTCCGGCCAGGCCGACCCAGGTCCGTGCCCCCTCCACGGGCACCACGCCCAGCGCGACCTCGAGCCGCTCGCGCACCACCTGCCGGGCGGCGGCCACCTCCGCGGGTGTCGGCGGGTCCGAATGCAGGCAACGCTCGGTCAGCCGGACACAGCCGATGTCGGCCGAGTGGCTGGCCACCACCGCCTCGCCCCCAACTACGATTTCGGTGGAGCCCCCGCCCAGGTCGACGACGACGAAAGGGCCTGCCGCGCTATCCAATTCGCCGACCGCGCCGCGGAACGACAGCTCGGCCTCTTCGGCGCCGCTGATCACCTCGGCCACCGCGCCGGGCAGCACCGCGCCCAACACGTCGGCCGTCATCGCGAAGAAGTCGTCGCGGTTGGCGACATCGCGGGCCGCCGAGGTGGCCACCATCCGCACCCGCTCGGCCCCGTGCTCTGCCAGCAGCGCGGCGTAGTCCGCCAACGCGGCCCGGGTGCGCTCTATCGCCTCCGCCGCGAACTCGCCGGTCGCGTCGACACCCTGGCCGAGCCGCACGATCCGCGTCTCCCGATGCACGTCACGCAGCCGCCCGGACCCTTCAACATCGGCGATCAACAAGCGAATCGAGTTGGTACCGCAGTCGATTCCCGCGAGCCTGCCGTTCACCATTGGCCCTCCACCAAAATGCCCGCCATCGCGGGCTCGCCGGCCAGGATCGCCAGCGCCTCGTCGCCGAACGGATTCACGCCCGGCCCCTTGGCCAGCGAATGGGCGATCAGCACGTGCAGGCACTTGACCCGGTCGGGCATCCCACCGCCGGTGAACGTGGTCCCCAACGATTCGATCGCGTCGCGCTCGGCCAGGTACGACTCGTGCGCGCGCCGGTACGCGGCCGCCAGATCCGCGTCGCGTCCCAGCCGCTCGGTCATCTCGCGCATCAATCCCGTCGTCTCGAGCCGGCTCGCGGCCGCCGTCAGCGCCGGATGCGTCAGGTAGTACAGCGTCGGAAACGGCGTGCCGTCAGGCAATTTCGGCGCGGTCTTCACCACGCCGGGTTCGCCGTTGGGGCACCGGTAGGCGATGTCGAGCACCCCGCGCGGCTCACGCCCGAGCTGGCGAGCCACCGCCTCCAGGTCGGCACGGTCAACCACCGGGACCCGTGGGATTCGGTGCGGGCGGACCCGGTTCGGCCGGCGGGGGCGGGGCTTCGGGGACCGGCGGCGGGGCCGGCGGCAGGTGCGGGGCGTCGGCGATGGTGTGCCACAGCGACGTGTACCACGGGTCGTTGTTGACCGGTTTCGCCGACGGGGATCCCGGCTGGGTGGGCTCGGCCGCCGACGGCGGCAGCTGAACCTGGAACGGGATGTCTCCGGGCTTCACGAAGCCGAGCCGCTCGCGCGCCTGCGCCGCAATGTAGGCCGGGTCACCGAGTTTGGTCTTTCGCTGCTCCAAATCCGCGATCTGACGGCGCAGCGCGGCCTCGCTGGCGGCCAGCTGATTCATCTCGGTGCGCTGCGCGAAATAGGTGCGCACGGGTCCGGCGATGGTCAGCGTCAGCACGCAGATCACCGCGGCCAGCACCGCCGCGCGCCGCGCGGTGAAACCCAGCCGTTGCTCGGAGCGCTGCTCAACCGATTCGGCGGCCTGCCGGGTGATGGGTTCGACGACATGCTCTTGCTGGGTGGAGTTGCGGCCGCCGTGATTCGCCGTGGGCGACGTCCTCGCACTTGGCTTCGACGGCGGCTTGGCCGAGCGCCGACGCCGAACCGGATCGCCGGCCTTCCCCGGGCGCGATGCCGGGGAACGCCGCTTCGGATCCGGCTTGCCGGGCAACCTATTTGGCCTCCGGCGGTGTATACCGCGGGAAGGCGAGATCGCCGGCGTAACGGGCGGCGTCGCCGAGCGCCTCCTCGATCCGCAGCAGCTGGTTGTATTTGGCGACGCGCTCGCTGCGGGCGGGCGCACCGGTCTTGATCTGCCCGCAGCCGGCGGCCACCGCCAGGTCGGCGATCGTGGTGTCCTCGGTCTCGCCGCTGCGATGGCTCATCATCGTGCGGTAGCCACTGTGGTGCGCGAGCGCGACCGCGTCCAGCGTCTCGGTCAGCGTGCCGATCTGATTCACCTTGACCAGCAACGCGTTTGCCACGCCCTTGTCGATGCCCTCTTCCAGGCGCTCGGGATTCGTGACGAAGATGTCGTCGCCGACGATCTGCACCCGATCACCGATCGCCGCGGTCAGGGTCGCCCAGCCATCCCAATCGTCTTCGGACAGTGGGTCTTCGAGGGACACCAGCGGATAAGAGCCGAGCAGCCCGGCGTAGAACTCCGCCATCTGTTCCGCGGTGCGGGTGCTGCCCTCGAATTTGTAGCCCGTCCCGTCGGTGAAGAACTCGGTGGCCGCCGCGTCGAGGGCCAGCGCTACGTCGGCGCCGAGTTTGAAACCGGCCGAGTCGATGGCCCGGCTGATCAGGTCCAGGGCCGCGGTGGTGCCCGCCACGTCGGGGGCGAAGCCGCCCTCATCGCCCAGCCCCGTGCTCAGCCCCTCCTTCTTGAGCACCGACTTCAGCGAGTGATACACCTCGGCGCCCCAGCGCAGCGCCTCGGCGAAGCTGGGCGCACCGATCGGCGCCACCATGAACTCCTGGATGTCGACGGCGGTGTCGGCGTGCGCGCCGCCGTTGAGGATGTTCATCATCGGCACCGGCAGGATGTGCGCGTTGGGCCCGCCGAGGTAGCGGAACAGCGGCAACTCGGCGGAATCGGCCGCCGCCTTGGCCACGGCCAGCGACACGCCCAGGATCGCGTTGCCGCCCAGCCTCGACTTGTCGGGCGTGCCGTCCAGATCCAGCAGCGCCTGGTCGACTAGCCGCTGATCGTCGGCGTTGAGGCCGATCACCGCCGGGCCGATCTCGTCCAGCACGGCCTGCACCGCCTTTTGCACACCCTTGCCGCCGTAACGCTCGCCGCCGTCGCGCAACTCGACGGCCTCGTGCTCGCCCGTCGACGCGCCCGACGGCACCGCCGCGCGGGCAAACGTCCCGTCGATCAGGGCAATCTCGACCTCGACTGTCGGGTTACCGCGGGAATCGAGGATCTCGCGGGCCCCGACCTGCTCGATAATCGGCACTGGGTTCTCCTTGTTCGCGTAAGCCTGGGTCAGCGATACATCCTGCTATAACGGGTGACCTTTCGCGTAAGCGGTCGCCCAATCCCGGACCGCGCGCGCGTAGACCATCGAGTTGTTGTAGGCCCGCAGCGCGGTGATCCAGCCCCGCGGTGTTGCGAGATCCTTTCCGCGCCAACACAGGTAGCCCGCGGCGGCGAGCGCGGCGTCGTCGATGTTGTCCGGGCTGACGCGGCCGTCATTGTGAGCGTCGACACCGTAGAGCCGCCACGTCTCGGGGATGAACTGCATCGGCCCCATCGCGCGCGTCACGCCGTCGCCGTCGGTGAGGTCTTCGTCGGTGTCGACGATGCGCAGCGTCCCGCCGCTGCCGTCCAGTCGGACACCGCGGATCGGGGGGCTGACGTCCCCGTTGGGGGCCAGCGTCGCACCGCGGTAAGTGCCGTGGCGGCTCTCGACCTGACCAATGCCCGCGAGCGTGGTCCAGGCGATGTGGCACTTCGGGTTCTCGACCTCGGCGACCCGGGCCGCGTACGCGTAGGCCTCGAGCGCGATCACCGGGATCTCCAACGCCGCCGACCGTTGCGCCGCCCAGTCGCGCAACTGTTCCGCGGGCCGACCGCTGGCATGCGTGTCCACCGGCGGCACCGGGTCTCCCGCCGGGGGCGGCACGCCGTCGGGAATGAACAGGCTGAGCTGCCACGTGCAGCTCGAGGCCAGAACGATCGCGGTCGCGCCGATCACGGCGGCCGCGCGCATCCAACGCCTCGGCGACACCATGCTTTCCTGAGCTCCCCTAAACTCGCCTGCACCAACTTCCGCCACACCATCGTCCCATGCGTCGGGGGACTGCTCGGTCGCGTCGGGCCCCGGCGCACCGACGTTTCGCCGGTTGCAGCTAATCATCGATTAGCTGCCGGCCGCCTTGGCTAGCGCGGTCAGACCACGGCCGACCACGGGGATTCGCAACCTCATCCGCGATATTACCGACCGGCCGAGGGCAAATCCGGCAAACATTGCCGCGATCGCTCGCGCCCATGACGGCGGGGGGTAATAATCCGCGGCGCGGCCGCTGCAAGGCGTCGCTCAGCCGTCGCCGGCCCCGCCGTCGGCCGTGACTTCCTCGGCGGCCGGGTCGGCCGCCGATTCACCCGTCGGCCAGTGCTCACGCCACTCCTGTTCGGAGACTTCACCGAGCGGGGCCACGTCGAACTCGTCGGGGACGCCGCCCCCGCGGCGCGCCGTCGCGATCGCCCGCTCCGCGCCGCGAACCGTGTCGACGAACTCCAGAACCGCTGTGCGCAGGGCGCTTTCGGCGTCCACGTCGGCCGACACGCGGATCGAGGTGATCGCGTCGGGGATCAGGTCGGCGGGCAGACCGGCTTTGTCGGCGCGCTGGATCACCTTCTGGGCGAGCGCCAATGCGGGCTGCCCCGTGTGCACGTCGTCCATCACCGACTTGCGCGGCTTTTCGGCCGCCTTGCGCTCTTCCCACTGGGCCAGCTGCTCTTCGAGCGAAATGGATTGCCCGGCAAGCACTCCCGGGACCCGGTTGCCCAGTTTCCGCATCAGGGCGGCGGCGACGTCATCGATGGTGAAGGCGGACTGCGGCGCATCCTCGGCGATGCGGGCGTGGAAGAGGACTTGCAGCAGCACGTCGCCGAGCTCATCGCGCAGTTGGTCGGCGTTGCCGCTGCCCACCGCGTCCAGCAGCTCGTAGGTCTCCTCCAACAGAAACCGGCGCAGCGAATCGTGGGTTTGCTCACTCTCCCACGGCCCGGCGGTGCGCAATTTGTCCATCATGGCGACGGCGTCGACCAGGCGTTCGCCGCGCGGCGTGTCGGGCGCGGAGATCAGCCGGGCCCCGGCCGCCAGGCGGGCGGTCACGGCCGGGTGGTCGGGGTCGGACGACAGCAGCACCGGCGCGTCCTCACCGGAGTGCACCGGCCGCGCCGCCGACAGCGACCAGGGCACCGCGACGGGCATCTCTTCGGTGTACTGCACCTCGCCGGCGAGGTGCTCGATGGCTTCGATGGGCACCAGCGACGGGCGGCGGGGGTCGAACAAGACGACGATCACCGTGGCCCCTCACTTGCCATCGCTGCAGCTGGACTCGTTATACCAATATCTGCCTGCGGTTTACCCTGCAGAGCGGTCACCAAATTCGCCACCATCTGCACCAGCTCGACATCGCGCAACCGCGGCGCGCCGACCCCGCCGTCGCGCGGGATGGGAACCTGCACCGTGGACGTCGTGGCGCGGTAGTTCGCCGCCGGATACATCCGCTTGAGCCGCACCTGGGCCGAATCCGGCAGCGTCATCGGCGAAAGCCGCACGGTGGCCGCCGACGGCGCCGACACCTCGGTGATGCCCGCGGCGCGACACAGCAGCCGCAGCCGCGCCACCGCCACCAGCCGCAGGGCCGGCTCGGGCAGCGCCCCGTAGCGGTCGACGAGTTCCTCCACGGCCGCGTCGATCTCACCGTCGGAGGCCGCGGCGGCCAGCCGGCGGTACGCCTCCAGCCGCAGCCGGTCGCTGGCGATGTAGTCCGGCGGCAGGTGCGCGTCGACCGGCAGGTCGATCCGCACGTCCTTGGGTTCCTCGGCGGTCGTGACGGTGTGGCCGTCGGCGGCCGCGCGATACGCCTCCACGGCCTCGCCCACCAAGCGGACGTACAGGTCGAAGCCGACGCCGGCGACGTGCCCGGACTGCTCGACACCCAGCACGTTGCCGGCGCCGCGGATCTCGAGGTCCTTCATCGCGACCGCCATGCCCGCGCCGAGTTCGTTGTTCTGCGCGATGGTGGTCAGCCGGTCATAGGCGGTCTCGGTGAGCGGCGCATGCGGCGGGTACAGGAAGTAGGCGTAGCCGCGCTCCCGGCTGCGGCCGACCCGGCCGCGCAGCTGGTGCAGCTGCGACAGGCCGAAGGTGTCGGCGCGCTCGACGATCAGCGTGTTGGCGTTGGAGATGTCCAGCCCGGTCTCCACGATCGTCGTGCACACCAGGATGTCGTATTCGCGGTTCCAGAACCCCTGCACCGTGCGTTCCAGCCGTTCTTCGGGCATCTGCCCGTGCGCGACGACCACTCGCGCCTCGGGCACCAGCTCCCGGATCTTCGCCGCCGTCCGGTCGATCGAGCTGACCCGGTTGTGCACGTAGAAGACCTGCCCGTCGCGTAGCAGCTCGCGCCGCAGGGCGGCCGCGACCTGCTTGTCGTCGTGCGGGCCGACGTAGGTCAGCACCGGATAGCGCTCCTCGGGCGGGGTGAGGATCGTCGACATCTCGCGGATCCCGGCCAGGCTCATCTCCAGCGTGCGCGGGATCGGGGTGGCGCTCATGGTCAGCACGTCGACGTGGGTGCGCAGCGACTTGATGTGCTCCTTGTGCTCGACGCCGAACCGCTGCTCCTCGTCGACCACGACCAGGCCGAGGTCCTTCCAGCGCACCCCGGTCTGCAACAGCCGGTGCGTGCCGATCACCACGTCCACCGATCCGTCGGCCAGGCCCTCGATCACGGCCTTGGACTCCGCGGGGTCGGTGAACCGGGACAGGCCCTTGACGGTCACCGGGAACCCGGTCATCCGGTCGGTGAAGGTCTGCAGATGCTGGTCGGCCAGCAGCGTGGTGGGCACCAGCACGGCGACCTGCTTGCCGTCCTGGACCGCCTTGAACGCCGCCCGCACCGCGATCTCGGTCTTGCCGTAGCCCACGTCGCCGCAGATCACCCGGTCCATCGGGATCGGCTTTTCCATGTCCCCTTTGACCTCGGTGATCGCGGTCAGCTGGTCGACCGTCTCGGTGTACCCGAACGCGTCTTCCATCTCGGCCTGCCAGGGCGTGTCCGGCCCGAACGCGTGCCCGGGGCTGGCCTGCCGCTTGGCGTACAGGGACACCAGCTCGCCGGCGATCTCGCGCACCGCGCGGCGGGCCTTGGTCTTGGTGTTGGTCCAGTCGCTGCCGCCCAGCTTGCTCAGCGCGGGCGCCTGCCCGCCGACGTAGCGCGACAGCTGATCCAGCGAATCCATCGGCACATACAGCTTGTCGGATCCGCCGCCCCGCTTGCTCGAGGCGTATTCGAGCACCAGGTACTCGCGCCGGGCGCCGCCGACGGTGCGCTCGACCATCTCCACGAACCGCCCGATGCCGTGCTGATCGTGCACCACCAGATCACCGGCGGTGAGCGCCAACGGGTCAACAGTGTTGCGCCGCTTGGCCGCCAGCCGCTTGCCCTCGACGGCGGCGACGCGGCTGCCGGTCAGATCGGTCTCGGTGATCACCACCAACGTGGCGCCGGGGATGATCACGCCGTCGTGCAGCGGCCCCTTGAGCACGCCGACCACCCCGAGCTTGGGCGCGGCGCCGGATTCCAGCATGCCGGCGGGGGTGTCGCATTCGGCCAGCCGTTCCACCACGCGATGCGCGGTTCCGGCGCCGGGCGCGACGACGACGGCGTGGCCGCCGGTGGTGACGTGCGCGCGCAGCATCGCGAAGATGCCGTCGATGTCGTGTTGGTGTCCGCGCGCCGAGGGCGCGGCCCGGATGTCTAGCTCGACGGCCGACTCGTCGGACAGCTGGCTCAACGTCCACCACGGATGCCCGCCCGTGGCGGCCGCGGCCCGCACCTCGTCGAGCTCGGCGAATCCCGATCCGCCGAATTGCGCGACGTCGACGGGAGCGTCGGTGCCCATGGCCGCCGCCGACCACGAGGCTTCGAGGAATTCGCTGCCGGTCTTGATCAGGTCGGCGGCCCGGGTGCGGATCTTCTCCGGGTCGCACAGCAGGATCGGGGTGCCTTGCGCCAGTTGGTCGGTCAGCAGCACATGCTCGCCGGGCCGCAGCACCGGTAGCAGGGCCTCCATGCCGTCGACCGCGATGCCGTCGGCGAGCTTGGCCAGCATGTCGGTGACGCTGCCGGTGATCGCGGGTTCGGTCGCCGGGTGCGCCGCGGACAGCTCGGCGGCCCGTCGCCGCACCCCCTCGGTGAGCAGCAGTTCGCGGCAGGGCACCGCGATCAGGGTGTCGACCTCGAGCTCCGGGATCGAACGCTGATCGGCGACGGAGAACATCCGCATCTCGCTGACCTCGTCACCCCAGAACTCGATGCGCACCGGGTGCTCGGCCGTCGGCGGGAAGACGTCGAGGATCCCGCCGCGCACGGCGAACTCGCCGCGCCGGCCCACCATGTCGACCCGGGTGTAGGCCAGCTCGACCAGCCGGGCGATGACACCCTCGAATTCGACTTCCTGGCCCACGCTCAACGTGACCGGCTCGATCAGGCCCAGCTGCGGCGTCATCGGCTGCAGCAGCGAGCGGGCCGCCGTCACCACCACCTGCAGGGGCGGACCCAGCCGCGCGTCGTCGGGGTGGGCCAGCCGGCGCAGCACCGTCAGCCGGGCGCCGACGGTGTCGACGCCGGGCGAGAGCCGCTCGTGCGGCAGCGTCTCCCAGGACGGGAAGACCGCCACGGCATCGCCGAAGACACCGCGCAGTTCAGCGGTCAAGTCGTCGGCTTCGCGCCCGGTCGCGGTGACTACCAGCAAAGGACCCAACCGCGCCAGCGCGCTGGCCACGAACAACCGTGCGCTGGCTGGACCCACCAGGCTCAATTCAGCCGGCGACGTCGCCGCGCTGTCGATCAACTGCTGGAAGGTCGGCGCGGTGAGCGCCAATTCAACGAGCCCCGCGATCGGGGTTTCTGGGCGAGCAGCCCCCGGTGCGGTCATGATGAATTCCATTCTAGGGCTGCTTGCCCGGCTCCTTCCTCCCGCCGACGCGGCGCCCGCCGTCGCCGGGCGGGGGCCGCCGGACACGGCGAACCGCGTCAATATTGCGGTCGGCGTCGTCAATGGATCGTCAAGAAAACGCCACGCGAGCGCCCGCGGGCGCACGTTGGATTCATGACATTGCTGGACATTCTGCCGTCCCTCGGCCACGCGGCTCCCCCGCGATTCGACCCCGCGATCTGGCCCCTCACCGCCCACCCCGACGAGGAGGGCAGGCTGTGCGTCGGCGGTGTGCCGCTGGCCGATATCGCCGACGAGTTCAACACCCCGGCCTACGTCATCGACGAAACCGATTTTCGGCATCGCGCCCGCCGTTACCGCCGCGTCCTGCGCGGGATCGAGGTCGTGTACGCCGGCAAGTCGCTGCTGAGCACCGCGGTGGCCCGCTGGGCCCGCGAAGAGGGCCTCGGCGTCGACGTCTGCTCGGCCGGTGAACTGGCCACGGCCCTGGCCGGCGGCGTCGACCCGGCACGCATCGTCATGCACGGCAACGCCACGTCGCCCGAGGAGCTGCGCGACGCCGTGGGCGCCGGGGTGGGGCGCATCGTGCTGGATTCCTGCATCGAAATCGCCTACCTCGCCGGGCTGGCGCGGCGGCGCCAGCCGGTGCTCATCCGGGTGACCCCCGACATCGACATCCACGGGCACCGCGCCGTCACCACCGGTGTCAGCGACCAGAAGTTCGGCTTCACCCTCGCCGGCGACCACGCCGCCGACGCGGTGAGGCGCGTGCTGGCGCACCCCATCCTCGACCTGGTCGGCCTGCACTGCCACATCGGCTCGCAGGTCAGCGATGCCGCCCTGTACGGCGAGGCGATTCGGCGGATGATCGCCGCGATGGCCGATATCCGGGCCCGGCACGGCGTCATCCTCACCGAGCTGAACATCGGTGGCGGACATGCGATCCCGTACGTCCCCGGCGATCGGGAGCTGGATCTCGACGAGCTGGCCGAGGTGATCGAGAACGCCCTCGACGAGGCCTGCGCCGCCGAGCGGTTCCCCCGCCCGCAGGTCGTGGTCGAACCGGGCCGGGCCATCAGCGGCCGCGCCGGCGTGACCCTGTATCGGGTGCGCTCGGTCAAGACGCAATTCGGTGGCCGCACCTTCGTCGCCGTCGACGGCGGCATGAGCGACAACCCGCGGGTGTCGCTGTACGGCGCGCGATACGCCGTCGCGCTGGCCAATCGGCATCCGCTGGGCCTCAAGCAGCGCGTCACCGTGGCCGGCCGGCACTGTGAATCGGGCGACGAGATCGCCCGCGACATCGAGCTGCCGGCGGACCTGCGGCCCGGCGACCTGCTGGCCGTGGCCTGCACCGGCGCCTACCACCACAGCATGGCGTCCAACTACAACATGGTCGGCCGGCCGTCACTGGTGGCCGTCAAGGATGGCCGGGCGCGCGAACTGGTTCGCCGCGAAACCGTGGCCGACCTGCTGGCCCGCGACTGCGGGTAGTGGCGATCGCGCGCCGGTCGCCGGGCTCGGCCCGGTCGCCGGGCGTAACGCCACGGCGAAAATTCTGGC
>NZ_JAEKMI010000063.1 GCF_020217485.1 Mycobacterium sp. WUMAC-067 | reverse complement strand
ATCGTGATAGCTTCAGTCGGCCGAAGTCTTAACAGTGGTAATTGATGCGGCGGTGGCCGCGGCTCCAATAGATTACGGCCTGCCGGTTAATTGTTCGCGTCAAACGGTCGACACGTACCCCCTTACCTCCCGTATCGGCGGTCCCTTCTCAGACGACAACCTGCTTGGGCATGACGATCGGTTTGAAGCCGTACCGGGGCCCGGTGCCGTACGCGCCGGCGCCCTTGGCGGCCGCAGCCATTCCCGGCATGCCGGGCATCGCGGTGACGCCTTCCGCTTCGGCCGCGGCCGTCCAGCCCGAGCCTTCGAGCGGGGCGGTGGCCGAAGCCAACGACGCCGGGGAGGCCGCATTCCAGCCGGCCGGCACCGAGAGGCGGCCGACCGCGGACGCCTCGCCCAGCGCGGCCGACGCGCCCGCGCCCGACACCGAGCCCACCGTCGTGCCGGGCGTGATGGCGGCCGCGCCGGCCGCCGGGGCGGCAGAGTCGGCCAGCGAGAACGGAATCGACGGCACGGTCCCGAGGGTGTGCCCCAGTGACACCACGTTCGGGATGGCGTTCATGGTGAACCAGGCCCCGGTGTTGATCCCGCCGTTGATGGCATTGAAGACGAATGGGGTGCCCATCAAATTGTCAACGGACTGCAGCAGGCCTCCACTGCCGGTTGGCGACGTGATGAGCGACGACAGGTCCAAACCGGTCGCCTGCGTCGTGCCATTCACCGCGTCGAAAGCGACCGCGCTGTTGTCCACGGCCGCGGCGGCCGCCGGGTCGGTGGTCGACGTCAGCGGCGTCACGGGGGTGAGGACGCCGGCCGCCGCCGAGGCGGCCTGATAGGTGGCCATCATCGTGGCGTCTTGAACCCACATCTCGGCGTACTGCGCTTCGGTCGCCGCGATCGCGGCCGAATTGACGCCCAGGACGTTCGTTGCGACGAGGGTGGCCAGCAACGTCCGATTGGCCGCGATCACCGGCGGGGGCACCGTCGCGGCGAATGCCGCCTCGTAGGCGGCCGCCGATGCGGTGGCCTGGGCGCTCGCCTGCTCGAGCGTCGTCGCCGTCTCGGTCAGATAGGTCACGATGGGCTGGGCGGCGGCGGCCGCCGCGGCGGACCCGCCACCGGTCCATTGCTCGGTGGTCAGCAACGAGATGATCGACTCCCACTGCGTGGCTGTGGTGCTCACCTCGGCGGCCAGGTTGGCGTACGCCGTCGCGGCGGCCATGAGCGGAGCGGAGCCCGCACCCGCATACATGAGCGACGAGGTGACCTCTGGGGGTATCGCTGAAAAGTCAAGCACCATTTGTGTATTCCGCTCCTTTTACTGTTCGGATTCCACGTCTATCGGGTGAGCGTGACTGCCTAGACGGCGGTCGGTTTCGGCATGACGATCGGTTTGACGCCGTAGCGCGGCGCGCCGAAGCCGGCGCTGTTGCGTCCCATTGCACCCACGCCGGGCATGCCCGGCACCACCGTTCCCGGACCGCCCTGCGGCGCGGCGGCTGTCCAGCCGACCGTCTGCAGCGGCGCGGCGCTTGAACCGGTCACCGGGGTGGAACCGGCCCAACTCGGCGGCACGGAGAGCTTGTTGACCATGGTTGCTTGGCCCATCGCGGCGGCTGGCATCGCGCCCATGCCGGCCACGCCGCTCACACCGGCGCCGGCCGGCGTGGTCGTGGTGGCCAGGTCCGCCGCGGCGGCCGCACCCGCGTCGGCGCCGGAGGTGTCCAGCAGCCCACCACCGGCGAGGCCGAGCAGGTCGGAACCGGCGGAGGCCCAGTTGCCGAAACCGATGTTTCCGATGTTGGCGCCGTTACTCGACAGCCCGAACATGCCACCCAGACCACCGCTGGACTGGCCGTTGAAGCCGAGGAGCCAGGCGAGGATGTCGATCGGGTTGGAACCCGTCGCGGCAGACGTGCCGGGATCCACGGCGTCCAACGCTTGGAGGGCGGCCTGGCTGGCGTTGACGGCCTCGGTGTCGCCGTAACTGTTGGAGCTGATGCCCAGGGTCTGCGAGTACTGCTCGAGAAGCGCTTGCGCCTCGGCGGCGATCGTCTGGTACTGGGTGCCGTACGCCGAGAAGATTGCCGCCTGCTGGGCCGATACCGGGTCGGCGGCGGCGGGAGCGATGACGGTGGTCGCCGACGCGGCGCCCGCGTTTTGCGCTGCCAGGTTGCTGTTGATTCCGGACAGCAACGTCTCCGCGGCTAGCATTTCTTCAGTCTGTGTGGTCAGAAACGACATTTGTTGCTCCTATGCTGAACGAGCCGACCCCCGGTGTGGATCGCTGTGTGTTCACGTAACGGCCGCTGTGCGTTGGCGTAACGCTAGCGAGCCACAACTCCACATTCCCCACCCAATGAGCTGGGGTTACAGTCGTTTACGGCTTCTTAACGACAAGGGCGGCAGTTTTAACAAGACCCTGTCGGACGACATCGGGACGTCATCTGATCGCGGGCGCGGAAAGGCAGAAGTCGCGCGCGGCGCGCGGATACTAATCGATGGGGACGGGCCCCGCATCTTGGACGTCTGGCAAATATCGGCCGCAATGCGATGCCGCGTGTTCGGGGTTCACGCGCTAGATTCGCCGCCGGGCCCCCATAGCCCAATTGGCAGAGGCAGCGGACTTAAAATCCGTCAAGTGTCGGTTCGAGTCCGACTGGGGGCACCGATTGTGTGCAGTTCGGCTGGCCCACGTGATCCGGTGGCCGTGTCGCGCCGAATACCTGGGGGACGCTGATGCACCCGACGATTTGTCCTGACTTGGCTCACGATTCGTGATTCGCGGTGATTGCTGCCGATAGACGTGTTGCTTGCCGGCGAGCGGGATCCGACGGCTCCGGTTTTGTCGGTGGTCGCTGCGATGATGGCGTCATGTCTTCGATCGCATCTGTTGACGCCGAGGTGGTGACTGCGAGCGACCGTCTTGAGGTGTTGTTTGAGGAGTTGGCGGAGTTGGCCGGTCAGCGCAATGCGATTGATGGGCGCATCGTGCAGATCGTCGCCGAGATCGATCGCGACCAATTGTGCGGTGTGACCGGTGCGCGCTCAGTGCCGGCGTTGGTGGCCTGGAAGTTGGGGTGTTCGTCGGCAAACGCGCACACGCTGGCCACCATCGCTGGCCGGTTGAGCGAGTTCCCGCGGTGTGCTCAGGGGATGCGCGAGGGCCGGTTCTCGGCCGATCAGGTGGGGGTGATCGCGGCGCGCGCGGGGCAGGGTTCTGATGACCATTACGCCCAACTGGCCGCGGTCGCCACGGTCAATCAGCTGCGCACTGCGGTCAGGCTGGAGCCGCGTCCTGACCCCGAACCCCGGCCCGAATCGGCGTCTGAGCGGTCGTTTATCGCGACCGCCACCGAGCAGGGCGCGTGTTATCGGATCACCCTGGGTCACGTGGATGCCGCGAAGTTCGACGCCGCGTTGGCCTCGCATCGTGACGCGCTCATCGCCGAATGGAAGCGCGACCACGGCGAGGGCACGGGCGTGGGTGATCAGCGTCCGCCGATGCCGGGCACGGCCGAGGCGTTTATGCGTTTGGTGGAGGCGGGTTGGGACGCCGAGGCCACTCGCCGCCCGCAGGGGCAGCACACCACGGTGGTGGTGCACCTTGATGTCGCCCAGCGCGCTGCCGCGCTGCATCTGGGTCCGCTGCTGTCCGATGCCGAACGCCGCTACCTGACCTGTGATGCCACCTGTGAGGTGTGGTTCGAGCGCCACGGTGAGGTCATTGGCGCTGGCCGGTCGACGCGGGTGATCAATCGGCGGTTGCGCCGCGCGCTCGAGCACCGCGACCGCACGTGCGTGGTTCCCGGTTGTGGCGCTACCCGGGGTTTGCACGCCCATCACATCCGGCACTGGGAGGACGGCGGCCCCACCGAGTTGGCCAACTTGGTGCTGGTCTGCCCCTACCACCACCGGTTGCATCACCGTGGCGAGATCACCCTCACCGGACCCGCGGATGCCCTGGTGGTCACCGACGAGGACGGCCGAATCCTGAGCCCGGGATCACTGGCGCGCCCACCTACACAGGCCCCGCCCGCGGTGGCGCCATGCCCCGGGCCTATCGGCGAACGCGCCGACTGGTGGTGGTATGACCCCTTCCAACCCCAACCACCACCGACCAACAACTAGCCCCGGCTACCGGGACTGCATCGACGCTCAAACATGTTGGTGCATCAAATAATTCGTTTCACACCACGCGCCACTGACGTCGGGCTGCACAAACAATTGCGCCCACCGCCAACCCGCGATCCCTAGACCTGCGCGCCGCTCAGTCAATACCCGACTGCCGGTGGCGCTCAAGCAGAGCATGTTTGCGCCCGGATTCAGCGCTGCCGAAAGACGCCACGCGAAGTACGTTGGTCGGGACCGTTGTGCGAGCCGCCACCGCGAAGGAGCCAGCGCGAAGGTGTCCGAGGATCCGCGGGCTGACGGTGTCTCCCGCCAATACGATCGCTGGGAATATCCGCCCCCGGTAACCGATCTCGAGACGTGGACCAAGAACCACTGGGACTGGTTCGATCCCTACTGGGCGCACCGGATGCTCTGGCCCGACCGCGCATACCGGCCGGATCTCGACATCCTCATCGCGGGTTGCGGCACGTTCCAGGCGGCGGTTTTCGCCTTCATGAACCGCGCCGCCCGGGTCGTCGCGATTGACGTCAGCCGCTCGGCGTTGGATCACCAGCAGTACCTGAAGGACAAGCACCAGCTGGTGAACCTGGAACTGCATCTGCTGCCCATCGAAGAGGCCTCGGCGCTGTCCCGCGACTTCGACCTCATCGTCTCCACCGGCGTCTTGCATCACATGGCGGACCCGCTGGCCGGGCTCAAAACCCTCGGTGGATGCCTGCGGCGCGACGGGGCGCTGGGCGTCATGCTCTACGCCAAGTACGGCCGGATCGGCGTCGAGATGCTCGAATCGGCGTTCCGCGACCTCGGATTGTCGCAGGACGACGCGTCGGTTCAGCTGGTCAAGGAGGCGGTTGCGGCGCTGCCGGCCGACCATCCCGTCCGCCCGTACCTGCAGGGCGCGCGTGATCTGCTGACCGACGGGGCGCTCATCGACACCTTCCTGCACGCCCGGCAACGCAGCTACACCGTCGAGGAATGCCTGGGCCTGGTCGACGCCGCCGGGCTGGCGTTCCAGGGCTGGCTGCGCAATTCGCCGTACTACCCGCACGACGCGCTCGTCGGACAGACGGGCCCGTTCCAGTCGCTCTTGAACCGGCTACCCGACACCACGCTCTGGTCGGTGATGGAACGTCTGCAGCCGGCCAATGCCACCCACTTCTTCCTCGCCTGCCGGCCCGAACGGCCGACACAGGACTATGCGATCGACTTCTCGGCGGCGTCGTCCCTCGATTACGTCCCGCTGCCGCGGACGGCGTGCCTGCTGTCCGGCGACGAGATCCACCTGCCCGGCGCTCAGCTCAAGCTCACCCCCGCTCAGCTGCCCTTTGTCCAGCACGTCGACGGCCGGCGCACCATACGAGAGATCATCGACTCTGTGGCCCAGGGCAACCGCCAAGACGGGACGCAGGTGCGGGAGTTCGGGCGCCAGCTCTTCGAGTCGCTGTGGCGCCTAGACTTTCTGGCGATGGCGCTGAACACGACGCCCGGTTAGCCGGGCGTCCGCCGACAGCTCCGCAAACCGCCACTCATACACTGACCCAGCATGGGCATGCTGTTCGGTCTCGCGCCGTGGATTGTGTATTGGGTCCTTGTCGGAAACGTTCCTTTTGCCGCTGCCGCGTTGGTCGCGCTGGCGGTCGCCGCCGTCAGCCTGGGCCTGGGCGCGGCGACGGGCAGGCGGTGGCAGTTCTTTGACTTCGCTTCCCTCACAGCGCTTTTGATTCTCGCGGTGCTGACTTTCACGCTCAGCCAGTCGTTCCTCGAACGGTGGATACTGACGCTGAGCAACGCCGGCATCTTTGTGGCAACGCTGGTCGGGATGCTGGCCGGCAAGCCGTTCGTGTCCGAGTTCGTCGCGGCGGAACACGCTGCCGACATCGTCAAGACCGGGCTGTTCGGCCGCGTCGACCAAACCCTCGGCTGGGTCTGGGTCGCGACGTTCGCCGCCATGACGGTGTCCTCGGCGATCCCCTCGATCGCGCAACGACCCGCGGCGACGACCGCCGCCTCGATCCTGGACACCAAGACCCCGCTGTCGTTCCTCTGCTACTGGATCATCCCCTTCGGGCTGCTGGGCCTGGCCGCGGTCGCCTCGCGCCTGCTGCCCGACCGGATGCTGGCCGGGATCGACGACGTGGCGCGGGAAACCTCGTTCGTCGCCTACGACGAGGCCACCATCGACGAGTTGTACTTCCTCGCCCAGGAACACGCCAACCGTGAGGTGGGCCCCGGCAAGGAGGCCTACGCCGTCAAGGTCGGCGGGATGGGAACCCCATTGACCGGGGACGAGTCCCGCAAGTCGTGGCCGTCGACGTACAAAGTGCGCGACAAGCGGCACTGAACCCGAGCAGGAGTCGTGATGAACGCGCCCAGCCCCGACGAGGACACGTGTGGATTCACCACATACCGGGAGACGACCGACCATGACTGACTATCCGCAGATGGCCGCCGCCCGGGGCAGGATCGAACCCGCGCCCCGGCGGGTCCGTGGTTTTCTCGGCGACGCGCTGGTCTTCGACACCACCGCCGCCCGATACGTGTGGGAGGTTCCTTACTACCCGCAGTACTACATTCCGCTGGCCGATGTCCGTACCGAGTTCCTGCGCGACGAAAACCACGCCCAGACAGTGCAGTTCGGCCCGTCGCGGCTGCACTCCCTGGTGGCTGGCGGCCAGACGCATGAGTCCGCCGCGCGGGTATTCGACGCCGGCGGCGACGGCCCGCTGGCCGGCACCGTGCGGTTCGAATGGAATCCATTGCGCTGGTTCGAGGAAGACGAGCCGATCTACGGTCACCCGCGCAACCCCTATTCGCGTGTCGACGCCCTGCGCTCCCACCGCCACGTCCGGGTGGAGCTTGACGGAATCACCTTGGCGGACACCAAGTCTCCGGTTCTGTTGTTCGAAACGGGCCTGCCCACAAGGTATTACATCGATCCGACTGACGTCGACTTCGAGCACCTGCAACCCAGCACCACACAGACGTTGTGCCCGTACAAGGGAACGACGTCAGGCTATTGGTCGGTGCGTGTGGGTGACCTCGTGCATGAGGACCTGGCGTGGACCTACCACTATCCGCTGCCCGCGGTCGGTCAGATCGCCGGTCTGATCGCCTTCTACAACGAAAAGCTGGACATCGTCGTCGACGGGACCACGTTGGCGCGGCCGCAGACCCAGTTCAGCTAGCGATCCGTCATCTCGCGGCCGACGCGGGGGCGATGTGATATTCCCCTCGTCGGCGGCAAATCCTGAGAATTCCTTACTAAAGCATCGGTAGAGCGGAAACGCGAATCGTTAGCGGCGCAGGCAAAATCCGCCGGAAGGGGGTTTGCATGCGTTTCGCTACGGGTAAGCGATTGCGATACAGCGTGATTGGAAGTCTGAGCAGAACCTGAGTGCGGGAAGTGACGTAGCTAACGTCGAGCATTTTGAACTGCTTTGAGGCGAATTTTGGTCAGTAGACTACCGAAAACCAGTCTCGTCGGCGCCTTTGGGTGCTGAAAGCCGGTGGATCCGGAGGCCAATTCGTCGCGTGCGTGCGACATCGTCACTTTGGCCACCAGGCCGACGAACACAGCAAAGGCGGTACCAGCGTGAGTGATGCATACGACCCAACGACGACGGGGTTCGAGGTCGACGACACCGCGGTGGTGCGAGTCCCGGTGCGCCACGGCCCGATCAGCGACATGGACCTCAGCGGCGACGGGCGCCGGCTGCTCGTCACGAACTATGGCCGCGACGCGGTATCGGTCATCGACGCCCGCACCCTTCGGGTCTCGAGCACCATCGCCGGGCTCAGCGAACCGTCCGCCGTCGCCATGAGCAGCGCGGACGCCAACTACGCCTACGTCAGCACGGCCACCGCCGCCTATGACGCCATCGAAGTCGTCGACGTCGTCACCAACTGGCGGATCGCCACGCATCGGCTCGCGCACAGCGTGAGCGCCCTGACGGTCAGCGCCGACGGAAAATACCTCTACGCCAGCCGAAATGCCGTTCGCGGCGCCGACGTCACCGTCCTGGACACCACCACCGGCGAACTCGAGGTGATCGACCTGGCCACCGCGCCCGGCACCACCACCGCCTGCGTGCGGGCCAGCGCCGACGGGCGGCGCCTCTACGTCGGCGTCAACGGCCCCAACGGCGGCAGCCTCGCCGTCGTCGAAACCCGCACCCGAAACGACGGCGGCCGTGTCGGCGGCCGGTCGCGGGTCGTCGGCACCATCGAGCTCGGCCTGCCCGTCCGCGACGTGGCGCTGAGCAACGACGGCACCACGGCCTATGTGGCGAGCTGCGGCCCGGTGGTGGGCTCGGTGCTCGACGTCATCGACACCCGCACCAACAAACTCGTCAAGACGCACAAGATCAACGAGATCACCGGACCGCTGGCGCGGATGACCCTCAGCCGCGACGGCGAGCGGGCCTACCTGACCAGTGACGACCGCGTCACGGTGCTCGGCACCGGCACCCTGGACGTCCTCGGCGAGGTCACCGTGACCAACAACCCGTCCTGCGTGCTGGAAAGCCCCGACGGGAGCCACCTCTACGTCGCCGACTATTCCGGCGTCGTCACCGCGGCGCGGATCGTCACGGGCCCGGCGCCGCACAGCGGCGATGCGGATCACCCGGACGCGCCGCCCGCCGGCTGGCTGTTCGATGTGCCCCTGTGGGAGCCTGCGCTGGCCTAGCCGGCCTCGTCGCGGGGACGGCGCGAGGTCCAGGGTGTGAATCCTCGCCCTTGAGCGTGCATCCTCGGTGGGGATCGTCGGCGCGCGCCGCCCAGCGTTCACACTCAAATCCCAGGACGCACACTCAACCGAAGAGTCATCCGAAAGCCCTGCCGGCCGAACGGGATCCACGTCGTCGCCCATCCGCCGGGGTGATGTCTGCCACGATGGCCGAATTCGGGCTTAGGGTGGGAAGCGGTCGGCGGCCCCCCGCGTCGACCCGGAATGCGGGCACCGCATTTCGCGGATTGGCACGGACCGTGCCGCGCGGAGAGTGAGGCGGTACATCAATGGACGGCACGATGCAGGACTATCCGTTGACGATCACCGCGATCATGCGCCACGGCTGCCGGGTTCACGGGGATCGCACCGTCACCACCGCCACCGGCGACGGCTACCGCACGACGAACTATCGGGAACTGGGCTGCCGGGCCGCCCAGCTGGCGAACGGATTGCGCCGGCTCGGGGTGACCGGCGACCAGCGGGTGGCGACGTTCATGTGGAACAACGCCGACCACCTGACCGCCTACCTTGCGGTGCCCTCGATGGGCGCCGTCCTGCACACCCTCAACATCCGCCTGTTCCCCGAACAGATCGCCTACGTCGCCAACGAGGCCGAAGACCAGGTGGTGCTGGTCGACGCCTCGCTGATCAAACTGCTCGGGCCGGTGCTGCCCAGCCTCGAGACCGTGCACACCGTGATCGCCGTCGGCGAGGGCGACACCGAACTGCTGCGGGAATCGGGCAAGACCGTGCTGGACTACGCCGACGTCATCGCCGGCGAGTCGACCGAATTCGACTGGCCGCGCATCGACGAAAAGTCCGCGGCGGCGATGTGCTACACCAGCGGCACCACCGGCAACCCGAAAGGCGTGGTGTACAGCCACCGTTCGAGCTACCTGCACACCATGGGCGCGTGCACCACGAACGGCATCGGCGTCGGCGCCGTCGACAGCGTGCTGGCGATCGTGCCGATGTTTCACGCCAACGCCTGGGGACTGCCGTACGCGGCGCTGATGGCCGGCGCCGACCTGGTGCTGCCGGATCGCCACCTCGACCCAGCGTCGGTGGTCGGCATGGTCGAAGACCTGCGGCCCACCGTGACCGGCGCGGTGCCGACGATCTGGAACTCCGTCCTGCACCACCTCGAGGACGACCCCGACCACGACATGTCGTCGCTGCGGCTGGTGGTCTGCGGCGGCTCGGCCGTCCCGGTCTCGCTGATGCGCACCTTCGAGGAAAAGCACAACGTGCAGATCCGGCAGTTGTGGGGGATGACCGAGACCTCGCCGTTGGCGACCATGGCCTGGCCGCCCCCGGGCACGCCGGAGGACCAGCACTGGGCCTTCCGCGGCACCCAGGGCCAACCGGTCTGCGGGGTGGAGATGCGGATCGTCGACGACGACGGCCAGGTGCTGCCCAACGACGGCAGCGCCGTGGGGGAGGTCGAGGTCCGCGGCCCGTGGATCGCCGGCTCCTACTACCTGGGGCGCGACGAATCGAAGTTCGACTCCGGCTGGCTGCGCACCGGCGACGTGGGTCGCATCGACGGCCGCGGTTTCGTCACCCTGACCGACCGGGCCAAGGACGTCATCAAATCCGGCGGGGAATGGATCTCCTCGGTGGAGCTGGAGAACGCCCTGATCGGTCACCCCGAGGTGGTCGAGGCCGCGGTGGTCGGCGTTCCCGACGAGCGCTGGGACGAGCGCCCGCTCGCGGTGATCGTGGCCAAAGAGGGCGCGTCGGTCACCGCGGAGCAGCTGCGAACCTTCCTCGCGGACAAGGTCGTTCGATGGTGGCTGCCCGAGCGGTGGACGTTCGTCGACGAGATCCCGCGCACCAGCGTCGGCAAGTACGACAAGAAGATGATCCGGTCGCGATACGCCGACGACCGCTACCAGGTGATCGAGGCCCGCGACTGACGCAGCGCTCCGACCGGAAAGGCTTGGAACAGTGGCACATTCACTCGTCGTCGATCAATCCGTCGTCACACCGGTCGCGGTTCACGACGCATTCGGCCGGACGCTGCCGATGCCACTGCCCACGCTTTTCAACCGCTGGTACGGCCCCTTCCCGCCGATCCGCGACGTGCGCGAGCAGACCGGCGCCTGGGATGCGGCGGGTCAGACCCGCATCGTGCACCTGGCCGGTGGCGCCACCATGCGCGAGGAACTGACCAGTGTCGACCCGCCGCGGTCGTTCGGCTACCGGCTCTGCGAAGTCACCGGCCCGATGGCGGTGCTCGTCGATCACGTTGTGGGCGAATGGGTTTTCGCCCCGGCGGCCGCCGGAACCGAGATCACGTGGCGCTGGGACATCCACCCGAAATCGCCGCGAACGGCCTGGGCGCTTCCGCTGTTGGGCAGGATGTGGAAGGGCTACGCGCGCCGCGCGCTGGCCAACCTGTCGGCCTTGCTGACGACCTGAGGCCGTGGACCACTACGGTGTGAAGGCATGTGCCGACTCTTTGGCCTGCACGCCGGGACGCACGCGTGCACCGCAACCTTCTGGCTGCTGGACGCGCCGGACAGCCTGTCCGAACAGAGCCGGAGAAACCCCGACGGCACCGGCCTGGGCATCTTCGACGAACACGCGCGACCGCACCTCTTGAAGGAGCCGATAGCGGCCTGGCAGGACGCCGCATTCGCGACCGAGGCGCACCGGATGACCGGCACCACCGTCATCGCCCACGTCCGCTATGCGACCACCGGCTCGCTCGACATCCGCAACACCCACCCGTTTCTGCAGGACGGCCGGATCTTCGCGCACAACGGAGTCCTCGAAGGGCTGGACATCATCGACGAGCGGCTGCGTGAGATCGGCACCGACGACTTGGTGTTGGGCGACACCGACTCCGAGCGGGTGTTCGCGTTGATCACCGGCTCGATCCGCGCCCGCGACGGCGACATCACCGCGGGGCTCGTCGACGCCATGCGATGGCTCGCCGAGCACGTCCCGATCTACGCCGTCAACGTGCTGCTGAGCACGGCCACCGACATGTGGGCGCTGCGTTATCCGCAAACCCACGAGCTCTACGTCTTGGATCGATCCGACGGGGCGGCGTCGCAGGACCCCGAATTCGACTTGCACACCATACGAATTCACGCGCGATCGGAGCACCTGTGCACCCGCTCGTCGGTGGTGTTCGCCACCGAACGCATGGACGGCGACTCCCGCTGGCGCCTTCTCGAGCCGGGGGAGCTGATTCACGTCGACACCAGGCTGCGCGTCACCCGCAGCCTGGTGCTGCCCGACCCACCGAGGCAGCTGCTGCGCCGCGAGGAGCTGAGCACGCCAGTGGCGGACTCGCAGCACGCGCTGCCGAGCACCCGGCGGCTGGTCTGACGCCGTTTGGCAGAGTTGGTGAGCGTGACGAACAAACGCGCCCTGGTGCTGGCGGGCGGAGGGATAGCGGGAATCGCCTGGGAGACAGGTGTTCTGCGGGGCATCGCCGACGAGTCGCCGGCCGCGGCCCGCGTCTTGATCGACTCGGATGTGCTGGTGGGGACGTCGGCGGGCTCGGCCGTCGCCGCGCAGCTCGGCAGCGGCCACACGCTGGACGAGCTGTTCGACCGGCAAGTCGCCGAGTCGTCGGCCGAAATCGATTCCGGCGTCGACGTCGACACCATCACCGAACTGTTCTTGACCGCACTGGGTGCCCCGTACGACGAGCCGCTGGACAAGACCCGCCAACAAATGCAGCGGATCGGGGCCGTGGCGCTGGCGACCAAGACCGTCGCCGCGCCGGTGCGCCGCCAGGTGATCGCCCAGCGCCTGCCGTCGCACGACTGGCCCGACCGGACGTTGCGGCTCACCGCCATCGACGTCGCGACCGGAGAACTGGCCGTCTTCGACCGCGAGTCCGGCGTCGACCTCGTCGATGCCGTGGCGGCCAGCTGCGCGGTGCCCGGGGCGTGGCCGCCGGTGAGGATCGCGGGCCGCCACTACATGGACGGCGGGGTCGCCAGCTCGGTCAACCTCGTGGTGGCCGCCGACTGCGATGCCGCGGTGGTGCTGGTGCCCTCGGGCGTCGACGCGCCATCGCCGTTCGGTGCCGGGCCCGCCGCCGAGATCGCATCGTTTCCCGGCGCGGCGTTCGCGGTGTTCGCCGACGCCGATTCGCTGGCCGCCTTCGGGCCCAATCCCCTGGATCCGGGCTGCCGCATCCCCTCGGCCCTGGCCGGGCGCGCGCAGGGTCGCCGCGAAGCCGCGGCCATCGCCCGGTTCCTGGGTTTATGACGGGTTGGCCTGCCGCGCAATACCTTTAGCGTGCCTTAGCGGTCGAGCGCGGGCGGGACGGCCTCGTCGCCCCCGGCTTCCAGCGAGTCCAGGGCGTCGTCGGCAAGCGCCCGGCCGGCGGCGATCACCTCCACCGCCCGGTGAAACTCCAAAGCCCGGCACGTCGACCGCGGAACCTCGATGAGCAGGTCGGGCGGGTAGACCGCCAGGGTATGGCGCGACAGCGCGGCCTGGGCGATGTCGATCGTCCGGTTCATCACCTCGAAGCTGCCCAACTTCGGCACGTCGGACACCGCGGCGGCCAGTTCGCCGGCGTCAACGTCGGCCGCGGGCTGCTGCTCATCGGGATGGTCCGGCCAGTCCTCCGGCTCGCCGCCGGGCCCACCCAGCCTGCTCAGCACCGCCCGGGCGGTCGGCCGGTCGAGCAGCGAGCGGGCGGCGGCCGTGTCGAGCAGCGCGGAGGTACTGCGCACCATGCGGGTCAACCATTCGACGGTGGCCCCCGGCTCGGCTTCGCGGGTGGTGATCGCCTCGCTGCCGGACAGGCTCACCGCGATGGTCAGGTCGGCGTTGACGGCCGAGAGCGGTGCCATCGGCAGCGGATCCAGGATCCCGCCGTCGGCCAAAAGCCGCCCGTCGACCGCGTGCGGCGCGATCACCCCCGGGATGGCGATGGACGCCCGGATCGCCTCGTCGAGCGGACCGCGCTGAAACCACACCGACTTGCCCGCCAACAGGTCGGTCGCCACCGCGGTGAAGGGGATCCGCAGGTCTTCGATGGCGACCGGGCCCAGGATGTCGCGCACCGCGTCCAGGATCTTCCCGGCCCGCATCACGCCCGCCGCGCTGATGGACGGGTCCAGCAGCCGCAGAATGGTCCGCTGGGTCAGGGACTTCGCCCACTCGGAGAACTCGTCGAGCCGTCCGGCCGCGTGCAGGCCGCCGACCAGCGCGCCCATCGACGAGCCGGAGATGCCGACGATGTCGTAGCCGCGTGCTCGCAGCGCCTCGATCACCCCGACGTGGGCGTAGCCGCGGGCGCCACCGCTGCCGAGCGCCAGTGCTACCCGAGTCGGTGCCGAGCGACGCGGAAGTTCGTCAGGCACCCCACCATTTTGCGCGGCGCGGGCCCTCGGTGGGCCGCGCGGGGACTTTTTTCAGCCGTGATCGTAATTACGGCGCGGGAAGGTTCGTGCGCGCGGCGTTACCCGCATTCGTCGTTGGCGGCCGCCCGCGCGGCGACGATCACGGCGGCCTGCCGGGCCGGGGTCAACGTCGACCAGGGGGCGTTCCAGCTGCCCGGGGTGCCCGATGGCGACGCCTGCAGCATCGCCAAATAGGGCTCGAACAGCGATGCACCCGTCTTGGGCTGGCCGTCCATCCACACTTTTGCGGCGTGACAGGCCTGGTAGTACTCCTCCTCGGTCGAGTGCGCGGGGACATCGACCCTGGTCGTCACGCCGCCGGGGGACACGCCGATGGCGTCCGCCGGCGCCGAACCCGGGCCGCCGGCGACGTCCGATTGCCGGGCCGACGAGGCCGGCGCACCGTGATGGTCGCCGTGCGAGCAGCCCACGACCGCCACCAGGACGGCGACCACGGGGGCCGCGGCCACCACCGCGCCCCGCCGCCGGGGTCGACCACCGCGCCAGCGCACGGTCTCAATCTATGCAACACTGGCGGCCGTGATGGAGCGCTTCGGATTTTGCGAGTGTTGTCGGCCGTAACACGCCGCCGCCTGTCCGATCCTTTTTCGCTCTGGAGTTCTCCCCATGTCTGTGTCCCTCGCCGGGGCTGCGCCCGTCGCCGCCGCGGTCACGCACCCCCGAACCCACTCGTCGCCGTCGGCGGGCCCGACCCGGCTGCGCGTCCCCGACCTTCTGCACGCCACCGACCGCGCCGCCGACGCCGTGCTCAGCGGCCGCTGCGATCACCTGCTGCCCGAGGGCGGCATCCCCGAGTCGCAGCGCTGGTTCACCCGCATCCACGGCGACGAGGAACTCGACGTCTGGCTGATCAGCTGGGTGCCCGGCCATCCGACCGAGTTGCACGACCACGGCGGGTCGCTGGGCGCGTTGACCGTCGTGTCCGGCTCACTCAACGAATACCGTTGGGACGGAAGGGCTTTGCGCCGCCGTCGGCTGGATGCCGGAGATCAGGCCGGGTTCCCGCTGGGCTGGGTGCACGACGTGGTCTGGGCGCCGCGGCCCGTCACCGTGCCGGTCACGGGGCTGCCGGGCGCGAGCGCCGCGCCGGCGCAGCAGCCGACCCTGAGCGTGCACGCTTACTCGCCGCCCCTGTCCGCGATGTCCTACTACGACATCACCGATCGCAACACGTTGCGCCGGCAACGCACCGAACTGACCGACGAGCCGGAAGGATCTTCGTGAGCCGCATCGACGTCGTCCTGAGGTCCGCCCGGCGCCGGTATCGCCGCCTGCCCGCCGCCGAAGTGCCCGACGCGCTGCGGCGCGGCGCGGTGCTCGTCGACATCCGGCCCGAGGCGCAGCGCCTCCGCGAGGGCGAGGTACCCGGCGCGCTGGTGATCGAACACAACGTCCTGGAGTGGCGCTGCGACCCCACCAGCGAGGCCAAACTGCCCGAGGCCGTCGGCGACGACGTCGAATGGGTGATCGTGTGCTCGGAGGGCTACACGTCGAGCCTGGCCGCGGCCGCGCTGCTGGACATCGGCCTGCACCGCGCCACCGACGTCATCGGCGGCTATCACGCGTTGGCCGGCGCCGGCGTGCTCACCCAACTGGCCGGCGGTGCGACCAACGCCGCGTTGGTGGACACGGGTGCCGGCGGCCGCCGCTGGATCTAGCCGCCGTGAGTCGTTGACTCGTTTGGCGGTAGTGGCGACGGATCCCGGCGTCAGGGAACGCGCGAAACTAGTTAACGGCAACCCCGACGGGTGATTCGACACCGGCCGCGGGAACGCATGCGGTCGCGGTTACAGCGGTGATGGCGAGGACCGTCGCGACAACGATTTTCGCGGCCAAGCGTGACATGAGGACTCCGTTCGTCGGCCCCCTGGCAGAACTGTAGAGGGACCGCTGGCAAATTTCAATAGTGATTGAATTAGCGGGATGGTTCGTGTGGCATGTCGGCGTGACCGCAGAGTTTCTCGGCGGGTTATCGCGACGCCAGGTGTAGCCCCAGCTCGTCGGCGGGCGCGGTGAGGAATCGATGCACTGCTGGCCCCACCAATCCGACCACCTCATCGACCGCGAGCTCTGACAGTGGCGGCACACGCATGACGTACCGCAGCATTCCAGTGCCGACGAGGTTGGTCGCCGCCAGCGTCGCCCGCAGACGCGCCTCATCTCCACCGCCCAGAGCGCCGGACACCGCGCTGAGCAGATAGTCGTGCAGGAACCCGCGAAACGCGTCGTTGGCGTCGCCGTTCGACGTCGCCGACTGCACCATCGACGCCATGCTCGCGGCCGTGTCGGGCTGCTCCCAGATGCCAAGGTAGGCCCGCACTACGCGGCAGCCCAGATCGTCGTCTTTCTGCGCGATCTCACTCGTCAGCAGGTCAGACGGCAGCACCAACTTCATCGACTCGCGAAACAACGCCGCCTTGGAGCCGAAGAGATAGAGCACCATCGAGGGATCTACCCGCGCATCGTCGGCGATCGCGCGCAGCGTCGTCTTGTCGTAACCATGCGCGGCGAACTGCCGCTTCGCCGCGCGAAGGACCGCGTCGCGCGATACCGGTTCGCCTTGGCGTCTACCGCGCCGCTTCTGCATTTCCCCAGGTGGCGACACGTGCGAACGATATCATTTCAACAGTTAGTGAAAAGGCTGGCCGACGCCTGAGCCGACGTCCCTGCCGGTTCCCGGCCCACCCGGCTAGTCGCCGGCGTGCAGCAGCGGCCGCAGCCGGGCCGTCTTCTCCGGCGTCCACCCGGGCGGCGACAGCACCGCCGCCCACCCGTCGGCGACGTCGGCGACGTAGCGGTGGCCGTGGCCGTCGGGGACGTCCACCGCGACGGCCATGTCGGCCGACACCTGTAGGAATGTGACGACCGGGATCCAGCGCGTCTGGGGCAGCACGTCATAGCCGCGCCGCTCGCGCAACCAGTCGGGCTTGCTGAACACCAGGTCCGGGGTCCACCAGGCGATCGGGTCCGAGGCGTGCTGCAGATAGACCACCCGCGGGTGGTCCCACGGTTCCTTGGGGCGCGCCAGGTTGCCCGCGCGGGCCACGAAGCGGACGTAGCGGCCGTCGTCGTAGATCGGCAGCCACTCGGGGGAGCCGGGGTCACGCGTCGAGGTCAGATCGGTCCAGATGGTGTTTTGGAACGTCGGCCCGCTGAACAGGGCGCCGTCGGTGCGGGCGAGCACGTTGTTCAGGCTCATGAAGGACGCCTCGCCGCCGAACGAGCCGAGGCTCTCACCGAACACCACCAGCTTGGGGCGTTGCCCTTCCGGCATCTGCCGGATCAGGCGGTCGACGGCCTCGAACAGCGCCTGGCCGGCGTGCCGGGCGTTCTCCTTGTCCACCAGAAACGACAGCCAGCTCGGCAGGAACGAATACTGCATGGTGACGATCGCGGTGTTGCCGTTGTACATGTACTCGAGCGCGCTGGCCTCCGCCTCGTTGATCCAGCCGGTGCCGGTGGTGGTCGCGACCGCGACGACGGCGCGCCGCAGCCCGCCGGTGCGCTGCAGCTCGCGCGCGGTGAGCTCGGCGGTCGCGGTGATGCCGTCGGCGGAGTTCAGCCCGGCGTAGGCGCGGATCGGTTCGGTCGCCGGGGCGCCGTTGAACTTGGTCAGGTCGTCGAGCTTGGGACCGCCCTCGATGAAGACGCGCCCTTGATGGCCAAGGGATTCCCATGACACCAGCGACTCGGGACCGCCGGAACGCAGCGGGGTCTTCGGCGGCGCGCTGTCCGGGTTCATCTCGTTGTTGGTCGCGGCGAAGGTGTTGTTCATGGTGCGCATCGCGAACTTGAGCACGACGCCGTTGAGCACGGTGATGGTCAGCACGACCAATACGACGACCACGATGGTTGCCGAGAGCCGAAACGGTACGAACCGGTCCACCTGATTGACCAGGAAGCGGACCAACCACCGGGTGAACTGACCTATCTCGACCGCCGTGAACAGCACGACCAGCGATAAGACTCCCGACAGCGGGTAGTCGTACCACTGCAGGTGCGCTACGCCCATCAGGTCGCGCACGTCGTCCTGCCACACGTGGAACCAGATCGCCATGAGTACCTGGCCGACCACGCCGATCGGGATCAAGACCTTCCATGCCCAGCGCGGCGGCGGCGGGCTGTCATCCTTTTCCCGCATGAACCGCACCAACCAGACCGAAAAGACGCCCAGCCCATAGCCGATGGCGCCGGAGAGCCCGCTGACCAGCCCCTGGAACAACGGGCCGCGCGGCAGCAGCGAGGGGGTCAGCGAAAGCCAGATGAAGATCAGGCCGACCGTGGTGCCGGTGAACGTGTAATGTCGTACCCACCAAGGCTTTTCGGTCCACGGCAGGGTGGGCGCGGCGCGCCCGGCCCGCGGTGCGGGCGCCGGTACGGGTGCGGCTTCGGGGCCGGCGCTCGCCGACTCCTCGGCGTCGTCCGCCGGCAAGGCGGCGGCGTCGATGTTCGTCGCGGAGCCCGGTTCGCTCATGGAGGCGTCCTAGCGGTGGGTGAAGTTCGGCGCGCGCTTCTCGACGAAGGCCGCCATCCCCTCGGACTGGTCCTCGGTCGCGAAGGTCGAGTGGAACAGCCTGCGCTCGTAGAGAAGTCCCTCGGCCAGCGTGGATTCGAACGCACGGTTGACGGCCTCTTTGGCCATCCTGGCCGCCGACCGCGACATCCGCGAAATGGTGGTCGCGACGGCCTTGGCCTCGGTCAGCAGGTCGTCGGCGGGCACCACGCGCGAAACCAGGCCGCTGCGTTCGGCTTCGGCCGCGTCGATGGTGCGCCCGGTCAGGATGAGGTCCATGGCCTTGGCCTTGCCGATGGCGCGGGTCAGGCGCTGCGAGCCGCCCATGCCGGGCAGCACACCGAGTTTGATCTCGGGCTGGCCGAATTTCGCTGTGTCGGCGGCGATCAGCACGTCGCACATCATGGCCAGTTCGCAGCCGCCGCCCAGCGCGTGCCCGGCCACGGCGGCGATCGTCGGGGTGCGGACGTCGGCGAGTTTGCCCCAGGGGGCGAAGAAGTCGGCGCCGAAGGCATCGGCGAACGTCAGGTCGGCCATCTCCTTGATGTCGGCGCCGGCGGCGAACGCCTTGGCCGAGCCGGTGATGATGATGGCCCCGATGCCGGGGTCGTCATCGAAATCCGCTGCCGCACTGGTGACCTCGTTCATCACCTGGGTATTCAGCGCGTTGAGGGCCTTCGGCCGGTTCAGGGTGATGATGCCGACACGCTCATCGCGCTCGACGAGGATGGTCTCGTAGTTCTTGGAGGGTGCGCCCGTCATTCCAAACCGCCTTTCTAGAAACTCAGGTCGTCGTCGACCGGGGCGAAGTACGCCTCGACGTCGGCTGCCGTGACGGCGGCCAGCTGCGCCGGCGACCACGTCGGATTGCGATCCTTGTCGATCAGCTGGGCGCGAATGCCCTCGACCAGGTCGTGTGAGCGCAACGACGCCGAGGACACCCGATAGTCCTGAACGAGAACGTCTTTGAGCGTTTGCAGCTTGGCCGCGCGGCGTACCGCCTCCAGCGTCACCGACAACGCGATGGGGGAGCGGGTGGCGATCAGGTTGGCGGCATCGTTCGCCGGGCCCGCGTCGTGGCCCCGAAGGGCCGCGACGATGTCCTCCACGGTGTCACGCGCGAAGCAGTCGTCGATCCAATCACGTTGTGCCGCAAGTTCGCTCGGTGGCGGTTCGACGGTGTATTTGGCGAGCGCGTTCTCGACGCCGTCGCTGACGATGGCCCGGCGGAACGCCTCGACGTCCCCGTGCGGCAGGTAGTGGTCGGCGAAGCCCATGGCGATGGCGTCGGCTCCGGAAAACGGCGCCCCGGTCAGCGCGGCGTGCAGGCCCAGCCCGCCGGGCGCGCGCGAGAGCAGGTAAACCCCGCCGACGTCCGGGATGAAGCCGATGCCGACCTCCGGCATGGCGATCTTGGAGGTGTCGGTCACCACCCGGGTGTTCGCGTGCGCGCTGACGCCCACGCCGCCACCCATCACGATGCCGTCCATCACCGCGACGTACGGCTTGGGGAACTCCGCGATGCGGGCGTTGAGCAGATATTCGTCGCGCCAGAAGCGTCGCGCCTCGACGCCGTCCTTGCGTGCGCTGTGGTAGATCGACACCACGTCGCCGCCCGCGCACAGTCCGCGTTCACCGGCGCCGGACAGCACCACCGCGCGCACCGCGTCGTCGTCCGCCCAGCCGGTGAGGATGGCGGTCAGATCGTCCACCATCTGCTGGTTCAGCGAGTTGATCGCCTTGGGGCGGTTGAGCGTGATCAAGCCGACGCTCCCGTCAACCTCGGTGAGAACCTCATCGGATCCGTCGGTCACGCAGCCTCCCTCGAGCCGGTCCAGCCTCGAGGAAGAAATCTAGATCGTCGCGACCGGCCCGGTATGCGCGGGTAAGGGTTATCTTTAACGCGACGGCAACGGCGTAGGCCTTCCTAGGCGCTAGACCTCCACAAAATGCCCAGCTCGGCTGGGAACCAGCGTGGGCCGCTGATCGTTGAGAGTGTGTTCGCACAGCTCGAAGCCAATAAGAGAGGATCCGACGGTGCGGGAGACAAGCAACCCGGTATTTCGTTCGCTGCCTAAGCAGAGGGGCGGATACGCGCAATTCGGCACTGGCGCGGCCCCCATGCAGGGCTACCAGGCCGACCCCTATGCGGCTCCCTACCAGGCTCCGTACCAGGAGACCAGGGCTTCGCGTCCGCTGACCATCGACGACGTCGTCACCAAGACCGGCATCACGCTGGCCGTGCTGGCGGCCACGGCCGTGGTCTCCTACTTCTTGGTGGTGTCGAACCTCGCGCTCGCGATGCCGCTGACCATGATCGGCGCGCTGGGCGGGCTGGGCCTGGTGCTGGTCGCGACCTTCGGTCGCAAGCAGGACAGCCCGGCGATCGTGCTCAGCTACGCCGTCCTCGAGGGCCTGTTCCTGGGCGCGATTTCGTTCGTGTTCGCCCACTTCTCGGTGTCGAACGCCAACGCCGGCGTCCTGATCGGGGAGGCCGTGATGGGCACCTTCGGGGTGTTCTTCGGCATGTTGGTGGTCTACAAGACCGGTGCCATTCGGGTCACGCCCAAGTTCACCCGCATGGTGGTCGCCGCGCTGTTCGGCGTGCTGGCCCTGATGCTGGGCAACTTCGTGCTGGCCCTGTTCGGTGTCGGCGGCGGCGCCGGCCTGGGCCTGCGCAGCGGCGGCCCGCTGGCGATCATCTTCTCGCTGGTGTTAATCGGCATCGCGGCGTTCAGCTTCCTGATCGACTTCGACGCGGCCGACCAGATGGTCCGCGCCGGTGCACCGGACAAGGCGGCGTGGGGCATCGCGCTGGGCCTGACCGTCACGCTGGTCTGGCTGTACCTCGAGATCCTGCGTCTGCTCAGCTATCTACAAAACGATTAGCTCTGCCACACAAAAAACCGGCACGCCGATGGGCGTGCCGGTTTTTTGTGCGCGAGAGTGCAACTGTCGACGCCTGCA
>NZ_JAEKMI010000062.1 GCF_020217485.1 Mycobacterium sp. WUMAC-067 | reverse complement strand
CTACGCGATCAACAACTCGTTCGGATTCGGCGGACACAACGTGGCCATCGCCTTCGGGCGGTACTAAATCCCAAGCAACACATCGGAATCAGGAGACCTGCGATGACTATCACGGCCCCCGAGGCGGTTGGCGAGTCGCTCGACCCCCGCGACCCGCTGTTGCGCTTGAGCAATTTCTTCGACGACGACAGCGTCGAACTGCTGCACGAGCGTGACCGCTCCGGCGTGCTTGCCGCCGCCGGGACCGTGAACGGTGTGCGCACCATCGCGTTCTGCACCGACGGCACCGTGATGGGCGGCGCCATGGGCATCGAGGGCTGCACGCACATCGTCAATGCCTACGACACCGCCATCGAGGAGCAGAGCCCGATCGTGGGCATCTGGCACTCCGGCGGGGCCCGGCTGGCCGAGGGTGTGAAGGCCCTCCACGCGGTGGGCCTGGTGTTCGAGGCGATGATCCGGGCGTCCGGCTACGTCCCGCAGATCTCGGTGGTCGTCGGCTTCGCGGCCGGCGGCGCCGCCTACGGGCCGGCGCTGACCGACGTCGTCGTCATGGCGCCGGAAAGTCGGGTGTTCGTCACGGGCCCGGACGTGGTGCGCAGCGTCACCGGCGAGGACGTCGACATGGCGTCGCTCGGTGGTCCCGAGACCCACCACAAGAAGTCCGGGGTGTGCCACATCGTCGCCGACGACGAGCTCGACGCCTACGAGCGCGGCCGCCGGCTGGTCGGATTGTTCTGCCAGCAGGGCCATTTCGACCGTAACAAGGCCGAGGCCGGTGACACCGACATCCACGCGCTGCTGCCCGAGTCGGCGCGGCGGGCCTACGACGTGCGCCCGATCGTGACCGCGATCCTCGACGACGAGACGCCGTTCGACGAGTTCCAGGCCAACTGGGCGCCGTCGATGGTGATCGGGCTGGGCCGGCTGTCGGGCCGCACGGTCGGCGTGCTGGCCAACAACCCGCTGCGCCTCGGCGGCTGCCTGAACTCCGAAAGCGCCGAGAAGGCGGCACGTTTCGTGCGCCTGTGCGACGCGTTCGGCATCCCGCTGGTGGTGGTCGTCGACGTGCCGGGTTATCTGCCCGGTGTCGACCAGGAGTGGGGCGGCGTGGTGCGCCGCGGCGCCAAGCTGCTGCACGCGTTCGGCGAGTGCACGGTTCCCCGGGTCACCCTGGTCACCCGAAAGACCTACGGCGGGGCCTACATTGCGATGAACTCCCGCTCGCTCAACGCGACCAAGGTGTACGCCTGGCCGGACGCGGAGGTCGCGGTGATGGGCGCGAAGGCCGCCGTGGGCATTCTGCACAAGAAGAAGCTGGCCGCCGCTCCCGAACACGAGCGGGAGGCGCTGCACGACGAGCTGGCCGCCGAGCACGAACGGATCGCGGGCGGCGTGGACAGCGCCATCGAGATCGGCGTGGTCGACGAGAAGATCGACCCGTCGCACACCCGCAGCAAGCTCACCGAAGCGCTGGCGCAGGCACCCGCGCGCCGCGGCCGCCACAAGAACATCCCGCTGTAAGTCACCTACTTACCGCGGACGTAACGCCACGGCGAAAAATCGCGACAGAAGTCGCCGCCACGTTACGCCCGCGGCCGACCCAAAATTGTCGAGAGCGCTTGGCGTAGTGCGCTTTCCGGATCGGCTGGCAGCGTCTCCGCGCGCCACGCGACAAATTCGTCCGGGCGCACCAACAGCGCACCCGAAGGCCCGAGTCCGGTTATGGTCGCCCACTCGTCGCTATCGAGGCGATGCGCGGCCACCGACGCCGAAGCGGCGGCGGCACACCATCGCTCGTTGGTGGTCAGCACGGTGAACCCGGGGCCCAGCAGATCGAGCGTCGACACCCCGTCGCGCACCCACACGTGCGGAACCCTTGTGCCCGGTTGCCCCCGCAGCTCCTCCACCAGGGACACGGCGTCCGGGTCCGCAGGCACCGGCGCACCGGAAATGACTGCGGCCGAGCGGTATTGATAGCCCGCCAACAACGCGAATATCGGCGCCTCCTCGTCCGGCGGCAATTGGGGCCGGTCGTCATCCAGCCTGAGCAGCGCCAACGACGGGCCGGTGAGCGACTGGCGCGCGTTGAAGCGTCCGACCGGGTGCCGCTCGGCGTGATAGGTGCTCAGCAAGGCGGGATCGGCCAAGCCGTTCACCACCGCGGCGAGCTTCCAGGCCAAGTTGTCCGCGCTCTGGATGGCGGTGTTGGCGCCCCCGGCCTTGAAAGGTGGCATGGTGTGGGCGGCGTCGCCAACGAAAAATACTCGCCCGCGGGCAAATTGGTCAGCGACTCGCTCGTACGGTTGCCACGGCGCAATCTCGATGACGTCGATGTCGATCGGCTCGCCGACGGCCTTGGTGAGCAGCTCGACGCACCGCTCGGGGGTGAATTGCTCTGCGGTCTCCCCTTCTCTCGGCAGGTAGGTGGTGATGAACATGCCGAGGTCGCCCTCGGCCACCAGAAAGATCCCGTCCACGTCGGGGTTCTTGACCTGCACGCCGTCCCCATCGCCCAGACCCGGAACGAACCGTCTCCAGGACGCCTTGAAGTAGACGAAAAGGACAAAGATCGGTAGCGCGCCGTACCCCGACGTGGTCACACCGAGCGAGTCGCGGATGGGGCTGTGCACGCCGTCGGCGGCGACGAGGTACCCGGCCCGCACCGTCTCGGTATTTCGCGAATCACGCTCCCGCACAAGCACTGTCACACCGGCTTCGTCCTGTTCCAGCGACACCAGCTCCGTTCCGTAGCGGACCTCGCTTCCTCGCCGGCGGGTATCGGCGAGCAGCATCGGCTCCAGCTTGCTCTGCGGGCAATACTGCGCGGGCGGTTCCGGGCTGAGTCCCGCGAAAGGCGCGAAGATGGCGTCGACGTCCATGGCGGGCGCTTGGTCCACACTGTTCAGCGTCGGCTTGACCACCATGGCGGAAACACCGTCGGCAACCGCGTGCGCCTGGTCACTCAACCCCAGTCCGCGCAAGATCTCCAGGCTGCGAAAGCTCAGGTTACGGGCTTTCGGATAGATGAAGACTTCGCGTCGCTTCTCGATCAGCATCGACCGAACCCCGTACTTGGCGAGCAGAGCGGAGGTGGCGAGCCCGGCCGCGCCGGCGCCGACGATGAGCACAGGAACCCGCGACGCCATCTCGGCCCCTTCCGATGCGACGGATCCCATGTATCGAGATCGCCTATCCCTGCGCTGCAGCGTAGTGGAGGATGAACGCGTGAGCCTCTCAGCACCGGCAATGCTGGACGTCGCGTTCGAGGAAGCGCGGCCGCGGCTGGCCGAGGGCGGCATCCCCATCGGCGCCGCCCTGTTCACCGCCGACGGCGGCCTGGTCGGGCGCGGCCGCAATCGCCGTGTGCAACAAGCGGATCCGGCGAGTGGTACGAAGACATGAGAAGGGCGCCCTAGCCGAACCGCGCCAGAAACTCCTCGGCCACCGCGACGGCCCTTTCCCGGTCGCGCGGCACCAGGCCGATCCTCGTCCGCCGGTCGAGGATGTCGCCGACTTCCAGCGCACCCTCGTGGGTGATCGCGTACTCGAATTCCGCACGGCTCACGTCGATGCCGTCGGCGGCCGGCTCGGTGGGCCGCTCACAGGTGGCGGTCGCGACGACCTTGGCCGCCTCGGCGCCGTAGCGCGACACCAGCGACTCGGGCAGCCCAACGTCCGGCGCCGCCGTGATCCCTGGGTTGGCCGGCGCCCCGATCAGCGGCAGGTTGCGGGTCTGGCATTTCGCGGCGCGCAGTCGCCGCACCCGGACGGCGCGATCCAGCACATCCTGTGCCATGTAACGGTATTCGGTCAGCTTGCCGCCGATCACGCTGATCACCCCGGACGCCGATTCGACGACGGCGTGTTCGCGGGAGACGTCGGCGGTGCGCCCCTCGCCGGTGTCGATCAGCGGGCGCAGACCGGCGTAGGCGCCGATCACGTCGGTGGCGGTGAGCCGGGTCCCCAACGCGGTGTTCACGGTGTCGAGCAGGAACGTGATCTCGTCGACCGACGGTTGGGGCACGTCAGGAATCGGTCCGGGCGCCGCCTCGTCGGTCAGGCCCAGGTAGACCCGGCCCAGCTGTTCGGGCATGGCGAACACGAAGCGGTTTAGCTCGCCGGGAATCGGAATCGTCAGCGCCGCAGTCGGATTGCCGAACGCGGCGGCGTCGAACACGAGGTGCGTGCCGCGGCTGGGCCGCAACTTCAGCGACGCGTCGATCCCCCCCGCCCACACCCCGGCCGCGTTGACGACGGCACGAGCCGTGACGTCGAAGGACTCGCCCGTGCGCGCATCGGTCAACCGCACCGAGGTGCCGGTGGCCTGGGAAGCCGAGACGTAGGTGAGAATCCGGGCGCCGTGCTGCGCCGCGGTGCGCGCGACCGCGGTGACCAGTCGGGCGTCGTCGATCAATTGTCCGTCGTAGGCCAGGAATCCGCCGTCGAGGCCGTCGCGTCGCACGGTCGGCGCCATCTCCACGACGCGCCGTGCCGACACCCGCCGCGACCGGGGCAGCGTCGAGGCCGGCGTGCCCGCCAGCGCCCGCAAACAGTCACCGGCCAGGAACCCACCCCGCACCAGCGCCCGCGTGCCCGGGCCCATCGACGGCAGCAGCGGCACCAGCTGCGGCATCGCCCGGACGAGGTGGGGGGCGTTGCGGGTCATCAGGATTCCGCGCTCGATGGCGCTGCGGCGGGCGATGCCGACGTTGCCGGTCGCCAGGTAGCGCAGCCCGCCGTGGACGAGTTTGGAGCTCCAGCGGCTGGTGCCGAACGCCAGATCGTGCTTTTCCACCAGCGCCACCCGCAGCCCGCGCGCCGCGGCGTCCAACGCGATCCCCGCGCCGGTGATACCGCCGCCGATCACCACGACGTCCAACGGCTCGCCCTCGGCGAGCGCGGTCAGGTCGGCGGTGCGCCGCGCGGCGTTCAGGGCGGCCGGGTCGGGGATCACGACAGGTATCCGTTCAGCGAGTGGGCAAGTTCGGCGGTCAGGGCGTCGGCGTCGAGCATCGGTTCGACGATGCGCGCCGACTGGATGGTCGACTGCGCGATCAGCAACACCATGGTGGCCATCTGGACCGGGTCGCCGCCCCGGACGCTGCCGTGGCGCTGCGCGACTCGGAGGCGGGCGGCCAGGGCCTCGATCAACATGCGCTGGCTGGTCCCGAGCCGCTCGGTGATGTAGGTGGTCGCGAGCTCCGAGTGCAGGACCGACGTCACCAGCTGGTCGCGGCGCAGCAGGTCGGCCACCGTAACGATTTGTCGCACAAGCGATTCCCGGTCATCGCCGAGCAGGGGCGCGTCGCTCATCGCGTCGGTGACGTGCCGGGTCAACAGCGCCGCGACCACCGAGTGCGTGTCCGGCCAGCGCCGGTACACCGTCGGCCTGCTGACACCCGCGCGTCGGGCTATCTCGGCGAGGGTCACCCGGTCCACGCCGAAGTCGACCACACAGCTGGCGGCCGCCGCGAGGATCCGCTCACCGACATCCAGCTCGTTACGGATTGACAACATATGTAATACTGTAACGCATGACGCATCCCGAGGGGCTCTTACCGCCCATGAAATGGAACGCGTGGGGAGATCCCGCCGCGGCCAAGCCCCTCTCGGAAGGGATCCGGTCGTTGCTGCAGCAGGCTGTGGGGGTCGAGGGGTCCCCCGCGGCCGAACTGCAGCCCGACCAGGTGGAACTGCGCCCGTCGGCGTTGTCGCCGACGGACCGCGAGGCGCTGGCCGCCATCGTCGGCGCCGACTACTGCCGCACCGCGGACTCCGATCGGCTGCTGCATGCCGGCGGCAAGTCCACCGTCGACCTGCTCAACCGCACTCAACCCGGCCCGCAGGACGCGCCCGATGCCGTGCTACTACCCGCCGACGAGGACGACGTCGCCGCGATCCTGCGGCACTGCAGCGAGCGCCGCATCGCCGTCGTCCCCTTCGGCGGGGGCACCAGCGTGGTCGGCGGCCTGAATCCGCATCGCGGCGAGTTCGGCGCCGTCGTCTCGCTCGACCTGCGTCGTCTCGATCGACTGATCTCGCTCGACGAGGTGTCCGGCCAGGCCGTCTTCGAAGCGGGCATCACCGGGCCCGACGCCGAACGACTCCTTGGCGCGCAAGGGTTTTCGCTCGGCCATTTCCCGCAGAGCTTCGAGTACGCCACCATCGGCGGCTTCGCCGCGACCCGCTCCTCCGGGCAGGACTCGGCGGGCTACGGCCGGTTCAACGACATGGTGCGCGGGCTGCGCGTGATCACCCCGGTGGGCACCCTGGATCTGGGTCGCGCACCGGAATCGGCCGCGGGCCCCGACCTGCGCCAGCTGCTGATCGGCTCGGAAGGAACCCTGGGCGTCATCACCCGGGTGCGGCTGCGGGTCCACCGCGCCCCGGCGGCCGTGCGCTACGAGGCCTGGTCGTTCCCCGACTTCGAGACCGGCGCCGCGGCCCTGCGGGCCATCACCCAGAATGCCACCGGCCCCACCGTCGTTCGCCTGTCCGATGAGGCCGAGACGGGGGTCAACCTGGCCACCACCGAGGCGATCGGCGAGTCCCAGATCACCGGCGGATGCCTGGCCATCACCATGTTCGAGGGCACCGAGGAGCACGTCGAAAGCCGGCACGCCGAAACCGGCGCGCTGCTCGCGGCTCGTGGCGGAACCTCGCTGGGCGAGCGACCCGCGCGGGCGTGGGAGCGCGGCCGGTTCGGCGCTCCCTACCTGCGCGACTCGCTGCTCGCGGCCGGTGCCCTGTGCGAGACGCTGGAGACCGCCACCGACTGGTCGAACGTCACCGCGCTGAAAGCCGCTGTCACCCAGGCACTTACCGACTCGCTCGCCGAGACCGGCACCCCGGCGCTGGTGATGTGCCACATTTCGCACGTCTACGCCACCGGCGCATCGTTGTACTTCACCGTCGTCGCGGGGCAGCGCGGCAATCCGATCGAGCAGTGGAAGACCGCCAAAAAGGCCGCCTCGGATGCGATCATGGCCACCGGCGGGACGATCACCCACCACCATGCGGTCGGCGCCGACCACCGGCCGTGGATGCGCGACGAGATCGGCGAGTTGGGAGTGCAGGTGTTACGCGCGGTCAAGGCGACTTTGGATCCGGCCGGAATCCTCAATCCCGGCAAGCTGATTCCGTGACACCGCTGCGCCGGCGCGAGATCGGCAAGGTGATCGCGCTGACCAACCCGGTCTCGGGGCACGGCGCCGCCGTGCGTGCCGCCCAGCTCGCGATCGCCCGCCTGCACAAGCGGGGCGTGGAGGTCGTCGAAATCGTCGGCGACGACGCCGAAGACGCGCGGCACCTGGTCGCCGCGGCGCTGGAGAAGGGCGCCGACGCGGTCATGGTGACCGGCGGCGACGGCGTGTTCTCCAATGCGCTGCAGGTGTTGGCGGGCACCGACATTCCCGCCGGAATCGTCCCCGCCGGGACCGGTAACGACCATGCCCGCGCATTCGGGATCCCCACCCAGGACGCCGAGGCGGCCGCGGACGTCATCGTCGACGGCTGGTCCGAAACCATTGACCTGGGCCGGATTACGGATAGCGACGGGGTAAGCAAATGGTTCGGCACCGTGGCGGCCACCGGCTTCGATTCGCTGGTCACCGATCGCGCCAACCGGATGCGCTGGCCGCACGGACGGCTGCGCTATTACGCCGCAATGCTCGCCGAGCTATCCCAGTTGCGGCTCTTACCCTTTCGCATGGAGCTCGACGGCACGCGAGAGATCAACGCCGACATCACGCTGGCCGCGTTCGGCAACACCCGCAGCTACGGCGGCGGGATGCGGATCTGTCCGGCCGCCGATTACACCGACGGCCTGCTCGACATCACCATGGTGCACTCGGCATCCCGCACCAAGCTGGTCCGCCTGTTCCCCACCGTGATGAAGGGCACGCACGTCGACCTCGACGAGGTGAGCACCGCGCGGGCCCGATCGATCCACGTCGAGTGCCCCGGCATCAACGTCTACGCCGACGGAGACTTCGCGTGCCCGTTGCCGGCCGAGATCTCGGTGGTACCGGGCGCGCTGCAGATCCTGCGGCCGGCCAAGCGATAGGTCGCGTTCTCCGGGAACCAGAAGCGCTAGCTGTCTGGAGAGTCGCCGAGTGCTTGCAGAGAAGCGCTCAGGCGCGCCGCCAACCGACTAACCGACCCCCCGGCTCAGCCAGCTCACCTCGCCGCCGTCGCCGCCGTCGCGATACGCCTCCAGCGCCTCGTCCCAGGCCGTGCCCAGCACGGAATCCAGTTCGGCGGCCAGGGTGTCGGCGCCCTGGGCCATCATCGCGCGCAGCCGCATCTCCCCGACCATGATGTCGCCGTTGGCGCTCATCGCCCCGCTCCACAGGCCGAGTTGCGGGGTGTGGCTGAACCGATGGCCGTCGACTCCGGGGCTGGGGTCCTCGGTGACCTCGAACCGCAGCACGGACCAGGAACGCAACGCGTTGGCCAACTTCGCGCCGGTGCCGACGGGACCGACCCAGTTGGTGACGGCGCGCAGCTGACCGGGCATCGCAGGCTGGGGCGTCCAGTTCAGGTTCGCCTTGGCCCCCAGGGTCGACGACAACGCCCACTCGACATGCGGGCACACCGCCGCGGGCGAAGCGTGCACGTACACCACGCCGGTCGTCACGTCGGCGAATTGATTCGACGCTCGCATTTCCTGCTCCTTCGGTTCCACGAGGGACGTCTTCCCCAACGGCCTGTGGACCCGACAAGCAGGGCAGCTTGCTGAAATCTTCGATTTTTTCTGTGTCGTGCGTGTCTATTGTGCCTCGTGATACCCGTGTTGCGCTAGTGTGCAGTCCGAATTAGCTGTACTCGGCTATCACGGCATCGGAAATCTCCGGCCACGGCCGCAGCGCCCACTCCCCGAATTCCCGGTCGGTAAGCACCACCAGCGCGAGGTCGATCTCCGGATCTGCCCAGATAAACCCACCTGCCTGGCCGAAATGGCCGTATGTTCGCGCCGAGTTCCGCGCGCCGGTCCAGTGCGGCGATTTCGCGTCGCGCAGCTCAAAACCGAGCCCCCAGTCGTTGGGCCGCTGCACCCCGTATCCGGGCAGAACGCCGTCCAGACCGGGAAACTGCACGGTCGTGGCCTCGGCGTGCAGGCCTGCCGAGACCGTCACCGGGCGCAGCAAGTCCGCGGCGAACGCCGCCAGGTCCGCCACGGTCGAGGTCGCGCCGAACCCGGCGGCCACCGCGCCCCCGTCGAGCCGGGTCGCCGCCATGCCCAGCGGCTCGCAGACCGCCTCGGCCAGGTAGCGGGCGAAGTCGATGCCGGTCTCGCGTTCCACGGTCTGGCCCAGCACGGTGAAGCCCTCGTTGGAGTAGATGCGGCGGGCGCCGGGCGCGGCCAGCACCGTCTCGGAGTGCATCGACAAGCCCGAGGTGTGCGCCAGCAGGTGGCGGATGGTGGAACCGGGCGGGCCGGCGGCCATGTCCAGGTCGACGGCGCCCTCCTCGATGGCGACGTGCACGGCCCGGGCCGCCAGCGGCTTGGTCACCGAGGCCAGCTCGAACACCCGCTCGGCATCGCCGTGGCCGGCCAGCACGCCGCTCGGTCCGACGACGGCGGCGGCCGCGGCCCCGACCGGCCAGTCGGCCAGAGCGTCGAGGGCCGCCATCACTTCCGTGCGATGTAGTAGTTGTTGATCGGGTCCGCTTCGATCTCGGCGACCCGCACGTCGTCGAATCCGGCATCGCCGAGCATCGCGACAGCCAGCTGCGTTCCCCAGGCGGTGCCCAGCCCGGCGCCGTCCAATGCCAGCGACACCGTCATGCAGTGCATCAGCGACGTCGTGTACAGGTAGGTGCTCATCGGCACGCCGACGTTTTCCTCCAGCCGGCTCGACGCCTTGATGTCGGCCATCAGCAGGACGCCACCGGGCCGCAGCGCCCGGTAGATGTTCTCCAACACCCGCGCCGGTCGAGCCTGATCGTGGATGGCGTCGAACACGGTGATGACGTCGTAGGCCTCGACCTTGTCCAACTCGGGCAGATCGTGGCTTTCGAACGTGGCGTTCGTCAGGCCGCGGTCGGCGGCCTCGCGGATTCCGGTGGCGATGGCCTGCTCGGAGAAGTCGATGCCGGTGAAGCGGCTGGCCGGAAACGCCTGCGCCACCACGTTGATGGCGTGGCCGCTGCCGCAGCCGAAGTCCGCCACGTCGGCGCCGGCGCGCAGCCGCTCGACGAGGCCGTCCACCAACGGCAGCACGACGTCGACGAGCGAGGCGTCGTACATCGCGCCGCTCTCCTCGGCCATCAGCTGATGGAAGCGCGGGAACTCGCTGTAGGGCAGGCCGCCGCCGGCCCGGAAGCAGCCGATGATTTTCTGCTCGACCTCGCCGAGCAGCGGCAGGAATTGGGCCACCACGGCGAGGTTTTGGGGCCCGGCGGCGCGGGTCAGCACGCCGGCGCGGTGGGCGGGCAGCGAGTAGGTGGCGGTGTCGGGGTCGTACTCGACGACGTGGCCGGTGGTCATGCCGCCCAGCCACTCGCGCACGTAGCGCTCGTTGAGCCCGGCCGCCTCGGCGATCTGCGCGCTGGTCGACGGCGCGAGTCCGGCCATGGTGTCCAGCAGGCCGGTCTGGTGCCCGATGCTCAGCAAGATCGTGAGGCTGGCGCCGTCGAGGGTCGCGGCGATTCGTTCGGTGAATTCTTCGGTGGTCTCCCAAGCCGTCACGCCCTGCGACGCTACACCGGCCCGATGGGCGGACAGCCCGCCGCGAGATGTATGGCGGCAAACAGTAGGTTGGGGGCCATGAGTCAGACAGTGCGCGGCGTGATTTCACGCAAGAAGGGCGAACCCGTCGAACTGGTGGACATCGTCGTCCCGGACCCCGGCCCGGGCGAGGCTCTGGTCGACGTCATCGCGTGCGGGGTGTGCCACACCGATCTGACCTACCGCGAGGGCGGCATCAACGACGAGTACCCGTTCCTGCTCGGCCACGAGGCCGCCGGCACGGTCGAGGCCGTCGGCCCGGGGGTGACCGATGTGGCGCCGGGCGACTTCGTGATCCTGAACTGGCGCGCGGTGTGCGGCCAGTGCCGGGCCTGCAAGCGCGGCAGGCCGCACCTGTGCTTCGACACCTTCAACGCCACCCAGAAAATGACGCTGACCGACGGCACCGAGCTCACACCCGCCCTGGGCATCGGGGCGTTCGCCGATAAGACGCTGGTGGCGGCCGGCCAGTGCACCAAGGTCAATCCGGAGGCCGACCCCGCGGTCGCCGGGCTGCTGGGTTGCGGCGTGATGGCCGGGCTGGGCGCGGCGATCAACACCGGCGCGGTCAACCGCGACGACACCGTCGCGGTGATCGGCTGCGGCGGCGTCGGCGATGCCGCGATCGCCGGCGCGGCGCTGGTGGGCGCGCGGCGCATCATCGCCGTCGACACCGACAACACCAAGCTGGACTGGGCCCGCAAGTTCGGCGCCACGCACACGGTCAACGCCCGCGAACTCGATGTGGTCAAGACCATCCAGGACCTCACCGACGGGTTCGGCGCCAACGTGGTGATCGACGCGGTGGGCCGGCCCGAAACGTACAAGCAGGCCTTCTACGCCCGCGACCTCGCCGGAACCGTTGTGCTGGTTGGTGTTCCGACTCCCGACATGACGCTGGAGATGCCGCTGGTGGACTTCTTCAGCCACGGCGGCTCGCTGAAGTCGTCGTGGTACGGCGACTGCCTTCCCGAACGCGACTTCCCCACGCTGATCGATTTGTACCTGCAGGGCCGGCTGCCGCTCGAGCAGTTCGTCTCCGAACGCATCGGGCTCGGCGACATCGAGGAGGCGTTCCACCGGATGCACGGCGGCGAGGTGCTGCGCTCGGTGGTGGTGCTCTGATGGCGGCCGCGGACAACGCCGTCGAGCGCCTGGTCACCCACGGAACGTTCGAACTCGACGGCGGCAGTTGGGAAGTCGACAACAACATCTGGATCGTCGGCGACGATTCCGACGTCGTGGTGTTCGACGCCGCGCACGCCGCCGAGCCCATCCTGGCCGCCGTCGGCAAACGCAACGTGGTCGCGGTCGTGTGCACCCACGGTCACAACGACCACGTCACGGTGGCGCCCGAACTCGGCGCGGCCCTGGACGCGCCGGTGCTGCTGCACCCCGGCGACGACGTGTTGTGGCGAATGACCCACCCGGACAAGGACTTCCGCACGATCGCCGACGGCGACACGATCGATGTCGCCGGCACCGAGCTGCTGGCGCTGCACACGCCCGGGCACTCCCCCGGCTCGGTGTGCTGGTACGCGCCGGAGCTCGGTGTGGTGTTCAGCGGGGACACCCTGTTCTCCGGCGGGCCGGGCGCGACCGGCCGCTCCTTTTCGGATTTCCCGACGATTCTGCAGTCGATCTCCGGGCGGCTCGGTACCCTGTCCGGCGACACCGTGGTGCACACCGGCCACGGCGACAGCACCACCATCGGCGACGAGATCGTGCACTACGAGGAGTGGGTGGCGCGCGGCCACTGATCTCCACGCCGAACTGACCACCGGCCCAACCATTATCGTTGCCCTATGCAGCCCGAACCGCCGATGCCCGAATCGAGCATTGTGGTCCGCCCCGAGCCGACCTTCACCGAGGCGTCGCGGCTGCGGGCGGCCGGCCTGGCGAAGGCAATCGCGGTGTTCGAGCGGGCCGCGGAACACGTTGCGCTGCCCCGCTCGCCGCAGCCCATCGTCCTCGCCGACTATGGCGCCGCCAACGGCCACAATTCGCTGCGACCGCTGTCGTCGGCCATCGCGGTGCTGCGCCGACGCACCAGTCACGACCACGCAATCCTGGTGGCGCACACCGACGCACCGCACAACGACTTCACCGCGTTGTTCGGCACGGTGGCCGACGACCCGGAAAGCTACCTGCACCTCGACGGGGCCACGTTCACCTCGGCGATCGGCCGGTCCTTCTACAACCAGATCGTGCCGTCCAAGACCGTCAACCTGGGCTGGACGTCCTGGGCGACGCAGTGGCTGAGCCGAACACCCTGCGAGGTGCCCGATCACGTGCACGTCTCGCGCAGCACCGACGACGCGGCGCGGTCCGCCTATTCCGACCAGGCCGCGCTGGACTGGCATAACTTCGTGGCGTTTCGCGGACGGGAACTGGCGCCGGCGGGCCGGGTGGTCGCGCTGACGCTGGCCGCCGACGAGGACGAGACGGCGGGCTTCGCGCCGCTGCTCGACGCGATCGTCGGGGCGCTGGACGAACAGGCACGCGACGGCCTGCTGAACCCAGATGAGCTGCGGCACATGATCATTCCCACCTTCGCCCGCAACGAGAAGGACTTTCGCGCCCCGTTCGCCCCCAAGGGGCGGTTCGAAGGCCTGATGATCGAGCACCTCGAGATCTTCAACGCCGAGGATCGGTTCTGGGCCCGCTTCCAGACCGACCACGACGCGCACGCCTTCGGTGCCCAGTGGGCGGCGTTCGCGCGGTCCGCGCTGTTCCCCGCCCTGGTTCGCGCGCTCGACGGCGGCATCCACGACCCGCGGGCCGGGCAATTCGTCGAGCAGCTGCAGGACGCGGTCGCCGAGCGCCTGTCAAGCGCACCCGAGCCAATGCGGATCCCGCAGGCCCTGGTTGTGCTGGTCAAGGGCGACGGGTCGCGCTGAGGAGAGTTTCGGCACGGCCGCGCAACGGGTAATCCCCAGCAATCGTCGAATCTGCGATGCAAGGGGGTAGCTGCATGAGCGTGCAGGACGATAAATCGTCCGGTCAGGACGACGAGCAACGACTGACCGAAAAGCCGGAGCCGGACGAGGACGACAAAAAAGAGGCCGCCAAAATGATGGAGGCCTACGAGGACAAGCCCACCATCGTGCTGCCCGGCACCGGGGGAAGCGTGTCCGGCACCGCGGTCAACGAGTGGCTGGACGAGGACGGCAATCCCAAGCACGAAGTCGCCGAGGGCACGGACGCCCAGGCGAATGCCGACGAGGGTCGCGAGGAAAAGGACCTGCAGGAACAGATCGACAAGGACAAGGCCCTTAACGAGAAGCTGAGGGAAGCCGCGACCGCGGAGAACAAGGGCGAAAAAGGTATCACCGAAAGGTAATTCCCGAACGCGGGTCAGTGGGCAGGCAGCGCGTTGATGCCCAGGCCGCCCTGGATCTCCTGAATGATCTGGTTGACCCGGTCGAGCCCGGGGATGGGCTCGTTGAGCCCGGGGATCGGTGGAATCGGCGGGAGCGCCGCGCGGCGCGGCGCCATCGGAGGTGCGGGCGGGGCCGCCTGAGGAGTTGCCCGCGGCGTCGTGGTCATCGGCGTCTCGGTCTCGGCCGGCGGGTTGGTATCGGATGTCGACGGCACCGGAACGTCCACGGGCCCGGGTTCGGCGGTCGCGCTTTGCGGCGCCGGCGCGGCCGGCGTCGTGGTCAGCGCGGGCGCGGGCGTCGTCGCCGATTTGTCCTGCGAGTTCAGCCCGACGGCCAGCGCGGTGCCCACCAGCAGCACCGCCGCGGCGGTGATCAGGAGCGCGGCCGCCGGCAGCAGGCGCCACCGCGCGAACAGCCCCTTGCGCCGCGCGGCCGGGGCGGCGATGCGAATGGTCGCCGCGTCCGCGTCGGGCGCGACGCCGTCCGGTATGACGCGCGACTGGTGAGCCGTGGCCGACCAGGCCCGGATCGGCATCGGCGCGGGATTCGCGGGCGGCACCTGGGCGGTCGCGGTGCGATCCGGTCTTGCCGCCCGGGCCGTCGCGGTGGCGGGGGCGGCGGGTGCCGCAGACGTCGCGTCATCGGCGCCGCGCGCCACCCGTAAGGCGGCGCCGACCGCCGCGGCGAGTTGGGGCCGCGGCGTGGTGGCGACCGGGACGCGAAAATGCTGCGCCAGCGTGGTGGTGACGGCCGGCAGGTTCGCCCCGCCGCCCGTCGCAACCACCGCGACGAGGTGGCGGATTCCGTTGCGCGCCAACGTTTCATCCAACCGCGCGAGGAAGCCGGTGAGCGCCGGGCGGATCGCGTCGTCGAGTTCGTGTCGGGCGAGCCGGATTTCGCCGCGCGCCCCGGTCAGCCCGTTGGTCAGCGTCGTCGCGGTGCTCGAGGACAGCTGTTCCTTGGCGACCCGACAGCCGCTCCTCAGCCGGCTCAGCGAGCCGATCGCCGCAGTGCCCGTGGGGAATGCGCCGGTGGTCGGCATGTTGGCCACGACGACGCCCAGCAGCGCCTGGTCGATCAGGTCGCCGGAGAAATCGTGGTGCCGCACGGTCGGCGCCAGCGCCCGGTAGTCGCCGTCGGCGTCCATCAACGTGATGTTGGTGCCGCTGCCGCCGAAATCGCACACCGCCACGGTCCCGCGCGCGGGAATGCCCGGGTGGGCCCGCACCGCGAGCAGCGTCGCGGCGGCGTCGGGAATCAACAGGATCGGGCGCGCGCGGCCCGACCATTCGGGGATCTCGCTCAGCGCGGCGCCCAGGGCCTCCACCGCGGGCGACCCCCAGTGGGCCGGGTAGGTGACCGCGACGTCGTCGGGCAGCGGGCGTCCGCCCGTCGCGGCGTAGGCCAGCGCCCGTAGCCCGTCGGCGAGTAACACCTCGCTGCGGTGCACCGAGCCGTCGGGGGCCACGATGCCGCGCGGGTCGCCGATGCGGTTCACGAAGCCGGTGACCACCACGCCCGGCCCTTGCAGTCCGGGGTTTTCGGCGGGGATGCCGATCTCGGCGGGGCGGTCCGGATACAGCGTCAGGACGGGTTTGCGCGTGATGGCGTTGTCGGCGGTGGCGGCCGCCAGGTTGGTGGCTCCGATCGATAGGCCCAGTGCGGTCCCGGCTCCATTGGCCATAGTTCGATCCCCGTTGTTCGCAGCACCAATTCGCGCCCGGCCAGCGCCCATTGCCTAAACGCTCATTGTGCCGCCAAAACCTGTATCCGGTGTCGGCGGCAGCTATGTGGCCGCTGTGCGCCGGTCAGCGAATGTTGCCGGCGCCGGCGATGAGCGGCAGGTCGAGCGGGGTGACCCAGCCGGGCCGCAGGTCGTTGACCGCCGGCACCGCGTTGAGGGCCCGCAGCCCAGTCGCCAGGCAGCCGGCCGCGGCCGCGTCCCGCCCGGAGCCGTCGGTGAACCGGAACGCGGTCTCCTGGAAGATGCTCGGGGTCCCCTCGATGTCCACGCGGTAGACGTCGTTGTCGTGGCCCGTCGGCCAGTCCGGGGCGGCGTCGAGGCCGATGCGGTTGACGTGTTCGAGCTGGATGCGGGTCTCGCCCTGATACACGCCGTTGATGGTGAACCGGACGGCGGCGACGTGGCCGGGTTTGATGACGCCCCGGGCGGAGTTGCGCTCCGTCGGTGTCACCCACTTGTCCCAGGTGGTGGTGATCTCGTCGAGCATGATGCCGGCGGCGTGGGCGATCATCGGGACGGTGGCGCCCCACGCGAAGATCAGCATGTCGCGGTCCTGCAGCATGGGTTTGAATTCGGGCTCGCGACCGATGCCCATCTCGAATTCGTAGTCGCCCTCGTAGTTGGTGTAGTCGAGCAGTTCCGACGCGCGCACGCGCCGGATGTCGGAGCACAGGCCCATCAGCGTCATCGGGAAGAGGTCGTTGGCGAATCCGGGGTCGATGCCGGTGGTGAAGCAGGACGACTCGCCCAGTTCGCAGGCCTCGGTGATCGGCTCGATCCAGTTCGGCGGGTTCAGGTGCATCGTCGGCCACACCCACGGGGTCATCGCAGTCGAGCACACGTCGATGCCGGCGCGCAGGAACCGGGTGATCAGCAGGATGTTCTCTTTGGCGTGCATGGCCGTCGGGCCGTAATGCACCAGCGCGTCGGGCTTCAGCGCGATCAGCGCGTCGATGTCGTCGGTCGCGAGAATGCCCACCTTCTCGCCCATTCCGCAGATCTCGCCGACGTCGCGGCCGACCTTGTTCGGGTTGCTGACGCCGACGCCCACCAATTCGAACAGCGGATGTTTGACGATCTCGGGGATCACCATCTTGCCGACGAAACCAGTGCCGAACACCACCACACGCTTTGCGCCGTGTCCCGCCATGCCTTACCGCCACCTTTCCAGCTCACCAGCCCCCGCTTGGAACTTCACATTAAGCTTCCCTACCGTCGCCCGTGGTGACACGATGCAATTCATGACGAAGCACCTGACCGGACCTGCGATCGTGTTGGCCGTCGGTTTCGGGTTCGCGAATGCCGGCGGCGTGGCCCACGCCCTGCCCCAGATGCCGCAGATCCGCTACGAGGTCAACGGGCCCGCGGTCGCCGAATTCATCTACTACCAAACCGACACCGGGCAGCTGCATCAGGTGAATGCGCCGCTGCCCTGGTCGACGGAGTTCACCGGGTTCGGCGGGGAGGTGTTCACCATCAGCGCGCAGGGGCCGGGCCCCATCTCCTGCAAGATCTTGGTCGACGGCAACGTGGTCAGCGCGGCGACGGCGACCGTCGGCGCGCCCGCCAGAACGGTGTGCACCCACTGACCGGGCAGTCCCCCGCACGACACGAGGAGGTCTAGGTGAGCCTCAAGACGGGCCCCAGGAAAGGCCTGGCGGCGCGGGCGAACGGGGCGCCACCGCCCGACATTCCGCTGGCCGACATCCACCTCGAGTCGCTGGACTTTTGGGCGCTGGACGACGACTACCGCGACGGCACCTTCGCCACGCTGCGCCGCGAGGCGCCGATCTCATTCTGGTCGGCGGTCGAGTACGAGGGGTTCGAACCGGGCGACGGGCATTGGGCGCTGACCAAGCACGACGACGTGTACTTCGCGAGCCGTCATCCGGACATCTTCAGCTCCAGCCCTAACATCACGATCAACGACAACACCCCGGAGATCAGCGAGTACTTCGGCTCGATGATCGTGCTCGACGATCCGCGGCATCAGCGGCTGCGCTCGATCGTCAGTCGCGCGTTCACCCCGAAAGTGGTGGCGCGCATCGAGGCGTCGGTCCGCGAGCGGGCCCGCCGGTTGGTCGCCTCGCTGATCGCCAACCATCCCGACGGGGAGGCCGAGTTGGTCAGCGAGCTCGCGGGTCCGCTGCCGCTGCAGGTGATCTGCGACATGATGGGCATCCCGGAGGAGGACCATCAGCGAATCTTCCACTGGACCAACGTGATTCTCGGGTTCGGCGACCCGGACCTGGCCACGGATTTCGGGGAGTTCCTTCAGGTGTCGATGGACATCGGCGCCTACGCCAGCGCGCTGGCCGAGGACCGGCGCTCCAATCACCACGACGACCTGACCACCAGCCTGGTGGAGGCCGAGGTCGACGGGGAACGGCTCACGTCGGCGGAGATCGCGTCGTTCTTCATCCTGCTGGTGGTGGCCGGCAACGAGACGACGCGCAATGCGATCAGCCACGGCGTGCTGGCGCTGTCGCGCTATCCCGCCGAGCGGGACAAGTGGTGGTCCAACTTCGACCGCCTGGCGCCCACCGCCGTCGAGGAGATCGTGCGCTGGGCGTCGCCGGTGATCTACATGCGCCGCACGCTGACCCGGGACTTCAAGCTGTCCGGCACCAAGATGAAGGCCGGCGACAAGGCCACGCTGTGGTACAACTCGGCCAATCGCGACGAGTCGACGTTCGGCAATCCCTGGGTGTTCGACGTCGCGCGCACCCCCAATCCCCATTTCGGCTTCGGCGGCGGGGGCGCGCATTTCTGCCTGGGCGCCAACCTGGCTCGTCGCGAAATCCGGGTGGTCTTCGACGAGCTGCGCCGCGAGATCCCCGACATCGTCGCGACGGACGAGCCCGCGCGGCTGCTGTCGCAGTTCATCCACGGCATCAAGACCCTGCCGGTCGCCTGGACTCCCCCGCGCTAGGCCACTAGGGTCACCTCTTCTCGCGAGCAGACGCAGAGCGCGGGCTTACGCTGACCACGTGACCATCCCCGCGTTTCCGCCGTCCGAGGTGCTGGCCGCCCGCCAGAAACTCGTGCTCGACCATTTTCACGACGAGGTCCGCCAAGACTGGGACGACGTCTTGTCGACGTTCCCGCATCCCCGCTACGAGTTGATCCCCCAGATGCTCGTGCACGACGGCGACGCGGCGGTGCGCCGCTACTACGCCGACACCCGGACGGCGTTTCCCGATCAAGACCACGAAATCATCGCCCTGCGGCACAGCGCCGACGCGGTGATCGTCGAATTCTGGCTGATGGGCACGCACCGCGGCTACCTGGGCAAGGTCCCGCCGACGGGCAGCCGCTTCCGCGTCCGCATGACCGCCTACTTCGTCTTCGACGACACGGAAACGCTTGTCTGCGAACGCATTTACTTCGACAGCTTGACCATGGTCAAACAGCTCCTGGGCGGGCTGGACATGAAGAAGCCGGCGAACTGGTGGCTGGCCGCGCGCTGCGTGCGCGGCTTCCTGTCGATGTCTTCGGCAAAACCGGACCCGGCGCTGACCGACACCTCCTAAACTGCACCGCTAAGAGCAAGGGAGGCTGCGATGCGGGCTTCACGCCTTCACCCGGTGGGCGCCCTCGCCGTCGCGGCCATGTTGGGTTCCGCCGCCGCTGCCACCGCCGCGCCGTCGCCGCCGGGTTCGCACACCGAGAAGTGGATCGACCTGCGGGCCGGCGAGTGTGTGGCCGACCTGCCGCCGGCCGACGGGAGCCGCGTCGACGTCACCGTGGTCGATTGTGCGACAGCGCATTTGGCCGAGGTGTATCTGCGCGCCCCGATGGCCGTCGACGCCGCCATCGCCACCGTCGCCAACAAGGACTGCAACGCCGGCCTCGCCCCCTACACCGGCCAATCCGTTGACAGCGGCCGCTTTTCGATCACGTATCTCATCGACTCGAATCAGGACCGCACCGGCGCCAACCCCACCCCGAGCACCGTCATCTGCTTGCTGCAGTCCGCCAACGGGCAACCGTTGACCGGATCCGCGCGCCGCTAGGCGATCACGTAGTCGCTGAGCGGGAAGGTCTGCGCTTCGCGCACCGAATTGAGGGTCGACGTGGGCCGCAGCAGCGACGCCTCACCGCTGGGGCTGAAATAGTACGACCGCGACGTGGCGCAGTCGCCGCTGTAGAACACCGAACTGTCCAGCAGTTTGGTCATCCGCTCCATGAACCGGTCGTTGGCTTCCTCGGTCACCTCGAACGTCGTCGCCCCCCGGCGCTTGACCTCGCCGAGCAGCCGGTCCATGTGCCGCATCTGGTATTCGATGGTGTGGAAGAAGGACAGTCCGGAGAAGGCGAACGGGCTCGCCAGGCCCAAATAGTTCGGAAAGTACGGCACGGAGACGCCCTGGTAGGCCTGGAACCTGGTCTCGCGCCACCACTTACCGAGATTGCGTCCCTTGCGGCCGATCACCTCGATGGCCGGGAAGTTGGCCTCCCACAGGTCGAAACCGGTCGCCAGGACCAGGGTGTCGATGACGGTCTTGCGCCCATCGGTGGTGACGATGCCGTCCGGCTCGATCCGCTCGATCGAGTTGGTCTCCAGGTGCACGTGCGGCTTGGCGAACGCGGGATAAAAGCTGTTGGACAGCGTGGGCCGCTTGCAGCCGCAGTCGTAGTCCGGGGTGAACTTGGCCCGCAGTTCCTTGTCCCGGATCCACCGGAATCGGTTGATCTTGGCCAGGTCGGCGGCCGAAATGTTGCCGCGCCCCCGCGACTCCCGATAGTGGAGCGCCCCGACGACCATGATGATTTCCAAGATGATGTCGGTTACCCAGCGCAGCGCGCGCTGCGCCGCCGGCAGCCGGGCGAACAGGCGTCGCACCGCCGGCGGGAACTCGAAGTCGGGCTTGGGGATGATGTGGGTCGCGGTGCGCTGGTAGACGGTCAGGTCGCCGGCCTGCTTGGCCAGCTCGGGAATGAGCTGAACCGCCGAGGCGCCGGTCCCGATGACCGCGATGCGCCGGCCCGTGTAGTCGTAGTCGTGGTCCCACGCGGTGGTGTGGACGATCTTGCCCTCGAAGCTGGTGATGCCGGGGATGTCCGGCAGCCGCGGCTGGGACAGGAAGCCGGTCGCGGTGATCAGGAAACGGGTGGTCAGCCTTTCGCCGCCGGCCAGCGCCACCCGCCAGACCTCGGCGTCTTCGTCCCACTCGGCACCTTCGACGGTGCTGTTGAACCGCATGTGGCGGCGCACGTCGTACTTGTCGGCGACGTCCACCGCGTACTGCTTGACCTCGGCGCCGGGCGCAAACAGCCGTGACCAGTCCGGCTTGGGCTCGAACCAGTACGAGTACGTGGTGGAGGGGATGTCGACGGCGATGCCCGGGTAGTGATTGACATGCCAGGTCCCGCCCAGGTCGTCCTCGCGGTCGAGGATGACGAAGTCGTCGAAGCCAAGGCGTTTGAGCTGAATTGCGGCGCCGATGCCGCCAAAACCTGCACCTACGATGATTGCGTCGAAACGGTCTGTGTCCACAGCCTTGCTCCGTGCTACCTGTTTCCGTACTTAACGAATCATAAGCTTTCCCTAAGATACGTCACTCTAATAGGGCGCCACGCCGAGCGCACCTGAGCGTTGCCGGTATGTGACCATGCCGACACCTGTGCGCCCGCTCAGCAAGGTCGGAGTCGCCGCCGCCCGCCGTCGCCGAGTGGTGTTGAACGGAAAGGGGATCGAAGGCGACCTCGCCGAAACCCGTTTCGCCCGTTGCCATGTCGCCGGCCCCTCGATTGGCCGTGTCTCGCGATGTGCGGCTACCCTCGATAAACGACATCACACGACGGCCTAAAGTGTTTTTTGGTAACCCGAGCGCGCAATGGCTACGTCGGTCCGATGGAGGCGACGAAGCCGCCATCCACCGCCCGCCGCTGCGCCCCGGTATACAGGAAAACGTCACGAAATCGTCGGCAAGTTGACAGTTTGGGAGGGGCTCGCATGGGCACGTTGGACGGCATGATCCCGCGTCGCATTGTTCGTTCTCTTGGTCCAGCAGTAGTCATCGCAGCATCGGGGATCGCCGCCTCGGCCGTCTCCGGTTCCCTCATCCCCACCGCGGCGGCCCAATGTCCCGACGTGCAAGTGGTCTTCGCCCGCGGCACCGGCGAAGAACCCGGCGTCGGCCCCACCGGGCAAGCCTTCGTCGAT
>NZ_JAEKMI010000061.1 GCF_020217485.1 Mycobacterium sp. WUMAC-067 | reverse complement strand
CCCATGTATCGCGGATCTACCAAATCCAGCGGCGCGACGACGCTGAACTCACCTGCTGAGTGCGTGTTCAGCTCACGTAGGTGTGTAGCGCCTCGCCGACGTACTGGTTGGTGCCATCCGGTCCTGTCGCATAGCCGGGGCCCGTGCGGAACCGCAGTCGAGGTGACTGAGGCGCCAGGTCAAGTGCACTGAGTGCATGCCTCGACTGCGGCGTTCCCACGACAAACTGATGGCAGTCGCGGAAGGTATCAGCATTGATCGACCGTGGGTTCGGAAGCTGAGTCGGGTTAAGCGGTTCTCTGGACATCACCAACAACGTGCTCGGCGACAGCGCGAACCTGATCTGGTCCGCGTTTTCGACCCCGACGCCTCCGACTTCTGGGCCGGACCCGACGCGGCGCCAGAGCTGCACCGGGCGGTCGCTGGTAATCAGAATCGGGCGGCCGAAGTCGTAAACGCACCACCGCATGGACTCCAACCGTGGCGCGACCATCTCCGTGGCCACCTGCATCGCCATACTGTGCGCTTGATCGCCTGTTGGGGCGCTGGGCGATCCCTCTAGTAGGTCGCGCACCGTCTGGACCTCGTTCTCGTCGGGGTCATCGCCGCCGTCCAGTTCGCGTAGATGCTCGCGGACCACGTCGGCAGGTATTGGACGCTCGGTGGTCTTGGCGGCGAGGTCGATCATGAATTGCGCCTGATTGCGGTGGTGGACCGTTCGAGCCAGCTGGATGGCGAGATAGACGGCCATCAGCTGGCGGCGGTCGCCCGTGAGGTTGCGGTCCATCTTGAGCTGGTGTCGCAGAGACGGCCAGTCGGCTTCGAGGTCGTTAAAGAACTTTTCGCGCGCCTCGCTGATCTCGCCGGCGCCGTAGATGCCCCCGGCCACTGCCACATTGACGGTGCTGGACACCACCGCCTGCGGCATGTCGCGACGGCGGTAGGCAACCTGAGATTGGCCGTTGGCCCAGGCGTTCAGGTACACCCGCGGGACGAAATGCGGCCGCTTGGTAGCCATCCCTGGCAGCCTACCCATCCGGCGGAGTCCCCTCGCAAAGCGGCGTGTCTCGCCATTCGCCGAACGGCGCCCCGTAAACAGCAGCGGCCAATTCTCTCCGGATGAGTTGCCTCGAGTCCAGGCTGGACACGTTCGCGCCGGCGAGGGCCATTGCCCGGTCGACTTCGATCACCGACGTGTGTCAGAGAGCCTGGCGAGATTCCTCGCGCTCTTCTTGACCTGGCATCTGCCGCGCCTCGAATGGACCGCTCGTCAGGGGTTGCTTCTGTGCAATAGTGACCACGCGCGTTCGTCAGCCCCTGCTAGGGGCGTCGACCAAGGGTATGTGTCGGCGCCGCTGACGGTGGCTGAATGAGTTGACGAGCGTGGTGCAGTTCCGCGAATTCCGTTCTCCCGGTGCCGAATATCTTCAGTTGACGCCATCGGCGTTCGCCGCATCGATGTCCGCGTTCAAACGGGTGGCGCGTTCTTATTCCAGATATCACTCAATGTCACAAATGACAAAATTCTGAGGATCGGCATTCGGGGCCAGAACGGTGCGGGGGTTCGTCGTTGCAAAGGCGATCGCCGAAGTTATGCGGTTTGCTGTAGCCCAGCGGTGAGAAGAACGAAGCAAGCATCGGCGGTTGCCGCTAACAGTTAAGTGCGGCAACAAATTTCCCATAGACCGCAGATTCAGTATTCGCGCCCGGCGGCAAGCTGTGTCCCGTCGCTGCTGTGACTGGATCGGTAGTTTCTGCTGTTCATTCGATGTGGTCGCTGGTGGGGATGCTGACCCAGTTGGGGGCGGCTGGGACGCTGTCGAGATGCTCGGTACGCAAGATATAGGGACGGTGAACGGTATTGTGAAGTCATAGATTTCGTACCGCCGACAGGAAGTCTCATGGCGCGTCTACCCCTTGGCGTGTCGCTGTGAGCAGCGCCTGAGGCTAGATACTGCGCGCTAAGCGACGATCGCGAAGAACTGCGGCGCGATCAGGTCGTGCACCCGGGCCCACGGCACGGTAATGACCTTCAATCCCCGTCCGAACTGGTAGTCGGGGAAATGTAGTTCAATACCGGCGTCGGTTGGAATCCAGTATTTGAAGTTGTCAGCGACGGGTGCCATGCCGCTGGCTGATTTCCAAGCGTCTGGCTGGGGCGGCGGATAGGCCGTCGGCAGAATGGCTGCCGTCTGTTCGGACAGCCTAGTCAGGCCGACGCCCTTGTCTTGGAAGAGGTTATCCCAGGTGATGGGTGTTCCGTTTCGACTGTCATACACCCGGCTAGAGATGGTGTGGAAGGGCATGTTTGGTAGGTCCGTGTTGTATTCGCCGGTAAATAGCTCAGATACTGTGTTTGGGCGGATGTACAGCGTGCCCGTTGCGGTGAATGTCCAGTGGTGCGTGGTGCTCGGTCGCCATTCGATCGATTTCTCGTGCTCACTTGCCGCCGCATCGATGCCATCGTTGATGGCAGCGATCACATCTGGGTCGCCCCCTTCGACGCGTTGATAGCGAACTTCCCAGTCTCCCAGTCCATTCCAGCTTCTGCCGGCAATGTTGTTGGGGACGACTGTGTAAGGGTTGTCGTCGGGGTTCGGGCTGGCCCAAGCGGGGTTCGCGGCCGCTAATAGGACGGTTGCCGCACTCGCGATGGCTAGCGCGAGTCTTTCGAGTGTCCGCGTACTCATCGCATTGTCCGATTGGTAGATGCGGGTCCGATTCAGACCTCGCGATGGAATGGTCGCAAGCATTGCGCTAGATGATGTCGATTTTGCTTGCTAGCCAATGGTTGTCGACCAGTTTCATTGTCATTCGCACTCTGCTGCGGTCGATTCGAGGCTGAGGATTGACGATGTTGCTGATTGACTGGTCGATGAACAGCAGGACTACCACCTCGGTCTTGCTGGCAGACTTGATGGAAGCGTCGACAACGGTGCCTTTGCTCACTGCTTTGTTGTCGATCAACACTTGTCTGAGCTGACTGGCCGACTGGCTGTACATGTCTTTGAATTCACCTGTCGCCCCGTTGAGCACTTGGGCAAAGTTCTGATCGATGTTCCGGTTATCAACGCTGGTCAGGGCGACGGCGTAGGTTTGCGCGACCGCCAGGGCTGCGCGGCCGGCGGCGGCGGTGTCGTCCTGTTGTTTGAGCTGCCAGCCGACAAAACCCGAAAACCCCAGCGCTGCCACGAATGTGACACCGGCAACCACGATGATCACACGACGCAGCAGTCGGCGACGAGGCGTGGGTGCCGAGACCTTATCGGCATCGTCGTCATCAATATCGTCGTTGTCGTTGTCGTTGTCGTTGTCGTTGTCGTTGTCGTTGTCGTTGTCGTTGTCGGGGTCGAGATCGGTCGGCACGGACGGATCAGGTTCGGAAGTGTCCGGCTCGGCGTCTGCAGTCGCGGTAGCAGGGTGGCTGTCTTGCTGTTCGAGCTTGTCGAAGACGTCGATGCCATTCGCTTTTTCAAACAGTTTGATCTCCATGTGAGGCTCCTAGTTTGGTGGTGTCGATGGCAGCGCCGGGCCGCCGAACGGTGCGGGTATTGAATGGGGCCCGATTGGGGTGGGGTCGGTTTGAGCCAATGGGTCGTAGCCGGGCGGTGGGTCCGCGGTGTCGTCGCCGGGGGGACGCGGCGCGTTGCGGGCGCCACGAACCAGAACGGCTGGGTCAGGGTTCGTGCAGTACGTGTAGCGGTAGGGCTCAGGGAAATCGGGCAGTGACGCTGGCCGCCGCGGAAGCTTGTAGTCGCAGCTGTAGCGCGGGTATGCGTCGACGATTGTCCATACGCCTCCGTCGCGGATAACAGTTCCCAGTGAGTCGATGACTGATCCCCGTGTGGTGGGGAACAGTGCTTTGAGGGCAGGTACTCGCACGTAGGACAACTGTGCGATGGTGGTCAGATTGCCGAGCAGTTGGACCATGGTGTCGGAGTTGTCGTCGATAAGCTTGTCCAAGCCAGTCATGGGTGCGCGTCCGCGATCGAGGAGGGTCCGGAATCCGCCGTCCATGGCATTCACGCCGCCGAGGACTTGCCGCAAGTTGCCGGCAGTGTGGCGCAGGCCCGGGCTGACGTCAGCGAGCGTGGTCAAGGTGATTCGGCTGTTGTTCAGCACGCTGACGGTTTGTGGAAGTACCGAATCCAGCGTCGAGATGAGGAACGACCCACCGTCGAGCAGCGTGGCCAACTTCTGAGGCCCTTGGCGGCCGACCCGAAGTTCATCGGTGATGGCGGCGAGCTTCTTGGGGTCGATCTGGGCGAGCGCGCCGTCGGAGTCACCCAGGAGTCGCGCCAAGGACACGGGAATGCTGGTGCGGCTTTCAGCAACCGTGCTGCCATTGGTGAGGGCTGGTCCTTGCCCGTCCACGGGGCGAAAATCGAGATATTGCTCGCCGGCGGGAGACAGCGCCGAGACGCGTGCCAGGCTATTCCGGGGAACTCGTATCGCGCTGTCGATGGAGGCCACGGCGACGACACCCTTGTCGGTGAACGTGACGGACGCGACGCGACCGATCGGTGTACCGCGTAGCGTGACATCTTGGTTGGGTAGCAGGCCGCCCGATTCGGGCAGGAGCACTCGAATGGCGATCGTGGAGCGCGCCGGGTTGATATGCAACCCGCCCAGCAGGATGTAGCCAAGTGCGACAATCAATGTCAGCGCCAGGCTGACGCACGACACGACGATACGGTGGCGCGCCACCGCGCGCACAGTGTCAACGATCAGTCGGGCCGACCATTCGACCGGACTTGGCGCTGCCATCATGGATGCTCTCCGGGAGTGCTGTCCCTTTGTGGACCGAAGGCTTTGCCTAACAGTAGGTTCCACTCATATCGAAGGCTGCCGATCATGGCATGCCAGTCGGTCCCGTCGGGTCCGTGGAATCCCGGATCGCCGGGATAGTTCTTGTCGGGCAGGGAGCCGAGGGCGAGCTTTACCGCTTCTCCGGCGCCGTGCATCGAGGTCGAGTTCGAGATTTTCATGACGATGGGCAGGAGCCGGTTCAATGCGGTCAGTGAGACGTTGGGGTCGGTGCTGACATCGTTGAAGGCGGCTGAGAGATGGTTGAGGTCGGCGATCAAGCTGCGGGTGTCGGTTCCCTGCAGGGATGGGAATCGCGAGAGTTGGGTGGTGATCCGCGCGAGGCCGTCTACGAGGTCGGCAAGCTGGGCGGTGTTGTCGGCGATCACGGCGGTCGCTGGTGCGGCGGCGGCGATGGCGTCGTTGAGGGTGTGTTGTCGGTCGGTCAGCGTGGTGGCGAGCTGGGATGTGGCTTGCAGAGCTGTTCTGATTTGTTCGGATCGGGCGTTGAGCCGAGAGATCAACGTATCGGACTGCTGGAGCAGCTCGGCGACTTTCGTGCCGCGCCCGCCCATTGCTGAGCCTGCGCCGTTGAGGATGGATGTGAGGTGGCGGATGGGCCCGCCGTTGACGATCATTGCCGCGGAGCTGAGCACTTCTTCGACGGTGGCGCTGGCGGCGGTGGATTTGAGCCCGATGGTGTCGCCGTTGCGCAGCAGTGGGGCGCCAGCTGTGTGGTTGGTGTCTGGGCGCATCGCGACAAAGACGTCGCCCAGGGGGGTCGCTGAACGAAGTTCAGCGGTGGTGTCGGCGCTCAGCTGAACATCTGATTTGATTCGCATGGATACGTAGGCGGTGAAGTTGCGCGCATTGATCGATTCGACCTCGCCGATGTCTGCGCCGTTCAGTTTGACTTTGGCTTTCGCTGGCAGATTGAGTGCGTTGGAGAATACGGCGGTCAGTGAATAGCTGTCGGTGATGCCGCCGGGCGCCGGTAGCGGCACACTCTCGAGTCCGGATGCGCATCCGGTGAGGGCGGTGGTCAGCCCGACGGCTAGGACGCCGACAGATCGACGTCGGGTTTCGTCGCGACGGTGCGTCATCGGCGCACGCCCGCCATGAGTTCGAGCATGCCGGTCAGGCCGAAGTCCGGTCCGAAGTCTTGAATGGTGCCTGTTGCGCAACCCAACTGCTTGTCTCCGATGAGGTTGCACATCTCTTTTGCCATCTGACCATCGGCGAGGGTCTTATCGATCAAACCGTGCACGCGAAAGCTGCCGGCGTTGGCGTCGATAGCGTTGTATAGGTTGTCGATTGCCAGCGGCGCTACGTCGAAGAATTCGGCCAATTCTCGCCGGTAGTCGACGAGCGCGGTGGTGATGGTGCGGGCATCGGCAACAGTGCCCTTCAACGCGGCGCGGTTGTTCTCCAGCAGGGAGGCTGCTTGCTCCAGTATCTGATTGATCTTGGCGCCGGTAGTGCCCGAGCCGAGGTTTTCGTCGGCCAGGATATCGCTGAGTTGCCTTATGTTGGAACCGAATTCGCGGATGGTGGCGTCGTTTCCTGCGGCGGCTTGGGTCAGCTCTGCGAGGTTGTTCGCGATCGCCTGAATGTCTTTTTTGCTCTGGGATCCGTTGTCGGCGCTCAGGCGCAGCGCCTGGGACAGTTGGTCTAGGGCTGATTTGATGTGGGACCCGTTGCCTGAAGTGACCTGGGAGCTGATTCCGATCAGGTCCGCGAGCGGCCCCTGGCCATGGCCGTCGCCCTTCATCGCGTGCGAGAGCTTATCGACCATGGCCAACGTGCGGTCGAACTCGACTGGCGTGCGTGTGCGGGGCAGGCTCAGGGTGTCGCCGCTCTTGAGCTTCGGTCCGTTGCGGTAGGGGGGCGTGAGCTCGATGTGGCGATCGGTCAGGATTGATGCCGATACGGTCACCGCGTGAACATCGGAGGGAATATCGATTCCTTCGTCTATCGCGAGGGCGACGTCGACGTAGCTGTCTTTAGGCGTGATGCTGGTGACTGTGCCAACCGGCATTCCCAGCACGGAGACTGTATTTCCCACGTAGAGCCCGACACTGTCCTCGAATTGGGCTGTTACCGTGAGTGATTTGTCGTTGGCACGGGGAATCAGCGCGACAACGGCGACGGCGATCGCGGCGACGATCAGGGCGAGCAGTGCTGCTCGGACCAGCGTGCGGTTCATCGTCCGGGTCCTTCCGGGTTGGCCCTGGCTGGATCTGGTTGGGGCCAGCCGGGGAATGGGTCCGGGGTCGGTTGACAGTCCTTGAAGTACTGGGTCAGGTTGAACTGCTTGGCTCGGCCGCTGAGCGCGCACATCCAGGAGTCGACGAACAGGCCTGCGGGGAGCGCGGCGTCGCCTGAATTTCCACTGCCGAGGATGTTGGCGACGTTGCGGACGGCTATCGGCATGGCCTGCAATGTGTTTCGCAGGAGCGCGTCGTGTTCGGCGATCATATGGCTGAAGTCGCGTATCGATGCCAGCATTTGGTTGATGCCGGGTTGGTCGTTGAGTATTGATTTGAGGGTGTTGACCAGCGCGGTGGCGCTGGCGAACAGTTGCTCGAGTTTGGCTCGTCGGGAGACGATGTCGCCCAGCAGGTTCCGGCCTTGGATGACCAGGGAGCCGAGGTTGGCTCTCTGATCGCGGATCATCGAGGTGACGCTGTCAGCGCTGGTCAGCAGGGAGCCGATTTGATCGCGCCGGCCGGAGATGACCGTGGATAGCGACTGTAGGTTGTCCAGCGCGTGCGGGAGGGCGTCGGGGACCCCGTTGAGGCTCTGGGACAACGTGGTCATCGATTCGGCAATGCGGTCGGCATCGACTTGTTCGAAGGTTGTTGTCGCGTCGGCAAGTGTCTTTTGGAGGTCGTAGGGGACAGAAGTGTTTGCCAAGCCGATGGTTCGGTGGTCGAGGTCGCCTGATTCTGTCGGCGACAATTCGATGTACCGGCTTCCGAGGATGGTGGTGAGTTTGATCGCGGCACGGGTGCCGCTACCTAGGTGGACGTTGTTGCGAACATTGAATGCGACCGTCACGTGGTCGTCGGCGAGTGTGAGTCCCTTGACTGTGCCAACTTGAATGCCCGCGACGGTGACTTGATCGCCTGGCCGAATCTGGGCGGCTTGGGCGAATTCGGCGCGATACCGTGTCTGGCCGAGCGATAGATGGCCGATCAGTACGCTGGTCGCGACGATTATCGCGACAACGCCCAGCGTGATCGTCCCGAGCCAAATCTTGTTGTAGCCCTCGATGGGGCGTCGAATGCGACTGAACATTGTGCTACCTGCAAATCGGAGAGTGTTGGACGACGTTGCCTGGTGAGGCCAGACGGACAATGCCGGGGACCAGGCGGCCCAGGAACGCGAAGATGGTGACGTTCACATCGCAGAAGTAGATGTTTGCGTATGCTCCTTCTTGGCTGATTCGAGCGGCGCCTTTGAGTATGTAGGGCAGGTTGGCCCCCAAATAGGCGAAGCGGTCTCGTCCGTCCCCGGTGATGTAGGAGGTGAATCCCGGCTCGCGATGGATGAGTTGTTGCAGGTCGGGGTTGACGTTGTTGGTGATCGCGGAGAGTCGTGTCACCGCGGCGGCGATGGAACCGGCGGACTCCACCAATTTCTCCCGTCGGTTCCCGAGGGTGACCATCACGTCTCGGGTTTGCCTGATGACGCGCTGTAGGTTCGCGTTCTGCGCCGCTAGATTGGTCATCACGGCGTTGAAGGCGGTGATCACGTCGCCCAGGACTTGATCGGGTCCGGCGAGCGATTGTGCCAACGCCGAGGTTTGGGTGATCAGTGCTAGGACCGAACCCGAATTCCCTTGAAGAGCCTGGACGACGCCTTCGGTCAGGTTGTCCACTTGTTGCGGGTCCAGGAGCGTGAACAGCGGCTCAAATCCGTTGAGGAGGTACGCGATGTCAAATGACGGCACGGTGTGTTCGACGGGTATTTGACCGCGGTTGTTGAGCACGGTCGGTTCGCCCGCTGTCCCTTCGGCCAGCCCCAGATATCGCTGCCCGATGATGTTTTGGTAAGTCACCGAGGCGACCGTGTTGTGATAGAGGGTCTGGGTCTGCTGCACCCGGAAGGTGACCTTGGCTAGGGTGCCCTGTAGGTCGACGCTGTCCACACGGCCGACGCGAACCCCGGCAACGCGAACGTCGTCGCCAGGATGCAGCCCCGAAACATCGGTGAACAGCGCCGAATACGTATTCGTTGGGCCGGCGATATCGCGGCGCAGCGTCACGAACACCAACCATGTCGCGACGATGGCCAGGACCAGGAAGAGGGTCAGGCCGATGAGTGGCTTGCGGTAACTCATTGGTCACTCCCTGTATCTGGCGTGATGTGGACCGTCGATCCGCGCGCAACGGGTCCGAGCAGCAGCTGCGTCGCCGCCGTGGCGTGGCCGCCTACGATCCGGCTCAGTTGGTCTCGTTCCTGTGCACTGCCCACCGGTCCCACGTTGCCGCCGATGGTCGCCGACTGTGGATACTCACTGGGTGGCTGACCGGCTTGTGGCGGCGGCGCCTCGGCGGGCAGTGCAGGCATCCGATCAGTTGACGGTGCCGGGGCGGTATCCGTTGGCAGTGGTGGGCTTCGGGCGGGATCAGGGGCCACCACGGAGTTGCGAGGTGGTGCGAGATTGGGCCGGTTCTCGGAGACACCCGGTGGGGGCGGGAAGCCCATCGACCCCAGCGCTGGCATCAACGAGGGCGCCACGGGAATTTCTGGGGCCGTCTGGCAGCTTGGGCCGGCCAGGTCGCCGTAGCGGGGGCAGTCGGCGCGTACATATGTCCGGCTCGGGGTAAAGGACACGGCGGCTTTGATGGTGACCAGTTTTGTCTCGGGATTCCACGCTTCGTCATAGAACTGATTGCTGAGCCGTTGCAGTCGAGTGGAGATTCCATGGAACTGGCCGCCGTTATCGGCGAGCACGCCTATCACCGGTGTGAGCTGGATGGTGATGTTGAGTAGCCTGTCGGTCTGGTGGTCGAAAGCGTCGCCGAGTTTTCCGACGGTGCCCAGTCCGGCGGACAAGAAATCGCTCAATGCCGAGCGTTTCGCGGCGACGGTCTGCATCGGTTTGACTGCGCTGCCGAGGGCGTCGAAAAGCTCAGGCGAGACCGAGCGCAGTTTGTCAGCGGCGTCGGTGAGTGCAGCAATCGTGGATGGCCCGGTGTCTCCGGCCACAACGGTGTTCAGTTGGGAGACAATCTCATTGAGGTCGTGTCCTGCGTCACGGAGTTTTTCTCCCCTTCCCTGCGTGGCCTCGCCTACGGCGGCCAGTACGCCGATGCGGTCAGCGTTGGGTTCGCGGCCGATGGCCGTGAAGACCTCACGGAATTTGCTGAGTGTCGACTGGAACAGGACGGTCGGCAGGCTTTGGTCTTCGCGGATGATTGTGTTGGCGCGCAATGGTGTAGCGCCCTTTCCGTTGTCGACCAGCTGTATCGATGAGACGGCGAAAACGTTGGAGGGCACAACCCGCGCGGTCACGGTGTCCGGGATGCCGCTGACGTATTCCGGTTTGAGATCGATATGGACGATGTTGAGTTGTCCGGCACGTGCCGGTTCGACGTCAGCCACCGACCCTACGAGGACGCCGCGGAACTTGACGTCAGATTTGGCTGGCAGACCGTCACCGACGTTGAGCAACTCGGCGTTGACTTTGACGATCTGGTCAAGTGTGCCTTTGGATTTCGCGATCATCAGTGTGACGCACGAGGCCGCGAGCACCAAGAAGCACACGCCCAACGCGAAAAGCCGGCGATTCGATGGACTGCCGGCCTCGTAGTCGAATGAGTTCGGCAACGCTATCCACCGAACCTTGCGCCGGTGTCGACTCCCCACAATGCCATGGTCAGCAGCATGTTCAAGATGATGGTCGCCGTGATACTCGCGCGCATCGCCCTGCCGGCGGCTATCCCGACGCCTTCAGGACCGCCGGAAGCGAAGTATCCGTAATAGCATTGGATGGTCGACGAGACGAAGACGAAGATGACAGCTTTGACGGTGGCGTACATGACATCTCGGCCACTGATGAACAAGGAAAAATAGTGCAGGTAGGTACCGAAGGACTGGCCCGAGGAAATGCTGACCACCAGCTGGCACGACAGGAATGCGACGCCTAGACAGACCAGAAAGAGAGGAATGGCGGCGACCACTGATGCCACGACACGTGTGGTAACCAGATAGGGGATCGGCCGGATCGCCATCGCTTCCATGGCGTCGATCTCTTCTGCGATGCGCATCGCGCCCAATTGTGCGGTGAATCGGCAGCCGGCTTGGGTAATGAATGCGAGGCCTATCATGACCGGCGCAAATTCGCGCGTGGAGCCGAAAGACGATAAGAGGCCTGTGGCGGGACCGAGACCCAGAAGGTTCAAGGCGTTATAGCCTTCGACGCCGATCATTGCCCCGGCGGTAAAGCCCAAAACCAGCGCGACACCGACGGTGCCGCCTCCCACTACGATCGAGCCGTTACCCCAGGCGATATCTGACAGGATGCGCAGAAATTCGCGCGGATAGTGGCGCAGCGTAATGGGAATCGACGTCAGGATTCGGCCGAACAGATACATCATGTGACCGGTTTTGGCCACTGCTCGGCTGGCGGCGACAGTTGTATCCAGCGCGAGGCGTACGCCTGGGGGACGATGGGTGACGACTGCCACGGCTACAGGGTCACTCTCGGGAAGATCAGGACGTACAGCTGGGTGATGGCAACGTTGACGAGCATGAGCAGCAGGGTTGATTCGACGACGGCCGCGTTTACCGAGTTCGCGACACCAGCTGGACCACCATGGGTGTCTAATCCTTTGTGGCAGCTAACAATTGCGACAATCGCGGCGAAGACGACCGCCTTGACCAGTGCCAGTGTCAGATCGCCGACGGTGGCGAAAGAGGCGAAGGTTGTGACGAATGATCCGGGCGTTCCGTTCTGCAAGTAAACGTTGAACAGGTAGCCCGCGATGAACCCGACGAAACAGGTTAGGCCGGTCAACGCAACGCCGACGACGATGACGGCGGCGAAGCGGGGGACGACGAGGCGGCGGATCACGGATACGCCCATGACCTCCATGGCTTCGATCTCTTCGCGCATCGTGCGGGAGCCGAGGTCCGCGCTGACGGCGGAGCCGACCGCTGCTGCGAGCAGGATCGCGGCCACGAGTGGAGCGCCCTGACGGATCACCGCGAGCCCGGTCGCTGCTCCAGACAGCGAGGTCGCCCCGATCTGGCCGGCAAGCAGGCTGAACTGAATGGATAGCGTGACACCAATGGGAATGGTCATTAAAAGTGTTGGGGTAAAGGCGGTCCCAGCCATGAACGCTGCCTGCTTGATGAATTCTCCCACGATGAATCGCCGGGTGACGATCTCGACGGCGAAGTACTGGACGGTACGGACGCCTAGCACCACTTGGCCGCCGACCGTGTGCAGCGACTGCAGCGGATGAGACCGCATGTACCGGCGGCCCCAATCCCCAATTTCCCTTACAGCCGAACGGGTTTCGGGCGGTCGCGATCGTGCGTGATTGGCTGTCAACAGATCTCCCGCGCGAGTGCAGGCTGGTGGGGTTCACCGAGAGTCACGTCGGCGGCCCCTCGTGATTGGTGAAAGCTGTTGGACCGCATAAATAGCCCATCCATCAGTTGCTCGTCTCCGATCCAGGCCCCCGCGTCGCGTCGGCCGGCCGCGTTTCGGTCGTACTTGCTGTGGGGCGGCATTGGAGAGGTGGTTGTGTTGCTCTGGTGCATGTCTCGCACAGTTTGTCTGTGGTGAGTCGTGCCGCGAGGGCCAGGAGCGGTTCGATGGTTTTGCTGAATGCCCGCGCTGCAACGCCGCCGGAGTTTCCGTAGCTCAACTCGAAATCCAGGACGGTTCGATCGTGAGCTTCGGGTTGAAGGCGCAGAGTCGCTGTGAAATCGAAGCCAGCCAAGGACCGCAGAGCAATCAGGTGGTCTTGTTGCCATCCTTGGATTTCTGCGGTCGAACTGAGCGTCTTCGGTCCCAGGTCGACGCCGCCTTCGAATACCGCTCCCGGGCCGTAATCGGCATCGCCAACGGGTCGTACGCTGGTGATGCCGAACACCCATTCGTTCATGCGCCGGTAGTCGGCCACGTAGGCGAACACGTCTGCTGCGGATCGCTCGATGACGCCCGTCGTGTGTATCTCGACCATTCGATACTCCCGTCCCATGAGTCTGGGTTCCTATTTGTGCTGCATCTGAGTCGACGCTGAGCGGGGGCGACGGCGACCTGGGCCGCGCCGCGGGTTCCTCCGTCATCGTGCGTCCCGAAGACGCGTCCTCACCGGTGTTTGCCAGGGCCCGGCGCTTCGGTAAATGTGGCACACACCACCCTCGATGTCAATGAGACACGAATGCATCTATTCGTCTCTGTTGTGCACGTCGGGCTGGGGTGGCTCTGTTCTGCAAGGTCGACGGCGAAAGTAGTTGAAAGGCGCTCCAGCGGCTAGTCATCGCCGAGACGATGCGATTAATTCGTCTCATTGACTTTCGGTCGGGCATGCGCCAATGTTGGGTCATGGCAATGATCAAAGAACCGTTCCGGTGCGAGGACGCAGGTTTCTTCGGCCCGGACTCGATCTCCTGGCGCATCAGCGGCCCGACGATCTTTCCCGGCGTTGTGGCCACGGGCGCGTACTTCTTCCTCAATCCTTGGCTCGCGAACATTGGCGTCTCGAATTCCACGGGTGCCACCGATCCGTGGAAGCGCATTGTCCTGACCACCGAGTACATGTTTGCGATCTACTTCGGTGACCGGGCGACCGCCCAACACGCCGCGGATGTGGTCAACGCGATGCACGATCACGTCGTTGGCACCTGGGGCCCGACGGGCGATCGTGAACACTGCGCGTCGGAACCGCGCAATTTGCTGTGGTTGCTGATTCCGTACGGACAGGGGGCGCTCGACGCGTATGACGCGTACGGGCCGAGGAAACTAACCCTTGAAGAACGAAATCGTTACTGGCGTGAGGAAAGTACGATTGTCGGCAGACTCAATCGCATTCCGGACGAGTTGATGCCGAAGAGTCAAGCTGAGGTCGACACGTATCTGGCGGCCGAACGTGCCAATCTCGCTCTCACCGAGTCAGCTCTGTTCGTCAGTGACACCTTCTTCCCGCGGCCCAGGGCCGGACTGAAGCAGGCGTTGTTGGCGCTGCCGGTGCGGGCAGCCTTGTCCACCGGTGTCGCTTTGGCCCCCGACTACCTCATGCGGCTCTACGGTAAGGAGCCCTATCCAGAGCTGATGAAGGCGGCGGTCAAAGTTACTCATCGCCCTCTGTTCTCGGCGCTGTCCGCAACGCCCGTCGTTCAGGACATCATTCCGATGGCCGTGAGCGCTCCGGTGCGCAAACTGGTGAGCCGGGCCCGTGAAGCTGCTCGTACCGGAAATTACGACAGGCCGGCGGCGGGCGACGGTCCGGCTCAACGACTGCGGACTGTCATTTGAGGCAACGGTTTGACGGTGCATAACGCGATATCGGGAACTGTGCACGGTCGTCGGCCGCCTACCGGTGCGCCGATTGTCGGTGCAGTAATCTATGGCATGCGCTGAACTGTCAGTGTCGGCGCGCGGCAAGCACGCGAGCCTTCGGGGTGTCGAGGACAAGGTGGGTCAGGCGGTGGGCGCAGTGTCCGGCGGGGACAAGACCACCCTGCCTAGGGGGAAATCGGCCGCCGACAATTCCGAAGAGGTGACGGCCCGCATTCTTGCTGCCGCGCAACAGGAATTCGAGATGGTCGGCATCCGGCGCAGCAGCGTCAGTGACATCGCGCGTCGCGCCGGGATGGGGCGGGCCACCGTCTACCGACGATTCCCTGGCCGGGACAGTCTCGTCGAGGCCGTCGCGGGACGTGAGCTGATCGCGGTACTGGCGCGAGTGGCATCTAATCTCGCCAACACCGACAATGCCGCCGATGCCATCGTTCAGCTCACGGTGGCAAGCGCACGCGAGCTCCGAACAAACCCGCTGTTAAACCGATTGCTCACGACCGAGCCCGAAGAGCTCTATGGGTACGCGGCGAAAAGTGGCGGAACGGCGCTGGCGGCCGCGCGCACGTTCGTCGCAGGATACTTGGAGTCACTGCCCCGCCATGGTCTGGCCCATGGGAGTGAGCCGGCGGTCGCGGCCGAAATCATGATTCGGTTGGCGATGACCCAACTGTTGATACCCGACGGCTTGATCCCGTTTTATGATGACGTCAAAGTCGCGGCATTCGCGCAGCGATATCTTGTGCCGCTAGCGACGGGTACCGTCCACGATTCGATGTAGTCGCTGTACCGCCAACGGCACCGACAATGGAGAGCTGGTCACAGCGATATGCCCCTGGCCGCACATCACCCACGTACAACGCGTACTTTGCAGCAAAACTGGCGCGATCGATACGAGTCGGCCGAAAGTCACATCGTGCCGGAAGTTCGGCGGCGGGCACCGCGTCCCCTTTGGCCGCCGCGTCGAGATCGGCGAGCCGTAGCGCAACAGCCGTGGCATCGCAGCGGTTTTACGCGCTGCCAACATCGTCTTGGGGCGGCGAGCCTGGCCGGCATATCTGCCACGCGGGACGGTCTTGCTCCGAGATAACGAGTGTCGATGCGCCCAGTCCGCGGCCACAATTGCGCATATTGGGGTGCGTCTCATGAGGGCAGGGCGAAGGGGCTGGAGTGGCCTGCGTATACGCCTGACACGGTCCGTCTACTATCGGCTGCTGAGCGTTGGCAGGGTTAAGAGCGCTGACGATGTTAGCGGATGAATCGCTCGATCAACCCAAGTGCGCGCGTATACGTTCGTGGAGTGGCCCGCTTGATCGCCCAGGCGATCTTTGCGTCCAGCTGCGGCAGAACGTAGAGCTGGCCACGATCGTGGGCGTGAAGCGTCGTGCGTGCGATGGCGTGCGGCGGGGTCCCGATCCATCTCATGAGTGTTGTTGCGAGGTCGGCGGCGGAGTGTGAGATGGCGTCGTTGTCCACGATCTTGGTCTTGACCAGTGTCGGGCACAGTGCGGTGACGGTGATCCCCGTTCCGCTCAGTTCCGCCGACAAGGTTTCAGAAAGCGCGAGAACCCCTGCCTTACTGGCGCTATAGGCGCCCATACGCGGGGCTGCGGCGAAGCTGGCGGCCGACGCGACGTTGATGACCCCGCCTCGACCCGCAGCGCGCAACCGCGGCACGAACACGTGGCAGCCGTGGATGACACCCCACAGGTTGACCTCAAGGGTGCGATGCCAGTCGGCCAATGGAGTTTGGCCAATCACGTCGCCGCCGGTGCCGATGCCGGCGTTGTTGACGACAAGGCTTGTCGGACTACCGAACCATTCTTCAGCGGCGTCGGCGAGGTCCACGACCTGCTCAACGTTGGTGACATCGCACTGTGCAGCGAGGGCCTTTCCACCAAACTGGGTGATCTCCTCGACTGTTGCGTTCGCGCCATGTGCGTCGATATCGGCGCATACCACTCGGCCACCCCGGCGGGCGAGTTCCAACGCGAACGCACGGCCAATACCCGAGCCGGCGCCGGTGACGACGGCGTCGGCGAAGTCGGTCCTGCGGTCCGGGCGGCTGAAGGGTCGAGTGTGCATATGCTCTCCTGCTTGTTGTGGACAGATGAGATGCTCGCCGGGGGGCAAGAACGGCTTGCCTCTGGCGCAAACGCGAATCCGATGGCAGTACAGTCGAATTCGCTGAACGGCCTGGGCCTAGCGAACCGGCGCGCCGTTGCGTGCGCGGTGCAAATCCGCGCGATCGGTGGGCGGTGCGCTGTACTGGACCGACTGCTCGAACACTATTGAGTGTCGACCCTCGTTTGGTGTGTCGCCGGAGGACCTCCCGAGCGGATCTCCCGGGGAAGACAAACAGCTTCCAGTGCAGTAGTGGCCGGGCCGCGGATCACCGTGCCGTCGATCGCGAACCGCGCCCCATGCAGCGGGCAGTTCCATGTTCGGGATCCTGCGTTGAACTCGAGCTCCCAGTCCCGATGCGTGCACCGGGCACGAACTGCCCGCAGCTCACCCGCTGAGTCCCGGTAAATGCCTACCCGGTCGCCGTCGGCGTCGACGATAGTTGCCTGACCTGGCAGCAGCGTCGAATCATGCGGCTGTGGAACATTGCTAGACAGGCGATTTCGCGCGAATCGTACCGCGCCGACGGCCGCCCGCGCCGCAAAGTTCACCAGTGGCATGAGCGTCATGACGCGGACACTCGAGGCAGGGGGGCGGGAAGTTGCACGTCTACAACCTAGAGAAGCCCACCGTGTGTGTCAACGAGACGATTTTGTCGATCCGTCTCGACATGGGGCGGATTTCGTTCTAGGGTCGGTCCATGCAACCGATGCATTGGGATGGAGCGGACGCGTGATGGCAGCAAAGGCACACACTCAACGTGAGAAGCCCGAACATGAGGTCGTGATCATCGGCGCCGGGATAAGCGGCATCGGAGCCGCTATTGCGCTGCGGCGTGCGGGCATTGACGATGTGGTGATTTTCGAGCGGGCCGACGACATCGGCGGGACGTGGCGTGACAACACCTACCCGGGTGTCGGGGTCGACGTCCCCGCGCAGGGCTACCAGTTCTCGTTCGAGTTGAAGCCGGACTGGTCACGCGTTTTCGCCAAAGGCGCGGAGGTGAAGTCCTATGTGGATCATTGCGCTGATCGCTATGACATCCGTCCGTTGGTTCAGCTGAACAGCGAAGTCACAGCGAGGGAGTGGGATGAGGACCACCATCTGTGGCGGTTGACCGTCGCCGGCCGGCAACGCACCGCCCGATATGTCGTCAGCGCGATCGGACCGTTTGTCGAACCTAAACCGCCGGCCATTGAGGGAATCAAGGACTTTGGCGGTACGACGGTGCATTCAACGTCCTGGGATCACGACGTCGAATTGGCGGGCAAGCGTGTCGCGATCATCGGCACCGGTGCTAGCGCCGTGCAGATCATCCCGGAGATCGCCCCCGTGGTGGCCCACCTGGACGTCTACCAACGAACACCGATCTGGGTGGCGCCCAAGCCCGATCTGGTCACACCGACCGTGGTGTCCTGGCTCTTCGGCGCGGCCCCGCCTGTACAGCGGCGAGTACGAGACGGGGCAGCTCGCGCGATGGAGATATTCCTGATTGGTCTCGCGTTGAACCATGATCGTCTCAAGTTGGTAAATCGATCCGCTACTGGCCTGCTCCGCGACGTCTGGTACCGCCTGCAGGTGCGCGATCCGCACACGCGCCAGCTGCTGACCCCGGACTACGATTTCGGCTGTAAGCGGCCAGCGACCTCGAACAGCTATCTACGAACTTTTAATCGGCCCAACGTCGAACTGATCACCGACCCCATTAAGCGGGTCACTGCGCGCGGCATCCAGACGGCCTCGGGCGCCGAACGCGATATCGATGTTCTCGTTCTGGCCACCGGCTTCAGAACCGCTACCGACCCCGAGAATTACCGACGCACACCAGTCCGTGGACGCGACGGGTTCGATCTGGCGACCTTCTACACCGAGAACCACGCGCGCTCCTATGAGAGCGTGTCGATGCCCGGGCTTCCTAACCACTTCATCATTTTTGGCCCGTACGGTTGGGTAGGCGGCACGTGGCACGATCTGGTGGAGACCGCCTCGAACCACATCACACGGGTTATTTCCGAGGCGCGTCGTCGCGGCGCGACGGTCGTCGAGGTGCGCGAAGAGGCTGCCGACCGATGGACGGCGTATGCATTGGACCGCATGTCCCACTCGGTATGGACGCTCGGCGAGTGCACTAGCGCCAACAGCTATTACTACGATCAGCATGGCGATACGACGTACCTGCGCCCCACGTCCGCGCGGGAGGCATGGCACGCTTCGCGCACATTTTCTTTCGATGACTACGAGTTTCGTGTGCCTGACGCCGACGACGTGCACGAAAAGCTCCCATCGAGAACCCGCACGCGCAGGGAAACCGTGACGGAAATGGCTCCGCGGTGATGATGAGCAGGACAACCCGCAGCACCTCCTCATACGGGCACCGCATAGACGTTGATAACCCCGCAACTGGGGAGGTCATCGGTGCGATTGAGAACATGAGACCAAGCCAGGTCGCGGCGCTGACCGAGCGGGCGCGGGCGGCCCAACCCGCGTGGGAAGCGCTCGGATTCGCACAACGGGCGAAGCACGTGCGGGCGTTACAGGAGTGGTTTGTCGCTGAGCGCGAGGCGATCGTCGACATTGTGGTTGCCGAGAACGGAAAGACACGAGAAGACGCCCTGCTGGCCGAACTGTTCTATCTCGCCGATTCGATGGGGTTCTGGGCCAAGCGGGCTGAAAAATACCTCGCCGACGAAATGCCCTGGACCCATTCCCCTTTCGTACTCGGTAAGAAAATCGTGGTGCGGCACCGGCCGGTAGGTGTCGTGGGCGTCATAGCCCCGTGGAATTATCCGTTGACGCTCAGCATCGGTGACGCACTACCAGCCCTGATGGCCGGCAACACCGTGGTGATCAAGCCCAGCGAGTACGCGCCCCTGGCCGTGGAGTACGTAATCCGCGGTGCACAGCACGTCGGTTTCCCCGAGGACGTCTTGCTCCTTGCGACCGGCGATGGCGAGGCTGGGAAGGCCTTAGTCGACGGCGCCGACATGATCCAATTCACCGGGTCCACACGAACCGGGCGCCAGATTGCGGCTCGGTGCGGAGAACGATTGATCCCATGCTCGGTCGAGTTGGGCGGCAAGGACCCCATGATTGTCCTCGCTGACGCCAATATCGACCGCGCCGCCAATGTGGCTGTCGAGTGGTCCATGCGCAACTCAGGCCAGATCTGTATGGCGATCGAACGCGTCTATGTCGAAGAACCCGTCTACGACGAGTTCGTTGCGAAAGTCACCGCCAAGGTCGACAAACTGCGACAGGGACCGCCCGGCGGTTATGGATCAGTCGATGTTGGAGCGATCACGTTCCCCGCCCAAATGGACGTCATCGAGAACCATGTTGCGGACGCCTTCGATAAAGGAGCTCGCATCGTCGCCGGCGGTCATCGGTTGCCCGGCCCAGGCAGGTTCTTCGAACCCACCGTGCTCGTCGACGTAAACCACACGATGGACTGCATGACTGAGGAGACATTCGGGCCGCTGCTGCCAATTATGAAGGTACGCAACGAACAAGAAGCTGTGCGCCTCGCCAACGACAGTCCCTACGGGCTGGGATCGAGCATCTTCACTCGCGACATCGCCAAGGCTGAGCGACTAGCCCGCCGCCTCACCGCAGGAAACACGTGGATCAACGACGCCATCATGAGCTACCTCGCCCAGGAAGCCCCGTTCGCCGGGGCTCGCCAATCCGGCCTGGGGGGTCGCCACGGCAAACAAGGCATCCGCAAGTACTGCGAAACCCACACCATTCTCACCAGCCGCTTCACACTCACACGCGAACCCACGATGTTCCCCAATTCAGCGCGCCGATCACAAATATTTGAACGACTGATGGTCGTGCTGTTCGGCCACCGATCGTTGCGACCGAGTCTGCGCCTCGGACGACCGCCGCGTCGCCGGTCTCACGCAGACCCCGACACATCTGCCTGGCAGTGAAGGTCATAACGTGTCGCCCAACCACATTCATCCAGACCTTCGCACTGCCGCCCGGGCATTTCCTCGGCGCGGTGTGTCCGCCCGCCGGTTGAAAGCCGCACGCGCACTGAGCCATGTTCCCAATATCGTGCCGGTACGCGGGGTGCGCGCGGTGTCACTCGGCGACGGCGTCACGGTGCGCGTACACGAACCGGCAAACATGGTCACGCCCTCACCGGCGATACTGTGGATTCACGGCGGTGGATACGTCATCGGTACTGCCCGATTCGACGACCGATTCTGCCGCAGCCTCGCGCGAGCGACGGGCATTCCGATCGCCGCTGTCGATTACCGGCTGTCCCCCGAGCATCCCTACCCGATTCCTCTCGAGGACTGCCACCGCGCGCTGCGCTGGCTCAGCGGCGAGCGTTGGGTGGACTCGACACGAGTTGCAATCGCCGGCGCGAGTGCCGGCGGAGGGCTGGCGGCGGCCCTAGCACTGCGAGCCCGCGACCGCGGTGATGTAATACCAGCGCTACAGATGCTGATCTATCCGATGCTCGACGATCGCACCAGCGACCGGCGCGACATCGACGAGACAAGCTTTCGATTCTGGGGCCGTGCCGAGAATCGATTTGGCTGGAATTCCTATCTGGGACAAGCAGATCGAGATCAAGCAGTGCCAGCTCGGCAATCAGTTCTCAGCGGTGTCGCCCCGGCATGGCTGGGCGTCGGAACCGCAGACCTTTTCCACGACGAGGGCATCGCCTACGCTGCACGATTAGCCGCAGCCGGGGTGCCTTGCGACCTGGACGTCGTTCCCGGCGCATTCCATGGATTCGACCGCTTCGTGCCCTGGGCACGGGTGTCAAAACGCTTCGTCAGCAATATCCAAGAGCGCTTGCGTTTGTCACTTGTCCTGCCGGACTCCACCGGCGCAGGCACATAGGATCGCGTACCAAGACGATCTGATACCGAATGCGCCAGCACCGATCTATCCGCTTCATCGAGCACCGCGTGCGTTAGCGCCTGCACACCGATCGCAGAAACGAGCCGAGCGCTTCGACGACAACGCACGCTGCAGCGTGCGGGCAGGACGAGGCTGCGGCCGCAGTTTCGTCGTTGCGCGTGCACTGACCCCTCGATCAAATTGCCATGGCTCACTGGCGACGAGCGATCCACGGGGTACCGGCGGCGGTGTAGGAACGGATGGGTTCCCGGCGCAGGCGTCGGCGCTTGCTGCCACCAGCATGTGCCGACCGGCGGACCGATTACATAGATGCGCGCGGATGCAATCGGCCCGGTCGGCCTGCCTCACAGCGTGCGAGCGATGATCTCTTTCATGATCTCGTTGGTGCCGGCGTAAATCTTCTGAACTCGCGCGTCGACCCACATGCGCGAGATCGGATACTCGGTCATGTAGCCGTACCCGCCGAATAGTTGCAGACACTCATCGGCCACTTCCGACGCGCGCTCGGTGACCCACCACTTGGCCATCGCAACGGTCTGAATATCCAGTTCCCCCTTGAGGTGTCGTTCGATGCAGCTATCAACGAAAACCCGAGCGACGTGAGTATCGGTGGCCGCCTCGGCGAGGGTGAACTTGGTGTTCTGAAATTCGAAAATCGGCTTGCCGAACGCCTCGCGCTCCTTGGTGTACGTGATGGTTTGAGCCAGCGCCTCCTCCATCATCGCCACGCCGGTGACAGCGATCATTAGCCGTTCCTGCGGCAATTGCTGCATCAGCTGGATAAAGCCCTGCCCTTCCTCTGTACCAAGCAGGTTGCTCAGCGGCACCCGAACATCCTCGAAGAACAGTTCCGACGTGTCCTGGCCCTTCTGGCCGATCTTGTTCAGCGCCTGGCCGCGGCGGAAACCCCCGCGGTCCGCCTCGACCAACATCAGTGAGATGCCCGACGCCTTCTTTCTGGCGTCGGTCTTGACTACGACGATCACCAGATCGGCTTGCTGGCCGTTGGTGATGAACGTCTTCGCGCCGTTGATCACGTACTCGTCACCGTCACGTACCGCGCGGGCCTTGACGTTCTGCAAGTCCGATCCGGTGCCAGGTTCAGTCATGGCGATGGCGCCGACGACCTCGCCGGAGGCCATCTTCGGCAGCCACTGCTTCTTCTGCGCCTCAGTCCCGTACGACAGTAGGTAGTGGGCAACGATGCAGTTGTGTAGACCGGCCCCCCAGGCGGAGTCACCGACACGACTCTGCTCCTCCAACAGCACAGCCTCGTGAGCGAATGTGCC
>NZ_JAEKMI010000060.1 GCF_020217485.1 Mycobacterium sp. WUMAC-067 | reverse complement strand
TCGGGCGACGATGCGCGCCCTCACGGGCGCGCTGAGGAGCCCGACGGGCGGCGGCCGGCGTCGTGCGTTTGACGATCACACTGGCCGGTAGGGCAATTGCCTATTGCTCCGGATCGGGCCCAGCCGCGGGGGGCCCCGGCTCGGCTCCCCCGGGATCGCCCTCGTCCGCGGGAGGCTCCGTCTCGCCTGCCCCGGGATCGCGCTCGGCGGGAGGCTCCGTCTCGCCCTCCCCCGGGTCGCCCGCGGGCGGCTCGAAGAAGTCCTCCTCCGCCACCCGGTCGTCGAAGACATCGGCGAAATCGGCCGGCTCCTCGGCCGGTGCGGCCGACGCGGCTTTGGCCCGCAGCCGCCTGGGTCGAGGCCTGATCCCCCCGCTCAACACCACGGTGATCCCGCCAATCACCGCGAACCAGAAGAAGACACCGAGCAGCAATGCGCCCTGGTCCACCCCGACATGGCCGAAGTTACCCAGCTGCCCACTTCCGGCGAATGCGAGCAGCGACATCACCAACGCCCCGGCGACCGAGGCGACCAGCAGCTTGACCAGCGCCGCCGCCGGCGGCAGCGCACGCCGGGCACACTGCTGTCCGACCGCCACGCCAGACGATGCACCAATGATGAGCAGCGCAACCCATACCGGCCCCAGCGGTGGCCTGGGGACCGCGGCCAACACCGGCAAGGCCGGGATGTCGCCGCCGAACACGGTGAACGAGCTGAACGTCGCGAAACCGATGTGAGCGCTGGATCCTACGGCGACCGCCGCGGTGCCCACAATCACGTTGGGCGCGTACAACATTGACAGCAGGGTGAGGCTGAATTCGCCGAAGATCGAATCGGTGATGCCGTAGAGCTCCTGCATGGTCGCCCAGTGCACGATCAGCGACCCGGCCGTCGCGAACCCGGAGAGCCCGAGCAACGCCAGCAGGCCGGCGGACGCGGCGCGCAACGAATCGCCCAGCCAATAGGTCAGCGACGACACCGCCAGCGCGCGTGGCCCCACCCGGGACCACACACCGATCCCCGCGCCGGCGGCGTGGACCACGAGCACGCTGAGGAACGCGCGCAGCGCGCTCGGTGTTTGCAGCTCGGTGATCACCGAGGACGCGTCGTGGATGACCGCCAGGGCGATCGCCGTCATCAGCAACGGTCCGCCCAGCGCCGAGGCGACGACCCAGCGAACGACCAGCCACGACGAGTGGGGTGAGGTGGCCCGCGCCGTGCTGCGCGCGGTGGCCCAGACCATGAGCAGCACCGGCAGCAGCGGCATCACACCGAGTTCGCGGCCACCGATGGAGATCGGGACCTGGTGCACGCCCAGCCACATGCTGGCGATGGCGCCCAGTGCGCCGGTCATGTCGCTGTTGGCGATCAGCAGTTGGATCAGCGTGACCGCGGCGATGATGACCAACGCCACCACGGCCGGGGCGAACGCGACCCTGACGAGGTCACGCGCCTGGCGAGCGCCCGCTGCCCGGTTGTCCTCTAGCCGTGTCACTCTTGGGCACGTCCCCGACTAGGCGCAACAGCGCACGGTTAGGCGGGCGCTGGCCCAGACGGTGATGACGGCGACTGCTGCTCCTGGCCGAAGGATTGACCGCCGGATTGCTCCGAGTAGTTGGTGGGTGAACCGGCATCCGATCCGCCGCCGACGTTCGGTGGCGGGCTGAAGCTGGGGAAGCCGGTGGGGGGCGTCGACGAGCCCTGGTGCTGCGCGGACGGCTGCTGCCCCGACTGCGGCGAGGGCTGGGCGCCGAAACCGCCGGTCGGAGCGCCGCCCTGGGTCGGCGACCCGCCCGGCCCATACCCGCCGTATTGCGATCCGTATCCCTGCTGGCCGCCATGCTGCTGGCCGCCCGGCTGACCGTAGTAGGGCTGCTGGCCGTACTGCCCGTATTGCCCGTACTGGCCATACTGCGAATAGGGGTCGTACTTGGGGCGCGGCGTCGGCGCCGTGATCACGCCGGAGTCCAACAGCACGACGACGACCGCGGCGATCGCCTGCAGCACGACGGCCGCCACCAGGGGCCACATCGCCCAGCCGATCGCGAAACCGGCGGGCAGGTTGATCGTCTCGGTGATGGCCAGCAGCGCGCCCAGCACCGCGATGACCGCGACAACCCCCACGTAACTCTTGGCTTTCGGCAACAGGCTCAGCCCGGCGAGCAGCGCGGCCAACAGGGCAACCACGACCGCGGTGCCGGCATCACCGGCGCGACCGCCGATGCCCGGACCGAGGTCGGCGCTAATGGTGAACGTGGGCCCGAAGTTCAGCAGGTAGGCCACGAAACCGAGCACCACCACCGCGATGTTCAGGTACAGCGGAAGCTTGCTCTTGCCGTCGTCTTCTTTGGCGAACGAGGGCGTGGCGCCTGCGTAGGTGCCGCCGGGCTGACCCGGTGGGTATCCGGGGCTACCGGGAGAGTAGGTCATTGCTCCTCCTGTTGCTTCCAGTGCCTTTAAGTGCCGAGCGGGCGCCACGGTGGCGATGCGACGCTGTGCCTGCAGGCGCGTCACTGCGTTGCGACGCGGTCGATCACCCACGCTAGCGCACGTGCGACAACCGGTGCCGCTGCCACTGGCTTGGAAGGCGGGGCCCGCGGCGGCGATGCCGCGGCCCTCCGGCGAGACGGTCCGTATCACCACAGCTTGCTCAGTAGAGGTAGAACACGTTCTAATTCTCTGCATGGATTACGGGCTTGTGCTTTTTACCAGCGACCGCGGCATCTCTCCGGCGACGGCCGCGAAGCTTGCCGACGACCACGGCTTTCAAACCTTCTACGTCCCCGAACACACTCATATCCCGATCAAGCGGGAGGCTGCCCACCCCACCACCGGCGACGCGTCGCTGCCCGACGACCGCTACATGCGCACGCTGGACCCGTGGGTGAGCCTGGGCGCGGCCTGTGCCGTCACGTCGCGGGTGCGGCTGTCCACCGCGGTGGCGCTGCCGGTCGAACACGACCCGATCACGCTGGCGAAAAGTATTGCCACCCTGGACCATCTGTCCGGTGGCCGGGTCAGCCTGGGCGTCGGATTCGGTTGGAACACCGACGAACTCGCCGACCACAACGTGCCGCCCGGGCGGCGGCGCACCATGCTGCGCGAATACCTCGAAGCGATGCGGGCGCTGTGGACCCAGGAAGAAGCCGAGTACGACGGTGAGTTCGTCAAGTTCGGTCCCAGCTGGGCGTGGCCCAAGCCGGTGCAGTCGCACATCCCGGTGCTGGTGGGGGCCGCGGGCACCGAAAAGAACTTCAAGTGGATCGCGCGCAGCGCCGACGGCTGGATCACCACTCCGCGCGACTTCGACATCGACGAACCGGTCAAGCTGCTGCAGGACACCTGGGCGGCCGCCGGCCGCGACGGCGCCCCGCAGATCGTGGCGCTGGACTTCAAGCCCGTTCCCGAGAAGCTCGCCAAATGGGCCGAGCTCGGGGTGACCGAGGTGTTGTTCGGGCTGCCGGACAAGCCCGAGGCCGAGGTCGCCGCCTACGTCGAGCGGCTCGCCGGCAAACTAGCGGCTCTCGTTTAGTTGCGCGCTTCGCGTCGAGACTTAAACCACTGCGACGCGCAACGGCGTGTCGTGTACGAGGTTTAAGTGTCGCGGCGCGGACGGCCCGTCAGGCCAGCGTGGCCCGGTTGTCCTTTTCGGTCGGCCGGACCACGATCGACGCCCCCAGCGGCTCGCCGTCGCTGAGCAACCCGACCAGGTCGGGATCCTCGCTCAGGGCCAGGAAACGGCTACCGTCGTCGTCGAGGCGGCCGATGATGATGCCGGTGCGCACCGGCCAGTCGTAGCGCACGGTGTAGGTCTCGATCCTCGCGCGACCGTCGGCCTTGACGCTCACCGCCATCTTGGGACGGGCGGCGACCTCGGCGCGCAGCGCGGCGCTGTTGTCGGGCTTCCAGTCCACCGGCGTGGTCGAGTACACCCCGACGGAGTACTTGCTCATGATCCCGCCGTTGGCGGCGACCAGGCCGAATTGCCCTGGGAGGTCCCGCATTTCGCTGACCGTCTCGGCGATGCCGTGCAGTGAGTAGTTGTTGCCCGGTCCGCCGAAGTACGGCAGACCGCCGGTGAGCGTCAGCCCGCGGGGATCGTCGGTGGCCAGCTGAGTCCCGTCGCAGAAGTTGAACACCGGCACCGGGAAGCAGCTGTAGAGGTCGAAGGTCGAGACGTCGTCGATGCCGACACCCGCCCCGGCAAGCGCTTCCTGGACCGCCAGCACCGACGCCGAGTTATAGGTCAGGTCGAGGCGGTCCAGCAGCGGCTGGTCCACCATGTCGGCGTGCCCGTGCAGAAACACCCAGCGCTCCTCGGGCACCCCGAGCCGGCGGGCGGCGGCCACCGACATCAGCAGCGCGGCCGCGCCCTGATTGACCTGGTCGCGGGCCACCAGCAGCCGCGGGTAGGGGTCGCAGATCATCCGGTTGGACGCGGTCACGGTGATGAGCTCGTCGACGCTGCGCTCCACCGGGGAGGACGCGAACGGGTTCTTCGCCGCCACCTTGGTGAACGGGGCGAACAGCTCGCCCATCTGGCGCCGGTAGTCCGCGACGCTCAAACCCAGCCGGGCGCGGCGCGCGTTCTCCAGCAGCCCGTACTGGGCCGGCGCTCCGATCAGCCCGTGCGCGACGGTGTAGTCGTCGAACAGGCCGTCGTATCCGAACCCCCGGTCCTCGAGGGACCCCTCGACCGTGTCGGAATGATCCGGCTTCTCCCGGTCGGCGAAATACCGGATGCTGGACGTGTTTTCGGAGCCGAAGATCATCACGACCTCCGCCTCGCCCGAGGCGATGACGCCGGCGAATTCGGTGACCAGATGCTGGGGTCCCTGGCCGCCGATGGGCTCGAGAACCGCGCGGGTCGGCGCGGCGCCGAGGCGCTTGGCCACCGACCGCGGGTAGTTGTTGGACTTGCCCATGGGCGCGGGTGTGCGCCCGGAGATCTCGAACTGCCGGAGGGCGGCGACGGTGTCGATGGCTGCGGCGACGGCGGTGGCGTCGGCCCCGGTGTCATGCAGCGCGGCCTGCGCCGCTGCCGTCGCCAGTTCCACCGACGACATTCCGCGGTAGCCGGAGTCCTCAATGCGTTCGGTGAACTGCCCCACGCCGACGATGACTGGGGTGTTCGGGTCGAGATTCATAGACCCACTATCTACCTTGGGCCGGGCCCCGGCCAAATCCGGGGCCCTCGCAGCGTCGGCTTGCGCCCCTACAGGCTCTGCAGGATCTCCCGGGCCAGCGCCGCCGTCTCCGACGGGGTCTTGCCGACCTTGACGCCGGCGGCCTCCAAGGCCTCCTTCTTGGCGGCCGCGGTGCCCGACGAGCCGGACACGATGGCGCCCGCGTGGCCCATCGTCTTGCCTTCCGGCGCAGTGAATCCCGCGACATAGCCGACGACCGGCTTGGACACGTTGGCCTTGATGTAGTCGGCCGCGCGCTCCTCGGCGTCGCCGCCGATCTCACCGATCATCACGATGACCTTGGTGTCGGGGTCCTTCTCGAAGGCCTCGATGGCGTCGATGTGGGTGGTGCCGATCACCGGGTCACCACCGATGCCGATCGAGGTGGAAAAACCGAAATCGCGCAGCTCGTACATCATTTGGTAGGTCAGGGTGCCGGACTTGGACACCAGCCCGACGGGGCCGGGGCCGCTGATGTTGGCGGGGGTGATGCCGGCCAGCGCCTCGCCCGGGGTGATGATGCCGGGGCAGTTCGGCCCGATGATGCGGGTTTTTTGTCCTTTGTCGACGTTGTAGGCCCACGCATAGGCGCTGTCCTGCACCGGAATTCCCTCGGTGATGACGACCAGCAGCGGGATCTCGGCGTCGATGGCCTCGATGATGGCGTCCTTGGCGAATTTCGGCGGCACGAAGACGACCGACACGTTGGCCCCGGTCTCCTTCATCGCTTCGGCGACGGTGCCGAACACCGGGAGCTCGACGTCCTTGCCGACCGGGTCCACATGCGACACGGTGGTGCCGGCCTTGCGGGCGTTCACCCCGCCCACCACCTGGGTGCCGGCCTTCATCATCAGCGCGGTGTGCTTGGTGCCCTCGCCACCGGTGATGCCCTGGACGATGACTTTGGAGTCTTTGTTCAAAAAGATCGACATGGCTTGGGTCCCTTACTTGTTCGCCAGCTCGGCGGCTTTGTCGGCACCGGCATCCATGGTCTCGGCCTGGATCACCAGCGGGTGGTTGGCTTGGGCCAGAATGCGCCGGCCTTCGTCGACGTTGTTGCCGTCGAGCCGGACCACGAGCGGCTTGTTCGCCTCGTCGCCGAGCATGTTCAGCGCGGTCACGATCCCGTTCGCGACGGCGTCGCAGGAGGTGATGCCGCCGAACACGTTCACGAAGACGGCCTTGACCTGCTTGTCGTTCAGGATGACGTCGAGGCCCGCGGCCATCACCTCGGCCGACGCGCCACCGCCGATGTCCAGGAAGTTGGCCGGCTTGACCCCGCCGTGCTTCTCGCCGGCGTAGGCGACGACGTCGAGCGTGGACATCACCAGGCCCGCGCCGTTGCCGATGATGCCGACCTGACCATCGAGCTTGACGTAGTTGAGGTCGTGCTCTTTGGCCTTGAGTTCCAGCGGGTCGGTGGCGTCGCGGTCTTCGAACTCGGCGTGGCCGGGCTGACGGAAGTCGGCGTTGGCGTCGAGGGTGACCTTGCCGTCCAGCGCCAAGATCCGGTCTTGGGGATCCCGCACCAGCGGGTTGACCTCGACCAGGGTGGCGTCCTCTGCGACGAAGACCTCCCACAGCTTGTTGATGGTGACCGCGGCGGCGTCGAGCACCTCGGCCGGCAGGTGGCCCTGTTCGGCGATGGAACGCGCGGTCGCCAGGTCGACACCCTTGACGGCGTCCACCGGAACCTTGGCCAGCCGCTCGGGCTTGGTGGCGGCCACCTCCTCGATTTCCATGCCGCCCTCGACCGAGCACATGGCCAGGTAGGTGCGGTTGGCGCGGTCGAGCAGGAAGGAGATGTAGTACTCCTCGGCGATGTCGCTGGCCTCGGCGACCAACAGCTTCTTGACGACGTGTCCCTTGATGTCGAGACCGAGGATGTTCTTGGCGTGCTCGAAGGCGTCGTCGGGCGTCGCCGCGTACTTGACGCCGCCCGCCTTGCCGCGTCCGCCGACCTTCACCTGCGCCTTGACCATCACCGGGCGACCGATCTCGGTGGCGATCTCGCGAGCGCCTTCGGCGGTGTCGGTCACGCGTCCCGGCGTAGTCGGTACGTTGTGCTTGGCGAACAATTCTTTTGCTTGATACTCGAAAAGGTCCATGGACTCTCTGTCTTCGCTCGACTCAACTGCTAGGCCTCTTGGTGGGCGGTGCCGCATCCGGCAACTCGCACGGACGAACTGTATCCACCCTCGAAATGGCTTTGACCGCCGCGTCCGCCGATGTGGCACAGCTCACGGGACATGGATAGACCGTCCGCGTGATCCAAATCACAATTCCGCCCGGATTGTGCGACGAGGTTGCCAGTCCCGCGCGTCAGCGGATACCTTCCTAGGGTCCAGATAACGTTATGGTCACGATACGAGGACATTTCAGGTTGCCCCAGCACCGTTTTGCCACGCCCTCTGCCGTAACAACAGGCATCTTGAGGGTGAGTCGCGCAGCAGGCGCCCGGTCGGCGGAGCCCCATCGGACCGAAGTCACGGAGATCCTTCCGCTCGACGGCTTTGACTTCGACGACCTCGATTTCAGCGACTCCGGTGACGATCTCGGCGATCACGCCGGCCTGGACTTCAGCAACGACTCGACGTTCGACAACGCAGCGCAGGTCCTGCTGGCGCCGGAGCTCGACGACCTCCACGAGACCGACGACCTGAAGCCTCGGTGGCTGGCGGCGCCCGCCACCGAGGTGTTGCCCCGGGTCACCGTCGGCCCCCGCACCGAGCGGCGCCTCGAGCACCCGCACACCACCGACGTCGTCGGCGCCGCGCGCCGCGGCGGGCAGCACCGCAAGCAGCCCACCAGCGCGGCCCGCGGCCGCCTGCTGATCTCGGCGATGGCCGCCGGCGCGGCCGCCGCGGCTGCCCACACGGCCACCAGCCACGCCGACACCCCCAAGACCGAGGCGGTGCTGACCGCCAACGCGTCCGCACTCACCGGCGGGTCGGGCAGCAACACCGTCCGCGGCCCCCAGGTGATCGCGGTGGAGCCCGCGGCCAACGCGGCCCTGCACAACCAGGAACTCGCCAGGGGCGTCGCCTTCGCCAACGACCGCGCCCAGCGCGAGGCGCGCCTGCAGCAACCGCTCTACGTGATGCCGACCAAGGGGATATTCACCTCCAACTTCGGTTACCGCTGGGGCGTGCTGCACGCCGGTATCGACCTGGCCAACTCGATCGGCACGCCGATCCTCGCCGTGTCCGACGGCGTCGTCATCGAAGCCGGCCCGGCCGGCGGCTACGGGATGCTGGTCAAGCTGCGGCACGCCGACGGCACCGTCACGCTCTACGGACACATCAACACCGCCCTGGTCAGCGTCGGCGAGCGCGTCATGGCCGGCGACCAGATCGCCACCATGGGCAACCGGGGCAATTCCACCGGCCCGCACCTACATTTCGAGGTGCTGCAGGGCGGCACCGAGCGGATCGATCCGGTGCCGTGGCTGGCTAAGCGTGGACTTATGGTCGGCAACTACGCTGGTTAGGGTGACCGCGCCGAACGAACAGCCTTCCGGTCCGCGTCCGCCCGAGGCCAGTGCGGAGCCCTCATCGCCCTCCGACTCACGGACACGGATCATCCGCCGCGCGCCGACCGGACCCATTCCCACCGCCCCGGACTCTCCGACTAGTCAGTTCGTGCCGCCGGCCCCGCCGTACCGGGGTGGCCCGCGTGCGGGGCGCACCGGCTATGCCGGAATGCCGGCCTTCGAGCCCACTGATCGCACGGCCGTCGCCGCGTGCGCGGTCAGCATCGTCAGCGGGTGGGCCACGTCGGTGGTGGCCACCGATCTGATCGCCGGTTGGTGGCGAACCGATCGCCTGTTCTGCATCGCGGTCGCGTTTCTGGCCCTCGTGTTCGGCGCCACCACGGTGACGGGTGTGATCGCGCTGCTGCAGCGCCGGTCGGTCAGCCGCTACCTCCTGTTGGCCGGCGCGCTCGTCGCTTTCCTTACTTACATCGGCGTGTTCATCGCCGGTGCCCGTGTGGCGTGGGTCGTGCACCTGCTGCCGCTGTTGCCGATCGCCACGGTGGTGCTGGTGATGCTGCCGCAAACCAAACGCTGGCTGGAGGCCTGACCTTCGCCGAACGTGTACTGGCGGCGATGTTTTCGCGATTTCTCCGCCCTGAGTGCACGTTCGACGCGCCTGGTCTTCGCCCGATTAGAGCTTGCTGATCGGGGCGTGGTTGTGCATCAGCTTGACCCGTCCCGAGCTGCCGAAGTCGATCAGCGACATCGCCGATTCGCCGACGCCGGACACTTCCTCGACGCGGCCCAGGCCGTACTTGTCGTGCGTCACCCGGTCGCCGGGCTCGAGCACCAGCAGCGGTCGTTTGCTCATCCCGGAACGAGTGGGCGCCGCGCGCGGCGTGCCGAATCGTCCGGCACCGCTCACCGGCGCGCTGAACGACGGGGCCGGTGCGGTGCGGCGCCATTCGATCAGTTCTTGCGGAATCTCCCTGAGGAAACGGGATTCCGGGTTGAGCATGGGCTGCCCCCAGGAGGAGCGCACGATGGCCCGGCTCACGTACAGTCGCTGCCGTGCGCGGGTGATGCCCACGTAGGCCAGCCGTCGCTCCTCGGACAGTTCGGTCGGGTCGTCCAATGACCGCATGTGGGGGAACATCCCGTCCTCCCACCCGGTGACGAACACCACCGGAAACTCCAGGCCTTTCGCGGTGTGCAGGGTCATCAGCGTGACCATGCCGGCGCCGTCCTCGGGGATCTCGTCGCTGTCGGAAACCAGCGACACTCTTTCCAAGAACTCCGCCAGCACACCCGTATCGGGCACGTCCTCGTCCTCGGGGGTTTGCAGCGACTCACCCAGGGCTTCGGCGTTCGCGCGGTCGGTGCTGAATTCGTGTGCCACGCTGACGAGTTCGTTGAGGTTGTCCAGCCGCGCCAGTTCCTGGGGGTCGGTGGAGGATTCCAGCTCCCTGCGGTACCCGGTGCGTTCGAGCACCGACTCGACCAGATCGCCGAGATCGTCATCAAGGCGGCCCCGCAGCTCGTCGAGCAGCTCGACGAAGCCCGCGATCGCCTTCTCCGCGCGGGAATTCAGCATCGGCACTTTGCCTTCGGCGGCGGCGACGAGCGCGTCGGCGAAGCTGGCCCCGGTGTTCTCGGCGTACACCGCGACGCAGGCCTCGGCGCGATCTCCGATGCCGCGACGCGGGGTGTTGAGGATGCGCCGCATGCTGACCGCGTCCCCCGGGTTATCCAGGACCCGCAGATAGGCGACGATGTCGCGAATCTCCTTGCGCTCGTAAAAGCGCACTCCCCCAACGACTTTGTAGGGGATTCCGGCGCGGATGAAGACCTCTTCCAACGACCGCGACGAGTTGTTGGTGCGATAGAAGACGGCGACGTCGTTGTAGGTGATCTCGCCCTTCTCGGCGAGCGCGTCGATCTCCTCGGCGACGAATCGGGCTTCGTCGTGCTCGTTGTCGGCGACGTAGCCGACGATCAACTCGCCGGCGCCTTCGGCGGTCCACAGACGCTTGTCGCGGCGCCCGGAATTGCGGGCGATCACCGAGTTGGCCGCCGACAGAATGTTCTGCGTAGAGCGGTAATTCTGTTCCAGCAGAATGGTTGTCGCGTCGGGATAGTCGCGTTCGAAGTCCTCGATGTTGCGGATGGTGGCGCCGCGGAATGCATAGATCGACTGATCGGCGTCGCCGACCACGCACAACTCCGCGGGCGGCACCTCATCAGACGATTCCGGTGCTTCTGAACCGCGGCCGACCAATTCCCGCACCAACACGTACTGGGCGTGGTTGGTGTCCTGGTACTCGTCGACGAGCACGTGCCGGAACCGCCGCCGATAGTGCTGGGCGATCTGCGGGAAGGCCCGCAGCACCGCCACGGTTTCCCCGATCAGGTCGTCGAAGTCCAGCGCGTTCGCCGCCCGCAACCGCCGCTGATACTCGCCGTAGACGCTGGCCACCGTGCGGGACAACTCGTCGGAATCATCGGTCAGCTTGGAGACCGCGTCGGCGGGGTCGATCAGCTCGTTCTTCAGGTTGGAGATGGCGTTGGCCAACAGCCGCGGCGAGTAGCGCTTGATGTCGAGCCCCATGTCGCGCCCGATCATCTGCAACAGCCGCCGCGAATCGTCGGCGTCGTAGATCGAGAAGTTGGAATTGAGGCCTTCGATCAGGGAGGCCTGGTTGCGCAGGATGCGCACGCACGTCGAGTGAAAGGTGGACACCCACATGGCGCGGGCGCGGTTGCCGACCAGCCGCACCACCCGTTCCCGCATCTCGGCGGCGGCCTTGTTGGTGAAGGTGATGGCCAGCACCTGGCCGACCCCGACCCCGCGCGCCGCGATCAGGTAGGCGATGCGACGCGTCAACACCGCGGTCTTGCCCGAACCCGCCCCCGCGACGATCAGCAGCGGGGAACCTTCGTGCACCACCGCCTGGCGTTGTTGCGGGTTGAGCCCCTCGAGCAGTTGATCGGCTTCGGAGGCCGGCTTGGTATCTGTTGCGTGCACACTCATGTCAGTCCAAACTTACCGCCGCCCAGTGACACAAAGCGCCCAGGCATCAAACCAGGCTAGTGGCTCGGCCGGCCTGAATCGCGCCACGCGTTCTACCGAAAAATCGGCGTGTCGGAATGCACTATTCAATGCCTCCTCGGCCCGGCGCCGCAATTGCACCCAAGTCCAAAAAGAGCAGCTTAAACATGTTTTTTTGCGCGTGAGCCGTTTTTAGTGGCACACTCATTTGGTGCTCAATCTGCAGTGCCGACGACGCTGCTCGACCCTCGAGTGGCGCCGCCGATTCCCCTACGGGTGCCGGTCCGCGGCGCCCGTGGTCTAACTGCTTCCGCAGAGCCCCGGGCCCGCTTCGGCACCCGGGGTTCGTCTTCAGTGAGGCCCAACTGCATGAGTCCAGAACCCACACATCACGACGACGGCGCGGAGGCAGCAGAGATGAACATCGAGATGGTGGAGACCCAAGAGGCCACCGACATCGACGACTTGCGTCACGAGATCGATCGCCTGGACGCCGAGATCCTCGCCGCGGTCAAACGGCGCACCGAGGTATCTCAAGCGATCGGCAAGGCCCGGATGGCATCTGGGGGCACGCGACTGGTCCATAGCCGCGAGATGAAGGTCATCGAGCGCTACAGCGAGCTCGGCCCCGACGGTAAGGACCTGGCGATACTGCTGCTGCGGCTGGGCAGGGGCCGGCTCGGTCACTGAGCGCGGCGCCCGTCGCCGGCCTCATCGCCACACTGGCTCCTTCACGTCAGAGCCCATAGGGTCGACTCATGACCCGCGTCGGCGACGATGCAGAGCGCAGCGATGAAGAGGAGCGACGCCCATGACGCCCATGACCTCCGTGCACATCCTCCCCGACATCACCGCCACCCCGGCGTGGGACGCCCTGCGCAGGCATCATGAACAAATCGGCGGCACCCATCTGCGCCAGCTTTTCGACGAGGACCCCGATCGCGGCCGCGAGCTGACCGTCTCGGTCGGCGACCTCTACATCGACTACAGCAAGCACCGGATCACGCGAGAAACGCTGCGGCTCTTGGTGAATCTGGCCCGCACCGCGAACCTCGAACAGCGCCGCGACCAGATGTTCGCCGGCGTCCACATCAACACCTCCGAGGATCGTGCGGTGCTGCACACCGCGCTGCGGCTACCCCGGGACGCCGAACTGACCGTCGACGGTCAAAACGTCGTCGAGGACGTGCACGCCGTGCTGGACCGGATGGGCGACTTCACCGACCGGTTGCGCAGCGGCGAATGGACCGGAGCCACCGGGAAACGGATCAGCACCGTGGTCAACATCGGCATCGGCGGATCGGACCTCGGCCCGGTGATGGTCTACCAGGCCCTGCGCCACTACGCGGATGCGGGCATCTCGGCGCGCTTTGTCTCCAACGTCGACCCCGCCGACCTGATCGCCACCCTGGCCGACTTGGACCCCGCCACAACACTTTTCATTGTCGCGTCGAAGACGTTCTCGACGCTGGAAACGTTGACCAACGCCACGGCCGCGCGCCGTTGGGTGACCGACGCCCTCGGCGACGCGGCGGTGGCGCAACACTTCGTGGCCGTCTCCACCAACAAGCGCCTGGTCGACGACTTCGGGATCAACACCGACAACATGTTCGGGTTCTGGGACTGGGTCGGGGGCCGCTACTCGGTGGACTCGGCGATCGGCCTGTCGGTGATGGCCGCCATCGGCCGAGAAGCGTTCGCGGACTTCCTGTCCGGATTCCACATCGTCGACCGGCATTTCAAGACCGCACCGCTGGAGTCCAACGCGCCTGTGCTGCTTGGACTTATCGGCCTGTGGTATTCCAACTTCATGGACGCGCAATCGCGCGCGGTGCTGCCGTACTCGAACGACCTGGCGCGCTTCGCCGCCTATCTGCAGCAGCTGACCATGGAGTCCAACGGCAAGTCGACCCGCGCGGACGGCAGCCCGGTCACCACCGGCACCGGTGAAATCTTTTGGGGCGAACCGGGAACCAACGGACAACACGCGTTCTATCAGTTGCTGCATCAGGGCACCCGGCTGGTGCCGGCCGACTTCATCGGTTTCAGCCAACCGATCGACGATTTGCCCACCGCCGAGGGCGACGGCAGCATGCACGACTTGTTGATGAGCAACTTCTTCGCCCAGACGCAGGTGCTGGCCTTCGGCAAGACCGCCGAGGAGATCGCCGCCGAAGGCACACCCGCGGATGTCGTGCCGCACAAGGTGATGCCGGGTAACCGGCCGTCGACCTCGATCCTCGCCGACCGGCTCACCCCGTCGGTGCTCGGTCAGCTGATCGCGCTCTACGAGCATCAGGTTTTCACCGAGGGCGTGATCTGGGGAATCGACTCGTTCGACCAGTGGGGCGTGGAGCTGGGCAAAACTCAGGCCAAAGCCCTGCTGCCGGTGCTTACCGCGGACACCTCGCCGGCGCCGCAGTCGGATAGCTCGACCGATGCCCTGGTCCGCCGCTACCGCAGCGAACGAGGGCGCACCAGCTGATCGATCTCAGGCGAACATCTTGGTCAGCTGGGGCGGCAGCACCCGCATCAGCTGCACCAGCGGCGCCCACGGCCACCACGGCACCGCCGCCCGGCCCGGCTCACGCTCCATCGCGGCGACGAGCGCGTTGACGCCAGTTTCGTTGTCCACCATCAACATTGTGCTGTTCGACTTGGCGGTCATCTCCGACTCGATGTAGCCGGGTTCGATGACCGAAACCTTGACGGGCCCCTTGGCGTATTCGGCGCGCAACGATTCACCCAGCGAGCTCACGCCGGCCTTGCTCGCCGCGTACGCCGCCTTCACCCCCGGCACGCCCTTGTTGCCGAGCACCGACGAGATCAGCACCAGGTGACCCGAACCGTTCTTGTTGAACATCTCCAGCGCGGTCTCGATCTGCACCAGTGCGGCCACCAGGTTGGTCTCGAGGGTCGCCTTGTTGGCCCAGAGCTTGCCGGAGCCGAGCTTGGCGCCCTTGCCGATGCCGGCGTTGACGATGATGCGGTCGATGCCGCCCAGCTCGTCGCTGAGTTCGGCAAACACTTTGGGAACGGCCTCGTGGTCGTTGACGTCCAGCGCGGCGATCGCGATGGTGACGCCCGGATGCTTCTGCGTCAGCTCGGCTTTGAGCTCGTCGAGCCGGTCCGTGCGACGCGCGCACAGGGCGAGGTCGCGGCCCTTGGCGGCGAAGGCGCGCGCCATGCCGGCGCCCAGGCCGGAGCTGGCACCGGTGATGAGGATCTTCTGGCGAGTCATCGGGGCAGCATAACTAGTGCCCGCCCAACGTCGGGTTGTTGGGCTCGACAGCGGCTCGTTGGCACAACTAGTCCACGTTCGCGGCCCCCAGAAGCCGCACGCGCGACTACTTCAGCAAACGCGACATCCGCCGGTCGGCCAAGATCTTGCCCCCGGTCTGGCATGTCGGACAGTACTGAAAAGACTTGTCCGCGAACGACACTTCACGCACGGTGTCCCCGCACACCGGGCAGGGCAGCCCGGTGCGGGCGTGCACGCGCAATCCGGAGCGTTTCTCGCCCTTGAGGGTGGCCGCGCCCTGGCCGACGGATCGGCTCACCGCGTCGGTGAGCACGGTGACCATGGCGTCATGCAGCGTGGCGAGTTGTTTCTCGGACAGCTTGCCAGCGGTGGCGAACGGCGAGATCTTCGCGACGTGCAAGATCTCGTCGCTGTAGGCGTTGCCGATGCCGGCGATCACCTTCTGGTCGGTGATGACCGTCTTGATCCGCCCGGTGTTGTCGGCCAGAACGCGGGCCAGATCGTCTGGGCCGAGCTCCAGCGCGTCCGGCCCGAGGGAGGCGATCTGCGGGATCTGCTGGGGGTCGCTCACCAGCCACACCGCCAGCCGCTTCTGGGTGCCGGCCTCGGTGAGGTCGAAGCCGGGCGCCTCCCCCGGTGTGCCCAGATGCACCCGCAGCGCGATCGGGCCCTTGCCGGGTCGCAGCGGCGCCGCGGCCAACTTGTCGGACCACCGCAGCCAGCCCGCCCGGGACAAATGCGCGATCAAGGAGAGGTTGTCCGTCCGCAGCCCCAGGTATTTGCCCCAGCGGTCGGCCCCGACCACGGTCTGGCCGTGCAGCGCGCTGATCGGCGGGTCGAAGGTCTTCAGGACGGACAGGGCGGCGATGTCGACCCGGCCGACGGACAGGCCCACGGCGTGGCGCCGTAAGTGGTCGACCAGCGCTTCGATCTCGGGCAGTTCGGGCACGGTGTCAGTCTGCCGGTCGGAGCAAATAGGTGTCCATGATCCAGCCGTGCCGGGCGCGGGCCTCGGCCCGCAGCGCAACGATGCGGGGCCCCACCTCGCCGACCGTGCCGGCGATGAGCAGTTCGTCGTCGGTACCCAGGTAGGCGCCCCACCAGATCCGGGTCTCGGGCGGGCACGTCTGGAACGAGCAGTCCGCGTCGAGCATCACGACCGCGTCCCCGGCCAATCCCTGCGCGCGCAGCTGGCGTCCGGTGGTGATCAGAACGGGTTCGCCGACCTCGTTGAGCGGGATGCGGTGCCGGGCGGTCAGCGCCTGCACCGCAGTGATGCCCGGGATCACGTCGAACGTGAAATCGACCTGCGCGCCAACGGCGTCGAGGATCCGCAGCGTGCTGTCGTAGAGCGACGGATCGCCCCAGGCCAAGAAGGCCCCGACGCCGTGCGGACCCAGCTCGGCCGAGATGGCCCTGGCCCAGATCTGTGCGCGTGCGGCATGCCAGTCCGCGACGGCGTCGCGGTACTCGGCATCATCGGCGCGCTTGGGGTCGGCCAGCTCGACGAACCGGTAGCCCGGTTCGCGGATGAACCGGCTGCAGATCTCGCGCCGCAGCGCCACCAGGTCGCTTTTGTGCTCACCCTTGTCCATCGCGAAAAACACCTGCGTGTCGTTGAGCGCCTCGATCGCCTGCACGGTCACATAGCCGGGATCGCCGGCGCCGATGCCGATGACGTGGATGTGCCGGCCCAATGAACTCTCCTGACTCGCGTCGCTGCTCGACCACATTGCCGAATCGATACCGCACAGGCCTAGTCGGGACCTGAAGTACCCAGTACCATGGGTACTGTCTACGCACCCAATGGAGGGACGCCAGGGATGACCACGTCGCTGAAGCCCGGTGGGCCGAGCCGTGAAGAGTTCTCCGAACGCTTGCTGAAGGGCTCGGTCAAAAAGTCCTACGAGCCCGTCGTCGACATCGACTGGGACGCTCCGCTCGACCCGGACAAGTTCTATCTGCCGCCGCGGTTGGTGTCGCTGTACGGCACCCCGATGTGGGACGAGATGACCCGCGAACAGCAGATCGAGCTTTCCCGCCAGGAGTTGGTCAACACCCTCTCGGCCGGGATCTGGTTCGAGAACATGCTCAACCAGTCGCTGCTGCGCACGATCCTGCACGAAGACCCGACGAGTAACTCGACGCATTACAAGCTGACCGAACTGGGCGACGAGACCCGTCACATGGTCATGTTCGGCAAGGCCATCGAACGCGTCGGCGCAAAACCGGTGCGCCCCAGGCTTTTTCACCGGATGATCATCAACATGCTCCCCCTGGCGTTTCAGCGCGGCTCGATGCTGTGGGTGGCCGCGCTGATCGGTGAGGAGATCTTCGACTCGCTGCAACGGCAGATGATGGACGACCCCGAACTGCAGCCAATCATTCAGCGGCTCATGCGCATTCACGTCACAGAAGAGGCGCGTCACATCCAATTCGCGCGCGACGGGGCGCGCAAACGAGTCGCCGAGATGCCCCGGTTCAACCGCTGGTTCATGGCCAACATCAACGGGCTGGGTGGCTACTTCTTCAACTATCTGTTCAGCAACCCGGTCCCTTATGCGCGAACGGGTCTCGACCCGCAGCGCGCCCGAAAGACCGCGCGCACCAGCCCACATCGCCGCGACGTTCAGGTTGCGGGCTTCGCTCCACTGGCGGCGTTCTTGACCGAGATAGGCCTGATGGGCCGGCTCGCGCGCCGCGGCTGGAAGCGCAGCAGGTTTCTGTGACGGCTTCGCGCGTCGGCGGTGAATCTCGCTGCCACATCGCCATTGTCGGCGCGGGGGCCGGCGGTCAGAACGCCCGTGACGCCTTGTCGGGCGCCCGGTTCACCGGCCTGGTCCTGCTCGACCAACCCGGCCACGACGTCACCAGCTCGCGGTTCGACGACCCCTCCGACACGTGGCTGTTGACCACGGCCGGGGGCGAGATCGTTCGCGCCGATGTCGTCGTCGCCGCCGGCCGAGGCATCTATGTCCCGTGGCTGCCGCCCATTGCCGGGCGCGAGGGCTTTCGCGGCGAGTCGTTTCACGCCGCGGCGTGGGATCCGGCATTTGACCCGTCCGGCAAGCGCATCGCGGTCATCGGCACCGACGCCACTGCCGGCTATCACCTCGGCCGGCTGGCCGGCGTGGCGGCGTCCACCACCGTCTTTGCGCGGGCCCCGCGTCGCGTCGTCACCGAGTTGCCGCTGTGGTCTACCCGCGCCACCCGCTGGCTGCGCCGCCCGAGCGCGTCGCGGCCTTCGATGGTGATCGTCTCGTCGGCCGTCGAAACGGTGACCGCGTCAGGGGTGCGGACCGCCGATGGTGTGCACCACAGCGTCGACGCCATCGTCTACGGCACCGGATTCTCGATCCCCGATGACGTCGCCGACGAGACGCTGACCGGCGCGGGCGGGCGGCCCATCCGGCAGGCCTGGCACGACGGCATGGAGCCGTTCTGCGGCGTGGCGGTTCGCGGGTTCCCCAACTATTTCTTCATCACCGGCCCCGATCCGGGCGCGCAAGCCCGCTACATCGTCGAGTGCCTGAAACTCATGAGGCGCACCGGCAGCGACCGCATCGAGGTGCGCGCCAGCAGCCAGCATGTCTTCAACGAACGCGCCCAACTGGGACCGGCCGAACCGCCGCCGGTGGCGTCCGCCTTCGACCTTTCGGCCAGCGCGCCGGCCGGTGACGACGCCTACGACGGCGCCGCCACGCTGGAGATCGCCGGGAACCGCCACCCGGTACGGGTGCGCCTCACCGGGCACCTGGACCCGATCGATGGGCGCTATCACTGGCAGGGAACGGTATTCGGGTCGCCGTCCGACGACCTCAAAAAGGCGCGGACGGCCACGCTGACGGTGGGTGAGCGCAGCGCACCCGCGCGCATCGTGGAACGGACGCCCTGGGGCACGCATTCGGTCGCCGGCGTGGGCGCTCCCCCCTACGCGTTGAGCGACGCATGAACCGGTGCCGGCACCTCGCCGCCGGCTAGCGCATTTCTGCAGGAAACGCCCTGTTTTTCGGCCATACCGAAAAGTTTGGCCGCGCCCGCTCTGTGGTAACCCCGAGGGATAGCGCGTGCTGAGCAATGAACTCCATGGCGCGTTCGGGCGGTGCAGGTCGACGCCTCGACGAACACGGAGGGGGACGCATGATTTATTCGATGCGGGTCTGCGGCGTGAGTCCGGGGGGATCCCGATCGCAACCTGCAGCTTCTCGATGCATCGACGCCGGCCCACCGCGAACTAGACTTTTGCCGCTGAGGGCGGATACTCAAGCAGTCGGCCCGGCAGAACACAAGGAGCGGGAAATGATTCCGGACGTCCCGATCGAGCTGGGATGAGCCCGGTGGCTGAGTCGGCCAGCTCGTTGGCCGTCGCGACGCGCACGGATGACTCGATAGCCGTGCTGACCGTCGACGGCGTGCTGGACACCGCCAACTCCACCGCGCTGCGCGACCGCCTCATCAAGGCGACGTCGGACGGGGCCTCCGCCGTTATCGTCGACGTCTCCGGGCTCAAATTGAACACCGAACCGGCATGGTCGACCTTCATGGGCGCCTACTGGCAGATCGGTAGCGCGACCCACGTTCCGATCGTGTTCGCCTGCACCAACCGAACGACCCGCGAGGCGATCACCCGAAGCGGAATCGCCCACTTCATGCCGGTGTATTCCAGCCAGAAGGCGGCGATGAAGGCGCTTGGTCAGAGCAGCCGCCGCGCGGTGCGGCGTGCCGATGCCCAGCTGCCCGCCGACCTCACCAGCCTGCGCGAGTCGCGGCGGCTGGTCCGCGAGTGGCTCACCACGTGGTCGCAGGCCAAGCTCATCCCCGTCGCATTGGTGGTCGTCAACGTGTTCGTGGAGAACGTGCTGGAACACACCGCCAGCGTCCCGGTGATACGGATCGAGGCGCAGGGCACGGCGGCGTCCATCGCGGTCTCCGATGCCAGCACCACCCCGGCCGTGCGGCTTCCGTCCCCGACAAAGGGCATCGACGTCTCCGGCCTGGCGATCGTGGACGCGTTGTCCCGCGCGTGGGGCAGCACGCCGACGTCGTCCGGCAAGACGGTGTGGGCGGTCATCGGCCCCGAGAACCAGCTGTAACTCGTTCCAACCAGTTCTAGCCACACCCATCTGCCGGTTGTGCTGAAACTAGAACACGTTCTAATGTCGTGGGACGACCCCTTCAGGAAGGCAGATGACGTGCGTTTTACCTACGCAGAGGCGATGACTGACTTTCGGTTCTATGTCCCGCTGGCCAAGGCGGCCGAGGCGGCCGGCTACGACGCCATGACGATCGCCGACAGCATCGCCTACCCCTTCGAATCCGACTCGAAATACCCCTACACCCCGGACGGCAACCGCGAGTTCCTCGACGGCAAGGAGTTCATCGAAACCTTTGTGCTGACATCGGCATTGGGCGCGGTCACCTCGAAGCTGCGGTTCAACTTCTTCGTCCTCAAGCTGCCCATCCGGCCACCGGCGTTGGTGGCCAAGCAAATTGGGTCACTGGCCGCGATGACCGACAACCGGGTGGGTTTCGGCGTCGGCACCAGCCCGTGGCCCGAGGACTACGAATTGCTGGGGGTTCCGTTCGCCAAGCGCGGCAAGCGAATGGACGAATGCATCGAAATCATTCAGGGCCTGACCTCCGGTGACTACTTCGAATTCCACGGCGAGTTCTACGACATCCCCAAGACCAAGATGACGCCGGCTCCCACCAAGCCCGTCCCGATCCTGATCGGCGGTCACGCCGACGCGGCACTGCGGCGCGCGGCCCGCCTGGACGGCTGGATGCACGGCGGCGGTGACCCCGAGGAACTCGATCAGCTGCTCGCCAAGCTCAAGCGGTTCCGCGAAGAAGCGGGCAAGACCGGGCCTTTCGAGATCCACGTCATCTCCGCCGACGCCTACACCCCCGACGGCATCAAGCGGCTCGAGGACAAGGGCGTCACCGACGTCATCGTCGGCTTCCGCATCCCCTACATCAAGGGGAAGGACACCGAGCCGCTGGAGAGCAAGATCCGCAACCTGGAGATGTTCGCCGAGAACGTGATCGCCAAGCTTTAGCAAGCGTCACAGCGGATCCCACCTGGGCGCGCGCTTTTCCTGGTGAGCCTTGGCGGCCTCGACCGGGTTGTTGGTGAAGCCGCTGAGGATCTGGGTGCGGTTCTCGATCTCGATGGCGTGGCGCAGGCTGGGCGCATCCAGCGCGGCGTTGAGCCCAATCTTGGTCTGCCACACGCCATATGCGTTGTTCTCGGCGATCGAGCGGGCCAGCGTGAGTGCGGCGGGCATCAGGTCGTCGGGCGCGACCACCTCATGCACCAGCTTGATGCGATGGGCCTCGGCGGCGTCGATGATGCGACCGGTGAGCATGAGTTCGCGCGCCACCCCGGCACCGACGATCTTCGGCAGCAGGTAGCTGGTGCCCATGTCCATCGACGAGAAGCCGGCCTTGATGAACACCGAACCGAACCGCGCCTGATCCGAGGCCACCCGGATATCGCTGACCAACGTGAAGGCCAGGCCGCCCCCGACGGCGACACCGTTGACCGCGGCGATCACCGGGATGTCCAGCTCGTAGATCCGGGTGTACAGGTTGGCCAGCCGGACCTGAGCGTCGTAGGTGACCTTGAACGCCGGCGTGGTCGGCTTGTTCTGAGTCCAGGGCTGCCCGGTGCCGCTCAAATCCGCACCGGCGCAAAATCCCCGTCCGGCGCCGGTCAGGATCGCCACCCTGAACTCGCCTGCGCCGAGCGCGTCCAAGGCGTCATCGACACCGTCGATCAACGACCCGTCGATCGCGTTGAGGCGTTCGGGCCGGTTCAGCGTGATGCAGGCGATGTTGTCCTCGAGGGTTTCCAGTTTCACTGAAGGCATACCGAGACCGTAGGCGACCGATCAGGCATACCGTGGTTTGGCAGCCTATCGAAGGAGCAGCCATGGCACGAACCGAAGGTGACACCTGGGACCTGGCCAACAGCGTGGGCGCCACCGCCACCATGGTGGCCGCGGCCCGGGCGGCCGCCACCAGACGGCCGCAACCGGTCATCACCGATGAATTCGCCGAGCCGCTGGTGCGCGCCGTCGGCCTCGACCTGTTCACCAAGTTGGCGACCGGCGAACTCGATTCCTCCGACATCGAAAGCGGAGTCGGGTTTTCGCGGTTCGTCGACACCTTCGCCGCGCGGGCGCTGTTTTTCGACGACTACTTCGCCGCGGCCGGGCAGGCCGGCCTGCGCCAGGTCGTGATCGTGGCGTCCGGGCTGGATTCGCGCGCCTATCGGCTGCCGTGGCCCGCGGGGACGACCGTGTACGAGATCGATCTGCCGGAGGTGATCGCATTCAAGACCGCGACGCTGGCCGAGATCGGCGCGGCCCCAACCGCCGAACTGCGCACCGTGGGTATCGATCTGCGCGAGGATTGGCCGGCGGCCCTGCAGGCGTCGGGCTTTGATCCCGCCAAGCCGACGGCGTGGCTGGCCGAGGGAGTGCTGATCGGATTTCTTCCGCCGGAGGCGGAGGTGCGGTTGCTGGACGCCATCATTCCGCTGTCCGGCGAGGGCAGCCGGTTCGCCGCCGATTTCGGGGCCGTCGCGGGGACGTCGCCGGAGGCGCTGGAGAAATCCCGGCTCATGGCCGAGGGGTGGCGACGGCAGGGGCTCGACCTGGACATCACCGCGTTGACCTATCCCGGGGAGCACACCGACGTGGCCGCGCATCTGCGGGCCAACGGATGGGAGACCACCGAATTCCGGCTCTCCGACCTGTTTTCGGCCGCGGGCCTCCTGGAATTGGGGGAAGCCGAGCACCAGGCCCCCGCCGCCACGATCAGCTTCGTTCGGGCGGTGCGGATCTGACCGCGAGAGTGCAACTGGCGGCGCGTCTT
>NZ_JAEKMI010000006.1 GCF_020217485.1 Mycobacterium sp. WUMAC-067 | reverse complement strand
ACGTGAAAATCGCCGTGGCGTTACGCTCGCGACACGGTGGTGCGTCGAGGGGCTCAGCCCTCGATGATGAACTCTTCGAGCTGGGTGCGCGCGATGTCGTCGGGCAGCTGCTGCGGCGGGCTCTTCATCAGGTAGGCCGACGCCGGGATCACCGGGCCGCCGATGCCGCGGTCCTTCGCGATCTTGGCGGCGCGCACCGCGTCGATGATGACGCCGGCGGAGTTCGGCGAGTCCCAGACCTCGAGCTTGTACTCCAGGTTCAGCGGCACGTCACCGAAGGCGCGGCCCTCGAGGCGGACGTAGGCCCACTTGCGGTCGTCGAGCCAGCCGACGTGATCCGACGGGCCGATGTGCACGTCCTTGGTCTTGAACTCGCGCTGCAGGTTGGAGGTCACGGCCTGCGTCTTGGAGATCTTCTTGGACTCCAGCCGCTCGCGCTCGAGCATGTTGAGGAAGTCCATGTTGCCGCCGACGTTGAGCTGCATGGTGCGGTCCAACTGCACGCCGCGGTCCTCGAACAGCTTCGCCATCACGCGGTGGGTGATGGTGGCGCCGACCTGGCTCTTGATGTCGTCGCCCACGATCGGCACACCGGCGTCGGCGAACTTCTTGGCCCACACCGGGTCCGAGGCGATGAATACCGGCAGCGCGTTGACGAACGCCACGCCCGCGTCGATGGCGCACTGGGCGTAGAACTTGTCGGCCTCCTCCGAGCCCACCGGCAGGTAGGACACCAGGACGTCGACGTTGGCCTCGCGCAGCGCCTTGACCACGTCGACGGCCTCGGCGTCGGACACCTCGATGGTGTCGGCGTAGTACTTGCCGATGCCGTCCAGCGTCGGGCCGCGCTGCACCGTGACGTTGGTGGGCGGCACGTCGGCGATCTTGATGGTGTTGTTCTCCGACGCGAAGATAGCCTCGGACAGGTCGAACCCAACCTTCTTGGCGTCCACGTCGAACGCGGCGACGAACTTCACGTCGCGCACGTGGTACTGACCGAACTTCACGTGCATCAAGCCGGGCACCGTGCTGTTCTCGTCGGCGTCGTAGTAGTACTGCACGCCCTGAACCAGCGAAGACGCGCAGTTACCGACGCCGACAATGGCGACTCGTACCTCCGTCGACGCAAGCGGCGCGTTCTGCTCACTCATATGGGCGTTCTCCTAACCTCTGACCTCTGACTGGGATGGCTGGGTTCGTGCGGGGGATTATGTTTGCTCGGAGAGGCCGGGCATAGCCCGCTCCGCAGCAATGAGCTCGTTGAGCCACTTGACTTCGCGCTCGCTGGACTCGAGCCCCAACTGATGAAGCTGGCGGGTGTAGCGATCGAACGAGCTACTGGCCCGCGCCACGGCGTCACGCAGACCCTCCCGCCGTTCTTCGACCTGACGGCGGCGGCCTTCCAGAATGCGCATCCGCGCCTCTGCCGGAGTCCGGTTGAAGAACGCCAGGTGTACCCCGAAGCCGTCGTCGGTGTAGTTGTGCGGACCGGTGTCGGCCACCAGCTCACCGAAGCGCCGACGGCCCTCGTCGGTCAACTGGTAGACGCGCCGGGCCCGTCGGACAGGCGTCCCGGCCGGCGCGGCGTCCTCGGCGATCAACCCTTCGCCCTGCATGCGGCGCAGGGCCGGGTAGAGCGAACCGTACGAAAACGCCCGGAACGCGCCGAGTAAACCGGTCAGCCGTTTGCGCAACTCGTAGCCGTGCATGGGCGACTCGATCAGGAGACCCAGGATGGCAAGCTCCAGCATCGACTCACCCCCTCAAAAGTGGTTTGCATGGCTAGTTACGACGATCCGACGCCTCGCGCAATCGTATCGCCTCGATATATTAGCCACAACACCACTTAGTGTTGGTTTGCCATTCGTCACACCGCGCGGGATTGAGTCGGGCCGGGGGCGACGCTACGTGGGCAAACTCATCTGCTTGACGGTGCCATCACCGCCGAAGGCGATGTAGCCGCCGCCGTAGTCGCTGGAAACATACAGCGACAGCGTGAGCGCCCCGGGTGTGGTCGGGTCTTTTGCCGGCTCGACGATCAGGTAGGTCGATTTCACGTCGGACGGCTTCATGCGCAAGGTCTCGGGCGCGCCGCGCATGATGCCCACTGCCGCGTTGACGTCGAACTTGCTCAGGTCGACCGGCACGGGACCGTCCGAGGAACTCTTGGCCGAGCTGGTCGGATCGCCCCAGCCGCCGCGGTAGGTGTAGGCCAGGACGCGCCGGTCGTCGGAGGGGTCCGGTCGGTCCAACGCCGCGTAGGTCGGGTAGATCACCAGCCGGTAGCCCATGGTGTTGCCGAACCGTTTGCGCATCTGCTCGAGCAACCCCGCGAGGCCGCCGACCGAGTGCAGCTGCGTGGGCGGCGTCAACACCACGGCGGCGACGCCGTCGGGCGCCACAGTTTTGGTTGCGTATCACTGGTCGGCATGGCGTCGTACTCTGGTGGGCGTGCGACTGCAGCGACAAGTGGTGGATTACGCGCTTCGGCGGCGCTCACTGCTGGCCCAGGTGTACTCGGGCCGAACAGGTGTGTCCGAGGTGTGTGACGCGAACCCTTATCTGCTGCGCGCCGCCAAGTTTCACGGGAAAACGAGCCAGGTCATGTGTCCGATCTGCCGCAAGGAGCAGCTGACGCTGGTGTCGTGGGTGTTCGGCGAGCACCTGGGACCGGTCTCGGGCTCGGCGCGCACGGCCGAGGAGTTGGTGATGCTCGCATCCCGCTTCGATGAGTTCGCGGTCCACGTGGTGGAGGTGTGCCGCACGTGCAGCTGGAATCACCTCGTCAAGTCCTATGTGCTCGGTGCGGTGCGCCCGGCATCTCCTCCCAGGGGCACCGGGCGCTCGCGGACGGCGCGCAACGGCGCCCGCACGGCCACTGAATGAGCTCGAATGACGAAGGACGGCACAGCCAGTCGTCCGGTGACCAACGTGGGCCAGGGACTGAGCGGCTGGGCAACCACGGCAAGGACTACCGTCCGGATGCTGAGCGCCGGAGCGGCGATTCCCAGGATTCCGGACACCGGAATGCCCCGCCGGCGTCCAACCGGCGCCGCCAGGGTCCGCCCGACGATCGCCTGACCACGATCCTGCCCGCGGTCAAAGATGACCGCGCGCCCCGGCGCTCCGACCCCATCGACGAAGTCAAAGCCGCCTTGGCCGGGCCCCCGTCGGCGCCCGTGCGGCGTGACGCGCTCGACGAGGTCAAGGCCGCCTTGGATCGCCGGTCGCCGGCCTCCGGCCGGCAAGAGCGCGCCAGCTTCGGCGGCCGCCCACCCGGCGGACCTCCTCCTCCGCCGCCACGGCGCGGGCGGCCCGGGGGACCCGATGGGCCCGGCAAGCGGGCGGCCGGGCCGTGGCGCGACTGGACCTGGACCCAGCAGGTCAACTGGTTGTGGGTGCGCCGCGCGGCCTACCTGTGTGCGGCCGTTTTGGTGCTGTTGCCGATAGTCACCTTCGCGATGGCGTACTTCATCGTCGACATTCCCAAGCCGGGCGACCTTCGTACCAACCAGGTTTCGACCATCCTGGCCAGCGACGGCTCCGAGATCGCCAAAATCATTCCGCCGGAAGGCAATCGGGTCGACGTCAACCTCAATCAAGTGCCCGTGCACGTCCGCCAGGCGGTGATCGCCGCCGAAGACCGCAACTTCTATTCCAACCCCGGCTTCGACTTCAGCGGCTTCGCACGGGCGGTGAACAACAACCTGTTCGGCAGCGGGGATTTGCAGGGTGGATCGACAATCACCCAGCAATACGTGAAGAACGCCCTCGTCGGCTCGGCGCAGCACGGCGTCAGCGGACTGATGCGCAAGGCCAAGGAATTGGTCATCGCCACCAAGATGTCGGGGGAGTGGTCCAAAGACGAAGTGCTGCAGTCCTATCTGAACATCATCTACTTCGGTCGGGGTGCCTACGGTATTTCCGCGGCGTCGAAGGCCTACTTCGACAAGCCCGTCGAGCAGCTCACCGTCTCGGAGGGGGCGTTGCTGGCGGCGCTCATTCGGCGGCCGTCCACCCTGGATCCGGCCGTCGACCCCAAGGGCGCCCTGGCCCGCTGGAACTGGGTGCTCGACGGCATGGTGGAGACCAAGGCGCTGTCGTCGAACGACCGTGCCGCGCAGGTGTTCCCGCAGACCGTGCCGCCCGATCAGGCGCGCGCGCAGAACCAGACGACCGGCCCCAACGGGCTCATCGAACGCCAGGTGACCCGAGAGTTGATGGATCTGTTCAACATCGACGAGCGGACGCTGAACACCCAGGGGCTTCAGGTCACCACCACCATCGATCCCAAGGCCCAGCAGGCCGCCGAAAAGGCCGTGTCGAAATACCTTGACGGCCAAGACCCCGACATGCGCACGGCGGCGGTGTCGGTCGATCCGCACGACGGCTCCATCCGCGCCTACTACGGCGGCAGCGATGCCAACGGTTTCGACTTCGCTCAGGCCGGATTGCAGACCGGGTCGTCGTTCAAGGTGTTCTGCCTGATTGCCGCGCTCGAGCAGGGGATCGGCCTGGGCTATCAGGTGGACAGTTCGCCGTTGACCGTCGACGGCATCAAGATCACCAACGTCGAGGGCGAAAGCTGCGGGACGTGCAACATCGCCCAGGCGCTCAAGCAGTCGTTGAACACCTCGTATTACCGGCTGATGCTCAAGCTCAAGGGCGGACCGCAGGCCGTCGCCGACGCGGCGCACCAAGCCGGCGTCGCGACCAGCTTCCCCGGTGTGGCCCACACGTTGTCGGAGGACGGCAAGGGCGGGCCACCGAACAACGGAATTGTGTTGGGCCAGTATCAAACCCGGGTGTTCGATATGGCCTCGGCGTATGCCACCCTGGCCGCGTCCGGCGTCTATCATCGGCCGCATTTCGTGCAGAAGGTGGTCAATTCCGACGGCCAGGTGCTGTTCGACGCGAGCAAGTCCGAGGACAGCGGCGAGCAGCGCATCCCCAAGGCCGTCGCCGACAACGTCACCGCGGCCATGGTGCCGATCGCCAGCTACTCGCGCGGCCACGCCCTCGCCGGCGGCAGGCCGTCGGCCGCCAAGACCGGCACCACGCAGCTGGGTGACACCAACTCGGACAAGGACGCCTGGATGGTCGGCTACACGCCGTCGCTGTCGACGGCCGTGTGGGTGGGTACGGCCAAAGGCGACGAGCCGCTGGTAACGGCTTCGGGCGCACCGGTTTACGGGTCGGGGCTGCCATCGGATATCTGGAAGGCCACGATGGACGGGGCGCTCAAGGGCACCTCCAACGAATCCTTCCCCAAGCCGACCGAGATCGGCGGTTACGCGGGTGTGCCGGCTCCGCCGCCCCCGCCGAAGCCGCCGGCGGAAACCGTCATCCAGCCCACCATCGAAGTGGCGCCGGGCATCACCATCCCGGTCGGTCCGCCCACGACGATCACGCTGGCGCCACCGCCGCCCGGGGGCGGCCCGCCGGGCTCTCCTGAGCCGGGTGGTGGCCTCCCGCCGGGTGGGCCCCAAGCGCCGCCCCCGCCGCCGTGACCGGGGCCGCGGAACACGGCGCCACCATTTCACCGCGACCGCTGGCCGCGGATCTGCGTAGCGCCGACAACCGAGACTGCCCCAGCCGCACCGACTTTCTGGGCGCCGCGCTCGCCGACGTCGTCGGGGGCCCCGTCGGCCGCCACGCGCTGATCGGCCGCGCTCGTTTGATGACCCCGCTGCGGGTGATGTTCTTGATCGGACTGGTCTTTTTGGCGCTCGGCTGGTCGACCAAGGCGGCCTGCCTGCAAAGCACCGGCACCGGCACCGGCGATCAACGCGTGGCCAATTGGGACAACCAGCGCGCCTACTACGAGCTGTGCTACTCCGACACGGTGCCGCTCTACGGCGCGGAGTTGTTGAGCCAGGGCAAGTTTCCGTACAAGTCGAGCTGGATCGAGACCGACTCCACCGGCGCCCAGCAGATCCGCTACGACGGCCGCCCCGCGGTGCGGTACATGGAATATCCCGTGTTGACGGGGATGTATCAGTACGTCTCGATGGCGTTGGCCAAGACCTACACGGCGCTGAGCAAGCTTGCGCCGCTTCCGGTGGTCGCCGAGGTCGTGATGTTCTTCAACATCTCGGCGTTCGGGCTGGCCCTCGCCTGGCTGGCCACCGTCTGGGCGTCCGCGGGCCTGGCCGGGCGGCGGCTCTGGGATGCGGCCCTGGTGGCGGCGTCGCCGGTGCTGATCTTTCAGATCTTCACCAATTTCGATGCGCTGGCAACAGGTTTCGCGATGGCCGGATTGCTGGCCTGGGCGCGGCGCAAGCCGGTGCTGGCCGGTGTGCTGATCGGGTTGGGGGCCGCGGCAAAGCTGTACCCGCTGCTGTTCTTGGGTCCCATGCTGCTGCTGGGAATCCGGACCGGGCGGCTGCGGGCGTGGGGCCGCACCGCGGCGGCGGCGGTGGTGACCTGGCTGCTGGTGAACCTGCCTGTGTTGGTGTTCTTTCCGCGCGGATGGTCGGAGTTCTTCCGGCTCAATACGCGCCGCGGCGACGACATGGATTCGTTGTACAACGTCGTGAAGTCGTTCACCGGCTGGCGGGGTTTCGATCCCAAGCTGGGGTTCTGGCAGCCGCCGACGGTGTTGAACACCGTGGTTGCGGTGCTGTTCGTGACGTGTTGTGCGGCAATCGCATTCATCATCCTGACCGCTCCCCGACGGCCGCGGGTGGCGCAGGTGGTGTTCCTGGTGGTGGCGGCTTTCCTGCTGACCAACAAGGTGTGGAGTCCGCAGTTCTCGCTGTGGCTGGTGCCGCTGGCGGTGCTCGCGCTGCCGCATCGCCGCGTGCTGCTGGCCTGGATGACGATCGACGCGCTGGTCTGGGTGCCGCGAATGTATTACCTGTACGGCAATCCGAACCGTTCATTGCCCGAGCAGTTCTTCACCACCACGGTGCTGTTGCGTGATGTCGCGGTCATCGCGTTGTGCGCGCTGGTGATTCGTCAGATCTACCGGCCCGACGAGGATTTGGTGCGCTGGGGCGGACGGGTGGACGACCCGGCGGGCGGGCCGTTCGACCGCGCACCCGACGCCCCGCCCGGCTGGCTGCCGGACCGGCTGCGGCCGGTCGCATCGCGTCGCGCCAGTGCCCCGGCGTCCGAGGGCGCCGACGAACAACCCGCGATGGCAACATGACGCCATGACCCAGGTCGCCATTCCCCTCTTTCCGCGATTCACCGCGCTCGACGCCGTCGGCCCCTACGAAGTGCTGCAACGCATCCCGTCGGTTGACGTCGTGTTCGTCGGGCACCGCCGCGGTGAGGTGCGCACCGAGAACGGAATGCTCGGCGTCACCTGCGACGCCACCTTCGACGAGGTGGCCGCGCCGGACGTGGTGGTGTTCCCCGGCGGCATCGGCACCCGGCAACTGATCCACGACGAGGCCATCCGGGATTGGTTGCAGGCGGTGCATCCGAACACCCGGTTCACGACATCGGTGCGCACCGGCGCGCTGCTGCTGGCCGCGGCCGGCCTGCTGGACGCGCTGACCGCCACCACCCATTGGGCGGCGGCCGACCTGCTCAACGGATTGGGCGCCCGCTACGTGGCCGAACGCGTCGTCGAACACCTGCCGCAGCGGATCATCACCGCCGCGGGGGTCTCCAGCGGCATCGACATGGCCCTGCATCTGGTGGAATTGCTGGTCGATCGCCAGGCGGCACAGGCCGCTCAGCTGCTCATCGAATACGACCCGCAGCCGCCCTTCGACTCGGGTGCGCTCGCCAAGGCCGACGCGGCGACGTTGGCCAGGGCCAGGGAATACTCGGGCGCCCGGCGATAGCGACCCGCACCGCCCGGATTTTTCTGGTCAGCCCGGTATCCGGTAGCCTGGGGCGGTTGCCGACGCAGGCGACCCTCCTGCCACGGATCGACCGTGGCCGCTGAGACCAGAGGAGGTGGTGAGGTTTCCATGCGTCCATACGAAATCATGGTCATTCTTGACCCCACGCTCGACGAGCGCACCGTTGCTCCGTCCTTGGAGACGTTCCTGAACGTTGTCCGCAAGGATGGCGGTTCCGTCGACAAGGTCGACATCTGGGGCCGGCGCCGGCTGGCCTACGAGATCGCCAAGCACGCCGAAGGCATCTACGTCGTCGTCGACCTCAAAGCCGAGCCGGCGACGGTGTCCGAGCTCGACCGCCAGCTGAGCCTCAACGAGTCGGTACTGCGCACCAAGGTGATGCGCACCGACAAGCACTAACAATCGTGGCCGCGCCGTGGACCCACGGCGGGGTGCACCTGCGTAGGCTCAGCGAGGACACGCTCATGACATCCACTACCGGAGCGGCGAGCAACAGCGTGGAACGAGGAGGAAACTGTGGCTGGTGACACCACTATCACCGTCGTCGGAAACCTGACCGCAGACCCTGAACTGCGGTTCACTCCGTCGGGTGCCGCCGTCGCGAATTTCACGGTGGCGTCGACGCCTCGGATCTATGACCGCCAGAGCGGGGAGTGGAAGGACGGCGAGGCGCTGTTCCTGCGATGCAACATCTGGCGGGAAGCCGCCGAGAACGTCGCCGAAAGCCTCACCCGCGGCTCCCGTGTGATCGTCACCGGCCGGCTCAAGCAGCGTTCGTTCGAGACCCGTGAAGGTGAGAAGCGCACCGTCGTCGAGGTCGAGGTCGACGAGATCGGCCCCTCGCTGCGGTATGCCACGGCCAAGGTCAACAAGGCCTCGCGCAGTGGCGGTGGCGGCGGCGGCTTCGGCGGTGGTGGCGGCGGTGGATCCCGCCAGCAGGCGGCGCCCGCGACCAGCGCACCGGCCGACGACCCGTGGGGCAGCGCGCCGGCATCGGGCTCGTTCGGCGGCGGCGACGACGAACCGCCGTTCTAACAGAACTTCAGCAGTAGAAAAGGGAAAGAAAGACAGACATGGCCAAGTCCAACAAGCGGCGCCCGGCTCCGGAAAAGCCGGTCAAGGCACGGAAGTGTGTCTTCTGCGCCAAGAAGGATCAAGCGATCGACTACAAGGACACCGCGCTGCTGCGCACGTACATCAGTGAGCGCGGCAAGATTCGCGCGCGTCGCGTCACCGGCAACTGTGTGCAGCACCAACGTGACATCGCCATCGCGGTAAAGAATGCCCGCGAAGTGGCGCTGCTGCCCTTCACCTCCTCGGCGCGATAGACGCCGAGGGCCAACTGAAAGTACGAAACGATGAAGCTGATTCTGACGGCTGACGTCGACCACCTTGGTTCCGTCGGCGACACTGTCGAGGTCAAGGACGGCTACGGCCGCAACTACCTGCTCCCGCGCGGACTGGCGATCGTGGCCTCCCGTGGTGCGCAGAAGCAGGCCGACGATATCCGGCGGGCCCGCGAGACCAAGGCGGTGCGCGACCTTGGCCACGCCAACGAACTCAAGACGGCGATCGAGGCGCTGGGACCGGTCTCGCTGCCGGTGAAGACCGCGGCGGATTCCGGGAAGCTGTTCGGTTCGGTGACCGCGGGCGACGTCGTCACCGCGATCAAGAAGGCCGGTGGTCCGAACCTGGACAAACGGATCGTCCGGCTGCCGAAGTCGCACATCAAAGCCCTCGGTACCCACCCGGTGGCGGTGCACCTGCACCCCGAGGTCGACGTCGAGGTCGCGCTCGAGGTAGTCGCGCAGAGCTAAGCGCCCGACATTTGCTCGTTCCCGGCGGTGGCCTTGATCGGCCGCCGCCGGGCTTCGTTGCGCTGCGGGCTTGTGGCGTCAGTTTGCCCCGGGCGGTCGCGGAGGTGCTCCCTAGCGAACTATTTCTGGGGTGCATTCGCGCGGTCCGCGTAACCGGCCCGTAACGCTGGGAAAATATGGCGGAAAGCCAACACGCCCGGGACGGTAACCCGGCCCGACACGCCGTAGAGATTCTTGTCCACACGATTTTCATGGCGTTGTATGGCCGGTATCTGCAGTGATGTCCTGGCCCTTTGCATTAATCCACAGGTTCTCCACACCCCGCTCAACACAGGTGTCGATGTATATGCACACACGATGCACAGGTTCATGAACAGCACCCCGTTTACCTAGTACCCAGCAACGTCTAACGTCGTCCCGGCGCCGGGCGTGCGGGTGCTCTGGGGCGAAGGTGTCAGGACCTTGACCTACCCTCAATGTCGGCTATCGAATGTATGTTCGGATGAGTGGATCACGGGAGAAGGGAATCCATGGCGGTCGTCGATGATCTGACGTCGGGCATGGATGCATCGTCGCCCAGCGAGGACTTCGGGCGTCAGCCACCGCAGGACATGGCGGCGGAGCAGGCCGTGTTGGGCGGCATGCTGCTGAGCAAGGACGCCATCGCCGACGTGCTCGAGCGGCTGCGGCCCGGGGACTTCTACCGCCCCGCGCACCAAAACGTCTACGACGCGATCCTGGACTTGTATGGGCGTGGCGAGCCGGCCGACGCCGTCACGGTCGCCGCGGAATTGGACCGCCGCAGCCTGTTGCGCCGGATCGGTGGCGCGCCGTATCTGCACACGCTGATCTCGACGGTGCCCACCGCGGCCAACGCGGGCTACTACGCGACCATCGTGGCCGAGAAGGCGCTGCTGCGGCGCCTGGTCGAGGCCGGCACCCGGGTGGTGCAGTACGGCTACGCGGGCGCCGAGGGGGCCGACGTGGCCGAGGTGGTCGACCGCGCGCAGGCCGAGATCTACGAGGTGGCCGACCGGCGCACGACGGAGGATTTCGTTCCGCTCGAGGACCTGCTGCAGCCGACGATGGACGAGATCGACGCCATCGCGTCGAACGGCGGTGTGGCGCGCGGCGTGCCAACCGGTTTCACCGAACTCGACGAGGTGACCAACGGTCTGCATGCCGGGCAGATGATCATCGTGGCGGCCAGGCCTGGAGTGGGGAAGGCCCTGGCGTTGGATACGCCGCTGCCCACGCCGACCGGGTGGACGACGATGGGCGATGTCGCGGTCGGTGACGAGCTGCTCGGCGCCGACGGGAAGCCGACGCGGGTGGTCGCCGCCACCGACGTGATGCTGGGACGGCCGTGCTACGAGGTGGAATTCTCTGACGGGACAGTGATCGTCGCCGACGCGGCGCATCAGTGGCCGACCACCCGCGGCATCCGGACGTCGGTGCAGCTGCGCGCCGGTGGGGACGCGATCGTCGCCCCGGGGTCGACGTCGGGGCTCGCCGGGCACGGGGCTACCGCCGCGGTGTTGGCTCCTGTGCTGCAGGTCGAGGCGGTGCGCCGGGTGGACAGTGTTCCGGTGCGCTGCGTGCAGGTCGACAATGGCGCACGGTTGTACCTGGCTGGCCCGGGCATGGTGCCGACACACAACTCCACGCTGGGGCTGGATTTTTTGCGATCGTGCTCGATCAAGCACCGCATGGCGAGCGTGATCTTCTCGCTGGAGATGAGCAAGTCCGAGATCGTGATGCGGTTATTGTCGGCGGAAGCGAAAATCAAACTCGCCGATATGCGTTCGGGTCGCATGAGCGACGAGGACTGGACGCGGCTGGCGCGCCGGATGAGCGAAATCAGCGAGGCGCCACTGTATATCGACGACTCGCCGAACCTGACGATGATGGAGATTCGCGCCAAAGCGCGTCGGCTGCGGCAGAAATCCGACCTGCGTCTGGTGGTCGTCGATTATCTGCAGCTGATGTCGTCGGGAAAGAAGGTCGAGTCGCGGCAGCTAGAAGTTTCCGAATTCTCGCGCCAGCTCAAGCTTTTGGCCAAGGAGCTCGAGGTTCCCGTCGTGGCGATCAGCCAGCTCAACCGTGGTCCCGAGCAGCGCACCGACAAGAAGCCCATGCTGTCTGACCTTCGGGAGTCGGGATGCCTTACCGCGTCGACGCGGATTTTGCGTGCCGACACGGGCGCCGAGGTGACCTTCGGCGAGTTGATGCGCACGGGCGAGCGTCCTTTGGTGTGGTCCCTGGACGAGCGACTGCGGATGGTCGCGCGCCCGATGACCAACGTGTTCCCGAGCGGTCGCAAGGAAGTGTTCCGGCTACGGCTGGCCTCCGGCCGCGAAGTGGAGGCCACCGGCAACCATCCCTTCATGAAGCTCGACGGTTGGACGCCGTTGGAGCAGCTGCAGGTTGGCGACCGCATCGCCGCGCCGCGGCGGGTGCCGGAGCCCGTCGACACCCAGCGGATGGATGATCGCGAAGTCATGCTGCTGGCCCACATGATCGGTGACGGGTCGTGCGTTAAAAGACAACCGATACGGTATGCGTCCGTGGACGAGGCGAACCTGGTCGCGGTGACGGTCTCGGCCGCGCACTTTGGTGTAACCGCGGTTCGGGACGAGTATCCGGCGGCGCGAGTCACGACGCTGCGGTTGCCGGCGCCGGAGCGCTTGACCCATGGCAAGCGGAATCCGATCGCCGCGTGGCTCGACGGCCTAGGGTTGCTCGGCAAGCGCAGTTACGAAAAGTTTGTGCCGGAAGCCGTCTTTCGCGCGCCCAACGACCAGGTGGTGCTGTTCCTGCGTCACCTGTGGGCGACGGATGGCTCGGTTCGCTGGGACGCCAAGGCGGGCCAAGCAAAGATTTACTATGCGTCCACCAGTCGTCGATTGGTCGACGATGTTGCACAGCTGCTCCTGCGTCTTGGAGTGCAGAGCCGAATCACGCGAATGCACAAGGCGGGGTACCGCGACTGCTGGCATTTATGGATTGACAGGGCAGGGAATCAAACAGCGTTCTTGACCAAGATCGGCGTCTATGGGGCGCGCGGCACTTCTGCCCAGTTTGTGCTCGAAAAGCTGCAATCGCGCATTCGCCGCCCTGGCGGTGACACGGTGCCCGTTGAGGTTTGGGGCAAAGTAGAGGAAGTTGTAGCTCGCAAGGAGCTTACTAGCGGCGAACTCAAAGTTGCTATGAAGACGCGCTTCTGCAAGTCCCGGTTGCAACATGCACCGGGGCGGTCACTGCTCCATAGGATGGCAGCATTGCTTGAAGACTCCGAAATCCATGCTCTCACGACCAGCGATGTCTATTGGGATCGGATCATCGAGATTACCAGCATCGGCGAGCAAGACGTATATGACGGAACTGTAAGCGACACACATAATTTCGTTGCAAATGGGATTAACCTACACAATTCTTTAGAGCAAGATGCCGACATGGTGATCCTGCTGAACCGTCCGGACGCGTTCGAACGGGACGATCCACGCGGGGGAGAGGCGGATTTCATCCTCGCCAAACACCGCAACGGCCCGACCAAGACGGTCACCGTGGCCCACCAGTTGCACCTGTCGCGGTTCGCCAATATGGCGCGATGACAATGGTTTGTGGTGCCGGCGCCTGCGATCCCAGTAGACGTCAGCGGAAACGGATGTTCAACGTCGCCAGGCCAAAGATCTTGCGGCCGGCCGACTTTGCGCCGACGATCACGACTCCGGTGCGGGTTTCCGGGTCCAGTGACTTGATCCTGCCGCTGTATTCGATGTCGGCACCCTCGGTGGACGACACGACCACGGGCTGGGACAGCCGCACCGCGTAGCGGGTAACCGCACCGGGATCGCCTGACCATGCGGAGCCGAATCCGGCACCCAATGCCATGGTGAGCATTCCGTGGGCGATCACGTCGGGCTGTCCCGCCAGTTTTGCGAGGTTCTCGTCCCAATGAAGCGGGTTGGCGTCGCAGGCCACCCCCGAGTAGTTCACCAGGTCGCCGCGCGACAGTCGCGCGTGGTGGACCGGTAATTCGTCGCCGACCTTCACGTCATCGAAGGACGGCGTCCCCGGGGTGCGGCGCGTGCCTCCCGGCGCGACCCGAACGTCGTCCGCCGGGCGCACCGTCTTTTGGTAGTCCGCTTCGGAGTAGTCGATGCCCGCGAGATTCACGTCGTGCATCATCACTTGCTGCGCGACGGTCCTGATCCCCGGATCGACATCCTCGGCAGTGACGCCGACGACGGTGGTGTGCAGGGTGTGCACCCGCTCGCCGGCGGTATCGGTGAATGTATTGGTCACCGTGATCAAGTCTCTGCCGGCGATCCTGCGCACCGATGACAGTTCGACATCAATGTGCAGCTCGTCGCCGGCCACGATCGGTCGGTGCTGCTCGAAGACTTCTTCGGTCTGCAGATACATCTCGTAACCGATGACGACGGACTCGAACAAGTGCCGATTGGCGGCCATCGCCGGAGCCGACGTGAAGGTCAGCGGAGCCACCAGGTCCGAATAGCCCAGCTCAGCGGCAGCGTCGAGTTTCCAGTGCGCAGGGTGATAGTCCTGCACGGCACGGGCGAACTCGCGCACCTTTTCACGGCCGACCAGGTACGTGTCGTCGATCTGGTAGAAGTGACCGACCCGCGCTTCGAGTGCTGACGCTTCTGCTGCTGCTGCTGTCATATTTGCCCAACTTTTCTGTCGGCCTGTTCACGGAAGGCGACCTACGCACACTAACGCGGCCACACCAGGCCACCGGAGGCCGCAACGCGGAACAACATCGCTCGAGTGAGTCACCGCTAGCCGACCCTGGCCGATGTCATCGACAGACTCGACGTCGACCGCATTGACGACCACCACTGCGTCGCTACCCAGTTGGACACATGAACGTCAACCGCTTTGCGGGCGTCTCTGGCTCACACGTAGTAGAGGTGCGCGTTGTGGGATCTGCGGCCGCGAGCCTTCGCAACTGTGGACAATCGCGCGGTTCTAGGACCCGCCACGAAGATGAGATAAACCCGTCCGCCATTTTGATGAGAATTCTGCAACACCGCAGGTGGCATGGCCGTCATCCGTCACGCGGTTTGAGAACCTAATGGCATCGGCGATGATCCCCCTCCACCGCTGCCAGCGGATAATCGTTGTCCCGCAGCCAATTCAGATACTCGGCGGAGCCGAAGCGGTGGTTCCGCCCTGGGTGCTATTACGCCAAGGCGTAGGCGGGCGGTTGGTTACGGCGCGCGGCTGTTCACGCACGACATGATCGGTTCGAGTCGGTGACGAAACTAGTCGGCGGCGGTCCGCCGAGCGGTCAACCTGCGCGGGACTACTTTGCGCTCGCGCCAGCAACCTTGGTATTCGCCGCGCAGACGGCAGGCAGAATGAGCGTGTCGATGACTTTCCGGACGAACTTCGCGTCAACGGTTTGACCGCTGATGACCCGCATCAGCCCCATTCCCGTCAAGGTGTCGGCGATAAGGGACCAATCCCCGTCGGGCGCGACCTCGCCGCGGGCCGCGGCCTGCCGGAGGATGGCCGTCACCACGCGCCTGCCCTTGAGCAGCATCAACTCGTCGAGGGCTGATGCGAGTTGGTGATCGTGTACCGCCTCCATCGCCACTCGCAGCACCAGATCACTGGAGATCAGGTCGTCATCGGCGCGCGCCACACGTTCAACCAGCGCGTCGAAGTCACCGACAAGGCTGCCGGTGTCTGGGGCATCATCGGCGATGAGGTCGGGTCGCCAATACACAAGCGCATCGGTCATCAACGCGGCCTTCGACGCCCAGCGGCGGTATATCGCGGCTTTACCGACACCCGCTCGCGCGGCGATGTCGTTCATATTGGTGTTGTTATAACCGTTTTCGGCCAATGCGGCCAGCGCTGCATTGAGGATCGCGGGATCGCGGGATCGATCGAGCCGGCCTTCGGTGCGTTGGCGCAGTATCGATTTCGTGTCTGGCAAGCATTCCGCTGCAGCGACCGACTCCGTCGCCAGCTTGCCAGGCCCGGTCAAGGCGCTCACGTCCTTGCTGTCGCAAGGGGCGCGGTGTCGTGGTCGGCAGGCCTTGGTTCGGGTTCGCTACGGCCACGCCTGGTGATCTCAAAGGTGTTGAGCGGCCACCAGAACCAGCGACCCAGCGCCGCAGCGATCGATGGGGTCATGAACGCCCGCACGATCAACGTGTCGACGACCAGGCCGATGCCGATGGTCATGCCGAGCTGACCGACCACGCGCAGGTCGCTGACGATCATCGCCATCATGGTGAAGGCGAACACCAGGCCGGCCGCGGTGACGACGCGTCCGGTGGCCCCGATGCCACGGATGATGCCCGTGTTGAGCCCGGCGTGTATCTCTTCCCTGAAGCGCGAGACCACAAGGAGATTGTAGTCCGAACCCACCGCCAGCAGGATCACCATCGACAACGGGATCACGATCCACTGCACGCCCAGCCCTAGGATGTCCTGCCAGAGCAGCACCGACAAACCACATGCGGTACCCAAGGACGCGGCGACGGTGCCGACGATCACGACGGCGGCCACCACACTGCGGGTGATCAACAACATGATCGCGAAAATCAGGATCATCGCGGCGATGATCGTAATCATGAGGTCGGTGACGACGCCGTCCTGCATATCGGCATACAGCGATGCCGTGCCCGCGAGTGAGACCTTGGCATTGCTCAGCGGGGTGCCCTTGAGGGCGTCTGCGACAACATTTTTGAGGCCCCGGACATGGTCGATACCCTCCACCGAGGCGGGGTCGCCCTGGTGGGTGATGATCATCCGGACTGCTTTGCCATCGGGCGACATGAACATTTTCATGCCGCGTTTGAAGTCCGGGTTGTCGAACACGTCTGGTGGCAGGTAGAAGAAATCGTCATTCTTGGCCTGGTCGAAGTACAGGCCTATCTCCGTCGCGCCCTTGGCGAGTTCCTGTTGCTGGGCCTGGGTGCCGGCCTGGGTGCTATGGGTCGCGATCATGAAGTCGCGCATTTTGGTCATCGAGTCGATGGTGTTCTGCAGCACCGGCAACATCTGCGGCAGCAAATGATCCAAACGATCCAAATCGATAGTGAGGCCTTGTATTTGGTCGGCGAGTGCGTCGATCCCGTCCAGTGTGTCGAAGATTGACCGCAGTGACCAGCAGATCGGGATGTCGTAGCAGTGCTTTTCCCAGTAGAAGTAGCTGCGAATGGGTCTGAAGACATCCTCAAAATCGGAGATGTTATTCCGCAGTTCGTTGGTGGTGTCCACCATCTCGTGGGTCCTGCCAACCATGCTGTGCGTGGTTTCGGTCATCTCCTTGGTGATGGTGTACATGCGTTGCATGTTGGCGATGGTCCTGCTCAGCTCGTCGGCCTGTTCGAGCATCTGCGCCGAGCTGTCGTTGTTGAACTTCGCGGCCTGCAGGGTGCCCGCGTTTTGCGCACCGAGCAGGAATGGGATCGAGCTGTGCTCGATCGGTGCGCCCAGGGGGCGGGTGATGGTCTGTACTCGATCGATGCCCCGCATGCGAAAGACGTTCTTGGCGACCTTTTCGATCACGAGCATGTCCGCGGGCGTACGCAGGTCGTGATCGGCCTCGAGCATCAACAGTTCGGGGTTCATCCGGGCCTGGGAGAAATGCCGGTCCGCGACGCCCATGGCCTGGTTGGCGGGCATATCGGCGGGGGTGAACTTCTGGTCGTTGTACTGCGGCACATAGGTCATCAGGGCGACGAAACCCACGACGGCAATCACGCAGGTCACCAAGACGATCGGAATGGGCCAGCGCACCACGGACGTGCCGACCTTGCGCCAACCCGGCGAGGAGACCACGTTGTGCTTGGGGTCGAGCAGACCGAATTTCGACGCCACCGTCAGGATCGCGGGCGCCAGTGTCAGGGCTGCGGCGATGACCACCCCAACCGCGATCGCGCAGGGCAGACCCATGGTCTGGAAGTAGGGCAGCGTGGTCATGGTGAGGCACAAGCAGGCACCGACGATGGTCAGCCCGGAACCCAGGATGACGTGCGAGACACCGCTGTAGGCGACATAGAACGCCTCTTCGGAATCGAGGCCTTTCGATCTCTCCTCGTGATATCGCCCGAGTAGGAAGATCACATAATCTGTCCCGGCGGCCAAGGACAGCATGGTCACCATGCTCACCGCGTACGGGGTCAAGCCGATGATGTTCAGGTTGCCCGCCGTGGCCGTAATACCCTGTGCGGCAAATAATTCCAGGCCGATGATGACCATGGACACCAGCATCGTCACTACGGAGCGGTAGACGATGAGCAACATCAGAATGATGACGGCGACCGACACCACCTCCATGGTCGCCATGCTTTGATGCCCGGCCACGCTGGTGTCGGCGTTCAGCACGGTATTGCCGGCGACATGGGCCTTGATACCCGGCGGCGCTGGTACCGAGGCAACGATGTCACGCACCGCCGCCACCGACTCGTGGCTGGGTGTCGTGCCCTGGGGGCCATTGAGGAAGATCTGCACGTAAGCGGATTTGCCGTCCACGCTCTGAGAGCCCGCCGCGGTCAGCGGATCACTCCAGAAATCCTGGACGCTTTGCACGTGCTTGTGATCGGCTTCCAGCTTGGCGACGATCTTGTCGTAGAACTTGTGCGCGGCATCGCCGAGCTTGTCCTTGCCCTCCAGCACGACCATCGCTGTGGAGTCCGAATCGTACTGCTGAAACACCTTGCCGATGTGCAGCATCGCCTGATACGACTGCGAATTGGTGGGGCTGATGGGCACCGAACGTGTCGCCGCGACGGCATCGAGCGACGGGGTCAAGATGCCCAGGCCCACGGCCACGAGCACCCAGAACACGATGATCGGTAACGAGAAGATCCGAACCATTCGACCAATGAACGGGCGATGGGGCTTCATGTGCATGTTGCTCATACGGATTTCACCAAGCAGTAGATGAACGGTTTGATGGTGTCGGTGCTCGCCCTGCTGTCACGCACCTGGCCGTCGACGGTCACCTGACACCGAAGATCGTGGGTGCCCCGATCGCCCTGGGCCAAGATGTTGGCCGACATCGACGGCAGCGTCGTCACGATCGTGAATGACCAGGGCAGCGGCGCATTTTCGATGAGATGGGGTTGGCCGTTCTCGTCGAGGTAGTTGAGATTCGCGGTCCCGCCCGTCCCGGTGATCTCGTACCTGATGTGCTTCGGATTGAAGTTTGCGGTAATTCCGGATCCCTCCGCCAGATTCGGGCCGTGATGGCTTGTGGACTCGCGAATGCGGGTAATCGCATACGCGCCTAGCGCCACGACCACCACCAGCAGCAGCGGGATCCAGAACCGCCTCAACACTCGAAACACCGCGTGCGTTCCCCCAGCTTTCGTTGTGTTCAGTCCAGACGCAGGACAGCCCCGTTCAGGCGAGAAGATGACCTGCCAAGCGATGCGAAACTCGGGTTCCGAGTCAGCGACGGTGGCTACGGTAACACCGTCGCGTCAACCACGCCAACCGACCAGAGCGGCCTTGACATGGTGGCGAGCTGTATGAGCACCGGAGCCGTGATCGCATGGCCTCCACGTCGGCGGCGGTCAGTTGTGACTCGTCGAGCGGCACGTACAGGAGTCGCCATCCACGATGCATTTGGGGACCTACGGTGACGTTCCCCGCGGAAATCTTGTCCGGTGGGTGCCCCCGCCGCGACGCCACCGTCGAAGACGGATCTAGAGAAACGTAATCGTGGGGTAGGCTGAAGGGCGAATGTGTTCTGCATTCGCGAAAGTAAACGAAAGAAGTACAAGAAATATGACGCAAGGAACCGTGAAATGGTTCAACGGCGAAAAAGGCTTCGGCTTCATCGCCCCCGATGACGGCAGTGCGGACGTCTTCGTCCACTACTCCGAGATCCAGGGCGGTGGCTACCGCTCACTGGAGGAGAATCAGCGGGTTCAGTTCGAGGTAGGACAGGGCGCCAAGGGCCCCCAGGCCACCGGAGTGACCGCGGTCTGATCTTTACGTAATCTGTGGGCCGGCAAGGGATTACCCCTTGCCGGCCCACAGTTCGTTTACGGCCGGTGCTGTGGCTGCGCCGCCTGATCGCCCCCGTCATTCCAGGCAACTGGTACCGGCCGTTGGGCGGTGAACGAAACCCGTTGTAACGCAGCTGGCTCCCGCCGGCCGTCACATACCCACGCCCTATGTCCGTCGAATTCTGTTGACGGAAAGGTCTTTTCGGCAAAGTATCAGGCGCGTGATGAAATTTCGCCGAGGCAGGACCACCGAGGTCGCCGCAACCGGGCGTCGAAATCGCGGCGCTAGCCGTGCAACCCGCTCACGGCGGAGGCGGCGGCGGTGGTGGTTCCCCACAATCGGTAAGCCTCGGCGGGGAGAACGTCACCGAGCCGACACCGCCGAGGGTCATCCCGTTGTCCGCGAGCGTCATGGTGGTCGTGTACGGGCAGGTCTGAATTCCGGTCAGCCCGGTCAAGAACTCGACCTCGTAGGCGTACAGGAACGAACGCACGAGCTGGTCGGCATTCCACGGCACATCCAGCGCGAAGCCGAGGGATGACGCCGAACGTGCTCCGAGGACCCGTGGTCCCACTTCGCCGATCCCTGGTGTCAGGCGGAACGGGGTTCCGTCCTGCTTCGTGCCCGACACACTGCCGCTGCGGATGCGGTAACCGGTGGCGCCCGAAGGTACGAGCGGGCCTCTCGGGATCTTGGTGCTGAACAGAATCGAGTAGTTCGTACCTCCGGCGATGGCCGTTGTGCTGAAACTCGTCGAGGTGAATTCCTGGGGTAGCTGCACCGCGCAGTTGCCGACCATGCCGGATGGATCGCTGCACTCCGAAGGCTCGGCCAACGCGGCGGGTACGACGAGCGCTGCGCCCACGACGGGCACCGATAACGCGGCACCCCGTATGAATGCGCGGCGGGAGAAAGCGTCGTTGATGATGTCGGTCAATGCGACCGCCCCCTTTGTGGTGTAGGCCCGACGCTACCTTTCCAACCCCATATCGGGCGAACACCTCACCCGGCGTGATCGGTTATCGGCAACCCCGATGTCAGCACGCTTTGGATCGCCGGCGCAGCGAGCGCGACCAGTGCCTCAGTGTCCGCACTGGCGAGCACGGGAACTCCGACGATTCGTCTTCCGACGACGATGCCGACCAGCATCGAGGACGCCAATCCGGCGCGGAACGCCGCGTCGTGGTGCTGAACGGGACGTGAGCTGACGCCTTCCAGCAGCCGGGCTTGAAGGAACTCGCGCAATTGCGCGGCCGCCTGTTCGTTGACGATGGCCCCTCGAAGCATCGCCATGAGCGGCTCCGAATCTTGCGGCGCCCCTTCCCACACGCTGAGGAATGCGCGGACCACCCGTTCGCCGAGGTGTTCGTCTGGTCCGTCGAACGCGGTGCTCAAGTGTGCCAAGGCTTCCGGCGAAATCGACATGACGGCGGCGAACAACTCGTTCTTCGATCGGAAGAACTGCATGACCAACGAGGCGTCGACGCCCGCATCGGTCGCGACCCCCCGGATGGTCGTCGCGGCGAAACCGTCGCTCGCGAACCGGGCGCGCGCCGCCTCCAGGATGGCTTGGCGGGTAGTGCTCCTGCCCGGCCGACGCCCGCGGCGCATCGCGGACGCTGGCGTGCTGTTGGGGGCCATGCCGTCAAGGTACTGGTTCCGGCGCCTTATCTCAACGCATGTTGATTTTTGGGCGGATCGGTCTTATGGTCGAGAAGGTTGGATGACGCGGATTGCGAAAGGATCCATATGGCTGAGGTGGAGAAAGTGTTCATGCCGTCTCAGCCTTTGGAACCGGGCGAGAGGTTCGGGGTGTTGAGCGGGTTCGATCCGGGCACGCGCACCCTGCCGGCGGGGTTTCAGCTGGCGCCGGCGTTTCGGACCTTGCCGGTCGACATCGTGTTGGAGAAGGATGTCGCGGTCACCTTGCGTGACGGCGTGACGATCTATGTCGATGTCCTGCGGCCGGTGGGCGCGGAGAAGGTGCCGGTGATCGTGGCATGGAGCCCGTATGGCAAGGGCGAGGGCAGCGCGCCGGCCGCCATGGGGGTTTTCAGTTTGGTCGGTCTGGACAACGCGATTGTGTCGGGTCTGCACAAGTTCGAGGGGCCCGACCCGGCGTATTGGTGCGCCCACGGTTATGCGATCTGCAATCCGGATCCTCGAGGGGTCACCGATTCCGAGGGCGACAGCGTCTTGTGGGACCGCCAAGAGGGCCAGGACTGCCACGATCTGATCGAGTGGCTGGCGGCCCAGGAATGGTGCACCGGCAAGGTCGCGATGAGCGGGACCTCCTATCTGGCGGTCTCGCAGTGGTTCGCCGCGGCCGAACAGCCACCTCACCTCACGGCGATCAATCCGTGGGAAGGCATCAGCGACGTCTACCGCGATCTGGTGATGCGCGGCGGCATGCCCGACACCGGGTTTGCCCGGCAACTGCAGGACAACAGCTACTGGGGCAAAAGCCGCAAGGAGGACGTCCTCAGCGAGGCTGATCGGTATCCGCTCGTGAACGAGTTGTGGGAGAACAAAATTCCGCAGTTTGACCGGATTGCGGTACCGGCTTACGTGGTGGCCAGCTATTCCAACACCCTGCACACCGCGGGGACGTTTCGGGCCTGGCGGCGGATGGGGTCGAAGGAGAAGTGGCTGCGCATCCACAACAGTCAGGAGTGGCCCGATTACTACGACGAGGCCAACCGGGAGGATCTGCGCCGGTTCTTCGATCACTTCCTCAAGGGCGTGGACAACGGCTGGGAGCAGACCCCGCGTGTCCGATACGCCCTGCTCGATCTCGAAGGCGGCGACCAAGTCAATATCGCCGCGGATCAGTTTCCGCCGCAAGGCGTTACCTACACGAAGTACTACCTCGACGGCGCGTCGCGCACGCTGCACACGCAGGCACCCGCTGACGAGTCGGCGGCGATGTATGACGTGGAAATCAACCCGGGCCTAGTCTCTTTCATCGTTCGCTTCGACGAGCAGACCACGATGGTCGGCTACCCGAAAGCGCGGCTGTGGGTCGAGGCGGACGGCGCCGACGACATGGACCTGTTCGTCTTCATTCAGAAGCTGAACGCACAGGGGGCTCCTCTGCAGGAGTTCACCGTGCCCAACCATGGCGCGAGGGTCCACGACGTCACCGAGCGGGGCGCCTCGATCCTGCGGTACAAGGGCTCCAGTGGCCGGCTACGGGTGTCGATGCGGCATCTGGACGAGATGCTGTCGACCGACGAAGTCCCGGCCCACAGCTTCGATCGGGTCGAGAAGCTCAGCCCCGGTGAAATAGTCGACGTTGAGATCGACCTGCTGCCGATCGGTCTGGTGTATCACCCCGGCGAGCAGCTCCGGCTAATCATCAGTGCGCAGAACCTATTTGGCACATGGATGCCCGCACTCCGTGAATACATCCCGCAAAACAGCGGGCAACACATTGTCCACACCGGAGGATTCCGCGCCTCGTACTTGCAACTGCCCGTCAAAACGGTTTGATGACCGGTCTGGTGTAGGCAGGAATGGAGCCGCTGCAGGAACGATGTTGATCTGCAGACGAATTGGGGACGCTGGGACCATGGCGACGAAGCGGGTTGTGGAATTACGTCCGGCAGATGTCGCGCCGCTTTGCCGTGCAGTGCCTGCGAACACTCAGCTGCTTGGCAGTCACATTGGATCCGCTACTTGATCACCAGCAAGAGCGCACAATTTGCTGTCAGATACGCAACAGCGCCTCGACGTTACCGTGTGCGATGGCGTGCATTTGCTGATTGGAAAGCCCTGAGTCGGTGAGGAATTCGGTGACATTGTCACGCTTAACGTAAGGGAAGTCCTCGGAGTAGATGATCCGCTCGGCGCCCAGTTCGGCGACGACGTGGTCGAGCTGATGCTGGTTGAACATTCCCGAGGGAGTCACCCAGATTTGTTGCCGGTAGTAGTCGCTGACGTCGCGGTCGCGGCCCTTGCGTACCAGCGCGAAGGTTTCGTCGAGTCGTTCGAGCCAAAATGCCATCACTTCTCCCCAGTGCCCGCTGAGCAGTTTCAGCCCCGGGTGGCGGTCTAGCGCCCCGGACAAGATCAGCCGGATCATGTGGATACCGGCCTCGGCGTGCCAGCCGAATGCGGGTCCGGAGAACATCAGCCCGACGGCGGCGGACCAGTCGCCGAAGTAGTAAGGCCCAGAGACCTTTGGGTGGGGCAGCCCGGGATGAACGTAGATCGGCAAGCCCACTGCCTCAGCCGCTGCAAGTATCGGATCGAAACGGGAGTCGTCGAGGAAGAGTCCGTCGAATGTGCCCGCGATCAACGCACCCACGAAGCCGAGGTCGCCGACACAGCGCCGGAACTCCTCGGCTGCTTCGACGGGATCATAAAGCGGGAGCGTGGCGAATCCCCGGAATCGGTCGGGGCGTTCGGAAATCTGTTGTGCCAGTTCGTTATTTACTTGGCGGCACAGCACTATCGACTCTGGGGCGGGCAATGAGCTCGGGCTGCCGTTGCCGTGGGAGACGACTTGGACATCGACACCGACGGCGTCCATATGCGCCAGCCGATGCCCACCAAGCCGGGCCGCGGCGTCGGGGTCGTCGTTGAAGACCGAACCGAATTCAGCGAGCTCGTCAAGCGGCAAGCCGCTGGGTGGCCCACCCAGCTGCAGAACGCGCTGACTTACCTCGGGGTGCTCAAAGTGTTCCTCAACGGTGATAATGCGCATTCGGTCGGCTCCTTCGACTTTCGTAACCCGTTCAGGTGTGGGCGCGGTCATTGCGGCCGATGGTTCTCGGCCTTGCTGATCCACCATCGGTCTATCGACGCAATTGCGTTGTCCACGACCATGCCACGATCGCGGCTTCGAGGCCGGACATCACGACAGACCGTCATCAGCGAACTCCAATACCGGGCACTACACCTCGACGATCCAACTCAGGCCGTGATCTGCTGGTAGAGGCCGAACATATCCGGGCTGGCCCAGTGCTCGACGTACTTCCCGTCGACGATCCGGATGATGTCGATGACGCCGAATGACACTCGTCGTCCGGTTGCGGGAACGCCAAGGAACTCCGCCATATGTGTCGCCACATACGATTTGCGCGTGACGGTCTTGTCGCCTTCAGCGATCTGGTCGTGGATCGTGACGGCCAGGTCGGGGAACGCCACTTTCAGGACTCGGGTGAACCAATGAAACGCGCCGTCGGGCCCGTCCTGTCCCGGCGCGGCTGAACGGTTGATGAAGTCCGGGGATACCGTCTCCCAGAAGAGTGCCTCGTTTCCCCCTTCGATGAATTCCTTGTTGAACCGGGCAATGATTTCTTTGTTCTGCTCTGGCGTGGTGGACATATTTTCTTTCTTTCGCGTTGCCGGACATTGCTTTCCGAGCGGTGTCTCACCGGTTGGCGGGCACGGTGCGCAGGGTGTGGATCATGTCGGTGACGGGGTTGGCGTCCAGCGGGCGGAGGTCGGTGGCATCGTCGATGACCGCGACCTGCCTTTTTGTGAGGTCGTAGCGGGGGAATTCGGTGCCGTCGAGGGTGCGGGGCACGCCGGTGCGGGCGAATTCCACCCAGGCGTGTTGGACGGCGTCGGACACTGCGGCGTCGATCTCGTCGTAGCTGGCGGGCGGTTCGAGCCCGCCGAACAGGTAGGGAATCTCGGCGCTGTGTTTGGCGAGCAGTCCCGATTTGCGGGCGCCCGGGGAGACCCGCGCGAAGCGGTAATGGTACGCCCGTCGTCCCAGCGCGGCGAAGCGTTCGGCGCTGGCCAGGGCCGGCTCGTGCCACACTGCGACGGTGATCAGATCGGCCAGCGCCTCATAGGGGCTGAGCCGGGAGGCGGCGTAGTGGGCGAGGATGTCCTCGGCGCGCTCGCCGCCCAGCGCGCGGGCCATGTGCGCGAGGGTGTCCTGAGTGTACACGTGGGCGGGGTCCAGCTCGGGATGGGCATACAGCAGGGTGGGCTGGACGAAAAAGCGGCCCTCGTGTTCGGTGCAGCCGATCATGACCGGCACGTCGGCGGGCCAGCCGGCGAAGTCCTCGGCCATCACCACTCCGTCGGCGGTCGGGTACCAGACGAGGTTGGCCGGGGTGTGCACCTGACCGGGTGGCGGGTTGATGCCGCACTGGTCGAACGAGGCCTGGCGCACCTGTTCGGCCGGCACCCGGCGTAGCTCAGCGATGTCGGTGCTGCCCAGCTGGTCGAACAGTCGCTGGCTGGCCGTGGTGACGCGCTGATACGACCGGGACCCGACGACTGCGTAATCCTCATAGCCGGCGCTTTGCACGACGGCCCGCTGGAACAGGCCGCGCTCGGAGGGGGTGTGCAGCAACGCGCGCGCGGCGGCGCCGCCGGCGGACTGCCCGAAGACCGTCACGTTGTTCGGGTCACCGCCGAATGCGGCGATATTCTCGGCCACCCAGGTCAGCGCGGCCACCCAGTCCAACAGCCCGAAGTTGGTGCCGGCCTGCGGGTGAGCCAGAAACCCGAACGCTCCCAGCCGGTAGTTCAGCGAGACCACCGTGACACCGCGCCGGGCCAGATTCTCGCCGGACCACAGCCTCATTGAGGAGGCGCCGTTGAGGAATCCGCCGCCGTGGATCCACACCATGACCGGTTGGCGCGCAACGGAATCGAGGGTCGAGGTCCACACATTCAGATATAGGCAGTCCTCGCTTTGCGGCGCGCCGGGATCGAAGCCGGTATCCACGGTCTGTATCGCGGCGTTGCCGAATCTCGTGGCATCGCGAACCCCGTCCCACGGGGCGGGCGGGGCCGGGGGCGCCCAGCGCAGGGCTCCGACCGGCGGGGCGGCGTACGGAATGCCGAGGAATCGGTGGATGCCGCCTTCTTCGGCGCCCGACACCAGTCCTTGCGCAGTACGCACGTTGCGGGTCATCGTGGATCCTGTTTCTCGAGGTATGTTACGGCGCTTGCGTTCACGGCTGTCGTTTGTCGGGCGGGGTGGCGTCGATCATCGAGCCGACGAGCAGGCATGGTTGGTTGGTCCGGTTGCTCCAGCCGTGGTTGACGCCGCGGATGATCACCGTGTCACCCGGGGTCATCAGGACCTCGTCGACGTCGGTGACCAAGTAGATTTCGCCTCGCACGCAGGTGATCGCATCGAGGGTGTCGGTGCGGTGCATGGTGGGGTGCCGCTGCGCGTCGGTGTCGCTGGGCTGGTGCTTTTGCCCGACCTGCTCGTTGAGCTCGGCGAACTCCTCGCGCAGCTCCTGGGGATCCTTGTCGGGCCAGATCTCCAGGGCCCGGACCAACATGCCGTTCGGGAACGGTTCACGACTGGCCCCCGGGTCGAGGGACCGGTCCCCGTCAATGCTGTTGTCGACCGGGGTTTCTCGTGTCGCCCACAGGGTGGCGCGCCAGAAGAAGCCCTCCTTGGACTGGGTGTTGGTGGGTTCGGTTTCCAGGATCGCCGAGCGGCCCTCGACGTCGGGTCCGACGACGTAGCGGTGCAGTGCGGCCATGGTTATGCCCTTTCGTTGACGAGGCGGGTCGTTGATCAAAACTGGGCGGGAAAACCGCTCTCGGGTGCGGCGGACCGGGTGAAGGAGGGGTGGGCGGCGACCGACGCGTTCGCCGCCGCGATGGTGTCTTCGCAGACCCGGCGAAAGGCCATCACGTCGATGCCGAGGCAGAACACGGCGATGCCGTCCCTGAGTGCCTTGGTGCAGCTTTGCGCGCTGGGGTCCAGGATCGGCCCGCCCATCAGCACCACACCGTGGCGGGCCGCGGCGTACTTGACCTTCTGGTAGGCGTCTTGCACCTTGGTGCTGCTGTGCATCCGGCTTCCCTCGCCGAGAGCGAAAGCGAGCTCGCCGGAAGCGAATCCGAGGATCCGGACCTGCTCGATCGCGCAGATCTCCTCGATGTTGTCCAGCGCATCCAGGGTTTCGATCAGCGGGACGACGAGCACGTTGGCGTCATTCCAGGCCGCGTACTCGCCGAACATGCGGATCGAATACCCTGCCGCCCGGTAGGCCGGGCAGATACCGCGCTTGCCCGCCGGCGGATAGGTCACCGCGTCGAGCACACCGCGGATGTCGGCCGCGCACCGCACCATCGGCACCACCACCCCGGCGGCGCCGGCCTCCAGCGCGCGCCGCGCGGCGGTACCGTCGCCGGGTTCGGGGATCCGCACCAACGTAGTGAGGCCGACCCCGTCGGCGGTGCGGATGGTGTCCTCCAGCGCGCGGGGGTTGATGTCGCAGTGTTCGCTGTCGAGCCAGACGAAATCAAAACCGGTGCGCCCCATCACCTCGATCAGGGTGTGGTTGCCGGTGAAGCACTGCATGCCCACCGGCAGCTGCCGGTTGTCGATCATGGCCAGCAGGCGATTCGGTGTGTCGAACATCGGCTGGGGGTTCCTTTCGCGGACAGGGACGGCTGTTGGGTCAGCTACCGGGATCGGCGCGCAGACCCCCGGCGGCGATGCCCGCGATCGCGCACGCTTCGTCGTTGTCGGGGTCGTGGCCGCTGACCCCGACGGCACCGATGACGTCGTCGTTGGCGTCGCGGATCAACACGCCGCCGGCGACGGGCACCAGGTCGCCGCCGGCCAGCGACACCAGCGAGTTGACGAACTCCGGATGAGAAACCGCCCGCGCGGCCAGGCTTCGGCTGCCCACACCCATATTCAGCGCCCCGCGGGCCTTGGCCTGGGCGATGCGTCCGCGCAGCAAACTCGAACCGTCTTCTGAGGCGAAGGCCACCAGCCGGCCCGCGGCATCAAGCACCGCGACCGTCATCGGGGGGAACTCGGCGCGCCGCGCATGGTCCAGCGCGGCGTCCACGATCATGCGCGCTCGGGCAAGGTCGATCACGACAGCTCGCCGTAGCGACCGACACCGCAATCGTTGGCGTCATGAGCAGAGGCATGGCAGAGCAGCATCCTGGCCCCCAAACGAGAGTGATCGTTTCTTCTTGAGCCTGACAGTACGCCGGGACTGCCCGATAGCGCAACCGATCGTTTTCGTTTAGCCTGTGTTTTGTGCCCCGCCTCAGCGAGCAGACCCGTGCGCAACGCCGCCAGCACATTCTCACCAGTGCGTGGACGTGCTTTTCGCGCGGCGGCTTCCACGCCACCTCGATGGACGATGTGATCGCCGCGACCGGAATGTCCTCGAGCGCGGTCTACCGGTACTTCCGCAGCAAAGATGAGCTCATCACGGCCACCGTCGACGAAGGACTGGCAAAGGTGCGCGGCATCTTCGTGGCAGTGCTGGGTCGCGACCCCTGTCCCACGCCGGCCGAAACCCTGTCCCTGTTGGTGGCCGAACTGGACAGCAGGACAAGCAATCCCGACTACGACATGACCCGGATCGCGCTGCAAACCTGGGCCGAAGCCCTGCGCGATCCGTTCCTCCAAAAACGTGCCCGCTCGCTCTATCGGGAAACTCTCGACCACATCACCGAACTGGCCGAACGCTGGCGCGAGGGCGGGCACCTCCCGCCGGACGCCGACACCCGCGCCACCGCCGCCACCGTGCTTTCCCTCATGCACGGCCTGATCGTCATGCACCACCTCGTCGACGACGTCCCCGCCGACGCGCTCCAACACGGCCTCGCCCTGCTTGGCGCCGCTGTGGTCCCAAAAGCGGTGACCACCACCCCGCTGCCGGAGGCCCGCCAATGACGCCCGACATCGACCTGACCGAGCTGGCCGCCAACGATTGAACAAGGAGAGGCATCCATGGCGGACACAAGACGAGACATCGGCCGGACGTGCATGGCGCTCGCGGTTGGGGCGTTGCTAGGCGCCGGAGCCGCGGGGGCCACCCCGGCCCACGCGCAAGGAGCCGATGATTTCCTCACCGACATCAACAGCATCGGCATCGGCAGCCGCGACGACCCCCATAACTTCGACCTGGTGGGGTTTGGCAACGCCATCTGCTGGCGGCTCTACAGTGGCGAGGCGCCCGGCCGCATCGCCGATGAGTTGGTCACCGGATCGCGTTCCAACGGCAGCTCGGCGCTTAGCCACGACCAGGCCACTGCCGCAGTGCGCTTTGCCGCGGCCGACCTATGCCCGGACGCCGCGCCGTAGTAAAAGCCGGACTGGTTTTGCGGCTGGCCAGGGACCGCGCTCGTGTCATACAGATCCGACGTAGCGAACCGGTTTGGTGTCAGCCAAATCGTCAAACCTCCGGACGCGGATACGTCCGCCATATTGTTTGGAACCTGAAGGCATTTCGCGTCGGGCAATCACATGACGAACGGATAACTTTGGCAGCTGAAGCGGCGCATCTAAGGCGCCGTAACCGCGCACCGGTCCCGGACAATAAAAAGTGGGCTCCCCCGATCGAGGAGTTCGACGGCTGGCGACGAGGGGGGCTCGGTGAGCACCGACCAGGTTTTTACGATCGGCCATTCGACACGCGAGTTCGACGAACTCTTGACGATGTTGCGCACCAACGCGATCACCTACCTCGCCGATGTGCGTTCGTTCCCGGCGTCCCGAAAGTATCCGCAGTGGAACAAGGACGCAATCGCCGAAGCGCTGCCGTCCGACATCGGCTACCGATGGATGCCGAAGCTGGGCGGCAGACGCCACACACCCGCGGGCGTGTCGAGCCGTAACGGCGCGTGGCGCGTCAAGGCGTTTCGCGACTACGCCGACTACATGCACACGCCCGACTTCAAAGAAGGCCTCGACGAGTTGATCGAACTAGCGACCGGACAACGGCCGGCAATCATGTGCAGCGAGGCGGTCCCGTGGCGCTGCCACCGCAGGTTGATCACGGATGCATTGCTGGTCGCCGGGATTGAGGTCATGCACATCATGTCCAACACCTCGACGAGGCCAGCCGTCCTAAACGAACACGCTCGCCTTGATGACGACGGGAACCTGTTCTACCCACCATCGCCCGAAGACCGCGTATGAGGTCGACCTCACCGTGTGCTATACAGGTGTACAGCGCAATCCGATCTCAGCGGAAGGACCGCCATGACCAACGGCGACGAGCTCGAGCAACTGCGGCAGCGGGTGCAATACCTGGAGGATCGCACCGCCATCCTCGACTGCGTGATGAACCAGTCCCGTGGGCATGACCGCCACGACGCGGAACTGATGGGCAGCGTTTATTTCGAGGACGGCGTCGACGAACACGGTCCGACCGTGAAACTCGGCCCCGAGTACGGGGATTGGGCCAACAACGCGCACAGCATGGTCTTCGAGGACCACCTGCACAACATCACCACCCACACCTGCGAGATCAACGGCGACGAAGCCCATGCGGAGAGCTATGTCATCGGGGTGATGCGGGCCAAGGGCGGCAAGATCGTGTCATTGATGGGCGGGCGCTACCTCGATCGCCTGGAGCGTCGCGACGGGGTATGGAAGATCGCGCTGCGCCGCTGCACCTTGGAATGGATGATGAGCGGCGATTCCTCGGTGCTGGCTTCCGGCGCCGTCAAGGGCTTCATCAAGGGCAAGTGGGACCGGACCGACCCCTCCTACGCACGTCCGCTGACGATCGAAGACGTCCCCGTCGAACGGTGGTGAACATCCGTGACAAGCGACGAGGTAGATCGCCTCGGTTGGTATCCGGTCGGCGGTTCTAACCCCAGCAGACGTCGCATCTCCCGTGTGTCTCAGACGCCGGCGGGGCCGGGCCCGCCGTGCATGTACAGCGTCTGGCCCGAGCAGTAGCTGGAGGCATCGGAGGCGAAAAACAGTACCCCGTAACCAATCTCATCCGGATCGGCGATGCGGCCTGACGCGTTGGTCTGTCCGATCATGTTGACGTCAAAGCCCTGACGGTCGGCGTCGGCTTCCAAGCCGGGCGTGCGGATGGCGCCGCAGGCGATGCAGTTGACCCGCACCCCCTTGCGGGTCCAGGCCGCGGCCATCGAGCCGGTGAGATTGTTCAGCCCGGCCTTCGCGGCGGCATACACCGGCGCCTGCGGCATGGCCAACAGGCTGGCGCCGGAAGAGATGTTGACGATGGCACCCTTGCCCGCGGCGATCATCGGTTCGGCGGCCGCGCGCGACAGATACCACGCACTGGAAAGATTCAGGTCCAGCACCTGATGCCACTCGTCGTCGGTCCACTTCATCAGAGATTTGGTCTGACCACCGCCGGCATTGTTCAAAAGCACATCCAGGCGCCCGAATTCGGCCAACGTGGTATCGACGAGGGACCGGCACTCCGCGGCATCGGTCACGTCGGTCGGCACGGCCAGTGCCCGCCGTCCCAGCGCCTCGATCTGGGCGGCCGTCGCCTTCAGCGGTTCCTCCCGGCGGCCGGCGAGCACGACGTCGGCGCCGTATTCGGCGAGGACCAGCGCCGAAGCCCGGCCGATCCCCGTGCCGCCGCCGGTGATGACGGCAACCCGCCCCTGCATCGAGAACCTGTCGTCCACAACACCACTTCCCATCGTCGCGACGCGAAACAGACGCAATACAACTGTACAGCATCAACGAAGGGCGGCCGCCTTGCCTACGGCGCTAGTTTCACTATACAGTCGTATAGCACCGGGTGTCGGTGCGGCAAGGAGCGTGTCTGACATGAACCGCGTGGCGGTGGTGACCGGTGGCGGATCGGGCCTGGGTCAGTCGATCTGCACGACGCTCGCCGCCGGCGGGCACCGGGTGGCGGTCCTCGACCTGAACGAGGAGGCGGCGACCAAGGTCGTCGCCGAGGTCCACGCGGCGGGAGGCAAGGCCGTCGCGGTCGGTGTCGACGTATCGGAGGAAGCGTCGGTTCACGCCGCGTTCGACACGGTGCGGGCACAGTTCGGCCCCGTCGAGATCTTGGTGACCAGCGCGGCCATCGGCGGCTTCACGCGGTTCGACCAGATCACCCTGGCGGAGTGGAATCGGTTTCTGGCGGTGAACCTGACTGGCACCTTCCTGAGCCTGCAGGCCGGCCTCGCGGACATGGTGCCCGGCGGCTGGGGGCGGATCGTCACCATCTCCTCGGCGGCCGGGCAACAGGGCGCGCCACGTCAGGGTCATTACTCGGCTACCAAGGGCGGGGTGATCGCGTTGACGAAGACCGTCGCGCGGGACTATGCCGGAAAAGGCATCACCGCCAACACGATTCCGCCGTTCGCGATCGACACCCCGATGCTGCGCGAACAACAGCGGCTGGAAAAGCTGCCGCCGACCGAGTACCTCACGCGGGCGATTCCCGCCGGCCACCTTGGCTCGCCCGAGGACGTCGCCGGGCTGTGCTCCTACCTGTGCACCGACGGCGCGGGCTACATCACCGGCCAGGTGATCGGGGTCAACGGCGGCGCCGTCATCTAGGCGGATCCTCGGACGAATCATGCTGCCCGGCAGCAACTTTGGAGGCAACAGATGAGCGACCTGTACTACGACCCTTGGGATGTCGAGATCGACCTCGACCCCTATCCGACGTATCGCCGGCTTCGCGACGAATCCCCGGTCTATTACAACGAGCGGCACAACTTCTGGGGCATCAGCCGCTACGCCGACGTCGACGCGGCACTCAAGGACACCACTCGCCTGAGCTCGGCCAAGGGCGACATCCTCGAAGTCGTGCTCACCGATCCGGTGATCCCGGCAGGCGTCTTCATCAATGAAGATCCCCCGGTGCACACCATCCACCGCGCCATCGTGTCGCGCGCATTCACACCGAAGAAGATGCGCGCCATCGAGGACAAGGTGCGCGCGTTCTGCACCGCCTGTCTCGACCCGCTGGTTGGCGGTGAACGCTTCGACTTCGTCGAGGACCTCGGGGCCGAACTCCCGATGAAAACGATCGGGATGCTCGCCGGCATCCCGGATTCCGAGCAGCCCGCGGTGCGCGCCCACGCCAACGCGGTACTGCGCAACGAAGCCGGCAAGCCCATGCACATCGACAAGGAGCACTACTTCACCGGCGAGATGTTCGGCGAATACGTCGAGTGGCGCGAGAAGCACCCGTCCGACGACCTGATCACCGAGCTGCTGAACGTCGAATTCGACGACGAAACCGGCACCACGCGCAAGCTGACCAAGCAAGAGCTGGTCATCTTCCTCGCCGTAGTCGCCGGCGCCGGCGTCGAGACCACCGGTCGGCTGTTCGGGTGGATGGGCAAGGTCCTGGCCGAACACCCCGACCAACGCAAGGAACTCGCCGAAGACCACTCGCTGATCCCAACGGCGATCGAGGAACTGCTGCGCTTCGAGCCGCCCGGGCCGCACGTCGCGCGCTACGTCGCAGCCGAGGACGTCGCGTTCCAGGAGCAGATCGTGCCGGCCGGTAGCGCGATACTGCTGATGCTCGCCTCGGCCAATCGCGACGAACGGCACTTCGAGGACCCCAGCCGGTTCGACATCCGCCGCAAGCCGGGCGGTCACCTCACTTTCGGCCGCGGCGCCCACTTCTGCGTCGGCTCGCCACTGGCCCGCCTCGAGGGCCGCGTCGCGCTCGAAGAGGTGCTCAAGCGATTCCCGGAGTGGACCATCGACATGGACAACGCGCGCCGTTCGCGCACATCGACCGTCCGGGGCTGGGACTCCATGCCCGCGATCGTCGGCTGATCCGACAGGCAGGAGAACTCCCATGTCGTCCGCACCGTGCGTGGCCGTCGTGACCGGAGCCAGCCGCGGCGCCGGAGCCGGCATCGCCCACGCCCTCGGACAGCACGGCGCCACCGTGTACGTCACCGGCCGCAGCGAGAACGCCCGCGACGCCGCCCTGCCCGGCACGATCCACCAGACGGCCGAAATGGTCAGCGCCGCAGGGGGACAGGGCATCGCCGTGCGTGTCGATCACGGCGATGACGATCAGGTCAAGGCCCTGTTCGCCCGGATCGAGCAGGAACAGGGCCACATCGACATCCTGGTGAACAACGCCGCCATCATCCGCGACGAAATGATGGGGCGCACCAAGTTCTGGAAAGAGCCGCTCAACGTCATCGACACCCTGGACGTCGGCGTGCGCAGCAGCTACGTCGCCACCGTCTATGCCGCACCCCTGATGCTCCCGCAGCGACGCGGCCTGGTGGCCTTCACCTCCTCGTCGGGGTCGGTGCACTACGCCTTCGGACCCGCCTACGGAGTGCCGAAGGCCGCGGTCGACAAGATGGCCGCCGACATGGCCTTCGACTTCAAAGACACTGGGATCACGGCGGTATCGATCTGGATGGGATCACTGCTCACCGACCGCGTCCGCGCCATCATCGCCAACAACCCCGAGAAGTTCGGGCACATCCTTGACAGCGCCGAAACGCCCGAACTCACCGGGCATGTGATCTGGGCGCTTTACAACGACCCCCAATGCCTCGAACTCAGCGGCCAGACCCTCATCGGCGCGGAACTGGCCGTCAAATACGGCATCCACGACGAAGACGGCCGGCAACCACCCTCCTACCGCGACCTGTTCGACGTCCATCCGCACACCCGGTGTGCGCACGTGATGCGCTAGCCGAAGCGGCACCGCGGAGTGCTACACAGTTCCGCAGGGCCTGAGCGATCCGGCTTCCGTGGAAAGCCCGCCTTTAGCGCTACCGTGAACGCCGTTGGGCGGTCTTACGTTTCGGAGCCGGGGCCGGCTCGATCGAGTCCAGGTACTTCTCGAAGGCGTTGGTGACTTCCTTGTGGGCGGTCTTGACCCCGATGCCCTCTTCGAGGTTGAGGAACTTGGGCAGCCCGGAGATCAGCAGTTGCAGGGCGGGCAGCGAGAAGTGTCCACCCGGGCGTGCGCTCTTGCCGAATTTGGCGACCAGCGCATCGACCTGACGTTTGCGGGTGGCTTGGGTCACCGCGGCGATCTCGGCCTGGATGGACTTGCGGTGATTGCCCAGGGCCATGAACTCCGTCATCAATGCGCCCGACGCCTCGGTCCGGCTGAACTCCCACAAGGCGCGGAGTGGATCATCGGGGCGCGACTCGAGCACCTTGTCGAGCAGTCGACGGCTGCGTTCGGAATAGCGGCGGATCGCCGAGAGGAAAATGTCGTCGAGCGTCGGGAAGTAGTACTGCACCAGGCTGGGCGTGACCCCGGCGGCCGAGGCCAGGGCGCGGTAGGTCACGCTCGCATAGCCCTCGTCGAGCATCATCTTCTCGACATGGTCGAGCAGGGTGTCCCGGGTCTTGGACGTCTCGGCGCCCACACGCCGCGCAGATGCTGCCATGCTCTCCTCGCTCAGCCGATTCGTTGTATTGTGACACCGGTAGCGCGCTGTACAGGCGTACAGTACCGGCGACTCCGCGATCGCGCAGTACCAGTCCAGCGCCGAAGAGGCCGCCGCGGGCCCGGACGTGTCGACCCGATCTCCGGCTGCATGCGGTGGCCGGCAACATCTCTCGGCAACTGTGAACCGGAAATTCTTCACGGGCCCTTGCCAAGATCGCCGAGTCGAGATATATAAAAACTATGCCGTAAGGCATAGATAACCGATGCGAACAGATACTGGATGGGAGTGTTGGAGGTGACGACCATGTTGGTTCGTAGCGATCCGTTTCGTGACCTCGACCGCTTCACTCAGCAGGTATCCGGCACCGCGGCGCGCCCGGCCGCGATGCCGATGGATGCCTGGCGCGACGGCGAGCAGTTCGTGGTCGAATTCGATCTGCCGGGAATCGATGTGCAGTCGCTGGACCTCGACATCGAGCGCAATGTGGTGACGGTGCGCGCCGAGCGCCCCGATGTCGATCCAAGCCGGGAGATGCTGGCAACCGAACGGGCGCGTGGGGTGTTCAGTCGGCAACTGGTGCTCGGCGACAATCTCGACACCGAGCATATCGATGCGCGTTACGACGCCGGGGTCCTGCGTTTGCGTATCCCGGTGGCCGAGAAGGCCAAGCCGCGCAAGATCGCGGTCAACCGCGGGGATAGGCAGCAGACCGCAATCAGCGCGTGATGGGCCGGTGCGATGCTGACAGAACGTGGGTTGGTGATGACGCACCGCGGCACCGGGACAGCAGCGCCCGGCACGGTCATCGAGGCAGCACCAAGCCAGCAGACAGGGCTCTTGCCGGCCGATGATGCCGAGGTGTCGGTGCTGATGGCCGAGGTCGACGCCATCTTGTGCGCGGCGTCAGTCACCCTGCTCCGTCGGCCACCGGCGCCACCAGTGGCCGGGTGCGCCCTGCTCGGGCCCCGGTCACCTGGTCGGTCCTGGGAGGTATGCGCACCGCCGTGGCGTGCACCCGCACCCAATGTGCGCGCCGTGCAGCGCAGCCCTCCGAGGCGGCCATCGGCCAAACCCGATGACACCACGATGGAGAAAGGCAGGTGATGACATCACAACGAGGATGAATGGGCCAGTCCGCCGACCCGGGCAATTCCGTGGGCACTACCTCGGTCCCGCACGGATGAGGTTCGGCCACTGCCATAGCCAGGCGACTCGTCCGGGGGCGGGCGGCCCACCCTCGCAGGACTCAAACGTGTTGACAGTCGGGGTTATTCATCAGTCGCGAAGGAAGGGGTAGCCGTGATCGAACAAGCCATGCTCAACAGCCGTGCGCGCAAATACTCCGGGGCGCTGGACGACGTTCTGCCGGTGGAGGCCGACCCCGCCGACTGGGCAGAACAGCAACTCTCAGTCGCCCTGCCCGACGACGAATATCCCCATGTCGGTGGTGACCGCCGCGTCCTGATCATGGCGTCGGGCGGCCTCGATATCGACTGAAACGCATTGCGTTGAGGCCCAGCTTGTTTGAATCGGCAGGTGCTATGCCAATCCGCCGCGCCTGAGACTTGTTGGCCGGAGTGTGGCCGGCGTGTGACCTTCCCGCGACCGTGACGAAGGACGCTCATCACGTGACGGTAATCGCGGCAATCTGCGCGCTCACGACAGCGACGTGCATCGGCTACTACTTCGGCCGTCGTGCGGGCTCCACGCGGCCAAGCTGGAGGAAGCGCACCAGCCGGATCGCGCTGGGCAAGCTGGCGATCAACCTGGTCGCGATGATCACGGCACGCCGGCTCGAGCAGAGCCTGCAGCTCGAGAGGATGTTCACCGGTAGGCGAAGATCCAGACCGGTTGCCCCACTTGAGCTTCTGCGGGGTAGCGTCGTGCGGATGCGGTCCTACTAGGCTGCCCGGAGCATCGGGCCGCATCGAACCGCCGCGACGAGGGAAGAGAGCTGGCATGGCCGCGCTGCAGGACAAGGTGGCATTGGTGACGGGGGCGTCGTCGGGCCTGGGCGCGGAAACGGCCAAGCTGTTCTCGCGGCAGGGCGCAACGGTTTTCGGCATCGGCCGCGATGCCGGACGCCTGGCCGACGTGTTCGCCGACGTGGAACGCGGCGGATACGCGTCGGTGGACATCGCTTCGGCGCCGGCCTGCAGGGACGCGGTCGAGCGGTGCGTCCGCGACTTCGGCGGTTTGGACGTTCTCGTCAACGTCGCCGGGAAGCATCAGATGCGCCGCACGGAGTCGATGACCGACGACGATTGGGAGCAGGACGTCGCGGTCAACCTGAGCGGTCCTTTCTTTCTCTGCCGGGCCGCGCTGCCCCACCTGCTGGAGCGAGGCGGAAACATCGTCAACGTCAGCTCGATCGCCGGTGTTGAGGGCCAGGCGTATTCGGCGGGATACTGCGCCGCCAAGCACGGGCTGATCGGACTCACCCGCGCGCTGGCCGTGGAGTACACGGCGGATCGCCTTCGCGTCAACGCGGTGTGCCCCGGCGGCATGCTCACACCGCAAATCGAACAGTTCAGTGCGCCCGAAAATCCGAACTACGACCTGATCATGCGCACGGCCTCACCACGGGGCATGATGCAGCCCCTCGACGTCGCCAATGTGATCGCCTTCCTCGCCAGCGACGCCGCGGCGGCTATCCACGGCGCCGTCTATCGCGTCGACAACGGCAAGGGCGCCGGATAACGGTTGGGGCACGTTTCGGTCAACCGTCGACATGTCATGCGCCGCCGCGGTTCTCGTGGTCGACAATTCGGGGCATGAGGCAGTCGCGGGAGCCCGGCGTTGGCGCGTGAAATCTCACGGCAGACGTTTCTGCGGGGCGCCGTCGGGGCGTTAGCCGCCGGAGCGGTGCTCGGCGCACCCCGGGCTGTCGCCGATCCCCGGCCGTCGGGGTGGGAAGGACTCTCCACCGCGCTCGGCGGCAAGGTGTTGCTTCCGGACAACCCCCAATTCGCCAGCGCCAAACAGGTTTTCAACACCAACTACAACGGGCCCACGCCGGCGGCGGTCGTCACCCCGACGTCGGCGGCCGACGTGCAAAAGGCGATGGCGTTCGCCGCCGCCCACAACCTCAAGGTCGCTCCGCGCAGTGGCGGGCACTCCTACATCGGAGCGTCGACCGCGAACGGGACCATGGTGCTCGATCTGCGCCAGCTGCCCGGGGATGCCAACTACGACGCCGCCACGGGGCAGGTCACCGTGACGCCGGCCACCAGCCTGTACACGATGCACCGGACGCTTGCCGCGGCCGGCCGGGGCGTCCCGACCGGGACCTGCCCGTCGGTCGGCGCCGCCGGGCACGCGCTGGGCGGCGGCCTGGGCGCCCAATCCCGGCATGCGGGCCTGCTCTGTGACCAGCTGACGTCGGCTTCGGTGGTGCTGCCGAACGGCCAGGCGGTCACCGCCTCCGCCGCCAGCAACCCCGACCTGTTCTGGGCGCTGCGCGGCGGCGGTGGCGGCAACTTCGGTGTGACGACCTCCCTGACCTTCGCCACGTTCCCCACCAAGGACGTCGACGTCGTCAACCTCAACTTCCCGCCGGAGTCGTTCGCGCAGGTCCTCGTCGGATGGCAGAACTGGCTGCGCACCGCCGACCGAAACAGCTGGGCGCTGGCCGACGCCACCGTCGACGCGACGGGCATGCATTGCCGGATCATGGCCACCTCCCCGGCCGGATCGGGCAATAGCACTGCCGCAGCCATCACCCAAGCGGTCGGAATGCAGCCCTCCGGCACCGAAAACCACACCTTCAACTACATGGACCTGGTGAACTACCTGGCCGTCGGGAACCTCAACCCTTCGCCGCTCGGCTATGTCGGCGGATCGGACGTCTTTTCCACCGTCAACGCGGGCGTGGCACAGGGGATCGCCGCGGCGGTCAACGCCTTTCCCCGCGGGGCCGGGCGCATGTTGGCGATCATGCACGCGCTCGACGGCGCCCTCGCCACGGTGGCGCCGGGAGCGACGGCCTTTCCCTGGCGCCGGCAGTCGGCGCTGGTGCAGTGGTACGTCGAAACCGGCGATCCTTCGGCGGCGACGAACTGGCTCGGCACGGCACACCAAGCGGTGCAACAGTATTCGGTCGGTGGCTACGTGAACTACATCGAGGCCAACCAGTCGCCGGCGCGCTATTTCGGCCCGAACCTGTCCCGGCTGAGCGCGGTGCGACAGAAATATGACCCCGGCCGGGTGATGTTCTCCGGGCTGAATTACTAGGCGGCGGGCGGGGTCCGCAAGTCGGTGATTAGACCAGCTTTGCACGGGGTACTTCCAGTGCATCTGTGCGAGTTAGGGGTTGGTGAATGGCAGTGGAACACGGTCGCGCACGGTGCCCGCGATGCATGGCGTGGGCGCAGTACAGCTTCCTCGAGCGCGACGACAAGCTCGAGTATCAGGTCCATTGCGATGCGTGCGGCAACTTCTACTCCGAAGTCACAGCCGCATCGGCCACCACGACGCCCGCCGCCTAGCCGCCGGCCCCCGGACCTGCTGCGTTACGGAATTTAACCCTGGTGTAAAGTCGAGGTCGCGAGCCAAGACGCCCCCAACCTGGAGCAGCGCCTAGTGCGCGCAAACGCCGTGCGGAACGCGTTGAAAGGGGCGGCGTGGACGACATTTTGGCGCGAGCCGGCATCTTCCAGGGAATTGCACCCGATGCGGTCGCCGCGTTGGCTCGCCATCTGCAGCACGTCTCCTTCCCTCGCAGGCGCACCGTCTTCGTCGAAGGCGAGGCGGGCGACGACCTCTTTGTGATCCTGGCGGGCTCGGTGAAGATCCGCCACCAGACGGCAGACGGCCGTGAAACCGTGTTCGCGGTGCTGGGCCCCGGTGACGTGTTCGGTGAGCTCGCGCTCTTCGATCCGGGCCCGCGCACCTCGACGGTGATCACGCTGACCGAGGTGGAAACCGTCAGGATGGACCGCCAGGCCCTGCGAACATGGATGGCCGAACGACCCGAAATCGCGGAGCAGCTGCTACGGGTGCTGGCGCGCCGACTCCGGCACACCAACAACACCCTGTGCGACTTGATCTTCACCGACGTGCCCGCCCGGGTGGCCAAGCAAATCCTCGATCTGGCAATGCGATTCGGCACCGACAATGGGGGACCGGTGCGCGTCGAGCATCACCTCACCCAGAAGGAGCTCGCTCAACTCGTCGGTTCCTCACGCGAAACGGTCAACAAGGCGCTCTCGGACTTCACCCAGCGCGGCTGGATCCGGCAGCAGGGTAGGGCCCTGATCATCGACCAGCCCGCGAAGCTGGCCCGCCGCGCACGGGCTTAGGTGATCGACCAGAATTCCAGGAGCGTGCGCAGCGTCGCGACCAGTGGAAGCGGTTGGTCGAGCATCGGATGATGACCGGCTTCGGCCAACTCGACAAAGGGGCCCCTCAGCTGCAGGAGAGAGCGGATCCGTTCGGCCATCGCGGGCGGAACCAATCCGGCCTCGCAACGCAAATAGCCTACGCGGCAACGCATTGCGGCGAGCATGCTCTCCAACGATTCCTCGTCGGCGGGCGTCGGCTCGAGATACTCACCGCCGTAAATCGCCGGATCGAACTTCCACACCCAGCCCGCGTTGGTCTTGCGCACCGACTCGGCCGCGATGTGCTGACGGACGTAGGGGAGGATCAACTCCTGCGACGGCACCGCCGTAAAACGGGCCAGGATCTCGTCTCTGGTCCGGTATTCGGTGTGTTTGTGCCGTCGTAGCCGCCCTTCCTCCGGCGCACGCTCCCACAACGGCGAGTCGATCACCAGCATGCTGTTGATCTGCCGGCTGTAGTGCATTGCCGCCGTGGACGCTACCCAACCGCCCATGCTGTGGCCGACGATGGTCGGCCGCCCGGCGGGGCCGGCGGAGGATGCGGCCGCCATCACCTCGCTTGCCCAGATCCGCAGGTCATAGCCGGCTCGTGACCCGCTGTCGCCATGCCCGGACAGATCCAGCGCGATCACCCGGTGGGTACGGGAAATGAACGGCGCGATGTGATCCCACCAACCGGAGTGCGCACCGCCGCCGTGGATCAGCACCACCGGAGGTTGGTCCGCGGCACCCCAAAGACGTAGGTGGATGCGGCAGCCGTCGACCTCCACCTCGCCCTGCTCGGGCCGTTGATCGAGTGCGGCAGTGAACCACGCCGGCGTGACGGGTATCTGGCGCGAACGGGAAAACAGTTTGACCCTCCCTATTCGCGATGCAGGTCAGCCACGCCGACGCCCCACTTTAACTGCAGCGGAACAATTCCGGAAGGATGCGCTATCGACCTCCGCGGCCCCTTGGGCGGCGTCGCGTCACCGAGATGGCCGCCGCCAATGCCCGCCGCGACCCAAATCCTCTGCATAGATCCAACTTCCACCGAGTTGAGGAGCTCGCCGCTGCCCCCGACGGGGCTCCGATCTCCAGGGATCCCGCCCCGCCGGCCGCGCCGAACAACCACCATTATCAATTCCTTAATATTCTTACCATAACCTTATATTTGCGGTATGCTGCTGCGTCATGGGTCACAACACAAACCGTGTGGGCTCGACTGACCAAGGGCGTTCGCCGTGAATGCTTCGCGCCAACACGCCATTGTGCTGGGCGCCGGGATCGCGGGTCTGCTTGCCGCGCGCGTGCTTTCGGACTTCTACGACTCGGTCAGCGTCATCGAGCGCGACAAGGCCCCCGGCCATCCCGTTCACCGGAAGGGCGTGCCGCAGGGCCGTCACGTGCATATGTTTCTCAGCCGCGGCACGCAAGTGCTTGCCGAACTCTTTCCCGGCCTGATCGACGAGTTGGGCGCGGCCGGCGCCACTGTCATCAACGACGGCGACCTGTCGCGGTTCTACGTGCGCACGGGCCGCTACGAGCTCCAACGCTCGGGCACGTTGACCGATCCCACGGCGGTCACGTTGTGCCTGGCCAGCCGGCCGTTCGTGGAGTTTCATGTGCATCGGCGCGTCGCGGCACTGTCCAACGTGACTCTTCTCGACGGCCACGACGTCATCGAGCCGCTTGCCGCCGGGGAGGCGGTCACCGGTGCGCGAATCCTGCACCGCGACAACGGCGCGGCCATCGATGTGCCCGCGGATCTGGTCGTCGATGCCATGGGCCGCTCCGCCCGCACGCCGGCCCTTCTGGAACTCCTGGGTTACGGGCGCCCACCCGAGACGCGGTCCACCGCCATGCTGGGCTACTCCAGCCAACTGCTGAGCATGCCGACGGGATGCCTCGACAAGCAGATGGTCGTGTTCAACCTCGGCGGCGGCGGTAAGCCCGGTGGTCTGCTGCTGGCCTGCGAGAACGACACCTGGATGTTCGCGGTCGGCCGCACGATCGACACCGGCGGGGCGCCACCCGATTTCGCCACCATGCTCGCGCTGGCCGATCGCGCCTTGCCCCCGGAAATCATCGACGGGCTACGCCGCGCGCAGCCGCTCGCGGACATCGCCACCTTCCGTAACCCCGCGGCGGTATGGCGGCGCTACGACCAGATGCCGAGATTCCCCCGCGGCCTGCTCGTCATCGGCGATGCGCTGTGCAGCCCCAATCCCGTGTACGGCCAAGGCATGACGATGGCGGCGCAGCAAGCGCTGGCACTGCGAGACTGTCTGCGCGGCGGCGACGCCGACTTGGCCCAGCGCTTCTTCCACATGACGGCACGCGACATCGGCCCGACATGGGCGATGAACCAGGCCAACGATCGCGTCCCATCTCCCACCCTCAAGCCTTCCCTGAGTCGGCGGCTGCGCGGCCAGTTGGTCGGTGCCATGCTGAACGCCGCCGGTGATGACACCGCGGTAACCGAAAGCCTGCTGCGGGTCACCCATCTCGTCGATCCGCCGGCGCGACTCCAGGATCCCACGTTGCTGCTGCGCGTCCTTCGAGCCACCTTGCGGCGACGGTTCCACCGTGCGCAGCAGCCGCGTCGGCACCAACGTTTACGGGAGGCGTTGTGACGAGCGGCGACCGGCGAGCCGACGAGGACGCCATCCGCGGGTTGATCGCTCAGCAGGTAAACGGTTGGGCGGCGGGCGATCCCGACGCCTATGCCGGTGTCTTCACCCACGATGCGGACTACGTCACGTTTCTGGGCAGCCACCACACGGGGCGCGAAGCGATCGCGGCAGCGTACCTCCCGCTGTTCCGCAAGCTCCTCAAGGGAACCCGCCTACGGATAGACATCACCCAGGTCCGGTTTCTCACACCGGACGTGGCGCTGCTTCACGCGGACGCCGCGGTGGTACGGCGCCGACGCAATCGGCGCAAAAGTCGCGTGAACACCAGCGTCGCCGTGCGGGCTGATGGGCGCTGGTTACTTGTTGCCTCGCAAAACACCACCCGTCGCCGGTTCGCCGAAACCCTCATATCCACATTATTTTCCTGAAGGCCGACACCACCGTCGCTGTACGGCTAGCCTTCTGTGGTCGTGAAGGTTCGCATGGCCACGCCCGAGGACGCGGGTGCCGTCGCTGAAATCTATCTACCGTACGTGCGGGACACGGCGGTGTCCTTCGAGACGGCTCCCCCCGGCGTCCAGGAGGTGCGGTCGAGGATGACCCGCACGCTTGCGACATTGCCCTGGCTGGTCGTCGCCGATAGCCAAGGCGTCAAGGGATACGCCTATGCGAGCCCGCACCGGGCGCGCGACGCCTACCGTTGGTGCGTCGATGTGTCGCTGTACCTCGACGCGTCCATTCACGGCCGCGGTCATGGCCGCCGAATCTACGCGGGACTGCTGAATCTGCTCGTCGCACAAGGGTATGTCAATGCCTATGCGGGCATCACGCTTCCCAATGCCGCCAGCGTCGGGCTGCACGAGGCTTTGGGTTTCACCCCCGTCGGTACCTTTCGGGGCGTGGGCTTCAAGCAGGAAAGGTGGTGGGATGTCGGCTGGTGGCATCGTCGGTTGGCCGACCCGCCCGGGTCCCCGCGGGAACCGATGCCCTGGGCCGAGCTCGCCGACCAAGCCGTCGAGGCCGCGCTCGAGGGGTAAACCATAAGGGTCTAAGGAGAGTTCACCACCCATGACCACGCTGCTCTGGGACCAGCACACGTGTCTGCCGCTCAACACCGACACCGAGATCGGTCCGTTGACGCGTTACCAATACGCCGGTCGCACCGTGCTTTCGGTCAACGCGGGATACTCCCCGCACAGCTTCAGCGACGCCGTGGCGCTCCTGCACCACTATCGCGCCGGGATCGCCGCCCACCCCGACCTGGAACTGGTGGCCACCGTCGGCGAGGTAGACGCGGCGACCCGGGCCGGGCGCATCGCGGTGGTTTTCGACCTGGAAGACTCAGGCCCACTCGATGACGATCTGGAAAATGTGCGCACCCTGGCGAACCTGGGGGTACGCACCCTGCTGCCGACCTACAACAACGCCAACCGGGCCGGCAGCGGCTGCCTCGACCGCACCGATGGCGGCCTCACCGATTGGGGCCGTGCGGTCATCGCCGAACTGAACGCAGCCGGCATCGTTCCCGACGGATCCCACTGCAGCGCACGCACCGGTCTCGACATGTGCGAGGTATCCGCCGGGCCGGTCATTTACAGCCACTCGTGCATGCGCGCGCTGTGGGAGCATCCCCGCAACATCACCGACGACCAGGCGCGGGCCTGCGCGCAGACGGGCGGCGTCATCGGCATCACCGGCGTCGGCATCTTCCTCGGACCCAACACGCCCACGCTGGACGCGATGACACGGCACCTCGAATACGCCGTCGACCTCGTCGGCGTCGAGCACGTCGGCGTCAGCACCGACTTCTGTTTCGACGCCGCCGATTTCGTCGATGAGCTGCGGCGCAATCCCCACCTGTTCGACGACAGCTACACGCGCTGGGGCCCGATCCGATGGATGCCGCCGGAAACGTTCGTGACGCTCGGCGAGCACCTGCGGGCCAGGGGATGGAACGGCCGCGACATCCACGCGGTGCTCGGTGGAAACTTCTATCGGGTGGCCGAGGAAACCTGGCGCGCCTGAACAACCCGTCGGCGCACCGGTTCAGGGAAGCTCCACCTTGCTGGCCAGCCAGCGGCCGTCCACCTTTTCCATGGTCATCTTCACCCTGCTGCGGTCCAACTGGGGAACCGGCGCCGCCCCGTTGCTCACCGACTGATCGACGAACAGCACGACGTCCACCTTGTCCTCGGTCGCCGACTGGACCGCCGCATCGACGACGCTGCCGTGCGCCGCCGCCTTGTTGTCGATGAGCGTTTGGCGCAGCTGGGCGCTGGATTTCGTGTACATGTCCTTGAACTCGCCGGTCGAGCCGTCGAGAACCTCGGTGAAGTTCTTATCGATCGCGTTGGTGTCCACGCTGGTGAGCGCCAGGATATATTTCTTGGCCGCAGACAGCGCTTGGGTCGCAGCGACATCCTTCTGGTGATGCTGGAACAGCAGCCAGCCCTCGTATCCGGCCCCGGCGAGCGCTACGGCCAGAATCACGGCGGCGGCCCGGCGAGCGACATTGACCCGCAGGCCCTTTCGCCGGCGCGGCGGCTGGTCGCCTTCCGCATCGACACGACCCTCGTCATGGTCCGTGTCGGGTGAGGTGTCGGCCGGCGGACTCATGTCGCCTTCCCCAACTTCCGAGACTTCTGTGCCTTCTGCGGCGATACGGAAGCGGCTCACCAACCACGTCCGTGGGTTGCCGACTGTTCGTAGCGATGGGCGGTAGTTCATCAGTTACATGCGCCGGAGTCACGTAGCGCGTTCGCCCAGCCGGTGGCCGAGACGATGTTCGCGTGGGTGACGCCCGACGGTTCCTTTCTCTTGATGCTGTCGCTGATCCGTGACAACTGAAATGCCAAGTGGGTCATGGATTCCCCGCCGTATATCGGCGAATAGGGGCCGAAGTTGTCGGGTTCGTTGGTGATGATCAGTGGCTTTACCCGCGGGCCCAGAAAGGCCGTCGACCGGTCGATGTTGGTGACAACGGCGTTGGCGTTCTGCTGCACACCACCGGCCGTGTAGTCGTCGTGCTGATCACCGAGGTATCGGTTGAAGTCGTTGATCTGGCCCATCAATGGGTCGAATTGGGACTTGAACCATTGGCAGGAGTCGGACATTCCGCCGATCATCTCGGGTGTCACCCGAGAGGCGAAGGTGTTGTACGGCCAGATGTCGAAGTTCGGTGACCAATCGCTGGGTGCCGGCGTGAACGCGGGCAACGGTGGGGGAGGCTGACCCGGATCGGCGTAGGCGGTGCCGGACAGCGCGAGGGCGGTAGCGAGCAGCGCCGGCCCGGCGGCCGAAATGCCGCCGCCCGCCCGTCGCAACCTCGTCAGGATCATCCGCGCCTTCCCCAGGAAAACGATAACTCGCGATCACCCCAGACTGAACCAACCATTTAGTAGACAAATGCATATTAACATCAGCAGTCCGGAACGCGATCTTCCCGCGATGTCAGCGGCGCGCCAAGAGGCGGCTAGCAGGGAAATACGCGAAATGACCATGGGTCATACCCGGCTCGGTGGCTCAAATTAGGCGCTGAATTTGCAGACAGTGCAAAGTGAGATCTTCCGCATAACCTGAGCAGCAGTTAACATAGCGGCCCGTGGGGGCACACCAAAGGTTCACCGATGAACACACATACCGGCGAGTCGTCGCGCTGAGGCGCATCCGGCGATGACCATCCAGGACGACCGCTCGCTCAACGACGACCGAGCACCCGAGGGTGTGGCCACCATCCAGGAGTGGTCCGCGGGCTACGTCGTGCGGCACCCCCTCGCTTCGCTCACCACCCTCGGCGAGCAGTACATCCTCGCGGTACGCACGGTCGAGTACTGCGTGGTCGACCTGTTCACCGGGCGCTTCCAATGGGCGGAGTTCGTGCGCCAGGGCGCATTCATGGCGGCGACCGCCGTGCTGCCCACCGTCCTGGTGGCGCTGCCGATCGGGGTGACGCTATCCATCCAGTTCGCCCTGTTGGCCAACCAGGTCGGTGCGACCTCCCTCGCCGGCGCCGCCAGTGGGCTCGCCGTGATCCGACAGGCCGCCTCATTGGTGGCCGCGGTGCTGATGGCTTCGGCCGTCGGGTCCGCCATCACCGCGGATCTCGGGTCTCGGACCATGCGCGAAGAGACCGACGCGATGGAGGTCATGGGGGTCTCGGTGATCCGCCGTCTGGTCGTACCCCGCTTCGCCGCGGCCATCATGGTCGGCGTCGCCCTGACCGGAATCACGTGCTTCGTCGGGTTTTTGGCCAGCTATCTGTTCAATGTCTACTTCCAGCGGGGCGCGCCGGGAAGTTTCGTGGCGACGTTCTCGTCGTTCGCCACCACGGAGGACATGATCGTGGCGCTGCTCAAGGCCGTGATCTACGGAGCCATTGTCGCGGTAATCGCCTGCCAGAAAGGTCTTTTCACCAAGGGCGGCCCGGCGGGCGTGGCCAACTCGGTGAACGCGGCGGTGGTGGAATCGATTTTGGTGCTGATGGTCGTCAACGTCGGAATCAGCCAGTTGTACAACATGCTGTTTCCCAGGACGGGGCTGTGAAATGACGGCCTCCGCATACGTTCCCGGACTCGCACGACCGTTCATCGGCGCGTACCGGGTCGCGGCCGGGCCCACCATGCGGCTGGGGCACATGCTGGTCTTCTTCGTGCGTGCCGTGCTCGCGGTGCCCAGCGTGCTGCGGCAATACCGTACGGAATTCCTGCGGTTGCTGTCGAACATCGCTTGGGGCAACGGCTCGATCGTGGTGGGCGGCGGCACCGCCGGCGTCGCGGTGGTGCTCGGTTTTACCGCGGGCGCACTGGTGGCCGTGGAGGGATACAACTTTCTCAACCTACTGGGACTCGGCCCCGCCACCGGGATCATCTCGTCACTGGTCAACACCCGCGAACTGGCGCCCATCATGGCCTCCCTGGCCTTCGCGATGCAGGCGGGCTGCCGATTCACCGCGCAGCTCGGCGCCATGCGCATCGCCGAGGAGATCGACGCGCTGGAATCCCTGGCGATACGCCCGATTCCGTTTTTGGTCACGACGAGGCTCATGGCCTCCGTCATCGCCGTCATCCCGCTCTACATCGCCTGCCTCGCGGTCACCTACCTCACGTGCCAGGTGGTCGCCAACATCATCAGTGGCGGATCCATCGGACCGTACCTGCACTACTTCACCATGATGCTCAGCGCCAAAGACATCGCGTACTCGGTGCTCAAGTGCGTTGTCTTCGTGTGGCTTTCATCCACCGTGCAGTGCTACTACGGGTTTTACGCCGCGGGCGGCCCCGAGGGCGTGGGTGTAGCGGCCGGGCATGCCATGCGGGCGAGCATCACCGTCGTGATCATGGTCAACATGTTGCTCACGATGGCGCTGTGGAGCATCGACGCCGGCGCGAGATTCGGTGGCTGAATGGCGAATTCGCTAGATTTCGACGGGCGGGGTCCCACCGACCAGCAGCTGGTGGCCCTCGGGGCGGCGGTGCTGCTGATCGCGGGACTGATCACGGGAAGCCTGCTGTTGAAGTCCACCGGACGGCTCAACGACTACATTCGCGTGGTCGCCGAGCTGACGAACGTGGGTGACGGGCTGCCGGCCCGGTCCGATGTCAAATATCACGGGCTGCTCGTCGGCGCCGTCGACAATGTCGTCCCGGCGGCCTACGGCAAGCCGAATTACGTGCACATCAACCTCAAACCCGAATACGCCAAGGACATCCCGAGCGCGGTGACCGCGCGCGTGGTACCCAGCAACGTGTTCGCGGTCTCGTCGGTGCAACTCGTCGACGGCGGCCCCAGCCCGAGCATCCGCAACGGGGCGCGCATCCCCGAAGACCTCCAGCTGTCGACGGTGATCTTCCAGACCACGATCAGCAAGCTGCGCGACATCCTGGCCGCGACCGGCCGGGGCCGCGAAGACCACAGCGTCGGAATCCTGGCCGCGGTCGCGGCCGCCACCAATAACCGGCGCGGCACATTGCTCACCGCCGGCGCGCAGATGACCCGGGTGCTCGACGAACTCAACGCGATCGTGACCACCGACCCCGGCCCCTCCACGGTCTCCGCGCTGCTGGACGCCACCCGCGGCCTGCAGGCCACGGCGCCCGACCTCGTCGACGTCCTGCACGACGCGGTCAAACCGATGCAGACCCTGGTCGAAAAACGCGAGCAGTTCCGGTCGCTGGTGACCGGCTCGCACCACACCTTCGGCGTGAACCGCCAAGCGTTCGACAACCACACCGACCAGCTGATCGAAATGAGTCAGAACCTCACGCCCGCGCTCGGGGTCTTCGCGTTGAACAGCGACAAATTCGTGCCGATCTTCACCAGACTGAATCGGCTGTCCGACAAGTTCTTTGAAGAGGTCTGGGATCCCGAACTCGATACCGGCAACATGCGGGTCAATCTGGCGCTGACGCCGACTTACACCTATACCCGCGCCGATTGCCCGCGCTACGGCCAGCTGCTGGGACCGAGTTGCTTCACGGCCCCGACGATCGCGGTGCGCCCGGACCTGCCCGAGGTGTTGCTGCCGCAGAACTACCATGCGCCCGCGGATCTGGCGCCGCCCCCGGGCACGCAGATCGGACCCGACGGCAACCTCACCGCGGTCGGTCCGCCGCTGTTCAACCCCAATCCCAGCCTGGAAGACCCCAACCCGCCGTTGCCGTGGTGGCCGTGGCAGGTCGGCCCGACACCCCGAGTCCCGGGGACCGCCGACCCCGACGATGCGCCGCCACCGCCGGCGCCGGGACCGCCGCCCCCGAGTCCGGCCCCGCCCGGTGCGGCCGCGCCATCGGCCTACGGCGGCAACGTCGGCCCCGTGGGTAGCCAACACGAACGCGACCAGCTCGGCATGATCACCGGCCAAGGCCGTCCGGCGTCGGTGGCGACCCAGCTGCTGCTGGGCCCGGTGGCGCGCGGCGCCTCGGTCTCCCTCAAGCCGCAGCAACCGCGGCCCGCGGCGGGTGCGCCGAAATGAAGGTACGCAAACCGCTGATCGGGTTGTCGCTGTTCATGGCGATCGCCATCGCGGTGACGTGGATGGTGTACGCCACCCTGCGCCGCGACGTGGCCGGGCCGACCACGCCGTACGCCGCGATGTTCACCGACGTGTACGGATTGCGCATCGGCGACGACGTCCGCATGGCCGGCGTGCGGGTGGGCCGCGTCGAAAACATCGAATTGGCCGGGAAACTGGCGAAGGTCTCGTTCATCGTCGAGAACGAGCAGCACCTGTACGGCAACACCGTCGCGTCGGTGACCTACCAGAACATCATCGGACAGCGCTATCTGGGGCTGTCGCTGGGTGAAACCGGCAGCAGGGGAACGCTTTCGGCGGGCAGCGTGATACCGGTGCAGCAGACCGACCCCTCCTTCGACGTCGGCAAGCTGCTCAACGGTTTCGAGCCCCTGTTCACCCTGCTCAACCCCAAAGACGCCGATGACCTGACCAAGGGGGTCCTGCAGTCGTTGCAGGGCGATCAGGCGTCCATTCCGCTCCTGGTGCAGCAGACGTCGACGATCACCCGGACCCTGTCTGCGCGTGATCAGTCGTTGGGCGACCTCATCAGCAACCTCACCAAAGTCACCGACACCGTCGCGCGCCAGAACGACGACCTCGACCGCGCGCTCGATCAAACCCGCTCCGCGGTGGCCAATTTCGATGACCGCCGCCCGGCGTTGCAGGACTCGGTGGGTTCGATCGCCCGGGTGACCCGCCGCCTCGCGGCGATCGCCGACGACGTCGACCCGTCGTTGAACCAACTGATCACCCGGGAGCCGGGGTTCAGCAAGCACCTGGTGGGGATCGAGCCGCAGCTGGCGTTCACCGGTGACAACCTGCCCCTGTTGCTCAAGGGTTTCGCGCGGGCCCTCAGCGAGGGTTCCTACGGCAACGCCTACGCGTGTGACCTGAATGCGACGGGCTTCTTCCCCGGACTCAACGACATCACCACGTTCATCGTCAACGCGGCCACCCCCGGGAACGCGTACCCGATCACCACGAAGAACATGGGGTGGCACACCCCGCGATGCAGGAACATGGCCAATGGCTGACGCACTGAGAACCCGATGGCTGCGGCGGCGCCCGCTCGAGTCGTACAACAGGACCTGGCTCGGCCTGGCCGGGCTCGCGGTGGTCGCGGTTCTTGTCGCGGTGTCGCTCGGAATCAAGCTGCTCGGCGTCGGCTACACCCACTACACCGCCGAATTCCTGCAAGCCGCCACGCTGCGGCCCGGAAACCCGATCACGATCGCCGGCATCGAGGTCGGGCACGTCACCAGCATGAAACTCGACGGCGACCACGTCGAAGCCGGCTTGAGCGTGCGTGACAACGTCCCGCTCGGCAGGGACACCCGGGCGGTCATCAAGGTGATGACCATCCTCGGGTCGCGCTATCTGGAGCTGGTGCCCGACGGCCCGGGTTCGCTCCCGGCCAAGACCATCACGCTGTCCCACACCGCGGTGCCCTACGACCTGCAGTCGCTGCTCGAAGACGCCACCACCACCTTCGAGCAGGTCGATTCCGACCAGTTTGCGCAGTCGCTGGCGGTGCTGGGCAAGCAGCTCGGCGGGGTGCCGCCGCTGGTTCCGCAGGCCGTCGCGAATCTGCAGACCTTGTCGACGATCACCGCCGATCGCCGGGGACAGCTCGGCACGCTGATGAAAAGCACTCAGCGAGTGGTCAATACGCTGCGGCGTCAGCAGACCAACATCGGACATCTGATGGATCAAGGTCAGGACCTGCTCGGCCACCTGGTGGCCCGCCAGGCTACCTTCCACGCCATGTTCACGGCGCTGACCGAGCTCGTCGATCAACTCGACAAGATCGTCGTCACCAACCGGCCCATGCTGGACGAATTGTTCGCCAACCTGCACGACCTGACGAACATGATCGGCCAGCACGACGACCTGGTGCGCAATCTGCTGCAGGTTGCCCCGGTGGCGTTGCGGGGCTTGACGAACGCCACCGGGTACGGGCCGGTCGTCGAGTTCAACCTGCCCAACGGGCTCGCCATCGATTCGTGGATGTGCGCCATCAGCGGCCGCGCGAAGGAATTCAAGATGATCCAGTACTTCAAGGACTGCAAATGATTTCCGGTAGGCGCAAGCTCATCGCCGTCGCTGCCGTGGTAGCGGTGGGGGCCGCCCTCGCCATCGGCGTGGTCGGGCACTATGTCAAGTCACGCCTCGACACGATGACGGTGATAGCTCAATTCGACAGCGCCGCCGGCCTTTACGAAGGCAACGTGGTCGCGGTGCTCGGCATGCCGGTGGGAAAGGTCAGCAGGGTCACGTCCAAAGGCAGCTACGTCGAGGCCGAGCTGACCGTGGACAAGAAGGTCAAAATCCCCGCCGCGGCCCGCGCGGTCACCATCACCACCTCGATACTCACCGACCGGCAGGTCGAACTGACCCCGCCGTACCGGAGCGGCCCGGTGCTCAAGAACCACGACACCATCGGGCTGACCAGGACGAAGACCCCCGTGGCGTTCGACCGCGTGCTCGACATGCTCGACAAAGTCTCCAAATCGCTCAAGGGCGACGGGAAGGGCGGCGGCCCGGTCGCCGATCTGAGCGACGCGGCGGTCGCCATGACCGATGGGAACGGCAAGAAGATCCTGGCCGCACTCGACGAGCTTTCCAAGGCGTTGCGGCTCAGCTCCGAGCGAGGCGGCACCACCCGCGAGCAATTGACCACGATCGTCACCGACCTCAGCTCGATCACCGAGGCCGCCGCGCGCAACGACGCCAAGGTGCGCCAGTTCGGTTCCACCACACGCCAGCTCAGCCAGATCCTAGCCGACGAGAAGTTCGGCACCGGAGCCACCGGGCGCACCATCAACCGTATCCTCGAAGTAGTCACCACGCTGATCGAGAACAATCGCGACAATCTCAAGCAGGCGGTCCGCAACGGCGACACCGTCGCCAAGACGGTCGTCGAGGATCAGCGCGTCGTGGCGGAGATGCTCGACGTCCTCCCGCTGACGCTGGAAAACCTGTACAACACCGTCGATCGAAACAACGGCGCGATCCGTGTGCACGGCCTGCTCGACAAGGCACTCACGGACAGCCAGTCGGCCAAGGAGCTGTGCAACCTGATGCACCTCCGTCAATTGGGTTGCAGCACAGGGACACTGCAGGATTACGGACCCGACTTCGGCCTGACGTACATTCTCGACGGCCTCTCGGCGATGGGGCAGTAGCGATGAACTGGGGCAAGCACAAGACATTGGCGGTCGCGCTGAGCGCGGCCATGGTCAGTTCGGGCTGCGCCACCAACGGGCTGGCCAGCTTGCCGCTACCGGCCCCGGGAATCGGCGGCGGCGGATATCTGCTCAACGCCGTGTTCTCCAACGCCCTGAATCTCCCCGCCCACGCGAAGGTCAAACTCGCCGGCGCCGACGTCGGGCAACTCGAATCGATGGTCGCGCGCAACTACACCGCGGTGACCACCCTGCGCATCATGGACGGCGTGCGCATCCCCGTGGGCAGCACCGCGGAGTTACGTTCCGCGACACCGCTTGGCGACGTGTTCGTCGCCATCAAGCCACCCACCCCGATGAACCCGAATGCACCGCTGCTCAAGGGCGGAGAAACCATCGGACTGCCGGCGACCCGCGCCGCCGCCACCGTCGAGAGCGTGCTCAGCTCGGCCGCGCTGCTCGTCAACGGTGGCGCGGTCCGCAACTTCACCAATATCGTCAACGGCGCCGGCAAGGCAACCGGCGACCAGGGGCGCGCGTTCGGCGACCTGATCAACCGGACCAATCTGTTGCTGGGCAAGCTCAATGCCCGCTCGGAGCAGATCGACGCGGCGGTGACCGAGACGGCGAACCTGGCCGATCGGCTGGATGAGAAGAACCAGGCGATCACCGATGTCCTGCGAGCGGTCGGGCCGGCAACGAACGTGCTGTCCGACAACGCCGATGAAATCGCCGACGTCGTCGACGAACTCGGCGCCACGACCCGCCAGCTTTCCAAGTTCCCGTCCATCGCCGGCACCGACAAGACGGGCCGCAGCGTCATCAAGGACGCGAACACCATCGCCGCCGCGTGGAACGACGTCGTGTTGAGCCCCGACACCAGCCTGGCCGGTCTGAACCGGCTGATCCCGCCGTTCGTGAAAACCACGCCCAGCGACGCTATTTCGGTACGTGGAAGCTTCGACCGCCTGGTCATGGGATCGCGGCCCGGAACCGGCGCGGAGACCGGGGGGTTCAAGGGGGATCCGGCATTCCACGGACCCATGCGCCGCGACTGGAACTACATGATCGGCTCGATCAAGTACGTGTTGTGGCGGCTGCAGGAAAGGGTCGTGGGCCGCGGGCCGCAAACGCCGATGGGCCAAACCCCGTGGACGCCAAGCGGTCCTCCCCTCCCACCGGCACCCGGGGGAGAACCGCCCCCGGACCCCATGAGCCCGGAGCCACCGCGGTGATCGACGCCCTCGCCCGATTCATCGTCGCCGCGGTCAAAACCGGTCACCGTCAACGCGCCTGGCTGTCCGGCATCGCCCTGGCGCTCACACTCGTGGTCGGCCTGGCCTACCTGGCGATCGGCGCCCTGCGCATCAACCCGCTGGACTCCACCTACCAGGTCACGATCCGGCTGTCCGACTCCGGCGGCCTGCTGGCCAACCAGGACGTCTCCGTCCGGGGGATTCGGGTCGGGCGAATCCAGTCGCTGCGGCCCACACCTACCGGCGTCGAGGTGGTCGCGAACATCAACGCGAATACCAAGATTCCCGCCGCCAGCCCGGTGCGCGTGTCCGGACTCTCACCCGCGGGCGAGCAGTACATCGATTTCGAACCCGCCTCCAACAGCGGTCCGTTCCTCGCGAACGGCAGCGTGATCGGCCCACAGCGCACCACGACGCCCATTCCGCTGTCCCAGGTCCTCGCCGACGCCGACGGGATGCTGGCCCAGACCGACCCGAAGAAGCTCGAAATCGTCAAGCGGGAACTGAGTTTGAGCAAGGAGGGCCCGCAAAAGCTCACCGACATCATCGACGGCTCCACGTTTTTGCTCTCGACAATGGACCCGGTGCTGCCGCAAACCGTCAGCATGCTCAAGACCAGCCGGGTGGTCCTGACCACCCTCTCGGACAAGAATGCCGGGCTCGCGGTGGCGGCGCGCAATGTCGGCGACCTCATGACCGGGGTGAACAAGATGGACCGCGGCTATCGCACATTCGTCGATCAGACACCGCACGCGATGTCGTCGGTGGACAACCTGTTCGACGACAACTCCGACACCATGGTCGGGCTGCTGGCCAACCTCGTGACCACCGCCCGGATCATCTATGTCCGGGTTCCTGCCTTGAACGCGGTCTTCCCGAACTATCGCGGGTCCACGCTCGAGGCCCTGATGACCACCATGCACGAGCACGGGCTGTGGGCGACCGCCGACATCTATCCGCGCTACACGTGTGACTACGGCACCCCGCGGCGGCCGTCGTCGTCGGCGGACTATCCCGAACCGTTCCTGTACACCTACTGCCGAGACGACGATCCCCAGGTGTTGGTTCGCGGCGCGAAGAATGCGCCCCGTCCGGGCGGCGACGACACGGCGGGCCCGCCTCCCGGCGCCGACCTCGGTCAAACCGCCGATCCAACACCGAAGGGGCGGTTCACCATTCCGACTCCCTACGGCGGCCCGGTACTACCGATCGAACCGCCTCACTGAGCCCACCGACATCCCAGGACCGCAAGGAGACAGCGCCGTGACCGTGACCGCCGACCAAGAATGCGACGCCACCGAGGACATCGAGAAGCCGCCCGACGGCGACCGTGAAGACGCGGCGGATGCCGACGAGCTGGAGCCGAAGGCCCCGGCGCGGCACTGGAAACGGTACGCCCGCATCGCAATGGTGGTCGCCGTCTACCTGGGCGCCTTCGGCCTGGTGGGCGGGCTGGGCTGGAAGCTCTGGGATGAGCACACGGTGAGCCAGGCCGGGCAGGCGGCCCAGCGGACCGCTATCACTTATGCCCAGGTGCTGACCAGTATCGACGCCAACCAGGTCGACCAGAACTTCTCCGCCGTACTCGACGGCGCCACAGGGGAGTTCAAGGACACCTACACCAAGGCCAGCGTGCAGCTCCGGCAATTGCTGGTCGACAACAAGGCCACCGCGCACGGCACGGTAATCGACTCGGCGATCGAATCGCAAAGCAAAACCCGGGTGGTGGTGTTGTTGATGGTCGATCAGACGGTCAGCAACGCGGTGCGTCCCGACGGTCGCGTCGACCGCAGCCGCATGAAGATCACGATGGACAATGTCGGCGGCCGTTGGCTGGCCAGCAAAGTCGAACTGCCCTAGGACGATTCGGCCATGCGAATCATTCGACTTTCGGCCGGTATTGCGGCCGCGGCGGTGTTGACCGCGCCGACGGCGTCGGCGTCGGCCCAGTCGTTTTGTGGCGGCCTGGGTGGCGACTGGGATGGACAGTACTGCCACACCTCGGTGACATCCGAGCGAAAAGCGGTGCGCGACATCAAGATGGCCCTGCCCGGCGATCTGGTCGACAACCCCGCCAGCGGCCCCGCGATCCGCGAATACCTGCACAACCTGATGAACAACTGGCGCACGAAGGGCGCCTCGATGGTCCAAGACAGCTGGGGTGAGGAGAACTTCCAGGTGTTCCCCCATGGTCGGGCGCTCAGCGTGGTCTTCCACGAGGACTATCACGCCGATGGACCGTCATTCAACAACGCCTACCGCACCTTCACCTTCGACATGGCGGGCGGCCGACGGTTGCAGCTCGCCGACATCACCAAACCCGGCGTCGACCCGCTGACCGCCATCCCACCGTTGGCCGAACCCTTCATCCAGGAGGCGCTCGACCGCGCCGCCTGGCAGCACACCCCGGGGAGCTACCCGTTCACCGTCGACCGCTGGACACCGGACAAGGTGTTCTCCGGGGGCTACAAGGCGTGGGCGCTCACGCCCGACGAGCTGATCCTGTACCTGCCGGATTACCCGGTCGGGCACGACTCCCCGATCCAGTACGGGCAGTCCGAGCAATGGTTCATGGACGGAGGCACCGTCGAGCCACACATTCCGCTCGGCGCGCTCAGCTCGGTGCTGCGGCCGGAATTCGGCGGGGCGTAACGGGGTTGGACGTCCAATGACCTCGGGCACAACGCTGCGCCCGGCCGCGCGCCCTCAGCGTGCCGGTACCGTAAAACCGGTCGTCCTCCGATCGCCCGATCAGCCGCCGCTGCGGCTACGGTGATCTGTATGCCATCGGCTAGCCGCTCGTCTGCGGATCACGTCAAGCGGCGCCCGAAGGACCGCAAGATCCAGATCGCCCGCGCCGCCACCGATGCCTTCAGCGAGCTGGGCTACCACGCGGTCAGCATGGAAAACATCGCCGCCCGGGTCGGAATCTCCGCCGCTGCGCTCTACCGGCATTCGCAGGGAAAATACGACCTGTTCCGCGACGTCGTCTTGGCGCTGGGCCAGCAACTGGTCGACGCCACGGCGTTCGCCGATGACTTGCCCGCCGATGCCGACCCCGGCGACGTCCTCAGCGCGCTCACCCGTGCGCTGATCGACACCACGATCGTCAACCGCACCACCGGCGGACTGTATCGGTGGGAAGGCCGCTATCTGCGCGGGGACGATCAGCGCGCGTCGGCCGAGCAGATCAAACTGATCAACCGGCGCCTGCAGCGGCCGCTGATCAGGCTGCGGCCGAAACTCACCTCGCGGCAACGCTGGATCCTGTCGGCGGCCACGCTGAGCGTCATCGGCAGCATCACCGATCACCGATCCCGCCTCGGCAATGCCGAGATCCGCGCCGCGCTCACCGACATCGCGGCCGCGGTGCTGCAAGCCGAATTGCCGGCGCAGCGCCCACGCGGCTCCGAACCGTTGCGGACGTCGACCCTGACGAGTGCCGCGGGCAGCTACGAGCTGCTCCTGCACGAGTCGATGCGCCTCTTCAACGAACGTGGCTACCGCGAGACCGGGATGGAAGACATCGCCGCGGCGGTGGGCATACCGGTTGCCAGCATCTACCAATACTTCCCGGGAAAGGCCGCCATCCTGGCGGTGTACTACAGGCGAGCCGCCGACCAACTCTCCGGCGACCTGTCCAGCATCCTGGCCGCCAGCGACGATCCGGAGCAGGCGCTCGCGCGGCTCATCGACGCCTATGTGACGCGGTCGTTCGCCAACCCCGAGCTCGCGGGCGTGTATTACACCGAGCGTCACAACCTGCCCGACACAGATGCGGTGCTGCTCTACAACATCCAGCGTTCCACCGTCGAATCCTGGGCCCGGTTGGCCGTAGCGGCACGACCGCAACTCACGCTTGGCCGCGCGCGGTACGCCGTGCACGCCGCGTTCGCGCTCGCGGCGGGCGTCGGGCGACTCGTGTACCCCGACACCAGTCAGTCCGCCGCCCTCACGGTTCGTCGCCTGATGGAGGTGACGGTGCTCGGACGGCCGGCCGCATCCCCCGCCGCGGTTGACGATAGCCGGCAACGTCGCTGACATGCGTGCGGAGAACAGCGCTGCACTTGCTGCGATGCGTCCGCCGCGATCGGCGAATCGGTGGGGATGAACGTGCCGTTCCGGCAGCGCATCTCCACGTAAAAGGCCTCGGCGCCCATCAACGCCGATCGGCCCATGCACTACCCAATAATACGAATCGGGATTAACATATTCGGCGTCTAGTCCGCGCGCCGGAATGTGGTGGTCCTCATCGCTTTGGTGTGGGTCGGCGGCAACTCCGGCAGCGCCCGCGCGAAAGGGATGCTCATGCTCAGCAGGCTCCGCAAGCTCCTCGAGTATCAGTTGAGCATCGCCGAACTGCTGGGACTGGGCATCCTGCTGGGGACGCCGTACCTGATCGTCGGCGTGATCTGGTCGAGCACCCACACAACGCATCTGCACGACATGCACGGCGTCGATTTGGTGGTGTCGTTCCTCGGCTCGATCGTGTCCTGGCCGGTGCTGCTTTTCTCCAACGTTTGCATGACCTAGGGGGCTCAGGCGCATGCTCACCCGCGGACCGCTCATCGTCTTCGCGGCGGTGCTGTTTTTGGCCGGGGGGCTCTTCGCGTTGCGGTTCCCGGTCTTCATCGATGCCTACGACCAGTTCGGCTGGCAAGTCAAATGCGGCAGCGGCTTCACCACGGATCTGACCCAGGCATCCAACGCCGAGAGGAAGCCGACCGGCCGAAAGGCCAGCGCCGGCGCGCCGCACGCGGCCGGCGACAACTACGTGGGTCGATGCAATGACGCGCTGATGGCCCGTCGCGTGTGGGCCATCCCCGCGGCGGCCCTCGGTGGCCTGACCCTGACCTGGTCGGCGGCCGCGGCGCTCGCCCACGACCGCCGAGTCCGCACCGAGCACAGCCAAGCCTGACCGGCGGCAGCGAGTCTCGAAAAGCCTTAGGAATCAACGGAAGTAGCTGGGGCTAGCGCGTGCTCTCGTCGGCGGTGTCGTGCCGTGACTGGTGCAAACCCGGCGCGTCCAAGTCTTCCTTCTGGTGCTCGAGCTGATCCTGCAGCTTGCGCTGTTCCTCGGTTGTCTTTCGGGCGTCCTCGGGCGCAGCGGGCGAGTCGCTGTTGACTTCCTGATCCACCGGGATCTCCTCTGAACGTCTGCAGATGGCTTTTGTGAGGGTCTCCCGAATCGCAGGCGCCGAAACACTCAATACCGTTTGACCACGGCGCGCGGGGCCGTTCGCCACGTTCTGCCGCCGCCGCCTTGGCGGCGCGGTGGCTCGAGAAGCAGGACGGCCAGCCCGTCGAGCAGCACCGGGCGCACCCAGTCGCCCAGTTCGATCACCTCACCGGGAGTGGGTCGGCGATGCAGGTCATCGTGGGCGAGGTCGATCGGTGTCAGGGTGCGAACCGTGTCGAGGGTGGCATGGTGGGGCAGCTTGCGGATGCCGGGCAGGGTGATGAACAGCCCGTCGTTGCCGGACAGGTGCAGGCCGACCGCCGCCAGCGCGCCGGTCATGCCCTCCTTGGTGCCGCCGTGCCCCGATAAGTGCACGCCGAGCGTCGTGGCGAGTTCGCGGGCTTCGCTGGGATGCAAGACCTCTCGTTTGGCGCGGCGACCGAACTCGATGAGCAGCGCGGCGTCGTCGAGGTCCGCTGGGACGGCGACGGCGAGGCCGGGGTCGGCATCGGGTGGGCAGACCCGTTCCAAGAACTGCCCGGCGAGTTCGATGATGCCGGCGCGCGCCGCGTGTGGGTCGCCGCCGGCGGCGCGCCAGGCCAGGCATGCGCTCGAATTGTGGGACGTATAGGGGATCCGGTCGTCGACGAGCAGCTGGTGAGGGGTGGCGCCGGCGGGCGAGCCGAGGCCCGCCGCGGCCAGCTCGTGAAGCAGCGCGCGGGCGCGCCGGCCGGTGCCGGGCGTATAGGGGTTGTCGGTGTCGTCGATGCCGATGAGCAGGTCGACACCGGCGAGTGCCGAGCGTGTGGTCACGGGTTGACCACCAGGGCGGTGACATCGCGGACCCATTGGTCGCGGCCGAGTTTTGCGCCCGCCAGCTTGAGCGTGTCGCGTTTGGTGAAGCTGAGGATGGTCTGATCGTCGAGCGCGGCGGCGATCAGCGTCTGGGCCGGGTCGCGCCCTTCCACCCGCACCCTCGTGGCTCCTGCCGCGCCCGCAGCGTTGAGGACCGAGCGCACGCTGGGGCCCTTTTGCGCCTGCGCGCCGTGCGATTGCGGCGTGGCGATCTCCACCTGGGGGAGCCGGCGCAGCTGCGCGATGGTGAACCGCTCGAGCACGCGGTGATTGTCCTGGACGACGAGCTGATTGTCGGCCCCGGAGGGCCCGCACGCAGCGACCCCAGCGCCGAGGGCCAGGACCGCGACTGCCCGAAGCAAACGCGTACGGCTGCGCATTTGCGGATCTTATCCTGTGAATCATCCGCAAATGAGGGCGTGGGTGGCTGCCGGCAATTTATGCTTCCCGGATGACCGTGATGCACGTCCGGCGGCCGGTTTCGTGCCCGTCCGCGAGGCGGCGTTCCCCCTGTTTGCGGTGGCCACGATCGTCGCCTCGACCGATCTCCGGATCCCGCTGGGCCTGCCCGGGCACCGCGGATTGGTTTGGCTGACGCTGTTGGTGGCGGTGGCGCTGGTAACCGCCCGGCGCGAGACGGTGCTCGCGGTCGGGGCGGCCTCCACGGTGGCGACGTTACCGATGCACGGGTGGGCCGATCCGCTGTGGAGTAGTCGCTATGTGGCCGCGGCGGCGTTGCTGTACGCCGTCGCCTCGCTGCCGGCGGTGCGGGCGCGGCGATGGCTGTTGTCGGTCGCTGCCGCACCGGTTCATCTTGTCGCACTGGCCAGTTCGGTGTTCGGACTGCACGCCGGTGGTCATTTGTCGACCTGGGCGTCGACCGGGCTGCTCGAAAAGTCTGGCTGGCATGTGGTTTTCGGCTTCTTGGCCGGGCTGCTCGGCTGGGCGGTCGCGCGTTGTGTGGGGTCCCTGCCCCCGCCGAACGTGACCGGAACATTGTGGGGCAAAAGACGAATCGAGGAGTGGCCGCGATGACGCTACGAGTTCTTCCCGAGGGCCTGGCCGCGACCAGCGCGGCGGTGGAGGCGATCACCGCGCAGCTCGCCGCCGCACATGCCGCCGCCGCCCCGGTGGTCTCGGCGGTGGTCCCACCGGCGGCCGATCCGGTATCGCTCGGAGCCGCCGCCGTTTTCAGTGGTAGGGGCGGCCAGCATACGGCCGCGGCGGCCAAGGGTATCGAGGTGTTGGGCCGGGCCGGGCTGGGGGTGAGCCTGGCCGGCGTCGGTTACGCCGCCGAGGACGCGGCGGACGCGACGACGTATCTGGTGGCGGGCGGCTGACGGTGACCGCTCCGGTGTGGATGGCGCTGCCGCCAGAGGTGCATTCGACGCTGCTGAGCAGTGGCCCCGGACCGGGCCCGCTACTCGCCGCGGCGGGAACGTGGTCAGCACTGAGCACCCAATACCATTCTGCAGCAACGGAATTGACGACAGTGCTGACCGGATCGGCCGGGGTGTGGGACGGCCCGACCGCGGAAACGTACGTCGCCGCGCACATGCCGTATCTGGCCTGGCTGGAGCTGGCCGGGACGCTGAGCGCCGAGGCGGCCGCCCAACATCAGGGGGTGGCCACCGCGTACACGGCCGCCCTGGCCGCGATGCCGACGCTGCCGGAGTTGGCCGCGAACCATGCCATGCACGCGGCCTTGCTGGCAACGAATTTCTTTGGCGTCAATACGATTCCGATTGCGCTGAACGAGGCCGACTACGCGCGGATGTGGACCCAGGCGGCCACCACGATGAGCACCTACCAGGTCACGACCGAAGCCGTGCAATTGACCAGCGGCGCCGGGTCGGGCGGGCATGGATCCGGCACCGGGACCGGAACCGGTAGTGGGACCGGGACCGGAACCGGGGCCGGTGGCGGCACCGGCGGAGGGGGCGGTAGCGGCACGGGGTCTTTCCAGTTACCCACCCCCGAAGAGATCTGGGAAATGCTCTTCGGGCCCGACGGCGAAAAGATCCCCGGTCAGGGCCAGCCGAACTGGAGCCCGTCGGAGTATCTGCAGAACCTGGGCAACTTCTTCAACGGCAACGCCCAGGCGCTGGCGTGGCTTCAGCAGAACGCGTCGGGTCTGCTCAACCCGTCCACGTTCCCGGCGCTGATGAATTATTTCATTGCGTGGCAGACCTTCCGGATCATCAACTGGACGATCAGGACGCTGCGGTTCATTCTCCAGGAGCTGCCCTTGCTGTTGCAGGTCGCCTTGAGCCTGTCCATCACCAGTCTGGGAGGCCTCGCCGGACTGGCGGGTCTGGCGGGCCTGGCCGGGATAGCCGCGCCGACCCCGGCCCCCGTCGTCGCCGCCCCGCAGCCCGCCGTGGTGGGGGTGCAGCCACCGCTGGTGTCGGTTGCGCCGACGATGGCCCCGCAGGCCCCGGCCGGCCCGGTGGCGCCGGCCACATCGGCGGCCTCGACCCCGACGACCGCGGTCTCCACCGCTGCGCCTCCGGCCGCGCCCCCCACGCCGCCCGCTCCGGTGACCGGCGCCGAGGGCTTCGGCTACATGGTGGGCGGCCTCGGTCTCGGCATGGGTTCGACGGCGCAGACCCGCACCAGAACCGAACTGCCGGCCGCGCAGGCCGCCGCGGCGGCGGCGCGCGCGACCGCACCGGAACGCGAGCAGACGCGGGCGCGGCGCCGCCCGCGTTCGGTCATCGACCACGGATACCGGTACGAATTCCTCGAGGCCGACGACGACTCCGGCGCGGTCAGCCCGTGCCTGCCCGACCGGGCCCTGGCGTCGGACTCCCGTGGCGCGATCGAGGGTTTCACCGGGACGCTGCCCAAGCCCGACGTGCGGGCGGCGGGTCTGCTCACGTTGGCCGGCAACGAGTCCGGCGACGGCCCCCGTCTGCCGATCCTGCCGGAGAGCTGGGACGGCCAGTAGGTCGCGCTCGCCGGCGCGCCGCTAACCGAGATGCGCGGACAGTAGCCAGGCCCCTATGGACTTGCGGCCGTTGCCCTCGTCGCGGATGTCGGCACCGGCGAAGGCCTGGAAGCCTTCCAGAAAGCTCTCGGGCACGTTGGCGTGGATACGCGCCGGGCGGATCTCGTCGATCACCCAGTACTTGGAGACGACGTCGCGCAGTTCGTCTTCGGTGACCGCGTTGACCGGGCCATCGGTCGCCATCGCGGCGCGGTCAAAGACCAGCACGAAGTATGACGCGCCGGGCGCGGCGGCCCGCACGATCGATTGCTGATAGCCGTCGCGCAGCTCCACGGGCATCGAATGGAACAGGGTGCTGTCGACGATGGTCCCGAAGCGGCCGTCGTAGCCGGTGAAGGCACTGATATCCGCGACGTCGAAGGTGGCGCCGGTCAGGCCGCGCCGGGCGGCCTTCTCGCGCGCCAAGTCGATGGCGGTGGGCGACTGGTCCAGGCCCACCGTGGTGAAACCGCGTTCGGCCAGGTACAGCGATACCGCCGCCTCACCGCAACCGGCATCGAGCACGTCACCGTGGAACTTGCCGGCCTCGATGAGGGCCGCGATCTCCGGCTGCGGCTCACCGATGCTCCACGGCGGCCGGTTGCCCTCGCCCATCTCGGGGGCCTCGCCCCGGTAAGCGGCTTCGAACATCTCGTGCGTTGGCTGAGTCATACCACCATTGATATCAACGGCCCTGATATGTGTCAAGAAGGTTGATATGCATGAAGTGGTGGGCCCGCGGCCGCCGGGAACGCCTTCGGTGGCCGCTAGCGCAAGGTCGCGGTCAGGTAGCCCGATGCGTCGCCGAACGAGGCCAGCTCGTCGTTGGGCACCCCGAATCCCTGAGCGGCGAAAGCCTGCTCGGTGGTCCGTATGTCGATCTGCCACCCGCGCGCCGCGAGGTACTCGGCCGCGGTGTTGCGCTCGCCGGTGTAGAACAGCTCGGCCAGATTGATGCTGGACCCGATGCGCCGGGACCGCTCGGTCAGCTTCTGGGCCCAGTCCGACGGGATCTTGCTCAGGTCCAGGTGCTCCGTGCCGATCCGGCTGCCGGTCGCCGACACGGCGGCGATGTTGTCGAACAAACGGTCTTGCGCCTCGGGCGGCAGGTAAACGAGCAGCCCCTCGGCGCTCCACGCGGTCGGCTGCGTAGCGTCGAATCCGGCGTTCGCGAGTGCCGACGGCCAATCGTCGCGCAGGTCGATCGGAACCGTGCGCCGCCCCGCGCCGGGCGTTGCGCCCAGGCCGGCCAGCGTCCGCGTCTTGAACTCGATGACCTCGGGTTGGTCGATTTCGTAGACGATCGTGCCCGCCGGCCAGGGCAGCCGGTAGGCCCTGGTGTCCAGTCCGGACGCCAGGATGACCGCCTGCCGGATGCCCGAGGCCGTCGCATGCATAAAGAAATCGTCGAAGAACCGGGTGCGCACCGTGATCTGTTCCTTGACGGCCTGGCGGTTCATCAGCGGGTCGTCGCTGCGGTCGACCTGGCTGTCGAGGAGCTTGATGAAGGTGTCGGTGCCCACGGCGCGGACGAGCGGGTCGGCCCACGGGTCATTCAGCAGGGCGTCGGGACCCTGGGAGGCGATCGCGCGCTGCGCGGCGACGGCTGTCGCGGTGGCTCCGACGCTGGACGCCAGATCCCATGTGTCGTTCTCGGTGCGGGCCACGCCAAACTCCTCTCGGCGACTGTGCGCGTGATTAGTTAGCTTATTTAACTGACGAGTCAACTGTACCCGTCTCCGCCGAAGCCCGCGGTGGTGTTCACTGTTGTCATGGGCGACCACATCGAGCTGAGTCCCAGGGGCTGGGTCCGCGAGCAGACCGAACAAATCTTGAGTCGCGGCACCACCGACGGGGTCGAGGTCTTAGACCGGCCCATCGTTCTGCTGACCATCACGGGGGCGAAGTCCGGCAAGCCGCGCTACGTGCCGCTGATGCGGGTCGAGAACGGCGGCCGCTATGCCATCGTCGCGTCCCACGGCGGCGCCCCCGAGCATCCCGCGTGGTACGCGAACATCAGGGCGAACCCGACCGTGACGCTGCAAGACGGCGACAAGATCGCCACCCTGAGGGCTCGCGAACTCGAGGGACCCGAGCGCGACGAGTGGTGGCAGCGGGCCGTCGAAGCCTTTCCTCCCTACGCGGAATACCAAACCAAGACGGCGCGACAAATCCCTGTCTTCGTCCTGGAATAAGAGTTCTCCGGCGCGTTGACGGGCACGCGCAAACATTTGCATTCGATATGCGCCCCGCCCGTCCGGTTGACCGCCGTTGCCTGCCCGCCTACTTTCGTACCAAGAGGCCAGGCATGCCCAGCTGAACAACGATGTTCATCGCATTTGTAATCGCCTGGGCCGCGCGGCTTTACGCATTTGTCGGCTTGCCGTTGTCGGTTGGATATCCAAAAGTCCACCGCCATTGACGAATTCAGGAGAAAGCCCTTGCAACACGCTGAATCGCCAGGTCGACAAGGCGTGGAGCAGGGCGCAACGTCCCGCATTGACCGGCTCCGCGAGACGGCCCAATACGACCTGCCCGCGTCATTGGTGGTCTTCCTGGTGGCGCTCCCGTTGTCGCTCGGAATCGCGATTGCTTCAGATGCGCCGGTTCTCGCCGGTTTGATCGCGGCGATCGTCGGAGGAATCGTCGCCGGGTGGATCGGTGGGTCGCCCCTACAGGTCAGTGGGCCGGCCGCCGGGCTGACCGTCATCGTCGCCGATGTTATCCACCAGTTTGGCTGGGCCATAACATGTTTCATCACGGTCATCGCGGGGACCTTGCAAGTTGTGTTGGGGCTCAGCCGTATTGCGCGCGCCGCGCTGGCGATCTCGCCCGTCGTGGTGCACGCCATGCTGGCCGGCATCGGGATCACGATTGCCCTGCAGCAAGTGCACGTATTGCTGGGCGGCGCCTCGGAAAGCTCGGCATGGAGCAATGTCACGGGGCTGCCTGCGCAGATTCTCGGCGCCCACCGGCCGGGACTGGTGCTGGGGCTATTGGTGATCGCCATCCTCGTTGCCTGGCGCTGGGCCCCGGCGCGGCTGGCCAGCATTCCCGGGCCACTGGTCGCCATCGTGGTCGTCACCGCGATCTCGGTGGTGTTCCCGTTCCACGTATCCCGGATCGTCCTGAACGGCTCGGTGCTCGACGCGTTGCAATTACCGTCGCTGCCGCACGGGAATTGGGGAGCCGTCGTGATCGCCATCATCACCGTCACCATGATCACCAGCGTCCAGAGCCTGCTGACCGCGGTATCGATCGATCGCATGCACAACGGACCGCGAACCGACTTCAACCGCGAACTGATCGGGCAAGGCGCCGCGAACATCGCCTCGGGCGCGATCGGTGGGCTGCCCATCGCCGGTGTCATCGTGCGCAGCGCGGCCAACGTGAACGCGGGCGCGAGAACGCGCGCGTCGACGATCATGCACGGGTTTTGGATCCTGCTTTTCGCCGTGCCCTTCGCCGGGCTGGTCGAAAAGATCCCGACCGCTGCGCTCGCCGGCCTCCTCATCGTCATCGGGATCGAGCTGTTGAAACCGGCGCACATCGAAACCGCCTTGCGCAATGGCGATCTCGCCGTCTACCTGGTGACCATCACCAGCGTCGTGTTCCTCAATCTGCTGCACGGCGTCATGATCGGACTCGCGTTGGCCGTCGTCGTGACCGGATGGCGGGTGGTCCGCGCGAGGATCGAGGCCAAGCCCGTGGACGATGGCTGGCACGTCGTCGTCGAGGGGGCGTGCACTTTCCTGTCGCTGCCGAGGCTGACCGGTGTATTGGCGTCCATCCCGGAACGCACGTCGGTGACGCTGCACCTGCGCACCAGCTATCTCGACCACGCGGCGCATCAGGCGATCACCGACTGGCAACGACGGCATACCGCCACCGGCGGAGAGGTCCATCTCCGTGAAACGATCGAGCCGGAATCCGTTGGGTACGACAGCAAGCCGTCAAAACCGCACCGCCGCAATGTGCACCTGAGCCTGGTCGCTCAGCTCTCCGCGGACGGACGCGCCTGACACGGCCGCTACGCCAGGTCGGTGGCCACCCGTTCCAAGGCGGCAAGGTGGTCGTCGACATGCGCGAAGCCGGCGTTCATGGTGTTCACCGACAGGTGGCTGGCCCCGGCGGCTTTCCATGCGGCGATGTCGGCGGCGAGCTGGTCCTGGTCGTCGATCCAGCTGACACGGCCTTCCATGCCGATGGTCCGCGGGTCCCGGCCCGCCGCTTCGGCCGCGCGGATCACCTGCGCGAGCGCGTGGTCCAGGCCGGGGCCGGGCGCCGTCATCGGAAACCAGCCGTCGCCGAGGCGACCGGCGCGTTCGTAGGCCCGATCGGAGGCCGCCCCGAACCACAAAGGGATGGGACGCTGGGTGGGCAACGGGGCCAGGCCCGCGCCGGTCACGGTGTGGTACTTGCCGTCGAAGCTGACCGATCGCTGCGTCCACAGCTTGCGCATGAGCTCGACCTGTTCCTCGGACCGCTTTCCCCGGTTGGTGAACCTCTCCCCGAGCGCTTCGTACTCCACGGCGTTCCAGCCCAGTCCGACGCCAAACCGGAAGCGCCCGCCGCTGAGCAGGTCGACCTCCGCGGCCTGCTTGGCCACCAGGACGGTCTGCCGCTGCGGCAAAATGATGACGCCGGTGACGAGTTCCAGGGTGGTGACCGCCGCGAGGTAGCCCAACATGACGAACGGCTCGTGAAACGTCGTGTCGATGTCGTAGGGGCCCTGAAAGTCTTGATGCACCTTCGGATCTGCACCGACGACGTGGTCATAGGCGAGGATGTGGGCGAACCCGAGCTCCTCGACGCGCTGGGCGTACGTGCGCAGGACCGCGGGTTCCGGTCCAAGCTCGGTTTGGGGGTAGACGACGCCGACGCGCATTCGCGGTTCAACCGTCTTCCGCCGCGTTTGCTTCCCGCGCGGCCCGTCGACCGATCACAATTCGGGCTTCCAGCATGATGGGGGCGTGACGGCCGAGAAGCTGAGTGGGGTGCTGCGGGTCGGCGAGCTGGAGCCGGCGCTCGCCGAAAAGCTGGGCGAGCGCTACGACATCGCGAAGCTTCCCGACGGCCCGGCTCGGGCCCGATTCCTGAACCAGCATGCCGCCGACGTGCGCGTGCTGCTGACGTGGGGGCCGCCGGGTGTCGATGCCGATACCATCGCGGCGCTGCCCAACCTGGAGGTCATCGTCAACAACGGGGCCGGGGTGGATCTGATCGACCTGGAGGCGGCGAAGCGCCGCGGTATCGGCGTGAGCAACACCCCGGATGTGCTGTCGGACACGGTCGCCGACACCGCGCTGGGCCTGATCTTGATGACGCTGCGCCGTTCGGCGCCGCCGATCGCTACGTGCGGGCGGGCCGGTGGGCGCGCGAGGGCCGGTTTCCGTACGCCCGGGACGTCAGCGGCCTGCGGGTGGGCATCCTGGGCCTGGGCCGCATCGGTTCGGCGATCGCCACCCGGCTGCGCGGATTCGATTGCGCCATCGCGTATCACAACCGTCGCCGCATCGAAGGCTCGCCGTACCGCTACGCCCCGTCGCCCGTGCAACTCGCCGAGTCGGTCGATGTGCTCGTCGTCGCCACCACGGGCGATCAAGGGACCCACAAGTTGGTCGACCGCGCCGTGCTGCAGGCCTTGGGTCCCGAGGGGTATCTGATCAACATCGCCCGGGGCAGCGTCGTCGATCAGGACGCGCTGGTGGAGTTGCTCGTCGGCGGGGGGCTGGCGGGTGCCGGCCTGGACGTCTTCGCGGACGAACCGCATGTGCCCGCCGAATTGTGTGACCTGGACAACGTGGTGCTTCTCCCGCACATCGGCAGCGCGACCGACCGGACCCGCCGGGCGATGGCGCTACTGGCGCTCCGCAACCTCGACAGCTACCTCCACACCGGCGAACTCGTGACGCCCGTGCTGACGCCCCGCCGGGACGGCTGATCGATTCGCGACACCGTGACCTGGTGATCGTGAACGGAAACCTGCCTGTGGCCGAAGCGATACCGGGCGGAGGTTATCGCCGCGACCGCAACTGGGTATGTGGCATTCATGAGCCCACTACTGCCGGAGACAGCCGCGCCGGCGCGCCTGACACTCGCCGGCGAAGCCCGCCCCGATACGGCGGCGGAGTGGCGCCGTGCCCTGCAACGGTGGTTGCGGCACGAGGTGCGCGCGCCGGAGGACATTCGCGAGGACGTGGTTCTGGGCGTGAACGAAGCCCTGGCCAACTGCGTCGAACACGCCTACCGCTCCTGCCGCGAGGCCGGCGGAATGAAACTGCAGGCCAGCTACGACCCGGGCACCGAGTCAATCCGGGTGTGCGTCAGTGATCGCGGGCGTTGGCGCAAGCCCTCGTCGAGGCACACCAACGATCCGCGGGCCTCGCGCGGCATCACGCTGATGCACAACCTCGCCGATCACTGCACCATCCACGCCCGCCCCAACGGCACCAGCGTCTACCTGGACTACGTGACCGACGCGGACGGCACTGGCCACCAATAGCTTTCACGCAGCATGTCGATCTCACCCGCCCGACGGCGCCGAGGGCGTGAACCTGACCGGCATGCTCTCCAGGCCGCTGACGAAGTTGGCCGGCCGCAGTGGCAGCGGGTCCTCCGACGCCAGCTCCATGTCGGGCAGGCGCTTGAGTAGTCGCTCGAGCATCATCGACAGCTCCAGCCGTGCCAGCTGATTTCCCAGGCAGAAATGGGTCCCGAAGCCGAATGCCAGATGGTTGTTGGGGTAGCGGTCAATCCGGAAGCGCTCGGGATCCCCGAACACCGCTTCGTCGAAGTTCGCGGATTCGAAGAGCAGGATGATCTTCTCGCCCCGCGCGAGCTGCGTGCCGTGAAACTCGAGGTCGGCGGTCAACGTGCGGGCCATGTTCTTGACCGGCGCGGTCCACCTCAGCATTTCTTCGATCGCGTTGGGCAGCAGAGCCACGTCGTCGACCAGCTGCCGGTGCTGCTGCGGGTGGCGCAGGATCTGCGCGGTGCCGCCCGACAGCGTGTGCCGGGTGGTCTCGTCGCCGCCGATGAGCAGCAACAACACCTCGGTCACGATCTCGTGGTCGGCGAGCTTCTCGCCATCGACCTCCGCGTGCACCAGCACGCTGACCAGGTCGTCGGTCGGTTCGGCCTTGCGCGCCGCGATCATGCTCGTCATGTATTCGGTGTAGGCGGCGAAGGCGTCGATGGAGACCTGGAAGTCCTCTTGGGCGGTCGTGCTGCTGAGCAGGGTGACCATGTCGTCGGACCAGCGCAAAAACATCTGCCGCTCTTCGGGGAGCACCCCGAGCATGTCGCCGATGACGGCCATGGGCAGTGGGGCCGCAAGATCCCAGACGAAGTCGCATTCACCGCGTTCGCAGACGTTGTCGATCAGGGCATCGCACAGCGCGCCAATCGAGGCCTCCCGGTCCTTGACGCGTTTCCGGGTGAATCCCGCGTTGACGAGCTTGCGCCGCAACAGGTGAGCGGGATCATCCATCGCGATCATCATCGGCGGCGCGTCCTGGTCCGGCCGGATGCCGCCCGCGTTGGAAAACAGCTCCGGCGCCCGCTCGGCGTCGATCACCGCCTGATACGTCGCGGCGGCGGCCAGCCCGTTGCGGTCCCGAAAGACCGGCTCGTTCTCGCGCATCCACCGATAGACCGGCCGCGAGTCGCCGGCGTAGAAGGCGCCGTCGGTCAGATCGACGTCGGGCCGTAGCTGGTTGCGCGTATCAACAGTGCTTGGCATGGCTCACCCTTCCCCGAAGCGGGCATGCGCGATCTTACCGTGGACCTTACAGTAGGCGCGGTGGTAGACATCCCGCCCTCACGCCGGTCCCGGCGCGGCGCGCTCGCGTAGCGCAGTCAGGAACAGCTCGTCCATCCGCGGGCTGACCTCGGCCAGGGTCGCGGCGCTGGCGTAGCGGGCGGAGCCGAAGACGCGCTCGAGCTCGTCGGCGGCGGTGGTACTTCCGAGCGAAAGGCATAGACATGCCACGCCATCGCCACGGAGTTCCTCGAGCGCCTTGTTGGCGTCGGCTTCCGCGTAACGGCCGTCGTAGCCGTCGTCATAGGGGCACCCGTCGGACAGGACGAGAAGCAGCCGGTTCGGCGTGCCGGCCTCCGTGTTGAGGATGTCGCCCGCGCCGCGGATCGCCGCGCCCAGGCGCGTATAGCCCGACGGCTCAAGCTGATTGAGGCGCGCCCGCTGCGGGGCGCCGAAGCGCTGGTCGAACGTTTTGATCGCCGGCAGGTGCACGGCATGCCGTCCGTGGGACCGAAACGCATAGATGGCCACGCGGTCACCGAGTTCCTCCAGGGTCATCGCCACTGTCGCCGCCGCGCGCCGCTGGTGGTCATGGACGCTGTTGCCCTGGTGGTCGGCGTCGGTCGCCGATCCGGAAGCGTCGAGCAGAATGAGGACACCGAGATTCCGAACGACATTGCGCCGCTGGGTGTAGACGGCCTCGGTGGGTGAATAGCCGGAGCGCAGGTCGATGAGGAGATCGACGAGTGCCTCGATGTCGATTTCGTCACCGTCGGGGCGCGCCCGCAAGAGTCTGGGACCGAGGCCGACGCGCGCCAATCGCCGCCGCAGCTCGTCGTCGCGCGACACCTGCGCGGCCGAGATACGGGCGGGCCCGGTGAGCGGAAAATCGATCACGCGGCACCAGTCCGCCCGATAGCGATTGGTGAAGACGTCCCACTCCGGGTGCAGCGCACCGCCGATTCCCAATGCCGCGCCTGGCCTGCCGTCGACGAAATTGATGCGAGTCGCAAGTGGACGGGCCGATGCGCCAACCGTTCGTGCCGGCCGGATCGAGCGGGCCTGAAACTCCCCGCCCGAAGAGTCGTCACCGCGTGACGGCGTCTCGCCCAACAGTTTTCGGAAAAAATCCATCAGCGCCCGTGAACTGAACAGTGGGTTCTCGAACAGCTTGAGAATCTTGCTTTCCTCGGAGGCGGCCTCGTCCTCGTCATCGGGCTCCGGCGCGGCGACGAGCTCGATCGCCGTCCGCAGATCCGCGTCCGTGGCCGGGGCGGCCCGCCTGTCGGAAGACGCCAGGAGTTGCGTCGGCCGGATGACGCCGAACCACGCCGGGGGGGCCGCGATTGGACTTGTGCCCCTGGCCATTTCGAGGGAATGATCCGCGGTTGCGGTGCGGGGCTCACCGTCGGGGCAAAGGGCCGCCGCCAGCGCAACGGTGGGGGCGAGTTCCGCGAGCGCCCGGTGGGCCTCCAGGGTGAGGTAGCGGCGCGCGAGGGCCGGGCGCGCGCGCAGGCGCTTCACCAGCCGCCGATCCAGGCTGCCGGCGCCGAGCAGCGCGCTCTGGACCAGCACCTGACGGCGCTGCTCGTCGGCGGACCCGGCTGCCGGGACGAAGATGACGTCGCCATTCGTGTAGGCGTCCTGGCCGGCCTCTGCCTCGGCGACCTCGACGGACCGGCCGGCTATGTGGGTGGCGAGGAGCCTATACCGTTGCGGGCCAATGGTATCCGCAACCATCACCTTGGGGGCAGGAGGGAGTCGACGAGCTCACCGAGCGCAGCGACGACGTCGCGGTCATCGGACAGGATCCGGACGATCGCCGCCTGGACGGCGCTGCGCAGGCCGAGCCCTTCGGCGACCAGGCTGCCGGCGAGGATCAGCATGCGGGTGGACGACACCTCGCGAAGCGGTGAGCCATCGAGGTTTCGGATCGCGTTACCGACTGTGACCAGAGCGCGCGCCGTCGCGACGTCGATTCCCGCTTCGTGGGCAACGACTTCCGTCTCGGTCTCGACGGGCGGGAAGCCGAGTTCGATGGCCACGAAGCGCTGCCGGGTCGACTCTTTGATGTTCTTCAGCACGCTCTGGTAGCCGGGGTTGTAGGAAATGACCAGTTGAAATCCCGGCGCTGCGGGAACCGTCGTACCCAGGCGGTCGACCAGAAGCTCGCGGCGGTGATCGGCGAGCGGATGGATGACCACCGTGGTGTCCTGGCGGGCCTCGACGATCTCGTCGAGATAGCAGATCGCGCCCTCGCGAACGGCCCGGGTCAACGGCCCATCCACCCAAACCGTTTCTCCCCCTTTGAGAAGGAAACGCCCGACCAAGTCGGCCGACGTCATGTCTTCGTGCGCGGCGACGGTGATCAAATCGCGTCCGAGCGCGTGGGCCATCGCCTCCACGAACCGCGTCTTGCCGCATCCCGTCGGACCCTTCAGCAGCACCGGCAGGCCGCGGCGGGCCGCCGCGCGGAACACCTCCACCTCATCGCCGGCCGGCCGATAGAACGGTGGCTGCGACGTCGGGCGAACGGTGGGCTGGGAGTTCGTCAGCACCTAGTGTCCCCGTTCGAAGGGGACGACTTCCGGCAGCTGGCCGCCCGGCGGGAGGACGAGATGGCCGTGCACGTCGACGTATCCGGAGCGTTTGGTGGGTACGGGCAGAGCGGGATTCGGGCATGGCGTGTCCGTCCCGTCACCGCAGATGCCGCCGTTGAAATACGAACGCTTCTGGTGGTCTTGGGGCCACGGGTCGGAGTGCATGCCGATCCACTGCGCGGGCACGTTGTAGAAGAAAAAGAAGCACGAGCTGACGCCGGCGAAGATCGCCAGGAAGCGCGTGAACTGCTGCCCGGCGAATCCGCCTCGAACGTGGTCCAATCCGCGCTCGACGACGGTGCGGCCACGATCGTCGGTGAAGAAGCGCAGACAGCACAGCGCGGCCTGCACACCACCCCACATCAGGCCTTCGTAGACCGGCCACTGGTAGTAGGTGTCGGCATTGATCGACACGGACCTGATGGCACCGGGGTACGTGTAGAAGCCGATCGGTAGCAGGACCAAACCCTCCATGACGAAATCGAAGACGAAGGCGAGCGCGTAGGTGACCAGGACCAGCCGAAGATTGCTGATGTTCGGCCAGCGCGTCTTGATTTTGCGCATGATCCAGCACCCGACGATCGTGATCAGCAGGACGCCGTACGCGTAACCCGGTGCGTTGGTCAACAGCGGTTCGGACACCTGACGGCCCGGCTCCTCCGGGGAGACCCAGCCCGGAATGTTCGACGACCAGGAGCCGCGGTTGAACAGCCAGGTGTTGTAGGTGCACCACGTGTTGAGGTAGTTCAGCAACGGATCCTGGAAGAACATCAGGCCCATCGACAGCACGAGCATGCCGTCCAGCGTGATGCGCCGCTCGCGCCGCCACGGCCTGATGAAGAACCACCACACGACGACCGGCAGCGCGATCCACAGCGCCACCGCGTTCGCCATGAGCGGCACCTTCATGTACATCGGTGGCTCGCTCGGACCCGAGGGCACCCGCTCGAAATAGGGGCCGGTGATCCATCGGATCCACACGTAGAGCTGGAGCACCAGCAGCGCGCCGCCGGCGGTGGCCCAAATCTTGATCGGTCTCACCGGGGACTGTCCTTGCGCGCCCAGTTCGGCCGCGCCGGGCGGTGACTCGGTGACAGACGCGGCCTTGTTGCTGCTAGCGAGATCGCTCATGACGCTGGTCTCCTCCCGGGTTGGCACTCCGTGCTCCGAGCAATATACTCATGAGTATCTGAGAAACGGAATAGGTTCTCGCAAGCTCTGGCAGAATCTGGCGCATGGTTGAGCGTTGGACGCGGGAGCGCCGCCTCGAGCACACGCGCTCGCTCCTGGTCGATGCCGCCGAGGAGGTCTTCGGCGAAAAGGGGTTCGTCGCGGCGACGCTCGACGACATCGCCCACGCCGCCGGCTACACGAAAGGCGCTATCTACAAACACTTTTCGACGAAGGAAGATCTGTTTCTGGCGGTCAGCGATCGCTACTGGCGCCGGTACTTCGTCAACTTCACCGAAGTGATGGCTCCGGCGACGCAGGTCGGTGCGCGGGAGCTCGACGAGATCGCCAAGCGCTGGAGCCAGCTCAGCCGCGACCGCGGGGCGGAGCACGCCGCGCTGGGTCACGAGTTCATGCTGTACCTGCTGCGCAACCCCGAGGCGCGGGAACGCGTGGCCGCCAAGAGATCAGAGGCCGTCGACGCGCTGGCAAAGTTCATCGTGGCGGGCATCGACCGGCTCGGTGGGACGTTGCTGATCCCCGCGTCGACCTTCGCCCAGGTCCTCGTCGCCACCAGCGACTCGATCGTGTTGGGCAGCCAACTCGATGACGTCGACCTCTTCCGGCCGATCGTCGAGATGTACGTGTCGGTGATCAAGCTGCCCTGACCGCCGGCTCGAAAAGCGCTGTGGCGCACAGCTTTCAGGCGCCAGTGGCGATCTCCAAGTCCTTCAACGACTCCTCGAGATGACCCAGCATCCGCTGCAGGTGCGGGATGCTGCGCCGGCAGCCGACCAGGCCGAAGTCGAGGTTGTCGGCGTTGTTGGTCACGGTGATGTTGACCGCCTGGCCGTCGAGGGGGATGGACAGCGGATAGTTTCCGTCCAAACGGGCCCCGCGCCAGTACAGCTGCTCCGAGCGACCGGTCGACACGTTCGAGATCACGATGTTGAACGGCGGTGAGCCCGCGGACAGGTAGCCGGGGATCAGCCCGAAGAACAACCCCCCGATGTTGAAGGCCGACAGGGCCAACTGCTGAACCGGCGGCAGCTGCCAGAACACCTCCTTGGTGTCGCGGATGGATGCGCTGATGATCTCGAGCCGTTTCGCCGCGTCGTCGAGGTCCGTGCCGAGGTTGCACAGGAAGGTGCCGACCATGTTGCCGCCGCGGTCGTCGTCGTCCTGGCGCAGATTGACCGGCACCATCGCGGTCAGCGGGGCGTCCGGCAGCGCGTTCTGATCCAACAGATAGGCGCGCAGGGCCCCGGCGGACATGGCCAGTATCACGTCGTTGACCGTGACACCCGCGGCCGCCTTGACCGCGTTGATGCGCTCCAACGGCCAGGACTGGGCGGCCACCCGCCGCGCGCCGCCGATCCGGACATTGAACATCGACCGCGGCGCCTGGAACGGAAGGGTGAGTTGCTGTTCGAGCAGCGCGGCCCGCGCGAGCTTCAGCGTGGACGGCGCCAACGCCAGCGCCGACCCCGCGGTGCGGCCCACCCGCTCGAACAGGGAGGAGCGCTTGCGTCCGCCGCGCTTGCGCGGGGCCATGCTCCACGGGACACGCACCTCGTCGTCGTCCGGATCGGAGGTGAAGGCCCGCTGTATCAAGCGGAGCGCCGACACGCCGTCCATGAGGGAGTGGTGGTACTTCGTGTACACGGCGTAGCGCCCGTCCTGCAGGCCCTCGACCAGGTGTGCCTCCCACATCGGGCGGTGCCGGTCGAGCAGGCTGCCGTGCAGCCGGGAAACCAGCTCCAAGAGGTCGCGGACCCGTCCCGGTTCGGGCAGCGCGGAACGGCGCAGGTGGTAGTCGAGTTCGACGTCCTTGTCGATGGACCAGGCGACGTTGGTGACGCCGCCGAAGAACGCCGGATGCTTGCTGAAGGCCGGTTGCACGTCCGTGCACTCGAGCATCGCCTGATAGCACTCGCGCACGAAATGGGGCCCGGCATCCTCGGGGGGCTCGAACAGCTGTAACGCACCCACGTGCATCGGATGCTCGCGTGACTCGCCGATGAGGAACAGCGCATCCGTCGGTGATATCGGTTCCATGGGTGTCGCCCCCAACTGTTGCGGTCGCGCCGCCCACCGGATGGACGGCCTACCTCCTAGTAACCACGGCGGGCACCGCCCCAAACGGGCCGACCGCGCCGGGACGGTCGCTAGCGGACGTCGTCGGCGAGCGCGCGAGCCTCCCGCTCGGTTTCGACCGCGGGCCCCGAGCCCGGCAACGGCTTGCCGGCGACCTCGGGGGTGAACAGCAGGGTGACCGCGCCCACCACGCCTCCGAAGATCAGCATGTAGGCCGGCACCATCACGTTGCCGGTGCCCGATACCAGAGCCTGGGCGATCAGCGGCGTGATGCCGCCGACCAGGGAAATCGAGATGTTGTAGGAGATGGCCAGCGCCCCGTAGCGCACGTTGGTGGGAAACAGCGCCGGCAGCATGGCCGGTCCGGTGCTGTCGAAGCACAGTTCCATCAAGCCGATCAGCAGCACGCCGATGAAGATCACCGGATAAATGCCGCCGAAGCGGATGAGCAGGAACGCCGGGATGGAGGCGACGATCAACAGGCCGCAACCCGTCCACATGATGGGTTTGACGCCGATGCGATCGGACAAGGCGGCGACGAGCACCACGGTGGCCATCAGGATCGCCAACGTGGTCACGATCATGACCAGGCCGGCGGTGTGGCCGACGCGAACGAAGAGCCGCAGGTACGTCGGCAGATATCCGGTGAGCATGAAGTCGGCGACCTGGGAGGTCAGCACCAGCGCCGCGCAGATCAGCATCGGCCGCCACTGCTCGACGATGGTGCGGCGAATCTGTTGCCCGCCTTGGCCGCCCGAGTGCGCGTCGTCGTGGGCGCTCTGGTAGGCCGACGACTCCTCGAGCCGCAGCCGCAGGAACAGCGCGACCAGGCCGAAAGGCAAGCCCAACAGCAGCGGAATCCGCCAGCCGTAGGTCAGCATGGCGTCCTCGGGCAGCCAGGTCTGCAGCCCGGTCACAAGCAGGCCGGCCAGGACGAACCCCACCAGATTGCCCATCGGCAAGAACCCGACCATCATGCCGCGTTTGTGGTCGGGCGCCTGCTCGACGAGATAGGTCATGGCGCCGACGTATTCGCCGCCGGTCGACAGGCCCTGGAATATTCGCGCGAGGACGAGCAGGATCGGCGCCCAGATGCCGATGGTGCTGTAGGTGGGCAGCAGGCCGGTCACGGTCGTGCTCACCGTCATCATCAGGATGGTGACCACCAGGACCCGGTGGCGCCCGATCCGGTCGCCCAGCGGGCCGAAGATGAACCCGCCGAGCGGACGCACGACGAACGCCGCCGCAAGCGTTCCGAAGGTCGCGATGAGGTGGACTCCGCTGACGTTCTTGCCGGGATAGAACACCTGGGCGATCGTGGTCGCGATGTACCCGTAGACCCCGAAGTCGTACCACTCCATGAAGTTCCCGATCGCGGTGCCCATGATGGTTCGGCGCATCGCGGGGTCGGCAACCCTGATTTCTTTACGTGCCCATTTCCTCCGGCGGCGTCGAATAACCATCGAATCAAGACTTACCCACAACTTTCTCAGGGACAACCGGCGGGGTGGGCTTCACGGGCCTGACGTGGGACGACCGACGGCGACCGCGGCGAACCCACGTGCCCGTGCGCGGGTTTGCTCGCGTGCGACAAACGCCAGCTAGAACCGGGTCGCCGGCATTGATGCCGGCGGCGTCGCGGCGCCGCGGGATCCGACGGAGGTTATCCCCGTCACGCTCGCCCGGTCACGCGCGCAGGTCACTGGCCCTTCAGGCTGCCGATGCGCAACGAGAAGTCCGAGGGCTTGGACGGCGGGGCCTCCACCTGCTCGACATAGCGGCGCGGGTCACGGTCCGTGATCGGCAACCCCGCGGTGGTGGGATGCTCGGCCATGAACTCGCTGTACTGGCGCCCCAGCGCTTCGCGAAGGCCGATCGGGGCGTTGCGGCGGAAGTCCGACAGCCCTTCGCGCTCCTCTTCGCCCATGTGATCGTCGTTGGCCTCCCGGGTGCGCCCGACGGCCGCCCACCATTGCTCGCTGCCGAGTTCGGCCGAATCGGCATCGCGCACGCCGTCGCGAATGTCGTTGTGGTCGCCGATGGCGTCGAGCGTCTCGCCTTCGGCGTCGTCACCGCCCCGTTTGAGCAGTTGCGGGTAGAAGATCTTTTCCTCGATGTAGGCGTGCACGTCGAGCTTCTCGGCGAGCGGTCGCCACACCCGTTCGAGCCCGGCGCGGTCGGTGCTCCGCTGTGCCTGCAGGTAATCCAGCCGGGCGAACTGTTCGCGGAACCACTCGTGGTCTTCGAGGATCAACATGGTGATGTCGGCCATTGGCGAGCCTCCGCCTCCGTGACGCCGGCCAGCCGGCTGGGTTGCGCGTTCGACACCATTAAAGAACGCCGGCCCCGGCGTACCCGTTTACGGGGTCGATGTAACGACCCCATCGCCCGCTGCCAGGGTGTGCGCGCCCGAGTTGCTCTGAGCCGCAGGGGATTACCAAATTTGCGCCGACGTCAGCGATCTGGCAGGCTGAGAGCCATTTCGGCGGTACTACGCTGCCCGGGAACTCGCCGCGAGGGCGCGGTGGGCCGGCCCGATACACTGGGGCGTCCGCGCGGCGATCGATTCGATCGCGCCATTGAACCCGATATGAATAAGTCAGAGGTTGTGCCTTGTCCGAAAATCCCGGCGATGCCGTCAGCTTGGAACCGCATTTCGAGGACGTACAAGCGCACTACGACCTGTCCGACGAGTTCTTCGCGCTTTTCCTGGATCCGACGCGGACCTACAGCTGCGCGTACTTCGAGCGCGAGGACATGACGCTGGAAGAGGCGCAGATCGCCAAGGTCGACCTCTCGCTGGGCAAGCTGGGATTGCAGCCGGGCATGACGTTGCTCGACGTCGGGTGTGGCTGGGGCACCACCATCGTCCGCGCCCTCGAGCGGTATGACGTCAACGTCGTCGGGCTCACGTTGAGCCGCAATCAGCAGGCGCACGTGCAGCGCCGCCTTGACGCCCATCCGTCCGCGCGGTCCAAGCGGGTGCTGCTGCAGGGCTGGGAGCAGTTCGATGAAAAAGTCGACCGCATCGTCTCGATCGGCGCCTTCGAGCACTTCGGGCGTGACCGCTACAACGATTTCTTCAAGACGGCCTACGAGGCGCTCCCGGCGGACGGCGTGATGATGCTGCACACCATCATCAAACCCAGCGACGAGGAGTTCGCCGAGCGCGGGCTGCCCATCACCATGACCAAGCTGCGCTTCATGAAATTCATCATGGACGAGATCTTCCCGGGCGGGGACCTTCCGCAGGCCAAGGGCGTCGTGGAGCACGCCCAGCGTGCCGGCTTCGGGGTGAAGCTGGTCCAGCCGCTGCGCCTGCACTACGCCCGCACCCTCGACACCTGGGCGACCGCACTCGAGGCGCGCCGCGACGAGGCCATCGCGATTCAATCCGAAGAGGTCTACGACCGGTACATGAAGTACCTCACGGGCTGCGCGGACCTGTTCCGCGAGGGCTACACCGACGTCGCGCAGTTCACCCTGACCAAGGGCTGACTCCCGCCTCTCTCCTCACCCGTCGGGCACGGCCCGGTTTACCGGCATAGCACGGCGGGTAATTCCACGGCAACAACCTGATTCGGTCGGTGTCGATGTTCCTTCGGCGCAAGCCGCAGGAAGGACGGATCGTGGCAGCCAAACACCGCATGCCGGAGTCTTCGGAGCCAACCCCGACGCGTACCGATGGTGGTCAGCGGCGCGGGCTGTCCGGTGTGGCGAAGGCATGTGAGATCGTGTGCGCTGCACTGTTGTGCGGGGCCTGCCTGACGGCGTTGGTGCTCAACGGGGTTCATGTCGACAAGCGCACCGTGATCGCCGATGTGGGGCCGCCGACCGTCTCGCAGCCGGTAAAGCAGGAGGGCACCGTGATCGCCGTGACGGTGGACTCGGTGACCATGCGCAGCGCCGACGGGTACACCCGGACGTATCGCCTCACCCCGGACACCACCGTCATCTCCCATCGCGGCAGCCAACCGGCCGTCGCGGCACCGCAATTCACCGTCAACGACCGGGTGGTTGTGGTGGGCACCATCGAAGGTGGTTCGGCGCTGGCGACCGCGGTGGCCTACCGCGGCGCGGGGCATGGCGAGGCGCCGCCCATGGATTACGTTGAGGGCCAACCGGTTTCGTCCGACGCCGCGTGAGCTGGTCCTTGACCCTCCCCGGGATGCCTACCCGCCTAGGCTGGTAGCGATCCGGCCATAGGGAGGCACCATGAGCGAGCACGAGGCAAAGATGATCATCCTGTCGACCGACGACTTGGACGAGTCGATCCGGTTCTACAGCGAGACCCTGGGCATGCCGCTGAAGTTTCGCGACGGGGCGCACTTCGCGGCCCTCGATGCGGGACCGGTCACGCTGGCGCTGGCGACCTCGGTGGACCACCCCATCCCCGGGCAGGTCGTCGTCGGCATCAAGACCGCGGACGTCGACGCCGCGGCGAAGGCTGTCGAGGCCAGCCGCGGTGGCATCGTCAAGGGCCCCTACGACGATGCCCACGAGCGACGCGCCGTGGTCTATGACAACAAGGGCAACGGCTTGGTCTTCTACAAACCGCTAGGACGCTAGCGGGCGCCTATTTCCCGGTGCGTTCGCGGTGTTTGCAGCCCGGCCAGCAGCACGGCCGGCGTTTGCCTTCTTCCAGTTCCTCCTTGGTGCGGCGGATGCGGCGCGCCCGGGTGGCGTCCTGCTTGGCATCCTCGACCCAGCAGATGAACTCGTTGCGGGCCAACGGCGTGATGTCGTTCCAGGCGGACAGCGCGGCGGCGTTGGCGATCAACGTCTCGCGCAGGTCGGCGGGCAACTTGTGCACGACCCCGCCGGGCACTCGCTGGGCGCTCATCGGCCCACCAAATGCGCGCCGTCGTCGTGCAATTCGTCGCGACGCAACGTCATCGGGGTCGCGGCGGGGATATCGCCGGCGGCGACCACGGCGCGGGTGATGGGGGATAGCGCCCGGAACAGCCTCTCGACCTCGTCATCGCTGAGCGCGTCGAGCGCCGACAAGGAAAGCGCGTCGGTCCTCGATTCGATGTGGTCCTTCAGTTCGCGCCCCGCGGCGGTCAGTGTTCCGGCATCGTCGAGCAACCCGCGCTCGGCGAGGCGTTGTTCGTGATGACGCCATGCCTCGTCGTCGTAATCGCGGGTGCGGGCGATGTAGTCGCGTGAGACGTTGCCCGCCGCGGCATGTAAGACGTTGGATTCGCGCCCGGAGATGCCGGCCGCGGCCAGCACCGCGACGTGCCCGTCTCCGCGCTGTTCGCGTAACAGCGTCGTAGCGTGCCACAGCGCGGCCAGGGGATCGTCGGGCCAGGGCAGCGCCAGATTCGCGGCGAACAACGGGCGCGCATCGAGCGGCGCGTGGCGCGCCGCCTTCCCGGCGAGTTCGGCTGCCACGCGGACGTTTTCGTCCGGGCTCAGGCCGTAGCGGCGCAGCGCCGCGACCGCGGACTCCTGGCGTGCCTGCAACGCGGCTTGCGGACCCGCGATCTCCCACGCCGCCGGCAGCGCCTTGGCGACCCGTTCGGGTGCGAAGTTGTAGAAGACCGAGGTCACCACCTCCCGCGGCACCGTGCCCAGCGGCGCCGAGCGGGCCGCGAAATAGCCCATCCAGAAACCCCGGTAACCCAACGCGTCCAACGCCGCCCGGGCCTCCGGCGCGAAATACGTCACCGCATGCACCGGCTCGTAGCGATCGAAGAAGCGCCGGGCCAGCAGGGGTTGTCGTCGCATGCTCGCAGTTAACCACTGGTGGCGGGCGGGGACCAAGCACGCCGCCCAAGCGCGGCGGCCTAGTCTCGAGAGGTGACCATCCCCTATGACCAGGTACTACGCGAGCGGATCCGGAACAATCTGGCCGGTCATGAGCGCCGAATCGTGGCCGATCCGGCCAAGCGGCACGCCGCCGTGGCGGTGGTGCTCGTCGACTCCGACGTCGGGGAGGACAGGGTGGATCCGGTACCGGTCGACGACTGGAACGCCGATCGGGGGCTGCCGGCGACCGGCCTCGACGGGCGCATGGTCGACGTGTCGGGCGGTGCGGCGTTCCTGCTGTGCCGCAGGGCTTCTCGACTCACCTCGCACGCCGCGCAGTGGGCGCTTCCCGGTGGCCGCCTCGACCCGGGCGAGACCGCGGTCGAGGCCGCGCTGCGGGAACTGCGTGAGGAGGTCGGCATCGAATTGGCCGAGGCGACCGTGCTTGGTCTGCTCGACGATTACCCGACCCGGTCGGGATATGTCATTACGCCGGTGGTGATTTGGGGAGGGTGCCGCCTGGATCCGCGCCCGTCGCCCGACGAGGTGGTGGCGGTGTACCGGGTGGGCCTGCACCAACTGCAACGTGACGATTCGCCGCGATTCATCGCCATCCCGGAAAGCCCGCGACCGGTCGTGCAGATCCCGCTGGGGGGCGACCTGATCCACGCACCCACCGGGGCGGTGCTCCTGCAGCTGCGGTGGCTGGGGCTGGAAGGCCGCCACGACCCGGTCGACGGCCTGGAACAACCGGTCTTTGCCTGGAAGTAGCCATCGCGCAACCCCTTCGACGGCGCGGCCCTGCCTCACGGTGGGCCGGCGGCGCCGAACAGCGACCGCGCCAGTTCGACCAGCGACGCGCCCGCGACGTCCCAGGCGTCCGAGGGCGCCGGGTCAGCCGCCTGGCCCGGTCCGTACTCCTGCGGGCGCGCGACGAAACCGGTCGCCAGGCCGCTGCTGCGGGCCGCCTCGAGGTCTGCGGTGTGCGCCGCCACCAGCATCACCTCGCCGGGTTCCAGACCCAGCAGACGCGCGGGCGTGTGGTACGCGCGGGCGTCGGGCTTGTAGGCCCTGCTGACATCGGAACCGAGTACCACGTCCCACGGCAGGCCCGCGTACTTCGCCATCTCGACCAGCAGTCCGGTGTTGCCGTTGGACAGCGGCCCGACAATCACGTGCCGCCTCATGGCCTCGATGCCCTCGACGCTGTCCGGCCACGGTGGCAGCCAGCGCCACGAGCGTGCCAGCGCCTCCACTTCGTCGCCGGGCAGCGCGTCGGCGCTGATGCCGAACCTCTCGAGCGATGCGACGAGGTTCTCTCGATGCAGAACGTCCAGCGACACGAACTCCCGCCGGCCCGAACGGATTTCGGACATCGAGGGCAGGTATCGGCTCCGCCATTCCAACGCGAACGCGTCCGGGTCGAGGCTGATGTGCCGGCGGTGCGCGAAACGCCGCACCGAGGCGGCGATCCCGGAGCGCCAGTCGACGACCGTTCCGAACGTATCGAACAGAACGGCACGCACTGCCCGGCCGGTCGAGGGCGAGCGGTAATCGGTCATTCCTCAGGCTAACGCCGGGATCGTCAGCGGCGATGCGCCCGGCCGAGCCGCGGCGTACAGTATCGTTAGTTGTGCGAACGAATCTTTTATGTCCTGATCGATGATTGAGGGGAGCCCGTTGTGGCCCGTAGCGCCGGCGATACCTGGGATATCGTGACAAGTGTCGGTTTCACCGCCTTGGCGGTGTGTGCGGCGCGGGCCCTCGACGCCGGGCTGCAGCCGCCGTTGGCGAACGACGACTTCGCCGCCGGCTTCGTCGCCGCCTCCGGTGAGCCGAATCTGATTGCGGCCGTTGACAACGCCGACATGAGTAGCGCCGCGGCCTTCAACGCGCAGTGGGTGGGGGTGCGGACGCGGTTCTTCGACGAGTTTTTCGTTCACGCCGGGCGGTCGGGGACGAGCCAGGCGGTGATCCTGGCGGCCGGATTGGACTCCCGGGCGTACCGTCTGGAATGGCCCGCGGGTCATACGGTGTTCGAAGTCGATCAGCCTCGGGTGCTCGACTTCAAGCAACGGGTCCTCGACCGGCAGGGCGCCGTGCCGTCGACGGGGCGCGTCACGGTGGCCACCGACTTGCGGGACGACTGGGCGGGCGAGCTGATCGCGGCCGGCTTCGACCCCGGCCGACCGACGGCGTGGGCGCTCGAGGGCCTGCTGCCGTATTTGCCTGGGGCGGCCCAGGATGCGCTGTTCGAAAAGCTGCACGAGTTGTCGGCGCCCGGGAGCCACATAGCCGCCGAGCTCGGTCCGGCGCCGGGCGAAGTCCAGGAATTCGCCAACAACGTCCCCACCATCAGCCAAGGCACCGGTCAGCCACCGGTCGCCGACCTGTGGTATGACGATGCCCGCACGGACTCCAAGGAGTTTCTGGCCCAGCGGCATTGGCGTGCCGCCAGCGTGGACCTGGTCGAAAAGGCGGCCACCGAGTATGGACGGCCGTTCCACGAGCTGCCGGTGGTCTTCGATCGGCTGATGCGCACCAAGTTCTTCACCGCGGTCCGCGAACGCTGAACCTCTTCCCGAGGCCAGGACTCACCGGCGCGTGGCGGCCCGGGCCCGCCGCGAATGCGCGGCCTTTGCCGTGTCGGCCGACGCGCGGCGTTCGATGATGGCCAGGGCGTGCTCGGCCCAGCGAATGTTCTCCTGCTCGAACGAGATTCCGCGGATCAGCGTCAGGTAGGGGCCGATTCGGTCGGCCTGGGCCAGGTACTCGTCTTCGTCGCGGCCGTCCATCATTCGCGCCCGCAACCGTTCGTAGCGTTGCACTTTGGCGCTCGCCCATTGCAGTCGTTCGAGGATGGACTCGCGCACAGCTGCCATGTCGCCGGCGTCGGCGGCCTGAACCTTGACCAGCAGCTCGTCGCGGATCACCGAGGGTTTCGGCGCCTTCGCGGTGAAGTGCCGGATCGCGTCGCGCCCGGCCCCGGTCAGGGAGAACATCCGCTTGTTGGGCCGGCGTTCTTGGCGCACGACCCGCGCTCGGATGAGGCCCTGGTCGGCGAGTCGATCCAGTTCGCGATACAGCTGCTGCGGGGTGGCCGGCCAGAAGTTCGCGACCGACGCGTCGAAACCCTTGGCCAGGTCGTACCCCGACGATTCGCCCTCGAGCAGGGCGGCCAACACCGCGTCACGCAGTGACATCGGCCGATCGTACAACGATGCGACTAGTCAACAAAGTGATTAATCGCACCCTGGACATCCGGCGAGGCGGACCCTAGCGTCAACCTGAATACTCAACAAGTTGACTATGCGAGGTCGCCGATGCACCCGTTCCGCAAGGCCGTCGAAGAGCGCGATGAAGAGGCCCTCCAGGCGATGCTGGCCGACGCGGTGGTGTTCACCAGCCCGGTGGCGTTCAAGCCGTATGTCGGCAAGCCGATCACCGCGGCGATTTTGCGCGGCGTGCTGCGCGTCTTCGAGAACTTCCGCTACATCCGGGAGATTCATGACGCGGGTGGCCGCGACCACGCCCTCGTGTTCGAGACCGGGATTGTGGGGGCGCCCGGAGTGAAGATCACCGGTTGCGACTTCCTGCATTTCAACGACGACGGACTGATCGACGAGTTCATGGTGATGGTGCGGCCGCTGTCGGGCGCGACGGCATTGTCGGAGGCGATGGGGGCCCAGTTCGACCGCATTCAGCGGGAGGCGCTCGAATTGGCCGATCAATCCGGGAACGCGTAGAAGTAATGACCATGCGGATTGGATTGAGCATCAATTATGCGGGCGGTTTCAAGGACGTGGCCGCCGAAGTGGCCGACCTGGAACGCGCCGGACTGGACATTGTTTTTGTCCCCGAAGCGTATTCGTTCGATGCGGTGAGCGCGCTCGGCTATCTGGCGGCCAGCACACAACGGGTCGAGCTGGCGTCGGGCATCCTGCAGCTCTACACCCGGACGCCCACCCTGACCGCGATGACCGCGGCCGGTCTCGATTACGTCTCCGACGGCCGGTTCACCCTCGGCCTGGGCGCGTCCGGCCCGCAGGTCATCGAGGGCTTCCACGGAGTGCCGTACGACGCCCCGATCGGCCGGACGCGCGAAGTCATCGACATCTGTCGCCAGGTGTGGCGACGCGAGACCGTGCAGCACGAGGGGAAGCACTATACGATCCCGCTGCCTCCCGACCGGGGGACCGGGCTCGGCAAGCCCCTCAAGCTGATCAATCGGCCTGTCCGCGAGCGCATTCCGATCTTGGTAGCCGCGTTGGGGCCGAAGAACGTCGAATTGGCGGCGGAGATCGCCGAGGGTTGGCAACCGATCTTCTACCTGCCCGAGAAGGCGCAGGACGTGTGGGGGGCGTCCCTGGCCGCCGGCCGGGCCAAGCGGGACCCCGCCTTGGGCGAGCTCGGCATCTATGCCGGACCCGTACTGGCCATCGGCGAAAACGTCGAGCCGCTAAGGGAATTCGTCAAGCCACACCTGGCGCTGTACATCGGCGGGATGGGCGCCAAGGGCAAGAACTTCTATCACGCCCTTGCGACCAAGTACGGGTACGGCCCGCAGGCCGACCGGATCCAGGAGCTCTATCTGGCCGGTGACAAGGACGGCGCCGCCAAGGTGGTGCCCGATGATCTGGTGCGCGACGTCAACCTGATCGGCACCCGGGAGTTCGTCAAGGAACGCCTGGCCGCCTTCCGTGAGGCGGGGGTGACCACGCTGAACGTGGCGCCCATCGCGTCGACGACGGCCGAGCGGATCAAGCTGATCGAGACGCTGCGCCAACTGCTGTGAGCGCCGACGCTGACGGGTCCGAATCAGTTCTGGCGGTGACTATCTCGTCGTAGCCGCGCCGCCCTGCCGACCGCCGTCGCCAAGGCCAATACCGCCATGGTGGACAGGATCGCCAGCGCGGCGCCAGGGTCGACGGTCGCCAACAACAGCGGCAGGGCGAAGCCGACGTAGGTGACGACGTAGAACACCCCGGTCAGAGCGCCCCGCAGGTGCTGCGGCGCCGCGGCCTCGAGATCGATCAGGCCTTCGCGCAGGCACAGGCCCGACGCGCACCCCAGGATCACCAACAGCGGTAGCCCCAGCACGGGCGTCAGGGTCGGTGGCGCCGTCGCGGCCATCACGTAGCCGAGTGCGGCCAGAACCGCACCGGCGGTGCCGGTCTGTGGGCCCCAGCGGCGCGTGCGGGCCAGCACCTGAACGACCCCGCTGACCCCGTTGACGATCAGGGTGGCCGTGCCCGCCGCGATCGGAGCCGCGAGCGCGGTGTGTAGCCGGGTGGGGATGGTGACGAATCCCAGTGTCGCCGAGGCGTATACCCACGGTGCGAGTGGCATGGCCCAACTCAGGGCCCGCGACACGCCCTGCGTGGCCGGTGCCGCCGGGGCCCTGTCGGCGGCCGGTGCCGGCCCGGTCAGCTCGCCGGGCTCGGCCGCGACGATGACGGCACACGACGCCAGCACCACAATGGCGGCGGCGACGGCGAACGACACCCGAATGCCGGAGTGCCCGGCCCAGGCAAAGCCCCCGCCGGCGAACGGCCCGATGGCGAAGCCGGCGGTGAGCACCGCTCCCGCGGTCGCGGCGCCGGCCGGGCCTCTCAGATCGGAAGCCCACGCGGTGCAGGAGCTGATGGCGAGGCCCACACCGAGCCCGACGACCAGGCGGCCCGACAGCAGCGCGCCGGTGTGCTGGGACAGCAGCATCGCCACCGTCCCCGCCACGGCGGCGGCCGCCCCCGCCAGCGCCACCGGGCGACGGCCCCACGCGTCCGACGTGCGGCCGCCGATCAGCAATCCGGGGAGCAACCCGAGCGCGTAGATGCCGAAGATGCCGTCGAGGGTGGCGGCGCTGAGGTGTTCGTGCTCGCTGATCACCGGCATCAACCCGACGAAGTGATTGGCGACCCATCCCGTCGCCAGCAGCAGGGCCAACACGCTGATGAACAGGGCCCGGGCGGGGGCGGCTTCCCGGCCCGGACGCAGTCGGCGGTTGCGGCCGCTGCGCACGCTCGACGAGATCACCGGTCTTCTCCCCCTCCAACGTGCGCGCGCCCGACGATCGTAGAACGCGACGCCACCCGGGTGGTTATTCCCGGTGGACGCGATCACGCCTCCGCCGCGGGCCCGGACTTCGCGGTGTGAAGGGGTTTGAAATCAGCGGATTTGGTGTACTGATACCACTACTCGCACCCAGGAAGGCACACGATGAAGTACATTGCGGCAGCCACGATCGCGATCTCCGCCTTGTTGTCCGGCGCATGTTCGGCCTCACAGGTCATCAACACCGGCGGCGACACAAAGTGCAAAGACTTCACCACGCAGGACGAGAAGAAGCAGAACGACGAAGTCAGCAAGATGCTCAAGGACAAGAGCGGCGCCGACCCGAGCAATGTGGAGATTTCCGCAACGCGGCTGTCGGTGACGACGTACTGCCAGACGCTCGGAAAGCCGGACACCAAGATCTCCGAGGCGCCGCACGGCTGACCGGCCCGACCGCCGGTCTGGGTTCCATTGCCGCTCTTACGGTTTGGAGTCCACAGATGCCAAGGCCCGCAGGGTTGCCGCCGGACTAATCCAGCAGCAACTCCGCGGGCACCTCGTCAGTCAACACGGCCCGCGCCAGCAGTTCACCGAGCAGCGGACCGAATTTCATCAGGTTGCTGCCGACGAACGCCAGCACGCGCCCACGCCGCGCCACGGTCCAGCCGTCGCCGCCCGAATCAAGCCACGGGGCACGGACACTGACGCAGTCCACCTGGTCGACCGGCGAAAGCGACGGGAACAGCGCGCGCACGGTCGCGGGGTCCGCCACCTCCTGGCCGAACGCCCACCGGCCCGTACTGCCGAGCGGCAATCCGTAGCCCTCGGGCGCGGACAGGCACGCCGCGCCGGTCGCGTCCGCGCCGCGATAGGTGAACCGTGTGTGCGGGACGAAGTCAACCCCGAGGGGGCCGAACAGGTCTGGGGTGTGCGCGCCCGCGCAGATCAGCACCCGGTCACCGCGCAGCACGGTGCCGTCGGTGAGCGTCGTCGCGCCGTCGTCGGCCACCGACTGCGCCTCCGCGTTCCGGATGGTGACGCGGTGCGCCAACGCGCCCAGGGCGCGGCGGATGCGCAGGCTGCCGCCCAGCGGATCGAAAACCCCTGTCTCCCAAGGCACCACCGCGAAGGGAAGCCGTGCCGCGATTTCGGCCCGGTCGAGCCGGGAGAACCGCGCGCCGGCCGACGTCATGGCCGCCGCGATCTCGTCGCGGGAGCCGGCGGCGATGAAGCCCTCGGAGCCCAGCAGTCGCCCCGCGCCGAACTCGGATTCCCAACGTTGCCAGCCCGCCCGGGCCGCCAGCGCCAACCGGCACAGCGCCGGACGTCGATGCGCGACCCGGAATATCCGCGCCAGCCCGGCGGATTGCTCCCCGAAGGGACGCCCGCGCTCCAGCACGATCACGTCGTGACCCTGCCGAGAGAGCTCGTAGGCCGCCGCGAGACCACATATCCCCGCGCCGATGACGACGATCATGCGTTTCACTCTCGCCCTCAGAAGTAGAACCCGGCGTGGGGCGCCTCGGGCACGGCGAACAGTCGATCGGCCACCGCCAGCGCCGCCGGATCGTCGGTGCGGGCCAGCCCGGCCGCGGCGAGCTCGCGCCACGTGGCCCCGCCCAGCAGGACGGCGGCGAGCCCCTCGACGTCGACGGTGAGGTCGGGTTGCCGGTCGGTGACCGCCGCGCCGCCGCCCGCGATGGCGAACCGCGCCGAATTGGCCGGTAGCAGAGGGTCATTGACCGCGATGCTGACCGCGCCGTCGCCGCCGTAGCCACGGGCGGTCAGCGCCGCCTCCGCATCGATGATGCGCAGCCAGGTTTCGTCGTGCACGGCGGTGACCCGCACGGCGCGCCGGTCGTCGAGGAGCCACGGCAGCGGATCGTCGAGCGGCAGCATCCAAAACAGCACGCGGTCAACCAGATCGAGTCCGAGCAGGAATCGCAGCAGCCCGAGGTAGGCCTCGGTGGTGGGCGCGAAGAAATCCTCGACCACGATGGTGCGCTGGTCGCTGACAAACCACCGCTCGGTGTCGATCGGGCGGTACCGGACGAAGCCGGATTCGGATCCCGGCTCGCCGTGCACCGCGACATACGCGGCCCCAGCGGTGGATTCGGTGCGCAGCCGCACGCCCTGCCACCACGCCGGCGGGCGGTCGATGGTTCCCGGACGAGCGGGACGGTTCTCGGCGTAGATGCGGGGCAGCACGTCCCACACCTGCGCGGTGTCGAGCAAGCGCACCCGACCGCCCGTCCCGACATCGCGCCGCAGCGCCGCCCGCGCGGTCTGGACCTCGACCGACTGCGACGAGCTCGCGACGCCGTAGCCGTAGCGTCCGTAGATCGTCGCCTCCGAGGCCCGCAGCGTCGCCACCACCTCACCGCGCGCCGCGAAGTCGCCCAACTGGTGACGTATCAGCTCGGTGGCGATGCCACGCCGGGTGTGCGACGGCAGCACCCCGATGTGGGTCACGGCGGCGTGCCCCACGATCGCCGGGCCGGGCAGCGTCAACCAACTCGTCACGGCGTCGGCGGTGCCGACAAGCTGGCCGTCGGCGAATGCCCCGACGGTGCGGCCCGCCTCGAGCAGCGTGGTGATCTGGCCGGGCGCGAGACCCGCAAGCGGGGGAAACCCGACCATGGCGGTGCGAAACACGTTCGCGGCGGCGATGAGGTCGTCCTCGCTGTCGAGCACCCGGATCTCGGTAGCCATGCCGCCATCATGTCGCGTGCCCCACCCGGCGCGGGCCGCGGGCCGCGCGGCGCGTCACACGGCGGCCGTCACCGGATAGGCAACCCGGTCAGCGCCCGGGAGACCACCAGGCGCTGGATCTCGCTGGTGCCCTCGAAGATGGTGAAGATCTTCGCGTCGCGGTGCATCCGCTCGACGGGATAGTCGCGGGTGTACCCGTTGCCGCCCAAGATCTGGATCGCCTCATCGGTGACGTAGACCGCGGTCTCGCTGGCCACCAGCTTGGCCATCGACCCCTCCGCGGAGTCGAAGGATTGGTTGTTGCGGGCCATCCATCCCGCGCGCCACACCAGCAGCCGGGCGGCGTCGATGCGGCACTTCATGTCCGCCAGCTTGAAGGCCACGGCCTGGAATTCGCCGATCTTGCGGCCGAATTGCTCACGCTGGCAGGCATATTCGAGCGCGTACTCGTAGGCGGCCCGGGCCACGCCGACGGCCATCGCGCCGACGGTGGGCCGGGTGCGCTCGAACGTCTTCATCGCGGCCTGCCCGCGGGCGGACGCACCCGATTTGACGCGGGCGATGCGCGCCTCGAACTTCTCCCGGCCCCCGAGGATGTGGTCCTCGGGCAGCCGGACGTTGTCGAGCACCACCTCGGCGGTGTGGGAGGCGCGGATCCCGTGCTTTTTGGATTTCTGGCCCTGCGCCAGGCCCTTGACGCCCGCCGGGATGACGAAGGTCGCTTGCCCGCGCGTGCCGAGCTCGGGGTAGACCGACGCCACCACGATGTGCACGTTGGCGATGCCGCCGTTGGTCGCCCAGGTCTTGGTGCCGTTGAGGACCCACTCGCCGGTCGCCTCGTCGTAGCGCGCCCGCGTCCGGATGGCGCCGACGTCGGAACCCGCGTCCGGCTCGGACGAACAGAACGCGCCTAACTTGGGTTCGTCAGCGGTGCCGAACATCTCGGGCAACCAGCGGCCCAGCTGTTCTGGAGTGCCGTTGCCCGCCAGTGCCGCGGCGGCGAGGCCCGTGCCCATGATGGACAGGGCGATACCCGCGTCGCCCCAGAACAATTCCTCGAACACCGTCAGCATGCCCAGGCCCGTCGGCTCGGCCGCCTGCTGGGCGAACAGGTCGGGGGAGTACAGCCCGACCTTGGCGGCCTCCTGGATCACCGGCCACGGTGTTTCCTCGCGCTCGTCCCATTCCGCGGCGGCGGGCCGGACGACGTCGGCGGCGAACTGGTGCACCCAGTCGCGGACTTCGATCACGTCGTCGGACAGTTGTAGTGAAAACGTCACAGCTGGTCTCCTGAATCATTGGTGTGCAAAGGATTTCGGGGATTGGCGTACTGGGCCAGGACGCTGACCGTCTGGTTGACCCACGCCTCGAAATACCGTTCTTCGTCGGTGTTTCCCGGCAGGCGGCCGGTGAGCGCTTGCAGCGTCGCCGCGTAGGACAGCGAGCCGATCGCGACGGCCGCGGCCGCTTCGGGGTCGGGGATGCTGGTGCGGCCGGAGCGATTCGACGCGGCCAGTTCATCGGCGAAGCGCTGGTAGGCGTTGTCGGTGATGACCTGCCACGTCTTCTCGTCGAGGTCGCCGAGCTCGTCGGGCTCGCGCAGCATGACCTTGAGCAGATCCTCGCTGTGTTTGAGGTTGCTCCAGATCAGCTGGCCGGCGGTGCGCACCGCTTGCTCGACGCTGCCCGGCTGTCCCGCGTCGTACTGCTCTCGCGCGGCCACGATGCTGTCGATCCGGTGCGCGACCGCGGCCTCGAGCAACTCGCGTTTGGAGCCGAAGTGCTTGTAGAGCGCGCCCGAGCCGGGCGCCAGCCCCGATTCGCGCTGGATGTCGGCCACCGACGTGGCCGCGTATCCCTTGGCGGCGAACAGCCGCAACGCCGCGGAAAGCAGGCGGTCACGCCCTCGACCCGGCCCAGTCAGCACGGTGAGAGAGTACTCACTCACCACGCGGCGAGCAAAACGATGGTCGGTCCCCGATAGGTGACGCGCAGGGCGGCGCCGCGATTAGCGGTAAATTCTTGCGAAACGCCCTCGCGCTTGAACGTGCCGAACCCCTGCCGCTGTGAGGGTTGTACTCAGGCTGGTCGTCACGAACCCACAAAGGAGCCCGACATCCGCGTCTTCCCGCATGTACAGCTGCCGATGCGGGTGCTGTCGCTGCGCACCATCCTCATCGTCGCCGCCATATCGGTGATGACGCTGGTCGTCCTGCTGGGCACCTGGGTGTGGGTGGGCGTCACCAATGACCAGTACAGCCAGCTCGATCGCCGGCTGGATTCGGTCAGCAGCCTGGGAGACATCAGCAGCCTGCTCAACACCGCGCCGCCCGCCACCCCCGACCGGCACATGCCGGACGGCAACCTGGTGCGCACCGCGCGCATCGGCGGGGTGACCGTGTCGGCGCCCAGCAACATCGTGTTGCCGCAACTCCCGGACGGCTATGCCAACACGACCATCAACGGGGTGCAGTACCGCGTTCGCACGTTCACCGCGGGTCCCGCCTCGATCGCGCTGGCCGCGCCGCTGGCCGAGGCCCAGCACCGGATCAACGAACTGCACCTGCGGGTGTTGCTGATCTGCGCCAGCGTGATCGGCGGCACGGTCGTGGTGGGCTGGGTGATCTCGCTGATCATGGTCAATCCGTTCCTGCTGCTGGCGCAGCAGGCCCGCGCGATCAACGCCCAGTCCAGCCCCGACGAGGTCCAGGTGCGCGGCGTGCGCGAGGCGGTGGAGATCGCCGAGGCGGTGGAGGGAATGCTGGCCCGCATCGGCAAGGAACAGCAGCGCACCAAGGCTGCGCTCGAGTCGGCGCGCGACTTCGCCGCCGTCGCCTCGCACGAGCTGCGCACGCCGTTGACGGCCATGCGCACCAACCTCGAGGTGTTGTCCACCTTGGACCTGCCGCCCGAGCAGCGGCACGAGGTCATCGGCGACGTCATCCGCACCCAGAGCCGCATCGAAGGGACGCTGACCGCGCTGGAGCGGCTGGCCCAGGGCGAGCTGACCACCGTCGACGATTTCGTCCCCTTCGACATCACCGAGCTTCTCGACCGTGCCGCACACGACGCGCTGCGCATCTACCCCGACGTCGAGGTGTCGCTGGTGCCGTCGCCGACGGTGCTGATGGTCGGGCTCCCCACCGGCCTGCGGCTGGTGATCGACAACGCCATCGCCAACGCCGTCAAGCACGGCAACGCCGGCAAGATCCAGCTGACCGTCAGCAGTTCCGGCGAGGGCGTGGAGATCGCGATCGACGACGACGGCACCGGGGTCCCGGAATCCGAACGTGCCACGGTGTTCGAGCGCTTCGCCCGCGGATCGACGGCCTCGCGTTCGGGGTCGGGGCTGGGTCTGGCGCTGGTCGCCCAGCAGGCCGAATTGCACGGCGGCACAGCGGCATTGCAGACCAGCCCCCTCGGGGGAACTCGACTCCTATTGCGGCTGGCCGGCGACGGGCGTGGCCCCGCGTAGCTGCCGGCCACGCGACAAATCGACGCGAGAGTCGTTGGGGTGCCTGCTGAGCCCTTGCGTTAGTAGATCGATCTATATAATCTTGTGACGTCACGCCGAACGGATGCGGAGGCTTCCATGAACGTCAGCGCTGAGCATGTTCGGTATCAGAAGCGGGGTCGGGTGGCGACGATCACCTTGGACCGGCGAAGCGCGCGCAACGCGATCGATCCTGAGATGGATCAGCGGCTGCGCGAAATCTGGGCGGAGTTCCGCGACGACGACGGTGTCGACGTCGCGATATTGACGGGGACAGGGAATGCATTTTGCGCCGGCGCCGACCGCAACACATGGTTCACCCAGTGGCTCGACGCCGATGCGGCCGTGGTGCGGCGGAACGCCAAAGGGGTTGGCTTCGGCGGGATTACGCGCGGGCTACACCGCATTGCCAAGCCGGTGCTCGCGGCGGTCAACGGCTGGGCGCTGGGCGCCGGCCTCGAATTAGCGCTGGCGTGCGATATCCGCATCGCCTCTGACAGGGCGATGTTCGGTGCGCCATTGGTGGGCTTGGGCTTTCATCACGGCGACGGGGGAATCTCACGGCTTGTCGATACCTGTGGGCTCGCAGTCGCTCTGGATCTGGAGCTCAGCGGTGAACCGATCGACGCGCAACGTGCCTTGCAGGTCAACCTCGTCACCCGGGTGGTCGCCCAAGACGGTTTGATGAGTTCCGCCTATGCCCTCGCCGATCGCATTGCCGCGCACGAACAGTCCGCGGTTCGGTCAGCCAAAGAGACGGTGCTCGATGTCATCGGGCGCCCGCTGGACGATCAACTCGAGCGTGAGGCGATGAACGCCTACTCCATCGATCGTCAACGCGCCCGGCGAATCGTAGACGCCCTCCCGCTGGGTTCCGCGGCCGGCGGTGTGGCGACCGCCCGGTCGGAGACCTCCTCATGACAACGCCGACGCGCGATCGCTTTCTGACCGCGGCGACCGGACTGTTTCGGCGCCAGGGCTATTCAGGCACCGGCCTCAAGCAGATCGTCGCCGAAAGCCGGGCCCCGTTGGGTTCGCTGTATCACTTCTTCCCCGGCGGTAAACAAGACCTGGCTGTGCAGGCCATCTCCCAGACCGCCGAGCGCTACCAGCAGTTGCTCGACCGGGTGTTTTCAGAGTCGGCCGACATCGGTCAGGCCGCCGTCAAATGGTTCAACTGGGCCGCGCGCGCCCTGGAGGAAACCGATTTCGCAGACGGCTGCCCGATCGGCACGCTGGCATGTGAGATCGCCAGCAGCAACGAAGCCCTGCGTGAAGCGAGCCATGTGGTGTTCGATTCCTGGGAGTCACGGGTGGCCGCCCAGCTGATTGACGCCGGCGTCTCGAGCGCCCGTGCCCGCCGACTCGCGACGTTCGCGGTGGCCAGTCTGGAAGGGGCGATCATGCTCGGCCGGGTGCAACGGAGCACCCGGCCGCTTCGGGACACGGGTCGCGTCGTTGCCGAAACGCTCCGTACGGCAACCGGCCTTCCTCGAGACGAGGCAATTTCATGAACCGCAGCGCCCTGCGGTGTCGGCGGCGAGGCTAACGCGATGCTGGGCCACCTCGGCATCAACGTGCCGGATCTGCCGGCCGCCAAACGGTTTTACGACGCCCTGATGCCGTTAGTCGGATTCGAGCCGTTCTTTGCGGCCGAAGACGAATTTTCGTACAAGCCCGCCGGAAACAAGCCGGGCACCTACCTGTTCTTCTATCCTACGGACGAGCCGGGCGAGTACTCCGCGCACCGGACGGGTCTGCAACACCTGGCCTTCATGGTGCGGCGCCGATCATCGGTGCGCGCGGTACACGATCATGTTGTTCGAAACGGTGGCACCGTCATCCACCCGCCGCGCCATTTCCCGCAATATCCCGGCCATTATTACGCCACCTTTTGGTATGACCCGTTCGGCATCAAACTCGAAGCGGTATGCCATCACGACCGCGACTAGGCAAACGTGCTCGAACAGTGGCTATCGCGGGCCAACTGCGGCGCTTTTGTGGCTGCCGGGTCTTGAGTGGCGATTGAGGTTTATCAGCGACACCTTCTGGGGAAATCACCAGTTTCGCGCTTGGGACCAGCATTAATTACCGAAAACCAGGGCCGCGCATCCGGCCGATAGGGACCGAATACAAGATCAACGAAACCGCACTACACTAAGGCCCCAAGTAGGCCCCAAGCACGTGGCTTTGGCGTTGAGCGTTCGGAGGGAATCATGGTTGTTTCGGTGCAGTCAGAGGCGGTTCTGGCGTCGGCAGCCGCGGAGTCGGCGATCAGCGCGGAGACCGAGTCGGCGGCCTCGGCGGCGTCGCCGGTCCTGCTGGGAGTGCTGCCGATGGGCGGCGACCCCGACTCGGCGATGTTCGCGGCGGCATTGAACGCGTGCGGCGCGAGCTACCTGGGCGTGGTGTCCGAGCACGCCGCCCAGCGCGGCTTGTTCTCCGGCACGCAGACCCTCGCCTCGGGCACCTACGTGGTCACCGAGCTCATGCGCAGCCTGACGCTGGCTATCGGCGCTTAGTCGCTGGCGACGTTCAAAGGGGGAAGTGCGCATGGCCGATCCTGGGTGGGCTGCGCGTACGCCTGAGGAAAACGACCTGCTGCTCAAGGCGGGTGCGGGCGTCGTCACTCATTTGGCGAATCAGGCCGCCTGGACCGCGCTGGCGGCGACCCATCACGGCTCCAGCATTGCCTCGACGATCAACACCGTCGCGACCTCGGCGAGCTGGACGGGCGCCGGTTCGTTGGCCTCGGCGGCCAACGCCACCGCGCTGAACGCGTCGCTGCACGGGCTTGCCGGCTGGGTCGATGTCAAGCCGGCGGTGGTTTCGACCGCGGTCTCGGCGTATCAGATGGCGTACGGCTCGATGCGTCCCGCGCCCGAGTGCATCGAAAACCGCACCGAGACCGCGACCGACTACGGCATCAACCCGCTGGTACTGGGCGCGTTGACCCCACGGATCACGTCGCTCGAGCTCGAGTACTTCGGGTCGATGTGGCCGAACAACTCCGCGGTCGGGGCCAGCTACGGATCGATCCTCACGGCCCTGTCCTCGAGCCTGACCATTCCGCCGCCGATCGCCACCATGGGCGCCTCGCCGGCGGCGCCGGCGCAGGCCGCGGCGGCGGTGGGCGAGTCCGCCGCGCAAATGGGCGCCGGCGACGGCATGCGCGCCGCCATGCAGGGCGCCCAGACGGGGACGCAGGGCGCGGGGCAGGCGACCTCGGGCGCCCAGGACTTCATGGGTCAGGCCGGCACGTTCATGCAGCCCGTGCAACAGATGATGGGCGCGGCCCCCCAGATGATGCAGGCTCCCATGCAGGCGATGCAGGCGCCGATGCAGATGATGCAGCCGCTGATGGGCATGTTCGCCAATCCCGGCGCCATGGGCATGGGCGGGGCGACGCCCGCCGTCTCGGCGGTGTCGGCCACCGGGCTTTCGGCAGCGGAAGCCGGCGGGGGCGCGTCCCTGGGCAGCGCGGGCGTCCCCGCGAGCAGTTTCACCCGTCCGGTCAGCGCCTTCGAGCCCGCCACCAGTGGCCGGCCGGTGGGGCTGCGGCCGGCCGGGGCATTAGGCGCCGAGGCCATGCGACCGCAGACCACGACGATGGGTGGTGCCCCGATGGGCGGTATGCCCGTGGGGCACGGGGCGGGAGGCGACCGCGGATCCCGTGACAAAGCCGAACAGCCCGCGACCGTGCGGGTTGTCGACGCGAGAGTCTGAAGCACACCCCCTGGTGAAAGGTGAATCGACAGGTCCAAACAGCCGCCATACACTTCGCTTCATGCCCTTACGGGGGGCGGCCAACCGCAGAAGGAGAATTCCGTGACAATCAAGGTGACCCCGCAAATGCTTCGCGATACTTCAAACGCGATTCAGGCGAACATGGAACATGCGATCGGGATCGGTCAGGGATACGTCGCAAATCAGGAAAATGTGATGAACCCGGCCACCTGGTCCGGTGACGCGGTCGCCGCGTCGCACGCGACCGCCATCGAGGTGCAAAACGACTTGAACAAAGTCTTGACCGGCGGCACGCGTCTGGCTGAGGGCCTCACGAAGGCGGCGGCACTGATGGAAGGCCACGAGGCGGATTCCTCACACGCCTTTACCGCGCTATTCGGCGGCCACGGCTCCTGACCCGTCCACTCATTCGTCAATTCATAAAGGTCTTTTGAAAGGAAATTCACCATGTCCGACCCGATCACTTACAACCCGGGCGCCGTAGCCGACTTCGCCACCGATGTCGCTTCCCGCGCCGGCCAGCTGCAGTCCATTTTCGACGACACCTCCAACCGGACGCACGCCCTGCAGGAATTCTTCGCCGGCCACGGCGCGTCGGGCTTCTTCGAGGCGCAGGCGCAGATGCTGTCGGGGCTGCAGGGCCTCATCGACACCATCCGTCAGCACGGCCAGACGACCTCGCACGTGCTCGACAGCGCGCTCAGCACCGACCAGCACATCGCCGGCCTGTTCTGAGCCCGCTCAACCACCGGGACAAGCGAAGGTGGGGCAGATGCGCCGAGCGTATGTGCCCCACCTCCGGTGTCTTCTTCGCCGATCGAGGGAGTCGCTGATTAACGGCGGGGCGACATGCTGACGACGACGGTCGATGGCCTGTGGGTGCTGCAGGCGATCACCGGGGTGGAGCAAACCTGCCCTGAGCTGGGGCTGCGGCCGATGCTGCCGCGGCTCGACACCCCCGAGCGCGCGCTGGGCCACCCCGCGGCCGCGGACTTGATAGCCGCCGGCGCACTGGATGAGGCCGGCAACGTCGACCCGATGATCCGCGAATGGCTCACCGTCCTGCTGCGGCGCGACCTGGGGCTGGTCGTCATGATGGGCGTGCCGGGTCGCGAGCCCACGCGCGCGTCGATCAACCGCTTCGCGACCTGGTGGGTGGTCTTGGAGCGGCACGGCGACATGGTGCGTCTGTACCCCGCCGGCACGGCCGGCAACGAATCCTCGGCCAGCGAGCTCGTGGTCGGTCAGATCGAGCGGCTGTGCGGCGTGGCCGAGGCCGCGCCGCTGCGGCCGATCACCCTGGACACCGAGCAACTGCTGAACTCGGTGCGCGACACCGCCAGCCTGCGGGCGTTCCTGCTCGAACAGCGCCTGGACGCCGACCAGCTGCAGGTGGTTCTCACGGCCGCCGACCCCGCCCGGTCCGCGCACGCGAACATCGTCGCGCTGCAGGCCGGTGTCGGGCCGGACGAATTGGCGCGCGTCGCCGTCGGCGATTCGACGGTCTCCATCGTGGACACCCCCGGGGGCCGGGTCTGCATCGAAAGCGTCACCTCGGGGCAGCGCCGCTATCAGATTCTCTCGCCGGGTTCGCGCAGCGACATCGGCGGAGCGGTGCAACGGCTCATCCGCCGGCTGCCCGCGGGCGACGAGTGGCACTCGTATCGGCGGGTGGTGTAGACGGTGTTATCGGATGCCGAAGTAACTTAGTTAACCAAAGCCTTGTAATAACAACGCCTGTCGCACTTGATGGGTTTCTGAACGGGTAAACGCGGTATCGCGAACCGTGTTAGCATCTCGTCGTGACGAGCCCTTGGAATGACCCGAATATGTCGGACGAAGGAGCGCTCAGACGGGGGGATCCGTCAGGGGGCAGCAACTTCCCGGATTCGGTATCCGACACGATGCGAATTACCGATCTGGCCGCGCCACGAAAGATTCCACCGGGGTCGGGCTGGCGTAAATTCATTTACGCCATCTCATTTCGACAAATAAATCTCGGTGAATCTCCCCGAGAACGACACTATCGTGATTTACAAAACCGCATACGCCGGCATATCCGGCGGCAGTATGTGATCACCGTGGTGTCCGGCAAGGGCGGCGTCGGGGTCACGACGCTCACCGCCTGCCTCGGTGGCGTCTTCCGGGAATGCCGCCCGCAGAACGTGATTGCGATCGACGCCGTTCCCGGTTTCGGCACGCTGGCCGACCGCATCGACGATTCCCCGCCCGGCGACTACACCGCCATCATCAACGACACCGATGTCCAGGGCTACGCCGATATCCGAGAACATCTGGGGCAGAACGCAATCGGTCTCGATGTGCTGGCCGGTAACCGGACCTCGGACCAACCCAGGCCGTTGGTGCCGGCGATGTTCTCCGGGGTGCTGTCGCGATTGCGGCGCACCCACACGGTGATGATCGTCGACACCTCCCCCGATCTCGAACACGAAGTGATGAAGCCGGTATTGGAGAACACCGATACCCTCGTGTTCGTTTCGGGGATCACCGCCGACCGCTCGCGTCCGGTGCTGCGGGCGGTGGATTACCTGCGGTCGCAGGGCTACCACGAGTTGGTCTCGCGCAGCACCGTGATCGTGAACCACACCGACCAGATCACCGACAAGGACGCGCTGGCTTACCTGACCGAGCGGTTCACCAAGGTCGGGGCGACCGTCGAAGCGCTGCCGTTCGATCCGCACCTCGCCAAAGGCGGCATCATCGATACGGTTCACGAGCTGAAGAAAAAGACGCGATTGCGCCTCTTCGAAATCACCGCGGGGCTGGCCGACAAATACATTCCGGATGCCGAGCGGGCGGTACCGTGACCTCGCCGCATAAGGTCGCTTTTCCAGCGCGTTGTGCGGTCAACATTTCTTACGAGAAGCATCTGTGCTCCCAGGTTTTCCCCGCCGGAATTCCGATGGAGGGATTCTTCGAGGGAATGGTCGAGCTGTTCGACGCGGACCTGAAGCGCAAAGGTTTTGACGGCATTTCATTGCCGGCGGGCAGCTACGAACTTCACAAGATCAATGGGGTCCGCCTCGATATCAATAAGAGCCTCGACGAGCTGGGCGTCCAGGACGGCGACACCCTGGTGCTGGTGCCCAGGGTCGACGGGGAGTCGTTCGAACCGCAGTACGAGTCGCTGTCGACCGGGCTGGCCGCCATGGGCAAGTGGCTGGGCCGCGACGGCGGCGATCGGATGTTCGCGCCGGTGACGCCGCTGACGGCCGCGCACACGGCCGTCGCGGTCATCGCGATGGCCGTCTCGGTGGTGGTGGCGCTGACGCTGCGGGCACGGACATTCACCGACGGCCCGATCCCGGCGGCGGTGGCGGGCGGGGTCGGTGTCCTGTTGGTCATCGCGACCCTGGTGGTGCGGAACGGCTGGCGGGAGCGGCGCGATCTGTTCAGCGGGTTCGCCTGGCTTGCGGTGGTCTCGCTGGCCACCGCCGGCGCCTGCGCGCCGCCGGGTGTACTCGGCGCGGCGCACGGGCTGATCGGCGCCGTGGTGGTGATCCTGGGTGCCGTCGCCATCGGGGTGACGGCGCGCAACCGGTGGCAGACCGCGGTGGTCACCGCCGTGGTGACGGTCTGCGGCGTCCTGGCCGTCGTCGCCGCCGTCCGGATGTTCCGGCCGGCCACGGCGCAGGTGTTGGCCGTGTGTGTGTTGGTCGGACTGCTGGTCCTGGTCCGGATGACCCCGCTGATCGCGTTGTGGGTGGCCCGGGTCAGGCCGCCGCATTTCGGATCGATCACCGGACGGGACCTGTTCGCCCGGCGCGAGGGGATGCCGGTCGACACCGTGTCCCCGGTCAGCGAGGACGAATCCGAGGAACAAGACAACGAACTCACCGACATCACGGCGCGCGGCGCCGCGATCGCCGCCTCGGCGCGCTTGGTCAACGCGGTCCAGGTGGGGCTGTGCGTCGGGGTTTCGATCGTGCTGCCCGCGGCGGTGTGGGGCGTGTTGACGCCGGGGCGCCCGTGGGCGTGGCTGGCGCTGGTGGTCGCCGGCCTGGTGGTGGGGATCTTCATCACCCAGGGCCGAGGATTCGCCGCCAAATACCAGGCCGTCGCGCTGGTGTGCGGGGCGTCGGCGGCGGTGTGCGCCGGAGTGGTCAAATACGCCGTCGCCGGGTCCCACGACGCGATGGCGGGACTGCTGTGGCCGGTGGTGGCGGTGGCGACGTTCGCCGCATTGGGTTTGGCCGCAGCGCTTTTGGTGCCGGCCATGCGGTTCAGGCCGTTCATCCGGCTGACCGTGGAGTGGGTGGAAGTGCTCGCATTCATCGTTCTGCTGCCGGCGGCGGCGGCCCTGGGAGGGCTCTTCACGTGGATTCGCCACTGAGAACCGCGGCGGCGTTGACCGTCACCCTGACCCTGGTCGCGTTGTCCGCCAATATCCCTGCCGCACAAGCGATCACACCGCCATCGGTGGATCCGGGGATGGTGCCACCGGACGGGCCGCCGCGGCCCGATCAGCCGATGCGCCGCGCCAACAGCTGCTCGTCGCCGATTATCGTGCGAAACCCCGACGTGGCGCAGCTGGCTCCGGGGTTCAACCTGCTCAACATCACCAAGGCCTGGCAATACAGCACCGGCAACGGCGTGCCCGTCGCGGTCATCGACACCGGGGTGACACCGAACCCGCGGCTGCCGGTGGTGCCCGGTGGTGACTACATCATGGGTGAGGACGGCCTGACGGACTGCGACGCGCACGGCACCATCGTCAGCTCGATCATCGGCGCTGCGCCCCAAGGGATTTTGCCGATGCCGCGGCCGATGCCGGCCACTCCGGCGTTCCCGCCGCCGGCCGGGCCGCCGCCGGTCGCCGGGGCGCCCCCGCCGCCGGTCGAGGTGCCGCCCCCGATGGCGCCCCCGCCCCCGCCGCCTCCGGTGACGATCACCCAGGTCCTTCCCCCGCCGCCACCGCCGCCCCCGCCACCGGAGGGCGGCGGCGCCACCGCCGCATCGAACGGGCCGCCCGATCCGCAGACCGAGGAAGAACCCGCGGTGCCGCCGCTTCCCCCGGGGGCGCCCGACGGGGTGGTGGGGGTGGCCCCGCACGCGACGATCATCTCGATCCGGCAATCGTCGCGGGCGTTCGAACCGGTCAACCCGCCGCCGGGCGATCCCAACTCCGACGAGAAGGTCAAGGCCGGCACGCTGAATTCGGTTGCGCGCGCGGTGGTTCACGCCGCGAACATGGGCGCGAAGGTGATCAACATCTCGGTCACCGCCTGCCTGCCCGCGGCGGCCCCGGCCGACCAGCGGGCCCTGGGCGCGGCGCTGTGGTACGCGGCCACCGTGAAGGACGCCGTGATTGTGGCGGCCGCCGGCAACGACGGGGAGGCCGGGTGCAACAACAACCCGATGTACGACCCGCTGGACCCGTCGGATCCGCGGGACTGGCATCAGGTCAAGGTCGTCTCGGCGCCGTCGTGGTTTTCCGATTACGTCCTGTCGGTGGGCGCCGTCGATGCAAGTGGCGCCGCGCTGGACAAGAGCATGTCGGGACCGTGGGTCGGCGTTGCCGCACCGGGGACCCACATCATGGGTCTCTCGCCCCAGTTCGGCGGTATCCCGGTCAACGCCTACCCACCGTCGAGGCCGGGCGAGAAGAACATGCCGTTCTGGGGAACCAGTTTCTCGGCGGCCTACGTCAGCGGTGTCGCGGCGTTGGTGCGGGCGAAGTACCCGGATCTCAGTGCGCACCAGGTGATCAATCGGATCGTGCAGTCGGCCCACAATCCGCCCGCGGGGGTCGACAACAAGGTCGGCTACGGGCTGGTGGACCCGGTCGCGGCGCTGACGTTCAACATCCCGCCGGGTGAGCGGTTGGCGCCGGGCGCACAGAGTCGGGTCATCACCCCGGCGGCGCCGCCCCCGCCGCCCGACCATCGGGCGCGCAACGTCGCGATCGGATTCCTGGGGGTGGTGGCCGCCGGTGTGCTCGTCCTCGCGATCGCCGCGCGCTTGCGGAGGGCCCGATGAGGCCCAACCTCACCGGGTTCAGCCGCGGCAGCAATCGCCGGGTGGTCGGGGTGTGGGTGGTGTTCCTGCTGGCGCTCGCGAGTTGGCTGCTGGCCGGCTACATCGGCGCCGCGGTCGCCGTGATTGTGGGCGTCGCGCTGGTGTTCGTGCGCTGGTGGGGCCAGCCGGCGTGGTCGTGGGCCGTGCTGTGGCGGCGCGGTCGGCGCCCGATCGACTGGTCGGCCCCAATCACCGTGGCCAACAACCGATCCGGTGGCGGCGTGCGGGTGCAGGACGGTGTCGCCGTGGTCGCGGTGCAGCTGCTGGGCAGAGCGCATCAGGCCACCATGGTGACCGGATCGGTGACCGTCGAGACCGACAACGTGCTCGATGTCGTCGAATTGGTGCCGATGCTGGACCAAGCCCTCGGCCTGCAACTCGACTCGATCAGCGTCGTCAGCATCGGGTCCCGGCACGGAACCGTCGGCGACTATCCGCGGGTGTATGACTCGGAGATCGGCACCCCGCCCTACGCGGGCCGGCGCGAAACGTGGCTGATCATGCGGCTGGCGGTGTTCGATAACGCCCACGCGTTGGTGTGGCGCACGACCGTTGGCGTAGCGGCGATTTCGGTCGCCCAGCGCATCGCGGGTCTGCTGCGCTGCGAAGGCCTGCGGGCCAAGGTGGCCAACGCCACCGATTTGGTCGAACTCGATCGCCGGCTCGGCTGGGACGCGGTGTCGGGACCGGCGCAGCGGTGGAAAGCCATCCGCGGGGAAGCGGGCTGGCTGACCACCTATGCGTATCCGCCCGGGGCGATCACGTCGCGCAACCTGTCCCAGGCGTGGACGCTGCGCGCCGACGAGGTCATCCAGAACGTGACGGTGTATCCGGATTCGCAGTGCACCGCGACCATCACCGTGCGCACCCCCACGCCCGCGCCCACCCCGCCCAGCGTGATCCTGCGCCGCCTCAACGGCGAGCAGGCCGCGGCGGCGTCGGCCAACATGTGCGGCCCCCGACCACACCTGCGCGGAATCCGGCGCAGCCCGCTGCCCGCGGAGCTGGTCACCGAGATCGGGCCCTCGGGCGTGCTGATCGGGAAACTCAGCAACGGCGATCGGCTGCTGGTGCCGGTCACCGACGCCGGTGAACTGTCGCGGGTGTTCGTCGCCGCCGACGACCCGATCGCCAAGCGGATCGTGATCCGCACCGCGGGCGCCGGGGAACGCGTCTGCGTGCACACCCGTGACATGTCGCGCTGGCTCAGCGTTCGGATGCCGGAGATCAGCGTCGTCAACGGCTCGCGCCCGGCACCGCGCACCACCGTCAGCGTGGTGGAATACGCCGCGCGACGGGGCAGGGACGGCAACGGGGCGCCCGACGGCGGGGCCGCGGATATTCGGGACGCCGCGATCTCGCCCAACCCGCGCCCGGCGACCGTGATCACCATCGCGCCCGCGGGCGTCAGGCTCTCCGAGGGACAGCGCCACGGCTTCGAGGTGATCATCGAGCAAGTCGGCCCCACGGTGGTGAATGTCACTGCTGCGGGGAAGAATTGGCTTGCCGAGATGGACATGTTCCGTGCCGAGCACCGCTATGTCAGCCTGGATCCGGTCACCATGTCGGTCGGCACGTAGCAGTTCGGTAAGACGAGTTTGAGGCACAGTTTGATGAGCGCGTTGGGCGGCGGTTCGCTCCGACCGGGGGCGGCTGACCGCAACCCCGATGACCACGGCGGCGGCGCTCGTGATGGGGGATGTGATGGGTGATTTACAAACGGCCCGAAGGCATTTCGACCGGGCGATGGGGATCATGGGCCGGCAGGGCCGGGCGGCGGCCTTACCGGAGTTCGTGGCCGCCACCGACGCCGACGCGTCGATGGCCGACGCGTGGCTGGGCCGCATCGCGTGCGGCGACAGCGACCTGGCCTCGTTGCGGCGTCTCTACGCCACCAGCGAATGGCTGCACCGCGAGACCACTCGCATCGGGCAGACGCTGGCCGCGGAGATCCAGCTGGGCCCCTACATCGGCATCACCGTCACCGACGCATCGCAGGTGGGGCTGGCGCTCTCGTCCGCATTGACGATCGCCGGCGAGTACGCCGAGGCCGACAAACTGCTGGCCAACCGCGACCTGCTGGACTCCTGGACCAACTACCAGTGGCACCAGCTGGCCCGCACCTTCCTGATGTACCGGACGCAACGCTGGCCGGACGTGCTGCTGGCGGCCGCCGAGGAGCTGCCCGCGCAGGCGATCGTCATGTCGGCCGTGACGGCGTCGATCTGCGCGCTGGCCGCGCACGCCGCCGCCCACCTCGGGCAGGGCCGGGTCGCGCTGGACTGGCTGGACCGCGTCGACGTGATCGGGCACACCCAGTCGTCGTCGCGCTTCGACGCCGACGTGTTGACCGCATCGATCGGCCCGGCCGACATCCCGCTGCTCGTTGCCGATCTGGCGTACGTGCGCGGGATGGTGCACCGCCAGCTGCGCGAGGAGGACAAGGCCCAGATCTGGCTGTCCAAGGCCACCATCAACGGGGTCCTCACCGAGGCGGCCAAAGAAGCGCTGGCCGACCCGAACCTGCACCTGGTGGTCACCGACGAAGAGACCATCGAGAGTCGCACCGATCGTTGGGACGCGTCCTCGGCCAAGAGCCGCGACGAACTCGACGAGGACGCCACCGCCGGGCGGCGGGCCGAGCTGCTGGCCGAGGGACGCAAGCTGCTGGCGAAGCAAGTGGGGCTCGCCGCCGTCAAGCAGGCCGTCGCGGCGCTGGAAGACCAACTCGAAGTGCGGATGATGCGCCTCGAGCACGGCCTGCCGGTGGAGGGGCAGACCAACCACATGCTGCTGGTCGGGCCGCCGGGCACCGGTAAGACGACCACCGCCGAGGCGCTGGGCAAGATCTACGCCGGCATGGGGATCGTGCGCCACCCCGAGATCCGGGAGGTGCGCCGTTCGGACTTCTGCGGCCACTTCATCGGGGAGTCGGGACCCAAGACCAACGAGCTGATCGAAAAGTCGCTCGGCCGAATCATTTTCATGGACGAGTTCTACTCCCTGATCGAACGCCATCAGGACGGCACGCCCGACATGATCGGCATGGAGGCCGTCAACCAGCTCCTCGTCGCGCTGGAAGCGCACCGATTCGACTTCTGTTTCATCGGTGCGGGCTATGAAGACCAGGTGGACCAATTCCTCACCGTGAACCCGGGTTTGGCCGGCCGGTTCAACCGCAAGCTGCGCTTCGAGTCCTACTCACCTTCGGAGATCGTCGAGATCGCACACCGCTACGCGACGCCGCGCGCCAGCCTGCTCGACGACGGCGCACGCGAGAAGCTCCTGGACGCGGCCACGACCATCCGCAACTACACCACTCCCGGTGGGCGCCACGGCATCGATGCCATGCAGAACGGCCGGTTCGCCCGCAATGTCGTCGAACGTGCCGAAGGCTTCCGCGACACCCGGGTGGTCGCGCAGAAGCGGGCGGGCCAACCGGTGACGGTCGAGGACCTGCAGATCATCTCCGCCGCCGATATCGAGGCGGCGGTGCGCAGCGTGTGTTCGGACAACCGCGACATGGCCGCCATCGTCTGGTGACGCGAACCCTACGTCGACTCGAAGCGGAACACGGCGAGACGGCCGGCCAGGGCTTCGAATTCGTCGGCCGTCCCGTCGCGCACCATGCCCGAGCGTTTCGCGAACGCCACGCCGACCGGGACTTTGGCGGGGAACTCCCGCAGCACCGGCCGGGCCTCGTCGGCGGACAGTTCGACGATCCGGACCCGGCGTGAGCGGCGGCCGCGGCGCAGCGTGCCGGCGCCCGCCGCCCTGGCGTTCGCCGCCCAGTCGGCGCCGGGATAGCCGGCCACCACATAGAGCCCGCCGCGGAAGTCGAACGGCGTCATCGGCGTGCTGCGCGGTTGACCGGACTTACGTCCGGGCACGGTGAGCACCATGGCCGGCCCGGTCGGAATGCCCAGCCGTTGGACCGCCATCATGAACTTGTTCATGGGTTTGAGGTAACGCGGGGGACGCGGTTCGGTCATGTCAGGCCCCCTCGTTCTCGCCGGTGAAGACGTCGCGGTGCTCGGCGACCCAGTGGCTGAACGGAAGTGCCGGGCGGCCAAGGATCTTCTCGACGTCGTGGGTGACCAGCGCGGGCTTGTCGAGCGATTCGGCGAGCATGGCAATGTAGGCGTCGGCGAATCCGGCGCTGAATCCCAGACCCAGGAAGCGTTGCCGCACAGCGGCCGTGGGCACCTCCAGGTAATGCAGCGGCCGTCCCAGCACGGTGCCGATGACCTCCACCAGCTCCGAGTCGGTGAACGCCTGCGGGCCGGTCAGCGGGATCCGCTGTCCGACAAGCTCATCGGTGAGCAACGCCTGCGCCGCGACCGCCGCGATGTCCGTCTCGACGATCGGCGCCGTCGACGCCGCGGCGTATGGCCCCGCGACCACGTCGCCGGCGCGGAGCTGCGCGGACCACATGCCGGCGAAATTCGTCGCGAACACGGTGGGCCGCAGGCTCACCCAGGCCAGTCCGGAGCCGACGGCGAGCTGTTCGACCTCCCTGTTGCGGTCACCGCGAAATCGCGACGGCTGACGCGAGACGTCATCGTCGGCGTTGATCGCCGACAAGGCGACCAGCTTGGCGACGCCGGCGCGCGCGCATTCGGCCACCACTTCTTCGAGCCGCCCGCCGAGCGCGCGGGAGTTCAGGAAGACCGCTGACGCGCCCGAGAGCGCGTCGGTGGCCGAATCGAACACCTCGACGTCGGGGGGAAATCCGGCCGGTGCCGGCTGTCGGGTGACCGCGCGCACGCGCGCTCCCGCGGCACGCAGGTCCGCGACGAGCGGGCGCCCGACGTTACCGGTCGCGCCGGTGACGACGATTGCCATGGGATGGTTCCTTTCGTGGATTTGTACTGCTGCAAGGACGGGGCAAAAGGTGGGAAAGTTACACCGCAGAACGGGTAACTTTTTGCGGCGCCATATCGTCGAAGAGTCATGAACCAGTCGCAGTCAGCCGGCGACCAGGTCGCCGAGGCCTGGCGTCGTCACCGCCCGTATCTGGTCAACCTCGCCTACCAGATGCTGGGCGACATCGGCGACGCGGAAGACGTTGCGCAGGAGGCATTCCTGCGGCTCTCCCGCGCCGAGGTCAGCGGCATCGAGGACGTCCGGGGCTGGCTGACCGTGGTGGCGAGCCGGCTCTGCCTCGACCAGGTGCGCTCGGCCCGCGCCCGTTACGAACGTCCCGGCGACGTCGAGGAGCGCCCGGCGCCGCGCCGCTCCGACCCGGCCGACCGGATCACCCTCGACGACGAGATCCGCAGCGCGCTGCTGGAGGTCCTGCGCAGGCTCAGCCCCGGTGAGCGGGTCAGCTTCGTGCTGCACGACGTGTTCGGCATTCCCTTCGACTCGATTTCGGAGGCGGTGGGCCGTCCGGCCGGCACCTGCCGCCAGCTCGCGCGGCGGGCGCGGGCGAAATTCGTTGCGGCGCAACCGAATATGAACGATGTGGCCGCGGCCGAGCATCAGCTCGTCACGGAGAAATTCATTACCGCCTGCTCGAACGGCGACCTCGCCGGGCTGGCCGCCGTCCTCGATCCGACGGTCTGGGGCGTGGGCACGATTCTCGGCGACCCGCCGCCGCCACAACAGGTCAACCACGGGCCCGACGCGGTGGCCACCAACCTGCTGCGGTACCTGTGGCCGGGTGTGACGCTGGTCGGCGGCCCCGTCGGGGCGCCGGTGCTGCTGGCCTTCAGCGACCGCCGCCTGTTCGCCGTCATCGTGCTGACGATCCGCGGCACGCGCGTGGCCAAGATCGAGGCGATCGCCGACCCGTCGGCGCGGATGGGGGACGCCGCCGAGAAGTCCTAGCTCTGTGGGTCTTTCGGCCCTCGGTCACCAGAGCCGTGGGGGCGCGCCGCGAAGTACCCGGCGACCGTCGCCGTGATCTCGAGGAACTTGCGCCGCGTGGCCGGGGCCATTTCGCGGGCCACGTCGATGACCCCGCCGGGGCGCAGGTGCGGGTCGAACGGCACCTCGATGACCGGCCGCCCGTGATCGGTGAACTCGCGGGCCAGCAACGCGCGGGTGCGTTTGTCGGCATGGCCGTCGGAATCGTTGAGCACGACGATGCTGTGCGCCAGCAGCGTCGTCAGGCCCTGATCCGCCAGCCACTCCATGGTTCGCGCGGCGGCGGACGCGCCGTCGGCCCAGGGTGAGGACACCACGATCAGCGCGTCCAGATCCCGCAGCACCTCCTGGGTGAGGGGCGCGTCCATCGTCGAACCGCAGTCGATGACCGAGATCGTGAAATGGCGATCCAGTCGCAGCGCGGCTTCCCGGTAGATCGCGGGGTCGAGCACGCGGCGCGGGCCGGACGCCGGTTCGCCGGCGAGCACGTGCAGGCCGGCGGAATTGCGGCCCAGCCGCGCCACCACATCGTCGAAGGACCGCAGGTTTTTGTCGGCGGTGAGCTCCCAGAACGAGCGCGTCGATCCCGGATCGATGCGGCTGCTGAGTCGCCCGAAGGCGGTGTCGGCGTCGATCGCCACCACGTGGTCTTGCCGGCGGAGTTGGGCGAACAGCGAGCCGACGCTGGCCGCCACCGACGTCTTGCCCACGCCGCCCTTGCCCAGCACGCCGACCTTGTAGTGCCCGTACAGGAGGGTCTGGATCGCCGCCTTGAACTGAGCTTCCTGCCGTTGGGTGGGCGACGGGCCCAGGGCGATCAGGCCGAAGGTGGCGATCCGCACGGCCCGTCGCCAACCGCGGTCGGGGAGTTCCGGGGGCGGCGCCGGCGCGGGGGCCGGTGGCTGCGGCGCGGGTGGTGGCCGGAAGGACGGCGGGGCGGCGGGAGCCGATGGCGGGGGTGCGGGCGCCCTGCCCTGCGGCGGCGCGGACGGCCGGGGCGCAGGGGGAGGCGGAGCCGGTGGCCGAGGGGCGGGATGGGGCCCGTGCGGAGGGGGACCAGGCGGGCGTGCCGCCGCGGTGGTTTCCCGCTCGGGCCGCAGACGGTCCCGCAGGAATTCGTCGCGCTCGTTCATGGGCTCCTCAGGTGCCGGACGGTCGATCGTCGCGCCGTGTTACGTGATAAGCGCCACGGTCCGGCGTGCGCCGCCGGAGGTGACCAACATCGGTCCAGTATCTCCTCACCCGGCCGGTGTGGAAACCTGCAAACTCGGATCGGCCCGCGGCCGGAGCGTTGCGCCCCCGCGAGCCCGGCGCTGAGCACGTTCATCCCCGCCCGCGGCGCCCCGGCCGCCGCGCCTGAAAGTGCCTCCAGCAAACTAATCACGGGCGGCGGCCCCGGGGCGGTGATATGCCGGGCGAGGCCCCGCGACGGCGGCAAATCACGGCCCCGAACGGCGGCGTCGGGCTATGGCCGATCCGCGGCGACCGCGAAATTTATGAGGGTGCCCGCCGACGGTTTAGACTTGACGAAGTTGGCATGTCAGGCGGGTATTGTCATATCGTTTTACGACTTGTCGAGACCGGTTCCAGGCCACCGTTCAGAGCTGCACGGACATCCCGAACAGGATCATCTCCGCCTGGGGCACAGCCTATCGAGACAAGACCGAAGGGGTTTTAGCCCGCAACGTCCGGGTGCGACCTCATCGGGGCCGCTGCTAACGGCCGCGCAGAACGTTCAGGTGAAGGGTCAGGTGCATATGACGCCCAAGCGCGTCGGGTTATACAACCCCGCGTTCGAGCACGACGCGTGCGGGGTAGCCATGGTCGTCGATATGCACGGCCGTCGCAGCCGCGACATCGTCGATAAGGCAATCACCGCGCTGCTCAACCTCGAACACCGGGGTGCCCAGGGCGCCGAGCCGCGCAGCGGCGACGGTGCCGGCATCATGCTCCAGGTCCCCGATGCCTTCCTGCGCGAAGTCGTGGACTTCGAGTTGCCGCCGGCGGGCAGCTACGCCACCGGCATCGCCTTCTTGCCGCAATCGTCCAAGGACGCCGCGACCGCATGTGCCGCGGTGGAGAAGATCGCCGAAGCCGAGGGCCTGACCGTGCTGGGCTGGCGCAACGTCCCCACCGACGACTCGTCGCTGGGTGCGCTCTCCCGCGACGCCATGCCCACCTTCCGGCAGGTGTTCATGGCGGGGGAATCCGGCATGACGCTGGAGCGCCGCGCCTACGTGGTCCGCAAGCGCGCCGAGCACGAGCTGGGCACCAAGGGCCCGGGCCAGGACGGCCCCGGCCGCGAAACCGTTTACTTCCCAAGCCTTTCGGGCCAGACCCTGGTGTACAAGGGCATGCTGACCACCCCGCAGCTCAAGGCGTTTTACCTTGACCTGCAAGACAATCGGCTTACCAGCGCGCTGGGAATCGTGCACTCCCGGTTCTCCACCAACACTTTTCCGTCGTGGCCGCTGGCGCATCCGTTCCGCCGCGTCGCCCACAACGGCGAGATCAACACCGTCACCGGCAACGAGAATTGGATGCGGGCCCGCGAGGCGTTGATCAAGACCGACGTCTTCGGCTCGGAAGCCGACGTCGAGAAGTTGTTCCCGATCTGCACCCCGGGCGCCTCCGACACCGCGCGCTTCGACGAGGCGCTCGAGCTGCTCCACCTGGGTGGGCGCAGCCTGGCCCACGCCGTGTTGATGATGATTCCCGAGGCGTGGGAGCGCAACGAGTCGATGGACCCCGCGCGCCGCGCGTTCTACCGCTACCACGCCTCCCTGATGGAGCCGTGGGACGGGCCGGCGTCGATCACCTTCACCGACGGCACCATCATCGGCGCGGTGCTCGACCGTAATGGCTTGCGCCCCTCGCGGATCTGGGTCACCGAAGACGGTTTGGTGGTGATGGCGTCCGAGGCCGGCGTGCTGGACCTGGACCCGGCCAAGGTGGTGCGCCGGATGCGGCTGCAGCCCGGCCGCATGTTCCTGGTGGACACCGCGCAGGGCCGCATCGTCTCCGACGAGGAGATCAAAGCGGAGCTGGCCGCCGAACACCCCTATCAGGAGTGGCTGGACAAGAATCTGGTCCCCCTCGACGACCTGCCGCAGGGCCACTACAAGCGGATGCCGCATGACCGACTGGTCAAGCGCCAGCAGACATTCGGCTACACCTACGAGGAACTCAGCCTGCTGGTGGCGCCGATGGTGCGCAGCGGCGCCGAACCGATCGGGTCGATGGGCACCGACACCCCGGTCGCGGTGCTCTCGCAGCGACCCCGGATCCTCTACGACTACTTCCAGCAGCTCTTCGCGCAGGTGACCAACCCGCCGCTGGACGCCATCCGTGAGGAGGTGGTGACCAGCCTGCAGGGCACCACCGGCGGCGAGCGCGACCTGCTGACGCCGACCGAGCTGTCGTGTCACCAGATCGCGCTGCCGCAGCCGATCCTGCGCAATCGAGAGCTGGCGAAGCTGATCAACCTCAACCCCGATGACGAGGTCAACGGCCGCCCGCATGGCATGCGTTCCAAGGTGATTCGCTGTCTGTACCCGGTGGCCGAAGGGGGCGCCGGGCTGGCCGCCGCCCTCGAGGACGTGCGGGCGCAGGCGTCGGCGGCGATCGCCGACGGCGCACGAGTGATCATCTTGTCCGACCGCGAATCCGACGAACAGATGGCGCCCATTCCGTCGCTGCTCGCGGTGGCGGGGGTGCACCACCACCTGGTGCGCGACCGGACCCGCACCCACGTCGGCCTGGTGGTGGAGACCGGTGACGCCCGCGAGGTGCACCACATGGCGGCGCTGGTCAGCTTCGGCGCCGCGGCGATCAACCCGTACCTGGCGTTCGAGTCGATCGAGGACATGCTCGACCGGGGTGTCATCGAGGGCATCGACCGCAAGACGGCGCTGAACAACTACATCAAGGCCGCCGGCAAGGGTGTGCTGAAAGTGATGTCCAAGATGGGCATTTCGACGCTGGCCTCCTACACCGGTGCGCAGTTGTTCCAGGCGGTCGGGATTTCCGAGGATGTGCTCAGCGAATACTTCACCGGCTTGAGCTGTCCCATCGGCGGGATCACGCTCGACGACATCGCCGCCGACGTCGCCGCCCGCCACGCGCTGGCCTACCTGGACCGTCCGGGCGAACGCGCCCACCGCGAGCTCGAGGTGGGCGGGGAATACCAGTGGCGCCGCGAGGGCGAGTACCACCTGTTCAACCCGGAGACCGTCTTCAAGCTGCAGCACGCGACGCGCACCGGCCAGTACAAGGTGTTCAAGGACTACACCCGCCTGGTCGACGACCAGAGCGAGCGCATGGCGTCCCTGCGCGGCCTGCTCAAGTTCCGCGCCGGTGTGCGGCAACCGATCCCGCTCGAAGAGGTCGAGCCCGCCAGCGAAATCGTCAAACGCTTCTCCACCGGGGCGATGAGCTACGGCTCGATCTCGGCGGAGGCGCACGAGACGCTGGCCATCGCCATGAACCGGTTGGGCGGACGGTCCAACAGCGGCGAGGGCGGCGAGGACGTCAAGCGCTTCGACCGCGACCCCGACGGGGCCTGGCGGCGCAGCGCGATCAAGCAGGTCGCCTCCGGCCGGTTCGGTGTCACCTCGCATTACCTGACCAACTGCACCGACATCCAGATCAAGATGGCGCAGGGTGCGAAACCCGGTGAGGGAGGCCAGCTTCCGGGGCACAAGGTGTACCCGTGGGTTGCCGAAGTCCGCCATTCCACCCCCGGTGTCGGCCTGATCTCGCCGCCGCCGCACCACGACATCTACTCCATCGAGGATCTAGCCCAGCTGATCCACGACCTGAAGAACGCCAACCCGGCGGCGCGCGTGCACGTCAAGCTGGTCTCCGAGAACGGCGTCGGCACGGTGGCCGCGGGTGTGTCCAAGGCCCACGCCGATGTGGTCCTGATCTCCGGGCACGACGGCGGCACCGGTGCGACCCCGATGACCTCGATGAAGCACGCCGGGGCGCCCTGGGAGCTGGGGCTGGCCGAGACGCAGCAGACGTTGCTGCTCAACGGGTTACGCGACCGGATCGTGGTCCAGGTCGACGGCCAGCTCAAGACGGGTCGCGACGTGATGATCGCGGCGCTGCTCGGCGCCGAGGAATTCGGCTTCGCCACCGCGCCGTTGGTGGTGTCCGGCTGCATCATGATGCGCGTCTGCCACCTCGACACCTGCCCCGTCGGCGTGGCCACCCAGAACCCGGTGCTGCGCGAACGTTTCACCGGCAAGCCCGAGTTCGTCGAGAACTTCTTCATGTTCATCGCCGAAGAAGTCCGCGAATACATGGCGCAGTTGGGATTCCGCACCCTCAACGAGGCCGTCGGCCAGGTCAAGGCGTTGGACACCACGCTGGCGCGCGCCCACTGGAAGGCGCACCGGCTCGACCTGGACCCGGTCCTGCACGAGCCGGAGTCGGCGTTCATGAACCAGGACCTGTACTGCACCTCGCGTCAGGACCACGGCCTGGACAAGGCGCTCGACCAGCAGTTGATCGTGATGAGCCGCGAGGCGCTGGATTCCGGCAAGCCGGTGCGCTTCTCCACCACGATCAGCAACGTCAACCGCACGGTGGGCACCATGCTCGGCCATGAGGTCACCAAAGCCTATGGCGGGCAAGGGTTGCCGGACGGGACCATCGACATCACCTTCGACGGTTCGGCGGGCAACAGCTTCGGCGCGTTCGTCCCGCGCGGCATCACCTTGCGCGTCTACGGCGACGCCAACGACTACGTCGGCAAGGGTCTGTCCGGTGGCCGGATCGTGGTCCGGCCGTCGGACGACGCGCCGCAGGACTACGTGGCCGAGGACAACATCATCGGCGGCAACGTCATCCTGTTCGGCGCCACCAGCGGCGAGGCGTACCTGCGCGGTGTCGTCGGCGAACGATTCGCGGTCCGCAACTCCGGGGCGCACGCCGTCGTCGAGGGCGTCGGGGACCACGGGTGTGAATACATGACCGGCGGCAAGGTCGTCGTCCTCGGACGCACCGGCCGCAACTTCGCGGCCGGCATGTCCGGCGGTGTGGCGTACATCTACGACCCGCACGGCGAATTGCCAGGAAATCTCAACGAAGAGATGGTCGAGCTCGAGAGCTTGGATGACGATGACAACGAGTGGTTGCAAGGCATGATCCAGGCACACGTGGATGCCACCGACTCCGCTGTGGGCCAGCGCATTCTGGGTGACTGGCCGCAACAGCGGCGGCATTTCGCCAAGGTGATGCCGCGCGACTACAAGCGGGTGCTGCAGGCCATCGCCGACGCGGAACGCGACGGCGCCGATGTCGACAAGGCGATCATGGCGGCCGCCCATGGCTGATCCGAGCGGCTTCCTGAAATACACGCACCGGGAATTGCCGAAGCGCCGGCCCGTCCCGCTGCGGTTGCGCGACTGGCGTGAGGTCTACGAGGAATTCGACAACGAGACCCTGCGCGAGCAGGCGACCCGTTGCATGGACTGCGGTATTCCGTTCTGTCACAACGGTTGCCCGCTGGGCAACCTGATTCCGGAGTGGAATGACCTGGTCCGCAGGGACCAGTGGCAGGCGGCGATCGAACGGCTGCACGCCACCAACAACTTCCCGGACTTCACCGGTCGGTTGTGCCCGGCGCCCTGTGAGCCGGCCTGTGTGCTCGGCATCAACCAGGATCCGGTGACGATCAAGCAGATCGAGCTGGAGATCATCGACAAGGCCTTCGACGAGGGCTGGGTGCGGCCGTTGCCGCCGGAGAAGCTGACCGGGAAGAAGGTCGCCGTCGTCGGTTCCGGACCCGCGGGCCTGGCCGCCGCCCAGCAGCTGACCCGCGCGGGCCACAGCGTCACCGTCTTCGAGCGGGCCGACCGTATCGGCGGGCTGCTGCGCTACGGCATCCCGGAATTCAAGATGGAGAAGCGAGTCCTCGACCGCCGGCTGGACCAAATGCGGGCCGAGGGAACCGAATTCCGGGCGGGCGTCAACGTCGGGGTCGACATCACCGCCGAGCAGCTGCGCTCCGACTTCGACGCGGTGGTGCTGGCCGGCGGTGCGACCGCCTGGCGCGATCTGCCCGTTCCCGGACGGGAATTGGACGGCATCCACCAGGCGATGGAGTTCCTGCCCTGGGGCAACCGGCAGGCGTCGGGCGACCTCGGCGAGGGCGAGGTCGATGCCGACGGGCAACCGCCGCTGACCGCCAGAGGCAAGAAGGTCATCATCATCGGCGGCGGTGACACCGGCGCCGACTGCCTGGGCACCGTGCACCGGCAGGGCGCCACCGAGGTGCACCAGTTCGAGATCATGCCGCGCCCACCCGAGACGCGCGCCCCGTCCACCCCGTGGCCGACCTACCCGCTGATGTACCGGGTCTCCGCGGCGCACGAAGAGGGCGGCGAGCGGGTGTTCTCCGTCAACACCGAGGAGTTCGTCGGCCACGACGGTCGCGTGAAGGCGCTCAAGGCGCACGAGGTCACCATGGAGGACGGCAAGTTCGTCAAGGTGGAGGGTTCCGAGTTCGAACTCGAGGCCGATCTGGTGTTGCTGGCGATGGGATTCGTGGGGCCCGAGAAGGAGGGGCTGCTCACCGAACTCGGGGTCAAGCTCACCGAGCGCGGCAACGTCGCGCGCGGCGCCGACTTCGAGACGTCGGTTCCGGGCGTCTTCGTAGCCGGGGACATGGGTCGCGGCCAGTCATTGATCGTCTGGGCGATTGCTGAGGGCAGGGCGGCCGCGGCCGCGGCCGACCGCTTCATGATGGGTTCCACCGCGCTGCCGGCGCCCATCAAGCCCACCGCGGTACCGCTTCAGTAGTAACACCAGCCACACCAGAAACACGGCCGGGTTCGTTCGGCGCGTCTGCTTCAGTTTGCCAGGCGGCGGGTGTCTAATAATCCTCTGTGAGCCCGCTCACAGGGGGGTCACACTGTTTCCCGGATGGACGGACCGATCGCAGGAGTGGTTCTTGTGCATATCCACCCAGTACCCCGGACGCGGATGGGGCGAATGGCCTGGTCATGGTTGCGTCACCCGGTAAAAAGTCGCGAGTTCCCAGCCAAGCACGAGCGGCTGGTAACCGCCCAGGATCTGCTGCTCTTCGGCGCGTGAGCGCCCAGCCGGCGCGCCCGAGGGCGCTCGGCGGGTTTGCTCGACGGCCGTCGCCGGGATTTTTCGCCTGAGCACCGCGGACTGCCCCACAATCGGTGTTATCGGTCCAGCAACCCCGAGTCGCGGATCGCCTCGGCGAGCGGTTCCAGCACGGCGGGGTCGTGCGGCGGGGGCAGATAGACGATCCCGAGGTCGAGCCCTTCGGCGGCGAGTCCGGCCGCGTCCTCGACAACCTTCCCGTAGTCGAGATCCGGCTCCAGGCGCAGGTGGGCCGAGAGCGTGATCTCCTTCGGATCGCGACCGATGTCCGCGCAGTGCGCGGCGAGGACGTCACGCTTGTGCGCGAAAACGTCGGGCGGACCGCCGACGAAGTTCCAGTGCTGGGCGTAGCGGGCGGTGATCCGCAGGGTGCGCTTCTCTCCGCTGCCGCCGATGCAGATCGGGGGGTGCGGGCGCTGCGGCCCCTTGGGCTCGTTGCGGGCGCCCTTGAGCTGGTAGAACCTGCCTTGAAAATCGGTGCAGTCGGTGGTCAAAAGGCTGGTCAGCACCTCGCACGCCTCCTCGAAGCGGTCGAAGCGTTCCTTGATGCTGCCCAGCTCGATGCCGTAGGCGCCGGATTCCTCTTCGTTCCAGCCGGCGCCGATACCCAGCTCGAGTCGCCCGTTCGAAATGATGTCGAGGGCGGCCGCCATGTTGGCCAGCACCGCGGGGTGGCGGTAGTGGATGCCGGTGACCAGGGTGCCCAGCCGCAACCGCGTGGTGGCCTGCGCCAGCGCCGTCAGCGTCGTCCAACCCTCCAGGCAGGGCCCGCTGCTGTCGGAAAAGATGGGATAGAAGTGGTCGAACGTCCACCCGGACTCGTAGACGTCGATGTCGTCGGCCGCCTGCCAGACGGCCAGCATCTGTGCCCAGGTGGTGCTCTGCGGGGAAGTCTTGAACGCGAAACGCATGCCGACGACGTTAGTCGTCGTTTATGAAGGGCAACTAAACTCAGCCACGCTATGAACTGTCCTTGTTGCTCCTTGGGAATCGACACCAAGGTCACCCTGCTGGCGGCGGGCCTGATCTTTCTGCTCGCGCTCGTGCTCGGCATCTGGAAATACCGCGGGATGATGACCTCCGAGAATCACCTTGCGCATCCCTACGTCGACATCGCGCACCGCGCGGCGCTGCTGTATTCGTTCGCGACGCTGCTGCTCGCCGTCTTCGTGCAACTGAGCGCCTGGCCGGTGTGGGTGAACCTGGTGGCGGCGGGGGTCGTCGTCTTCTTCTTCGTGGCGGCCATCGCCGCCTACATCACCCACGGGGCCCGGCGCGACACCGTCAACCAGTTCGAAAACGCCGACCGGCGCACCGAACTGGCGATGGCCGCACTCATCGTCGGCGAGATCGGCGGGTTCGGTGTGCTGCTCGCCGGGTTCGTCGTCGGCCAACTGCTGTAGCCACCGCGGGGCACACTGGAGTCATGGATCCGGTAGCGGCCCTGCGGCAGATCGCCTACTACAAGGACCGGAGCCGTCACGACCCCCGACGCGTGATGGCTTACCGCAACGCGGCCGACATCATCGAGGGCCTCGACGACGCGGCGCGGGAACGCCACGGTCAGGCCAACAGCTGGCAGTCGCTGCCGGGAATCGGCCCCAAAACCGCCAAGGTCATCGACCAGGCGTGGTCCGGCCGAGAACCCGACCTGCTGGTCGAATTGCGTTCCACCGCACAAGATCTCGGTGGCGGTGACATTCGTGCCGCCCTGCGCGGCGATCTGCACCTGCACTCCAACTGGTCGGACGGCTCGGCGCCCATCGACGAGATGATGGCCGCGGCGGCGGCGCTGGGCCACGAATACTGTGCGCTGACCGACCATTCGCCGCGGCTGACCATCGCCAACGGTCTGTCGCCGGAGCGGTTACGCAAGCAGCTCGACGTGATCGACCGGCTGCGGGAGAAGTTCGCGCCGATGCGCATCCTCACCGGGATCGAGGTCGACATCCTCGACGACGGCAGCCTGGACCAGGAACCCGAACTGCTGGAACGCCTCGACGTCGTGGTGGCCAGCGTGCACTCCAAGTTGTCGATGGATTCGGCCGCGATGACCCGGCGCATGGTGCGCGCGGTCGAAAACCCGCACGCCGACGTGCTCGGCCACTGCACCGGTCGGCTGGTGTCCGGAAACCGCGGCATCCGGCCGGAGTCCAAGTTCGACGCCGAGGCCGTGTTCACGGCCTGCCGCGAGTCCGGCACCGCGGTGGAGATCAACTCGCGGCCCGAGCGGCGCGACCCGCCGACCCGCCTGCTCAACCTGGCGCTGGAGATCGGTTGCGTGTTCAGCATCGACACCGACGCCCACGCGCCCGGCCAACTGGACTTCCTCGGTTACGGCGCCCAGCGCGCGCTGGATGCGGGGGTTCCCGCCGACCGCATCGTGAACACCTGGCCGGCCGAGCGGCTGCTGGAGTGGACCGGCGCGAATTGAGACGCCACTCAGACCTGCACCGGTTCGGCGCGCTCGGGAACCGGTGCGTCGCTGCGGCCGGCGCCCTGCAGCAGGTTGGCGGCGCCGACGGTCGCGCAAATCGCGGCCGGGATGAGCAACGCGTAACCCCCCAACTGGGCCCCGAACATGATCCCGGCCACACCGCCGCCGAGGAATAACACCAGGGTGGTCGCCAGGATCGCCGTTTTCCAGTTCTTGATTCCGTGTACCCGGCTGCGACCGAGGATCAGCCCGAGGTCGGTAATGGTTCCGGTGAAATGCGTGGTGCGGATCGCCATTCCGCGAAAGCTCGATGTCATCCCGTTTTGCAGGCCGAGCGCCGCGGCGGCGAACAGCGCCTGCACCGCGGTCTGCTCGATGCCCAGGGCGTCGATCTGTGCCCTGACGGCGGTCTCCTCGACCCCGACCGCGGCTAGCACGAGCAAGCCTGCCTCGAGGAAGAGCACGGCGGCGTGGCGCGGGCCCGCAAGAGCATCGGTGGGTGCGAGGATCGCCCCCGCTATGGTCGCTCCCATCAGGAAGCCCAGAAAGATCGCGCCGAGCACGTGTCCTTCGTACAGCCAGGGGTTGGCCGTGTTCATGCCCAGCTGGGTGGTGATCCCGGTCAGATTGCCGACGGGCACCGCCAAGATCAGCAGCGCCACGGAGTTGACGAAGCCCGCGGATAGGGCGAGTAACGCGCTGTAACCGAGCAGGAGACCCTCGCGGGGCAGGCCGGTGTCGCGGGATTGGTGCGGCGGCATCGGATTCAGTTGCTCACTTTCGAGGTCGGGTTTTCGCCAACCTAACAAGCGGGCCGCCGCACAGGCGGCGTCGCGAGGCTGATTCAAATCAACCTCAAATCATCGAAAAGGCATGTGGCAAAGAATAATTGAATTATTAGTGAAAACACCGACAACCCGTCAGTCGGGCAGGTGCGGCATCTCGAAGCCCGGATCGCGGCCGACCAAAACCGCGGGCGTCAGGGCGGACTTGCCGTACCGATCCCGCACCCGGTCGATGGCCGCGTCGATGTCGTCGCCGGCCGTGCGGCGGTTCGAGTCGCCGAACGGCAGCATCAGCTGCTGGGCGCCGCTGCGGTCGATGCCCGACACCGCGAAGCCCACCAGCGTCAGGCCGCGTTGCGCGATCATCGGTGCGGCGCCCGCTACCAGCCGCCGGGCGGCGGCCAGGATGGGGGCGGTGGACGACGTGGCCCACGGCAGGGTGTGTGACCGGGTCGCGCGGGTGAAGTCGTCGAAGCGCAGCCGCAGCACCACCGTGCGCCCGGTGCGCCCGGCCGCGCGCATGCGGCCGGTGATGCGGTCGATCAAGTTGACCACCACGGCGTCGATCTCGTTGGGCGACATAGTGTTACCGGAGCGGCCCAGCGCCCGCTGAGCGCCGACGGAGCGGCGGCGAACGCCGGTGGTGACTCGCCGACGGTCGATGTTGCGGGACAGCGCATACAGCTGACGGCCCATCGCGCCGCCCACCATCGAGCCCAGCGTCGACTCGCTGAGCTCGGCGACGTCGGCGACGGTCACGATGCCGTGCGCGTGCAGCTTCTCGGCCGTCACCGCGCCCACGCCCCACAGCCGGCGCACCGGCAGCGGCCGCAGAAACGTCAGCTCCTGATCGGGCGGCACCAGCAGCAGCCCGTCGGGCTTGGCCTCCTGGCTGGCGACCTTGGCGAGGAACTTCGTCCGAGCGATCCCGACGGTGATCGGCAGCCCGACCCGCTCGCGCACGTCGGCGCGCAACCGCTCGGCGATCGCCACCGGCGTGCCCCTGGCCCGGCGCAGCCCGCCGACGTCGAGGAAGGCCTCGTCCACCGACAGCGCCTCCACGATCGGGGTGCAATCACGGAACACCTCGAAGACGGCGTCACTGGCGCGGCTGTAGGCGTTCATCCGCGGCGGCACCACCACGGCGGCCGGGCACAGCCGCCGCGCCTGCGCCCCGCCCATGGCCGTGCGCACGCCGTAGGCCTTGGCCTCGTAGCTCGCGGCCAGCACCACCCCGCCGCCGACGATCACCGGGCGGCCGCGCAGGGTCGGGTCGTCGCGCTGTTCGACGGACGCGTAGAAGGAATCCAGGTCCGCGTGCAGGATGGACGCATCGCACCGCACGAACATATGTTCGCACGAGGCGCCGACAAGCCCGTTTCAGCAGGCCTCGCCGTAGACGCTGCTGACCCAGATGTGCACCAGCGTGTCGAGCAGTTGCTCGCTGGGCACCGACGGTCGCCCGTCGGCGAACGCGCTGAGCATGACCTTTTCGTTGAGCAGGTTCAGTGCCGCGGACAGGTTGCGCGCCGGCAGTGTCACCGGCGCCGCGCCGCGGGCGCGCTCGGCTTCGATCACGGTGGTGATGTGGTCGACCCATTTCTGCATGAAGCGTGACCACAGTTCGCCGACGTCCTTGTTGGTGCGCGCGGCATCGGCGGCCAGCGACACCGCGCGATGTGTGCCGAAGGTCTCGACGAACACGTTGATCCCGATGCGCCACAACGCTTTCAGGTCGGCGGGCGGGCTGGCGACCAGCGACTCCAGCGCGGAGTCTGCCTCCATGATCACCCGCTCGAACAGGGTGAACAGCACCGCGTCCTTGGACGGGAAATAGAAGTAGAACGTCGGCCGGGACAGCCCGGCCCCCTTGGCGAGGTCGTCGACGGAGATGTCGGCGAGCGCGCGTTCCTGCAGCAACCGTTCGGCGGTGGTCAAAATGGCCAGTTCACGGTCGTCGCCGGACGGGCGCGCCGAGCGCCTGCCCCGGTGGGTGCGGGCGGAACCGACGGTAGTCACGGCCGCTACTTTACACGGCGTCGAGAGTTTCGACACGGTGTTGACCGATTCAACACGGTGTTGATAACGTGGCCGTATGACTGAGCACCTTGACGTCCTCATCGTGGGCGCCGGCATCTCCGGCGTGAGCGCGGCCTGGCACCTGCAGGAACGCTGCCCGACCAAGAGCTACGCCATCCTGGAGCGCCGCGCCGACCTCGGCGGCACCTGGGACCTCTTCAAGTACCCGGGCATCCGATCCGACTCGGACATGTTCACCCTCGGCTTCCGGTTCAAGCCCTGGCGTTCGGCGAAGTCGATCGCCGACGGCGCGTCGATCAAGGCCTACATCAAGGAGGCCGCGGTCGAGAACCGCATCGAGTCGCACATCCGCTACAACCACCGGGTGGTGGCCGCCGACTGGTCCGACGACGACAACCGCTGGACGCTGACCGTCGAGAACGACGGCGGCACGAGCGAGATGACCTGTTCGTTCCTGTTCGCCTGCACCGGCTACTACAACTACGACGAGGGGTTCTCGCCCACCTTCGAAGGCTCGGACGACTTCGGCGGCACCATCGTGCATCCGCAGCACTGGCCCGAGGACCTCGACTACGCGGGCAAGCGCATCGTCGTCATCGGATCCGGTGCGACCGCGATCACCCTGATTCCCGCCCTGGTGAACTCGGGCGCGGGGCACGTGACGATGCTGCAGCGCTCGCCGACCTACATCGGGTCGCTGCCCGGGGTCGATCCCTTCGCCGAGAAGGCCAACCGGCTGCTGCCCGAGCGCCTCGCGCACATGGCCAACCGCTGGAAAGCCATCGCGTTCAGCACCTTCCAGTACCAGCTGTCCCGCAAGGCCCCGGCCTACATGCGCAAGACGTTGATGACGATGGCGCAGCGGCGCCTGCCGCAGGGCTACGACGTCGAGAAGCACTTCGGGCCGCGCTACAACGTCTGGGACGAGCGGCTGTGCCTGGCGCCCGACGGGGACTTCTTCCGGACCATCCGGCATGGCAAGGCCGATGTCGTGACCGACACCATCGACCGGTTCACCAAGACCGGCATCAAGCTCACCTCGGGTGAGGAGTTGGCGGCCGACATCATCGTCACCGCAACGGGATTGAACATGCAGTTGCTGGGCGGGGTGAAGCCGACCCGCAACGGCGAGGACATCGACCTGACCTCGTTGATGACCTACAAGGGCCTGATGTTCTCCGGCGTGCCCAACTTCGCGATCACCTTCGGCTACACGAACGCGTCCTGGACGCTGAAGGCCGACCTGGTCTCCGAATTCGTCTGCCGCTTGCTGAACTACATGGACGCCAAGGGCTTTGACTTCGTCGAGCCGCAGCACCCGGGCGACGCGGTCGACGAGCTGCCGTTCATGGACTTCACCCCCGGCTACTTCCGGCGTTCGATGCATCTGCTGCCCAAGTCGGGGTCGCGGGCGCCGTGGCGGCTCAAGCAGAACTACTTCGTCGACATGCGCACGATCCGGCGCGGCAAGGTCGACGACGAGGGTCTGGAGTTCGCGAAAAAGCGTGCGCCGGTAGCGGTTTAGCGGTCTGCGGCGACGACGACGATCCCGTCGTCGTCGCTGTAGGCGATCTCGCCCGGCACGAACGTCACACCGCCCAGGGCGACTTCGACGTCGCGTTCTCCGGCGCCGGTCTTGGTGCTCTTGCGGGGATTGGTGCCCAACGCCTTGATGCCGATGTCCATCCCCCGCAGCGCGGCGGAGTCCCGCACCGCGCCGTTGACGATGAGCCCGGCCCAGCCGTTGGAGCGGGCGAGCTCGGCGATGACGTCGCCGACCAGCGCGGTGTGCAGCGAGCCGCCGCCGTCGATCACCAAGATGCCGCCGTCACCCGGCTCCGAGAGCACCGACTTGAGCAGCGCGTTGTCTTGAAAGCAGCGCACGGTGCTGATCGGCCCCGCGAACTCGGCCCGCCCGCCGAGCTGGCGGAACTGGGTATCGCAGCTGCGCACGTCGGGACCGATGCTGTCGACGAGGTCGGCGGTCGGTTGGAACGACACCGTCACTTCTGACACGTTAGCCGCCTGCGTGCTCAGCGGCGGCGCAGCTGGCGGATGAGCAGGATGGCCAGCAGGCTGACGGCCAGCGCCACGATCAGCGGCACCGGGGATTGCGCCACCGCGGGGCCCGCGGCAGCGGGCGAGACCGGGTTGTTGGCGGCTTCCACGGTGGACTTCGCCTGTGCCGCAGCGTCTTTAGCGGCGGCCGTGAGGTCGCCGTTGGTTTCCGCTCGCTGCTGCACGCCGGATGGCGGCTCGGGCGGTTTCGGGGGTGTGGGTTCGGCTTTCTGGGCCGGCGCTTTCTTCGCGGGCAACTTCTTCGCGGGCGCTTTCTTGGCGGGCGCCTTTTTCGCAGGTGCCTTCTTGGCCGGCGCCTTCGCGGTCTTTTTCGCCGCCTTGGCGGGCGGTTTCTTTTCCGGCGGATTGCCGGCGCCGTCGGGCGCGCTGTCGGTGGGGTCCTGCGGGTCTGCCATGCGGCCGCTCCTTGAGCTTCCTCTGTCGTCGTTTCCCTAGCTCAGGGATCTCGACCCCATCATGCCAGCACGCGTCCCGGCGCCTCGATCACCGCCTGTGCCGCACCGCCCACCACGCGCCGCCCGCAACGAGCGCCACCGCGGCCGCCACGAACGGCCAGACGGGGACGACACCGCCGTCACCGCCGCCGGCGGCGGGCGGCCCGGGCGTGCCGGTGCCCGACACCGTGAGCTGAAACGACCAGGACCCCGACACCACGTGGCCGTCCGCCGAGGTCACCCGGTAGTTCACCGTGTACGTCCCGGACGGTCCCAGCGGGCGCAGGGCGACGCTGACCACCGCACCCGCCACGGTGGGCTGGCCGTCGGACCACACATTGCCGTCCGGCCCGACCACCGTCATCGCGGCGAACGTGGTCTGCAACTGCTCGTTGAAGGTCGCGCTGACCCGCTGCGGACCGGACGCCAGCACCGCATTGGCCGCGGGGTCGGTGGCCACCCGCGTGGCGTGCGCCGACGCCACCGGGGCGGTGAGCAGGGCAACCGCCAACAGGGCGCTGACGCTCGCGCCGACCGCCAGCCGTTTCATGGGCGTCGGCGGATCACGGCGATCGCGACACCCAGCGCCGCGACCACCAGCGCGGCGCCACCCAGCCACCGCGCGGTGTTGTCGGCCGCGTGGGGCCGCGCGGGTTCGGTCACCGGGTTGGGCGTCGCGTGATGGTGGTGGGGTGCCGCCGCGGCCAGGGTGAGCATGGGCGCCGGGTGTTCCGGCTCGCCGCCGTCGGGCACCGGCGCCTGATCCCATTTCACGACGGTCCCGTCGGCGTAGGACTGGGTGGCCGGGAAGCTGACGGTGTCGGTGTCCGGCAGCTTCACCGACAACCGGAACAGCGCGAATTGGTCGGGGGCGATTCCCCCGCCGGGCGCGGCCGTCCAGGTCACCGAGCGGACGGCACCGGATGCCGCGTCACGGTCGAGCCTGGCGGTCCAGCCCGGCATGCTTTCGGTGCGCGCCGATGCGACGTCGGGGAGGGCGACGCTCAGGGCGGTGGTGGCGGCCCCGGTGTTCGACTCGTTGGGCACCTGGAAGGTCACGAGGGCCATGGCACCGCGCACCGCGTTGTCGCTGCTGGCGTGGACGTGCGCCCACGCGGTCGGGGTCTGCAGGGCCGACCCGAAAGCCAGGACGACGATGACGCCGACCGCGATCAGGATGCGCGAGATCCACCTGCCGTGGATGGACATGGGAGGAGGTTGCCTTTCGTGCGGTCGGTCAGCTCAACCCGAGGCGGGCCATCAGGTCGGCCTCGATGCCTTCGAGCTGCGACGAGATCGCGGCGTGGGCCGCCCGACGACGGGCGGCGGGCAGATTCTCCGCGGCGGTGATCGCCGCCGGCAGATCGGCGAGCCGCTCGGAGATGGCCGCCACGAACGCCTTGGTCTCGGCGTCCTTGGGTTTCTTGTCCTGCACCGTCCGCAGCGACTTTTCCGCCCCGGCGATTCGAGCCGACAGCTGGGCTCCGGGTCCGGAGAACTGGCCGATCTGTGCCAGCGGGATCCCGAGCTGGTCCGCGCGGCGCTGATCGATCAGCGCGCGCGCCGAGACGGCCAACCGGTAGATCACCGGGGTGAGGATCGGCGCGAGCAGCCGCGCCACCGTGAGCACGCGGCGGATCCGTGCCGGAGAGAAGATCTTGCCCTCCCGGGCCGCCTTGAGTTGGGCCTCAGCGACTTTCAGCGCATTGCGGTCGCTGTCGCGTTGCGCCTTGATCTGAGCCCGCAGCGCCTTATTCTCGGCCCGCTGCGCGGATTTGGCGCGCCGCACCTCGTTCTTGGCGGCCAGCTTGGCCTCGAGCTTCGCGCGGGCCTTGATCGCGCGGGCTTCGGCGCGACGCGTCGCGCGGCTCTTTCGCTTGCCGAACAGGCCCATTCCCGGCCGCCTCCCGGTATCTCGCTGGCAATCGTCGTCTCACGCTGTCGCGTTCGCGATCCGTTTGCCAACCCTAATCGGAATGGGCGGGCGTCAGCTCCCCAGGGCTGGCCGCCGGGCCCCGGCCGGTCGATGTGAGGCCCGGGCGGCGGCTATGCGTCCAGGTGCTCCGCGCGGCGCAGCTCGTTGACCCGCTCCATGACCTCGCGCTGCGCCTCCGGGGACAACTCCGCCGTGCGCATCGCGATGCGACGCACATTGTCGTCGCGCGCCGTGGCCAGCCACGACAATTCCTTGTCGAGCTTCTCGTAGTACTCGTCGTCGGTGAAGTAGGCCGGCTTGATGCGGAAGAAGTTGGCCAGGGCGGCCATCGTCGCCGAGGACGGGTTGGTGCGGTTGCCGGAACGCAGCTGGGACAGGTACGGAGCCGACATCGTTATGCCCTCCGCCTTGAGCGCCGCGATCACTTCCGCGGAGGTGTGCGCACCGCGTCCAGGCGGATACACCGTGTCGAACAGGCGGTTCAGGCGAGCAGCGAACGTCGTGCTCATTGATATGACCTCCACTGGGCTGTAGAAGCTAACGATTACCTAGGTGTATTTGCTGATCATGGTAGCGAGGCTTGGTAAGGCTAACCAGGTGCAAACCCCGAAGGATTCCCGAACGGCACAGCTGACGCTCACCAACTCCCCACTTGACGAGCGTCTAACTGATTCGCTGGGGTGTCCACAAAATCCACGGAACTCACAGGTTATCCGCAGAATCGGACACCCGTCCCGAAGTGGCGGGCGGGCCGCCTCGCGGGAGTCACGGTGAACACCCGAGCTGTGCTGGGCGATTGCACCGCAACGGGCCCACGCGCCGGCCCGATCTGGCACGTCATTTGCTGCCGGGCGCGAAACGAGACCGTCGAGGACGCGCCGAAACCCGTCGGTCGCCTGGCGGACACCGATGGTCGAGGGGTCGTTAACTTAGCCGGCGCCGCCAAGGTGGCGGTCATCCGGGGCCCGTCCACCGGTGACCGCGGCCCGACGTGACGGTCGAGAGGCCGGGGTGGTCGCGCATCGCCGCGAGCGCGAAGGACGACGCCCCCACCGGAAGGGTGAATCGCGATTCGCGCCGCCGCGGTGTGCCCGGCGTTGGCGCTATGCGGCGAGAAGCATCGCCAGGATTGCCGTGTCGGGATGGCTGATCGGGTCGATGCCGACCCGGCTCACCATCGAGGTGATGGTGCCGTCGGCTTCTGCTTCCACCCAAGCCGCCCGGTGTTCCAGGCCGAGGTAGGGCAATCCGGGCAGCAATACGCATCCCGATGCCGCCCCCGTGCATTCGGGCAGCGACGGCGTGGTTTCCGACGGCGGGTGCAGCATGAGCAGCGCGGGGGGCTGATGGTCGGCGAAATAGCCCGGCTGGATAGCTGATTCACCAAAAACCGTGCCCTCGGCCAGCACCAGGCCGACGGTGTCCGGCTCGGGTTCGTCGGGCAGTTCCTCGCGGGCGCCGAACACCGTTGTGGTGGACAGCAATCCGGGCAAGGACGCGATCCTGACCGCGACCATGAGGAGCTGGGCCCACTCTTTCGTCGAGTCCGGCCAACGTCCGGAGATCAGGAACCCCTTCAGGGCGCCGCGGGAATGGAACGGGGAAACCCCGATAGGTCGGTCCGACCCAGTCTCCATCTCGACCTCCGCGCGACGCCTCCGTTGGGAATAACCACACTGGTAGTCCGAATAATTAAGAATGCCTGCGGATTAGGCGCCGTGCAACACGACACGGTCAGCGTCGCAGATCTTCACACCCGGCCGATTCGGGCCGGACAAACGACTGGGGCGCCGCGCAATCCGCGCGACGCCCCTGCCGATCGAAATGAAAGTCAGCCGAAGATCAGGCCCTGGGTTTTCGAGGTCGCGGCGGCGTACCGCTTCTGCACGTCGGCCCAGTTGACCACGTTCCAGAACGCCTTGACGTAGTCCGCCTTGACGTTCTTGTACTGCAGGTAGAAGGCGTGCTCCCACATGTCGACCTGCAGCAGCGGAATGATGCCCAGCGGAACGTTGGCCTGCTGGTCGTAGAGCTGGAAGGTCAGCAGCCGGCTGCCGAGGGTGTCGTAGCCCAGCACCGCCCAGCCCGACCCCTGCAGGCCGTTGGCCGCCGCGCTGAACTGCGCGCGGAACCGGTCGAAGGATCCGAAGGCGTCGTCGATCGCGGCGGCCAATTCGCCGGTCGGCTTGTCCCCACCGTCCGGCGACAGGTTCTTCCACCAGATGGAGTGGTTGACGTGGCCGCCCAGGTGAAAGGCCAGGTTCTTTTCGTTCAGGAAGATCGCAGCGTGATCCTCGTTGGCACGGGCCTCTTCGAGCTTGGACAGAGCGTCGTTCACGCCTTTGACGTAGGTGGCGTGGTGCTTACTGTGGTGGATCTCGTTGATCTGACCTGAGATGTGCGGTTCCAACGCTGCATAGTCCCAGTCCAAGTCGGGCAGGGTGTATTCAGCCACGGCGTTCCTTTCTTCGATTATCGTCTTGACGCTCAGTCGCGCGGGCCGCCTCACGGCGGCCGGCCGTTATCAACCCTGCTCCATGAGCGCGCGCACCGCAAGAATGACCCTTGTTGAGCCGCAAGGCGAATACCCGCTCGGATTCAGTTCAGAACAAGACGATGACCGCGAGCACCGCCAGTAGCGCCAACGCGATCAATCCCGCGCGCAGCGCCGCGATGGTGTAGCTGTGATTCCACGCGGGCGAGCCGCAATACGACTTCGACGCGGCCGGTGAGCCCGGACCGAACGAATGCGTGGCCATCAATCGCCTTCCACCCCCCGGTTCACCTCGCTGTGAGTGAGGTGAGTCACAAACACTTTCGCGAACGCGATCATAGCGCTTTGTGACGGTGTTGCGAAAATAAGGCTCTGAGCTGCGGGTTATCGATAGTCGGGAGGTCTGTGGCCGCAATAGGCGGGGCTGCGCGCCGATGCTTAGCGAGGCAATCCATTTCGCTCGGCGGCGGATTTGAGCCGTCTGTGACATGCGTAGAACACCGCGACGTTATCCACAGTGGCTGCGCGGCTCGGCGCCAGAGGCAGTAGCGATGGTTTCCTGTACCCCCTGGGTGTATGTGGATAAACCTGTGGAAACTGTGGATAGCCAGCGGCGGCCGATGACGTTGCCCACGCGGCGGCGGGGCTGGATTGCGCCGCTCCTCAACGGCCCGCGTTCCGCGGCCCGCATCGTCGCGGCGCTAGTCTGGTCCGGTGATCCAGGTGTGCTCCCAGTGCGGCACCCGCTGGAACGTGCGCGACCGGCAACGCGAGTGGTGCCCCCGCTGCCACGGCGCCCTCATGGCGCCCCTGCCGCAGTCCGCGCCCACCGACCCGCGATGGGGCTCGGCGGGCGCCCCGCCCCCGGCCGGACAACCGCAACGGTCTCCCGGGTGGCAGCGCACCCCGCCGCGGCTGCCGCCCGGCTATCGCTGGATAGCGGTGCGTCCCGGCGCCGCGCCACCGGCCAGACACGGCCGGCGCCCCCTCGGGCCCACGCCGCGCTACGCGGTGATACCGCGTTGGGGCTTGGCGGACCGCGTTGAACAGGCGCCCGCCGTCGCCGAAGCCGGCGCGCCGCCGGGCCCGTCGGGGCAGATCATCCGCACCACCTCATTCGTGAGCGTGCTGGTCCTCAGCATCGCCGCCCTGGTTTACGTCGTCCGCTACGTGCTGCTGGTCATCAACCGGAACACCTTGCTGAACTCGTGGGTGGCCCTCGCCGCCGACTGGCTCGGCGTGCTCGCCAGCGTGGGCGCGGGCGCGGCGGTGATCGCGTCGGGCGTGCTGTTGATCCGTTGGATGATCGCGCGGCGTGCCGCCGTGTTCGCCCATCACGGGCTGCCCGAACCGCGCTCCACGCGGGCACTGTGGGCCGGCTGCGTCGTGCCGCTGGCCAATCTGCTGTGGGCCCCGGTGTACGTGATCGAGCTGGCCCTGCTCGAGGACCACTGGGCCCGGCTACGCCGACCCGTCCTGCAGTGGTGGCTCGCGTGGATCTGCAGCTACGCCGTCTCGATCGCCGCCATCGCGACCAGCTTCGCCACCGACGCCCAGGGCATCGCCAACAACACCGTCCTGATGGTCGTCGCCTACCTGCTCGCGGCCGCCACCCTGGCCGCCACCGCCCGCATTTTCGAAGGCTTCCATCGCAAACCCGTGGCGCGGCCCGCGCATCGCTGGGTCATGGTTCCCGACGACGGTGCCGCCGCACCGGCTTCGGCCGACCCAGTTGAGTTCAAGGGGCAGGAACCGGCAGCATAGGGATATGACGTGGGCCGACGAGGTGCTCGCCGGGCATCCGTATGTCGTCGCCCACCGCGGCGCTTCGGCCGCGCTCCCCGAACACACGCTGGCCGCCTACGACCTCGCGCTCAAAGAGGGCGCCGACGGCGTCGAATGTGACGTGCGGTTGACCCGCGACGGGCATCTGGTGTGTGTGCACGACCGCCGGCTGGATCGCACCTCGACCGGAGCCGGCCTGGTCAGCACGATGACACTGGCTCAGTTGCGCGAGCTCGAGTACGGGGCGTGGCACGACAGCTGGCGCGAGGACGGCGCCCACGGCGACACCAGTTTGCTGACGCTCGACGCGCTGGTCTCGCTGGTGCTGGATTGGCATCGGCCGGTGAAGCTCTTCATCGAAACCAAGCACCCCGTCCGGTACGGCTCGCTGGTGGAGACCAAGCTGCTGGCCCTGCTGCACCGTTTCGGCATCGCCGCGCCCGCCTCCGCCGATCGGTCCCGCGCCGTGGTGATGTCGTTCTCGGCGTCCGCGATCTGGCGGATCCGGCGGGCCGCGCCGCTACTGCCCACCGTGCTGCTGGGCAAAACCGCGCGCTACCTGACCAGCGGCGCGCCCACCGCCGTCGGCGCCACCGCCGTCGGGCCGTCGCTGCCGACGTTGAAGGAATATCCGCAACTGGCCGACCGCGCCATCGCCCAGGGCAGGGCCGTCTACTGCTGGAACGTCGACGACTACGACGACATCGATTTCTGCCGCGACGTCGGCGTGGCCTGGCTGGCCACCCACCACCCGGGCCGCACCAAGGCGTGGCTGCGGGGCGATTCGGCGGGGCAGGTCAGCATCTAGTTCGACCGCTGCTACTGGCCATCCGCCGTGGGGGGCGGCAACGGCGCGTCGGCGGCCAACGCGTCGAACAACCGGCCGGCCTCCCCGTGATTCCACACCACCACCGCGCCGGCGTCACCGGTGGTGAACTCCCCGATCGGGACGGTCATGGTGGCGGTGGGCCCGTGCAACGCCCACCCCAGCCGGGCCAGATCCCACGCGTGGTCGTCCTGGTCGACGGTCAGGGCGCCGGCGGCCGCGCGCGGCACCGAATACCAACGCCAAGGGTTGAGCCACACCGCCGGGCTGGCGGCGCGATGCAGCAGTTCGGCCATGAACTGGCGCTGATTGACCATCCGGTCCAGATCCGCCCTCGGGGTGTCGCGCGTCCTGACGTATCCGAGGGCGTGCCGGCCGTCGAGCGTCTGGCAGCCGGCCGGCAGGTCGATGCCGGCCAACGGGTCATCGATCGGGGTCGTCGGGCACACCGTCACCCCGCCGAGCGCGTCCACCAGCGCGGCGAACCCGCCGAATCCGATCTCGGCGTAGTGATCGAGGCGCAACCCGGTCGCCTGTTCCACGGTGCGCACCAGCAACCGCGCGCCACCCATCGAGAACGCCGCGTTGATCTTGTCCTTGCCGTGGTCCGGGATCGGCACCAAGGAATCGCGGGGTATCGACACCATCGTCGTCGGCACCCCGGACCCGACGCCCGGCACGTGAACCAGCAGGATCGTGTCGGTGCGGCCGTCACCGATGTCGCCGCCCGTGGCCAAATCCTGTTGTTGCGCGGCGCTCAGGCTCTGGCGGCTGTCCGAGCCGACGATGAGCCAGTTGGTGCCGCGGCCGGGCCCGGGACGTTCGGCATAGTCGGCGAGCACCCGCTCGCGGTGCAGCTTGGTGTCGAACCAGACGGCGCCGGCGACGACGCCCGCGCCGATCAGCAGCACGCCCACCAGCAGCGCCGACAGCACCGTCCGGATCCAGCGGCGCCGCTTCCGGGGCGCGCTCGGCGCGCGTGGTCGTGGCGGGGGTGGGGGCACCGCCCGGCGCAGCGGCTGGGTCTGCGTGGTCGGCGACGGCGGCGGGGCACCGTCGCGGCGCATCACCTGCGGCGGCTCGGGGCGCGGTGGGACCGGCGGCCCCGGCCGTGCGGGCCACCGACGCTGCGGTGAGCGGTCGCCGTTCACCCGGTTAACGTACGTGGCCGGCGACCCGCCGCGCCGCTACGCCGCGGTCGGCTAGGTCAGGACGGCTAGCCGCGCGCCCGCAGCCCGTTGATGAACGGGCACCCCATCAGCACCCGAATCGCCTGGCGCAGGCCGATCATGTCGTCCACCGGTTTGTGGAACGGCAGCCGGACGTCGTGGTCTCGGTCGTTGCCCTCGACGCGGAACCGCACGCCGTAGCGGTCGAGCCCCAGCGGTCGCACGTGCCCGCGGCGCAGGGGCGCCGGCAGCCGGGACACCAGCCGCGCCATGACGTCGCTGTGGGCGGCGTCGAGGTGCCGCAGCAGGCCCGACTCGAGCTCGCAGAACGGGTCGGGCCGGGCCGCAAGGAGGTCGTCCACGGCCACCGGCTCCGCGCCGGTCGCGTCGGTGACCACGACCGAGGCGATCTCGAGCCGCAGCAGCGTGTACCGCTGCTCTTGCCCGCCGGCGGGCGCACACCTCGGGGTGTCGACGCCCAGCAACGCCGGATTCGGGCATTCGGCGGCGATCGCGTCGAGCGTGGTGAGGATCTCCCCCGGGGGCACCTCCTGCAGGCGCCCGCGCACCCACACCAGCGAACGGACCGGTTCGCGCAGCGGAAGCGGCGCGTAATCGGTCAGCTCCAGCAGAGCCTGCGATCCCGCGGCGGGCCGCCCGCGCTCCCGGTCGACGGGCAGCGCCAGCGCGAAGAAGCCATCGTCCATCAGGTGATGCACGGGCGTGGGGACCGGGTCGTCGTGCTCGATCGCCAGGAGCGCGCCGCCGGCGCGCACGCACGCGCTGCGAATCCGTTCGGCGGTGGTCGGGGCGTGGCAGCTCTGCGGTAACACCATTCTCATCCTTATGCTTAGGTAAGCCTAAGTTAACTTACGTCGGTTGGCGTCGCAAGGGTTTTCTGTCGGGCGCGCCGCTAGGGTTGGGACGTGGCCCGCATCGCTTACCTCGGTCCGGAAGGGACCTTCACCGAGGCGGCGCTGCGACAGATCACCGCCGCCGGGCTGGTTCCCGCGCCGGGGTCCGGCGGGGTGCAGCCGTTGCCGGTCGACAGCACCTCCGCGGCCCTGGACGCGGTGCGCGGCGGCGCCGCGGACTACGCGTGCGTCCCGATCGAGAACTCGATCGACGGATCGGTGACGCCGACGCTGGACAGCCTGGCCATGGGCTCGCGGCTGCAGGTTTTCGCCGAGACGACGCTGGACGTCGCGTTCAGCATCGTCGTCAAACGGGGATGCCGCGCCGCCGACGTGCGCACCTTGGCCGCCTTCGGAGTCGCGGCCGCCCAGGTGCGGCAGTGGCTGGCCGCCCACCTGGCCGATGCCGAACTGCGGCCGGCCTACTCCAACGCCGACGCCGCCCAGCAGGTGGCCGAGGGTCGGGTCGACGCCGCGGTGACCTCGCCGCTGGCCGCCGCCCACTGGGGGCTGGACACCCTGGCCGACGGCGTGATCGACGAACCCAACGCCCGCACCCGCTTCGTGCTGGTCGGGCTGCCGGGGCCCCCGCCGGCCCGCACTGGAGCCGATCGGACGTCGGTGGTCTTGCGCATCGACAACGCGCCGGGCGCATTGCTGGCCGCGCTCGCCGAGTTCGCCGTCCGTGGCATCGACCTGACCCGAATCGAATCCCGGCCGACCAGAACCGGACTCGGCACCTACCGGTTTTTCGCCGATTGCGTGGGGCACATCGACGACGACGCCGTCGCCGAGGCACTCAAGGCGCTGCACCGTCGTTGTGCCGATGTGCGATACCTGGGATCTTGGCCGACCGGTTCACCCGCCGGGGCGCTGCCGCCATCCGCCGACGAGGCGTTGCGCTGGCTGGAGCGGGTCCGGGACGGAAAGCCCGAACAGCCCGCCGGGGGGTCGCAACGGTGAGCGGTCGCCTGATCTTGGTGCGTCACGGCCAGTCCTACGGAAACGTCGAGCGCCGGCTCGACACACGCCCGCCCGGGGCGGAGCTGACTCCGTTGGGCCGCGACCAGGCCCGGGCGTTCGCCCGCGGGTCGGCCCGGCCGGCGATGCTCGCGCACTCGGTGGCCACCCGGGCCTCGCAGACCGCGGCGGTGATCGCGGGCCAGCTCGCGATGTCCGCCGTCGAAGTCCCCGGCATCCACGAGGTGCAGGTCGGCCGGCTGGAAGACCGCAACGACGACGAGGCGGTCGCGGAGTTCAACGCGATCTACGACCGCTGGCATCGCGGCGAGCTTGACGTGCCGCTACCCGGCGGCGAGACCGGCAACGACGTGTTGGACCGCTACGTGCCGGTGCTCACCGACCTGCGCCTGCGCTACCTCGACGACCACGACTTCCACGGCGACATCGTCGTCGTCAGCCACGGCGCGGCGATCCGGCTGGCCGCCGCGGTGCTGGCGGGCGTGGAGGCCGACTTCGCGCTCGACAATCACCTCGACAACGCCCAGTCGGTGGCCTTGACCCCGATCACCGACGGCCGGTGGAGTTGCGTGCGCTGGGGAACGTTGACTCCGCCCTTTTATCCGGAGGCCGAGGCGACCCCGGTCGCGGACGCGGTGCGGTCAAGCACCGACCCGATGGGCTGAGGCGTCGATCAGACGGCCAGCGCGATCACTTCGGTGCAGGCGCAGCCCACGGCGTCGCAGTCGATGACGAAGGCGTGCGGCAACAATTCGGGGCTAAAGCAGTCCGGCTCCGTGCACTCCGACCGGTGCAGCGCGTGGTGAATGATGGTGCCGTGACAGTGATCTAAGCCTGCCCGGCAGTCGCGGCAGTCAGTGCTCATACGCCGTTCATAGCACCCGGCGCCGACAAATCCGGGACGCCGCGCCCGTCAGGCCCAGCCCAGTTCGTGCAGCCGGTCGTCGTCGATCCCGAAGTGGTGGGCGATTTCGTGGATCACCGTGATCGCCACCTCCTCGACCACCTCGGCCTCGGACTCGCACGCGTCCAGCAGCGCCCCGCGGTAGATGGTGATGGTGTCCGGAAGCGCGCCGGCGTAGTCGGAGTCGCGCTCGGTCAGCGCCACCCCTTCGTAGAGCCCGAGCAGTTCGGCGTCCTCGGGATGGCGGTCTTCGACCAGCACCACGACGTTGTCCATCGCCGCGGCCAGCCCGGGCGGTATCAGGTCGAGGGCGTCGGAGACCAGTTCGTCGAAGCGCCGCGGGTCCATCCGCACGGGCACCGGCTAGCCCCCCGGCGGGGGCTCGGCAGGCGCGGCGGGCGGGGGCGGCGGCGGTGGCGCCTCGGGCGCCGGGTTGGCGGGCGGTGCCCCGTTGTCCGCCGGCGGCGGGGCTTGCTGCGCGGGAGGCTGCTGGGGTTGCGGCGCTTGCTGGGGTTGCGTCACCACGGGTTGCTGCCCGGGCAGGTGCTGATTGTTCGGCGGGATCTCCGGCGCGGTCGTGGACTGGTTGGACGGCGCCTGCGCCGGGACCTGCAGCGGAATCGGCGGCATCGTGAGCCGCTCTTCGGGGATGTCGGGGGGCGGCACCGGCGGCTGACCGTTGATCAGCAGCTGACCCTTGGCGCTGTTCAGCAGCGTGGCCCAGCCCCCGTTGCCCAGCGTCGCGCCGATGCTGCAGGCCACCTCGCGGCTGCCGGCCGTCCAGCTGGACAGCGGCACCGTGGGGTAGATCAGCGTCAGCGTGGTGGTGCGCAGCTTCACCGGCGCCAGGTACGCGTCGGTCATCTTGGTGCACGAATCCTTGATGAAGCCGTCCTGATCCGGCTCGGCGGGCAGGGCGTCGGGGAACTTCTCGGCGAGGTTGACCGTGCCGGTGACCTCCATCGCATGCGGGGCCGCGCAGTCGACCGGCACATCGGTCGGCTGATTGGTCGCCGGATCGATACCCAGGCAGGTGCCGGCCGGCCAGACCTTGGACTGGTCGACGTCGGCGACCTTGCCCTTGAACGCCTGCTGCTGGTTGTTCGTGGCGGGCAGTTGCAGGCCGCACAGCATGCGGCGATCGCCGGACTGGCGCCACGCCCGGTCGCCGGGCCACAGCAGGCTGACGGTGAACTTGCTGTTCGGATCGAACTTGAGCCCGAGGTAGTTACGGACGGAAGCCTCGCATTGCTCCTGGGTGATCTGCTGGATGCGGGCCGGTGTCGGGGGTGCGGCGTTGGGCCCGTACTCGGAGCCCGGGAACGTCCGCATATCGATGGAATCGGCCACCTCGAACTTGTGGTCGTCGCCGCAGTTGACGATCTTCGCCGACTCCGGCGTGGCGTCGGGCCACATCAGGCATTCCCCGCGGGAGGCGCGGTTGAGGGCGGCGTCGCTCTTGGCCCCGGTGCTGCGCACGGGGCTGCTGTCGAGGAGCCGTCCCGATTCGGTGCTCACCGGGATCGCGGTGACCAGCCCGGCGATCAACAGGCCGCCGAGCGCGGTCAGCAGCAGCGCCCGCCTGGTCGCCCGGGCCTGCAGGCTGCGCGGCCACAAGAAGGCGGACGCCTGGTCGGACGGCTCACCGGTCGAGGCGGCGGGCGTCTCGACTGCGGGGGCTTCCGAAAGGTCCTTCTCGGGCGCTTGCGACATCGGGTCCATTCTGACAGGACCACCTGTGGTGCGTGACAAAAGTTACGGATGTGAGTCCTGAGCCGACCGGTGCGGATGCTGCGCCCGTCGGCCGGTGCCGGTGAAAGTAGTCTCAGGGCCGTGATCGACCTGAAGCTGCTCCGGGAAGACCCCGACGTCGTGCGCCGCTCCCAGCTCAGCCGCGGTGAAGACCCGACGCTGGTAGACGCGCTGCTGTCGGCCGACGCCGCGCGCCGGGCCGCCATCTCCTCCGCCGACGCGCTGCGGGCCGACCAGAAGTCCGCCAGCAAGAGCGTGGGCGCCGCGTCGCCCGACGAGCGGCCCGCGCTGCTGGCGCGCGCGAAGGAGCTGGCCGAGCAGGTGAAGGCCGCCGAGGTCGCCCAGAGCGAGGCGGAGACGGCGTTCACCGCGGCGCACATGGCCATCTCGAACGTCGTCATCGACGGGGTCCCGGCCGGCGGGGAGGACGACTTCGCCGTGCTCGACATCGTCGGCGAGCCCCCGGCGCTCGAAAACCCCAGGGATCACCTCGAACTGGGCGAGTCGCTGGGTCTGATCGACATGCAGCGCGGCGCCAAGGTGTCGGGCTCGCGGTTCTACTTCCTGACCGGTCAGGGCGCGCTGCTGCAGCTCGGCCTGCTGCAGCTGGCGCTGCGGGTGGCCGTCGAGAACGGCTTCACCCCGATGATCCCGCCGGTGCTGGTGCGCCCCGAGGTGATGGCCGGCACCGGCTTCCTGGGCGCCCACGCCGACGAGATCTACCGCATCGAGGCTGACGACCTCTACCTGGTGGGCACCTCGGAGGTGCCGTTGGCCGGCTACCACTGGAACGAGATCCTGGACCTGTCCGCCGGCCCGTTGCGGTACGCGGGCTGGTCGTCGTGTTTCCGCCGCGAGGCCGGTAGCTATGGGAAGGACACCCGCGGCATCATCCGGGTGCATCAGTTCGACAAGGTCGAGGGCTTCGTCTACTGCACGCCCGCCGACGCCGAGGCCGAGCACCAGCGGCTGCTGGGCTGGCAACGCGAGATGCTGGCCCGCATCGAGGTGCCGTATCGGGTGATCGACGTGGCCGCAGGCGATCTCGGCTCGTCGGCCGCCCGCAAGTTCGACTGCGAGGCGTGGGTTCCCACGCAGGGCACCTATCGCGAGCTGACGTCGACGTCGAACTGCACCACGTTCCAGGCGCGCCGGCTGTCCACCCGCTACCGCGACGAGAACGGCAAGCCGCAGACCGCGGCCACGCTCAACGGCACGCTGGGGACCACCCGCTGGCTGGTGGCGATCCTGGAGAACCACCAGCGGCCCGACGGCAGTGTGCGGGTGCCCGAGGCGCTGGTGCCGTTCGTCGGCGCCGAGGTGCTCGAGCCCGCCAAGTAGCTAGAGCGCCTTGCCGGCCAGCTGGCCCGGGGTGTGCCCGAAGGCCCGCCGGAAGGTGTCGATGAAGGAACTGGTTGTGGCCCAACCGCATTCGGATGCCACGGACGTGACATCGCGCCGATCGGCGAGCAACACGAGGGCGTGTTGCAGCCGGATTTGGGTGCGCCATTGGGGGAACGTCATCGCCAGCTCGTCGCTGAACAATCGGCTCAGCGTGCGCTGGCCGACGCCGACGCGGCGGCCGATCTGTTGCAGCGTCAACGGCTCGCGCAGGTTGTCGGCGATCAAGGCGCACGCTTTCCGCAGCCGGGGGTCGACGGGGGTGGGAATCCACAGCGGCTCCGCGACGCTGGTCGCTTGCAACTGGTCGTGCAGGACCGCCAGCATCCGGTGATGCTCGGCGGTTTCGGTGCCGTCGGCCCGCGAACACGCGATGATCAGTTCGCGCATCAACGGACTGACCGCCAGCACTGCCGGCGCCGCCGGCCCGCGGCGGTAACGGCCGGGATCCAGTGCGACGCCGTGAAATTGCGTGGTGCCGTGGAACTTGTGTTCGTGCCAGCACCCGGCCGGTATCCAGATGGCGCGATTCGCCGGCGTGATCCAGGTTCCCGCCGGGGTGGTCACCGACACCGCGCCCGAGGACGGGTAGACGATCTGATGTTGCGGATGGCGGTGTCGCTCGATCCGCGCTCCCGGCGGCAGCGTCTGCGCCGACGTGACCAGTCCGTCGTGGCTGATTTCCGACATATCTCGGCAGGATATCGGAAGCCCGCAGCCGGCGTGCCCGCCTAGCGTGGGCGGTATGGCGATGAATCTCCTCCACCGACGATGCTGCAGCTCCCCATCATGGGAAAGGGAGGTGGCCGATCAGCTGCTGCCGTGGGCGTTGCAAGATGTCGAATTGGGCACGCGCACCGTGGAAATCGGTCCCGGGTACGGCGCGACCCTGCGCGCCCTGCTGGATCGCACGGACTCGCTCACGGCCGTTGAACTCGACGGCGCGATGGCCGATCGTCTGCAGCACCGCTACGGCGAGCGGGCCCGCATCATCCAGGCAAGCGGTACCGAAACCGGGCTGCCCGCCGAGGATTTCACGTCGGTCGTGTGCTTCACGATGCTGCACCACGTTCCCACCGCCGCGTTGCAGGACCAGCTCTTCGCCGAGGCGTTCAGGCTGCTGCGGCCCGGCGGGGTTTTCGCCGGTAGCGACGGCGTCCCGTCGCTGGCGTTCCGCCTGCTCCACGTCGCCGACACCTACAACCCGATCGCGCCGCAGGACCTCCCCGGCCGGCTGCGCGCCGCGGGATTCGCCGACATCCACACCGACGTCAGGCGGGGCCGGCAGCGGTGGCGGGCCACCAAACCGGGCTAGGCGGTGATCTTCGGCGCCGGCTCGCCGGCCACCTGCGCGTGCCGGCGCTGGCGTTCCATCGTCGCGAAGTAGAAGGCGAACGCGAACGCGAAGCTGGTGAACAGGCTGGACACGAAGTACAGCCAGGGGTGGCGCAGTCCGCGCCGGTAGCCGTCGACGATCGTAAAGATCGGCAGCAGAATCACATTCGCGATCGTGTAGTCCTGGCTGGCCGAGCTGGCGGCCGGGTTGGTGAACATCAACCTGATGTATTCGGCCCAGCTCCCGTGTTCGCCCCACAGCGGATTGGTGGAGCCGTGCGAGTACTCCTGCACGAAGGTGATGTTGAAGTACCAGCCGAGCGCGACGGACACGATGCCGACGACGTAGTAGACGATTTCCATCGGCGAAAACAGGGGGCCGTTGGCCGGCCGGGCGAAGACCTTCGAGTTCGACGTGACGATCCAACTGATGACCGCCAGTCCGAGCACCGCGTGAGTGAGTAGCGAGACCATGGCCGCAGTCTCACCCGCGCCGCAAAGTTTTGTCAATATTGACACAACAAGCGAATGGCAAATCCGACCTCTTGGTATCTTGCTGCAATGGTCAGGCCCGCTCAGACGGCGCGCAGCGAACGCACCCGCGAAGCGTTGCGCCAGGCCGCCCTGGTGCGATTCCTGGCCCAGGGCGTCGAGGACACGTCGGCCGAACAGATCGCCGCCGATGCCGGGGTGTCGCTGCGGACGTTCTATCGCCACTTCAGCTCGAAGCACGATCTGTTGTTCGCCGATTACACCGGGCTGCACTGGTTTCGCGCGGCCCTGGACGCCAGGCCTGCCGACGAGCCGATCATCGACTCGGTGCAGTCGGCGATCTTCTCGTTCCCGTACGACGTCGACGCGGTCACCAAGATCGCCGCGCTGCGCCAGGACGAGCTCGACCCTGGCCGCATCGTCCGCCACATCCGCGACGTCCAGGCCGATTTCGCCGACGCCATTGCGGCACAGTTGCAACGGCGTGGTCGTGGGACCACGGGTGCCGCGGAGCCGACGGCCGATCAGCGGGTGCGCACCGCGGTGACCGCGCGGTGCATCGCGGCCGCCGTCTTCGGCGCGATGGAGGTCTGGATGGTCGGCGACGACCGGTCTCTCGGCGAGCTCGCGCGGCTGTGCCACGCGGCGCTGGAGTCGCTGCGAGCGGGAATCACCGACTCCTGGATCACCGCTACCGCCCGCAAAGTTTCGTCATAATTGACAAAACTTTGGGGTCGTGCGAGCCTCCTTTGCGGAGGGCAACGACATGACTGGTTATGACGCGATCGTTATCGGCGCGGGGCACAACGGGCTGACCGCCGCCGTGCTGCTACAGAAGGCCGGGCTGCGGACGGTGTGCCTGGATCCCAAAATCTACGCGGGCGGGATGGCTTCCACCGTCGAGCTTTTCGACGGGTATCAGTTCGAAATCGCCGGCTCGGTGCAGTTCCCGACGTCACAGGTGGTGGTCGACGAGCTGGGCCTGGACACCATGCCGACGATCGACCTGGACGTGATGTCGGTGGCGGTCCGCGGCGTCGGGGACGATCCGCTGGTTCAGTACAGCGACCCGGTCAAGCTGTTCACCCACCTCAACGAGGTGCACGGCGCCGACGCCGTCAACGGAATGGCGGGGCTGATGGCGTGGAGCCAGGGCCCCACCCGCGCGCTGGGCCGGTTCGAAGCCGGAACACCACCCAAAAGCATCGACGAGATGTACGCCTGCGCCACAAACGAATTCGAGCGCTCGGCGATCGACGACATGCTTTTCGGCTCGGTCACCGACGTGTTGGACCGGTACCTGCCGGACCGTGAGAAGCACGGCGCGCTGCGCGGGTCGATGACCGTGCTGGCGGTCAACACGCTCTACCGGGGTCCGTCCACGCCGGGCAGCGCCGCCGCGCTCGCCTTCGGCCTCGGCGTTCCCGACGGCGACACGATGCAGATGAAGAAGCTGCGCGGCGGCATCGGCGCGCTCACCTCGCATTTGTGCGACGTGCTGCAAAGCCACGGCGGCGAACTTCGGTTGCGCACCAAGGTGACCGAGATCCTCGTCGCGGACGGCCGGGTGAGCGGGGTGCGCACCGAGGCGGGGGAGACCTTGCACGCCCCGATCGTCGTCTCGGGCATCGCCCCGGACACCACGCTCAACGACATGATCGATCCCGCCGCGCTGCCCGCCGACATCCGGGCGCGCTATGCGCGCATCGACCACCGCGGCAGCTACTTGCAGATGCACTTCGCGCTGGACGAGGCCCCCGCCTTCGCCCCGCCGTACGAGGCCCTCAATGAGCCGGCCATGCAGGCCTCGATCGGCCTGTTCTGCACGCCGGAGGAAGTCCAGCAGCAGTGGGAGGACGCCCGGCGCGGGATCGTTCCGGCCGACCCCACCGTGGTCTTGCAGATCCCCTCGCAGAACGACCCGGACCTCGCGCCGGCGGGCAAGCACGCCGCGTCGGCGTTCGCGTTGTTCTTCCCGATCGAGGGCGATGTCGATTACGGGCAGGCCAAAGTCGAAATGGGTCAGCGGGTGATCGACAAGATCACCCGGCTCGCACCGAATTTCGAGCGCAGCATCATTCGCCACACCACCTTCACGCCCAAGCACATGGGGGTGATGTTCGGCGCGCCGGGCGGCGACTACTGCCACGGTCTGCTGAACGCGAATCAGATCGGCCCCAACCGTCCGGGCCCGAGGGGCTTTTTGGGCCAGCCGATCCCGATCGAGGGACTGTATCTGGGCAGCGCGGGCTGCCACGGCGGACCGGGAATCACGTTCATCCCCGGCTACAACGCGGCGCGACAGGCGCTCGCCGACCGGGGCCGCTAGCCGCGCGCGCTCAGCAATTCGTCGAGCAGGGCGGTGAACTCGTCGGCGCGCGCCGGCGTGAACGCGGGGCTGGGCCAGGTGCCCGGCACGTCCAGGGTGATCAACGTCGACCGGAACGGCCGTTGCACGTCCAGCGGCAGCCAGCGGCGGAAGTCCGAGCTGCCCCAGATCCGGAACCGCTGCGTGAAAAGCCCCAGCTTTTCGGCTTTGTACCCGCGGATCGCCTCGAGTGCGATGACCTTCGATGTGCCCGACGGAAAGTGGTAGCGGCGCAGCGTGATCGCCGCGCGATCGAGCTGAACCAGCCCGTCGTCGTAGGAGTCGTAGGGATTGTTCACGCCCGGCGGCTCCGCAGCTGGTGGCCCCGCGCGGTCAGGCAGCGCCCGTCGTCCAATCGCCACTGCCAGCCGTGCAGGTTGCAGGTCAACGTGTTTCCTTCTACCACACCGAATTTCGACAGGTCGGCCTTGAGGTGGGGACAGCGGCGCTGGATCTCCCAGCCGTCCAGAGTGACGGACGCCGAGTTGTCGTGGGTTTCGGCGAACCAGCCGTCGGCGTAGGCGATCCGTTCGTCGGTCAGGCACTTGAAGAAGGTGTAGAGGTACTCGTTGTAGCCGCCGACGCGCCATGCCCGGAAGCGGGTGGACAAGAAGATGGTGTTGACCCAGTCCGGTTCGCGGTCGCGCAGCACGGTGCGCACCAGCTCCGGCGCGATCTCGAAGCCGTAGCGGACTTTCTCGTCCGGAATCCGTTCCCGCACCGCCCGTTTCGGGAAGTCCAGGATCACGGTCTCCGGCCCGAGCACGAGTTCGACGGGGTAGCCGATGCCGTCGCAGATCTCGTCGCTCTGCGACATGATCGGCTCGAACAACGCGCGCAGCGGCTCCAGCAGCGGCTCCCCGGCCGCGGGGGCCCAGCCGGCTCGCTCGGCCGCGACGACGGGCGCCATCCGCTCGGCGTACTCGGCGATGTAGTCGGCCTTGCCCGTGGTGAAGATGGCCTCGACCTCGTCGGTGGGCAGCGGGTGGCGCAGCGAAGTGAGGGTGGAGCCGGTGAAGTCGGCGGTCGACCCGGGGATCATCAGCAAGCCGCCGTCGTGGCCGTGCGTGCGCATCTGGTCCAGGAACACCATTTGATCCGGGAAGATGTTCGCCGGGTCCGCGTGGTCGTCGTTGAGGTGGCGTAGCTCGGGATCCAGGAAGCAGGGCGGGCCCGCCGACGGGACCACCCACGTCGCCCCGACCTGGGCGAGGTATTGCCGGGCACGGTCCATCTGCCGTTGCCGCTTTTGGACGCCGAAGGATTCCTTGGCGCGGGCCGGCATGTCGTAGACCATCGGGTACCAGATCGCTCCGGAGTACTGCAGCAGGTGCACGTCGATGTGCCCGAACTCGCAGGCCACCACGTCCAGGTCGACCGGGCGCGCGTCGTTCATGTTGAAAACCGTTGTGGCGCCGTCGCAGACCAGTAGCGCCGAGTCGCCGATCGGGCCGTCGGCGGGCGCCCGCAGGGCGATGATCATGACGTCGAGGCCGCCCCGGGGGCCCTCGATCCGATGCTTGACCGAATCGCTGGTCTCGAAGAATCGGTGAAATCCCAATTCCTGCAACGCGTTTCGCAGGTCGGGCACGGGGAAGTCCGGCAGCAGCACCGTCGCGTCCTTGTTGACGTGCTCGGCCAGGTTCTTCGCGTCGAAATGATCCTTGTGTAGGTGCGAGACGTACAGGTAGTCGCAGGCACCCAATGTGTCCCAGTCCAGCGCGCTGTTGTCCGGGAACGGGAACCAGGATGCGAAGTAGGCGGGATTGACCCAGGGGTCGCAGAGGATGCTGCCCGCTTGGGTCTCGATCAGAAATCCGGCGTGGCCTACGCTGGTGACCTGCACTAATACCTTTCCGGGGGACGCTGGGGGACCGATTCGGTGCCGGCCGGCGACGGCGGCTTTTGCGCCCCCGAGCTTAGCGCGAGGCGACATCCGGGGGCGCCGCACAGCCCGGAGCACTAGGCTGATGAGCTGTGGAACCGGTTTACGGGACGGTCATTGCGCTAGCCCGCTTGGTCTGGCGCGCACAGGGCCTGAAGATCACGGTCACGGGCGTGGAGAACCTACCCAAAAGCGGCGGTGCGGTCATCGCGATCAACCACACCGGCTACCTGGACTTCACGTTCGCGGGGTTGCCCGCCTACAAGCAGGGCCTGGGTCGCAAGGTGCGGTTCATGGCCAAGCAGGAGGTCTTCGACCACAAGGTCACCGGGCCCATCATGCGCAGCCTGCGCCACATCTCCGTGAACCGGCAGGACGGCGCCGCCTCCTACGAGGCCGCCGTGCGGCACCTGAAAGACGGTGAGCTGGTCGGGGTTTATCCCGAAGCCACCATCAGCCGCAGCTTCGAGATCAAGGAGTTCAAATCGGGCGCGGCCCGCATGGCGGTCGAGGCCGGGGTGCCGATCGTTCCGCACATCGTCTGGGGCGCCCAGCGCATCTGGACCAAGGACCACCCCAAGAAGCTCTGGCGGCCGAAGGTACCGATCGTCGTCGTCGTGGGGGAGCCGATCGAGCCGACGCTGGGCATCGAGGAACTGAAGGGCCTCCTGCATTCCCGGATGCAGCACCTGCTGGAACGCGCGCAGGAACTCTACGGCGCCCATCCCGCCGGGGAGTTCTGGGTGCCGCACCGATTGGGTGGGGGCGCCCCATCGCTCGCCGAAGCGGCCCGGTTGGAAGCCGAGGAGGCGGCCGCTCGGGCGGCACGCCGGGCGCGCCCCGCAGGGGCGCCGGAGCAGTGATCGATGGTGGAGCCGACCTTCCGCGCGCTGGAGCTTCTGGCCCAACTGGCGGTGACGGCCACCGGCACCAACATCACGTATCGCGGCGAGCAGCACATCCCTGAGCGGGGCGGCGCCGTGGTGGCGATCAACCACACCAGCTATGTCGACTTCTTGCCCGCCGGCCTGGTCGTGCACCGCCGGGGGCGACGCCTGCGGTTCATGATCAAAGCCGAGATGCAGCAGGTGCGGGTGGTCAATTTCCTGATCAAGCACACCCGCACCATCCCGGTGGACCGCGGGGCCGGGGCGGGCGCCTACGCCGTGGCCGTGCAGCGCCTGCGCGAAGGTGAGCTGGTGGGCGTCTATCCCGAAGCCACGATCAGCCGCAGCTTCGAGCTCAAGGAGTTCAAGACCGGCGCCGCCCGGATGGCCCTCGAGGCCGGCGTCCCGATCGTCCCGGTGATCGTCTGGGGGGCGCAGCGCATCTGGACCAAGGACCACCCGCGTAAACTGGGCCGGGCCAAAATTCCTGTCACCGTGCAGGTGGGCGCGCCGTTGCAGGTGCGCGACGACATTGCGCAGACCGACGCTGCCCTGCGCGACTCGATGACGACGCTGCTGCATCAGGCGCAACGGGACTATCCGCACGAGCCCGGGGCGTACTGGGTGCCGCACCGGCTGGGCGGCACGGCCCCGACCCGCGCGGAGGCCGCGCGCATCGAGGCCGACGAGGCGGCGGCCCGATCGGCCGGTCGAGCGGCCAAGAAGGCCGCCAACCGGGCCGAACGCCCGTCGCAGTAGGCAAGGAGACGACATGCCCGAGGGGTTCTACCGGCTGGCGGAGTGGATCGTGCCGCCGATGGTCGCCATGCAGGGGACAACGTTCACCTATCAGGGTCTCGAGAACATCCCCGAGCGGGGTGGCGCGCTGCTGGCCCAAAACCACACCAGCTACCTGGACTGGCTTCCCACGCTGATGGCCGTCCGGGAGCGCCGGCGGCGCGCGTATTTCATGATCAAGGCGGAGATGGCCGACGTGAAGGCCGTCAACTACGTCATCAAGCACGCCCGGCTGATCCCGGTGGATCGCAGGTCGGGACACGACGCATTCGACGCGGCGGTGCAGCGCATGCGCGAGGGTGAGCTGATCGGGACGCATCCCGAGGCCACCATCAGCCGCAGTTTCGAACTGCGGGAGTTCAAGACCGGGGCCGCGCGCATGGCGCTGGAGGCCCAGGTGCCGATCGTGCCGATCATCGTGTGGGGCGCCCACCGGATCTGGCCCAAGGACCATCCGAAGAAGGTGCTGCGCAACAAAGTCCCGATCACCGTGGTCGCCGGGCGCCCGCTGCCGCCGCGGGGCACGCCCGAGCAACTCAATGCGGTGTTGCGTGAGGCGATGAATACCCTGCTGTACCGGGTGCAGGAGGAATATCCGCACCCGAAGGACGAATTCTGGGTGCCGCGCCGGCTGGGGGGCGGCGCACCCACCCAGGAGGATTCCCGCGCCATCCGGTTGTCGGAGTTGCAGGACCGGATGCGGAAATACGGAACCGACGGCATCACGCGACCGGGGCAGACCCAAAGCGGACTGCATTGAGCGGTCGGACCCGATGACGATGAAGCCGACGCTCATCGCCTGCGACGTCGACGGCACCCTGTTCGACGACGACGAGAAGATCACCCCGCGCACCCGCGACGCCATTCGCGCCGCGGTGGACTCCGGTGCGCAATTCGTCGTGGCGACCGGTCGCCCGCCCCGGTGGATACGGCCCGTGGTCGACGCGCTTGGCTTCGCGCCAATTGCGGTGTGCGCCAACGGCGCCGTGATCTATGACTCCGCGACCGACCGGGTGTTGTCGACGCGCACGCTGTCCGTCGACACCCTGGCCCAGTTGGCGGAGCTGGCGACTCGCGTCATCCCCGGCGCGGGGCTGGCCGTCGAGCGGATCGGCGAACGCGCCCACGACACCGCGACCCCTCAGTTCGTCAGCTCGCCGGGCTACGAGCATGCCTGGCTGAACCCGGACAACACCGAGGTGTCGATCGAGGACCTGCTCAGCGCCCCGGCCATCAAGCTGCTCATTCGCCGGGCCGGGGCCCGCAGCTCGGACATGGCCGCCGAACTGTCCAAGCACGTCGGCATCGAGGGCGACATCACCTACTCCACCAACAACGGCCTGATCGAGATCGTGCCGCTGGGGATCAGCAAGGCCACCGGTGTCGACGAGATCGCCGGGCCGCGTGAGATCGCCCGCGAGGAGGTGGTGGCGTTCGGTGACATGCCCAACGACCTGCCGATCCTGCGCTGGGCGGGTCACGGCGTCGCCATGGGCAACGCCCATCCCGACGTGCAGGCCGCCGCCGACGAGGTCACCGCCGCCAACAACGACGACGGCGTGGGACGGGTGCTGGAACGCTGGTGGGCCTAGCGGCGCGTTGGCCCGGCCCTAAGGGGCCGGGTGCGCCGGTAGCGAGAAGTGTTCGGCCGGAACCGTTGGGCCGCTTGGCAATTGGGTGGCCAGCGGCGTCGTGATGCCGTCCACGACTTCGGCGACGTTGCCGGTCAGCCGCTCGAAGTTCAGCGTCCCGTGCTGGAAATTCTGCGTAATCTGCAGCGGCTCTTGTATTTCCGCGCTGGTCGGCAATCCGAGCGGGCCGCGTTCGTAGCTCTGAGAACCCCAGGCGTCGTAGATGGCGCCCGTGACCGGCTGGGGGCCGGTCTCGGGTGACCAATACATCGCGCCCCGGGCGAAGGTGACGAAGCGGGCGTCGCCGGCCGCGCTGTCTTCCGGCGAGGTCGGCGCGCCCAACACGCTGCTCATCCCGCCGATCGCCTGCCAGTGATCGTAGATCGCCCCGCCCTGCAGCGCCTTGATCAGCTCCTCCGGCGGGTCATTGAAATGTGCCGCGATATCCCGTATTTCGTCCATCAGCGCGTAGGCGGCGTTGCCCGGGCAATCGGTGTTGCCGACGTCGCGGTGGGTGAAGATGGTCGGCAGCGTCGCGATGGAGCCGGCCGGAAAGGTGGTGTAGTGACTGCCGGCGGACTCCAGCTGCACCGTGCCCTTGGGGTCGACGCCGTCCAGGCCGAGCCGCCAGCCGAGCAGGCGGCCGACGGTGCGCAGCTGGATCGGCGTGGGGGGCACGTCGTCGAAGTTGCCGATCATCGACACACCCCAGGTGTTGCGGTTGAATCCGCCCGTGTGGAAGGCCTCGACCGCTTTGGTGAGCCCGCCGGCGCTGCCCTCGAACACCTGGCCGTACTTGTCGACCAGCGCGTTGTAGGCGATGTCGCACCAGCCCAGCGTCTTGCTGTGGTAGGTGTAGATGGCCTTGACGATCCCGGCCGATTCCAGCGGCGAATAGTCGTTGCTGCCCGCGGTGTGATGGACCACCGCGGCGCGAATCCCGTTGTCGTACTGCGGACTACCGCAGCGCAGCGATTCGTCGGCACCCCATTCCGCCCGGCTGATGATGGGGGGCGCCTGCCCGGGCATCACCACCCCGGACGGCGGTGTCCACTGGTTTTGCGACGGCGCCAGCGGCGGGGAGATGAGGACGGCGGAGATGTTCTGCCCGAAGGGCTGTTCCCTCGACGCCGGCTTGTATCCCAGATCCGTCGGGCCACCCGGGGGTGCGGGCGGCGGCTGCGTCGCCTTCGCGTCGAGCGGCCGGGTCACCGCGATCTGGACGGTCGTCGTGGTGCCGACGAACACCGGATCCGTGCCGCGCGGCCCCTCGGCAACTCCGGCCGGATGGGCGGCCCCCACCGGGTCGGGGGCCGCGGTTTCGTACTCGGTCTGATACCAGGGACCCCACGAACCGTCGGGACGCCTGGCGCGCACGCGGGTCGACGTGCCGGCCAGGTCGCCGGTCAGCGCCACCAACGAGAACGGAGTGTCCTGGCCGATTTCGCGAACCGTGACCCCGGCGCCCAGCCCGATCAGCGGCTGCTCGACGAGTTGGGTGCCGCGCGCCGGCGCCGGCCCGGAGGCGCCGCGGCCCCGTGTCGCGTCCCCCACCCACGAGACGATGACGACGGTCGCCGCGATGGCGGTGAGCATCATCGTCGGTGCACGACTGCGGGACACCAGGCGATGTTACGTGTGTTTCTAATGTTATCTATGAGACGACACGAGGTTGAGCGCGGCTGAATCCGCACCAAAATCGACGGCACCGCAGAAGATTCTGCGGTGCCGTCTGGTGGAGGGTTTGAATAAAGGTCAGACCGGGGGCAGAGCCGGTACCGCGCCCGCGGCCGCCGGCAGCGCACCGGCAGCACCCGCGGCGGCCGGAAGAGCTCCCGCCGCGGCGCCGGGCAGGGCACCCGCGGCGCCCGGCAGAGCGCCCGCGGCCGCACCCGGGAGGGCGCCCGCGGCGGCACCCGGGAGGGCGCCCGCGGCCCCGCCGCCCTGCATGCCCTGCGTGATGGCCGGCATCACCAGGCCCTTGAGCAGGTCAATCGCCTGGCCGGCGCCCAACTGGTTGGCCGCTTGCATGACGTCGTTGACCAGGCCGCCGCTGGCGCCGGACCCGGAGCCACCGCCCAGTCCGGTGCCGCCGCCGATGGGCGAGGCGTTACCGAAGGTCGACGGGTCGCCGAGGATCGGGTAGGTGCCACCGACGCCCGGGTCCAGTCCGGCCCCGGAGTCGATGGGAACTTCGCTCGGCGACAGGGTGGGGCTGCCCAGCCCCGGTGCCACCCCGGCCGGGCTGGTCAGCCCGGGGTTGGACAGCGCCGGGTTGAGCCCGGCGCCCGGGGTCGCGATGCCCGTGCCCGGGGTGGCCGGCAGCGCACCCGGCGCGGTGAGCCCGGGCGTCGTGGGTGCCGCGCCGGGGCTCGTGAGGCCCGGGCTCGCCAGCCCGGGGCTGGTCAAACCGGGGTTCGTGAGGCCGGGGCTGGTCAAGCCGGGGCTCGTCAAGCCCGGATTGGTCAGGCCCGTCGTCCCCAGTCCGGGGGATCCCAGGCCGGGAGTGCCCAGGCCCGGGCTGGCGAGACCCGGTGTGGTCGCGCCCCCGCTCAAGGCGGGCACCGGAGGCATGTTGATCCCGAATTGCGACAGCCCCTGCGACAGCGCGCCCATCAGCTCGCCGGGCAGGTCGCTCATCACCGCGGCCTGCTTGAAGTCGTGATGCTCGGGCGCCTTGTTGTCGGCCGTCGATTCGTAGACAAGGAAGTAAGCGCACGGACTCGCCACTGCCAGGGCGGCAACCGCGCTCATGGCTGTCGAGAGCTTGCGTCGGCGTCGGTTCGGCACGGAAGTCTCCTCAATCTGACTATGTGTTGTGTTTGCGGTCCCGCCGGTCCTATCTGGCTGGAATCACACACAGTCGATGGTACGAGTGGGGACCCTGTTACTAGAGTGGTGATATTGAATCGTGAGGCAATTGCGACCAGGACTGTGATCGCGGATCCCGGCCGTCCCGACGGCCGTGGTTGAACGGCCGGCCCTCTGCGTGGCCTCGCCAAATGGGTTAGGGCCCCGCGGTCGGATACCCTAAGCAACCGATGACAGCTCGTTTCGATCTTTTCGTCGTCGGCTCTGGATTCTTCGGACTGACCATTGCCGAGCGCGTGGCTACCCAGCTCGGGAAGCGTGTACTCGTGGTGGACCGCCGTCCGCACATCGGTGGCAACGCCTATTCGGAAGCCGAGCCGCACACCGGCATCGAGGTGCACAAGTACGGCGCCCACCTGTTCCACACCTCTAACAAGAGGGTCTGGGACTACGTGCGGCAGTTCACCGAGTTCACCGACTACCGGCACCGGGTCTTCGCCATGCACAACGGGCAGGCCTACCAGTTCCCGATGGGGCTGGGCCTGGTGTCGCAGTTCTTCGGCAAGTACTTCACCCCCGACGAGGCGCGCAAGCTCATCGCCGAGCAGGCCGCCGAGATCAAAACCGAGGACGCGCAGAACTTCGAGGAGAAGGCCATCTCCCTGGTCGGCCGGCCGCTCTACGAGGCCTTCCTCAAGAACTACACCGCCAAGCAGTGGCAGACCGACCCCAAGGAGCTGCCCGCGTCGAACATCACCCGGCTGCCGGTGCGCTACACCTTCGACAACCGCTACTTCAGCGACACCTACGAGGGCCTGCCCGTCGACGGGTACACGGCGTGGCTGCAGAACATGGCCGCCGACGACCGCATCGAGGTCCGGCTGGACACCGACTGGTTCGATGTGCGCGACCAACTGCGCGCGGACAGCCCCGACGCGCCGGTCGTCTACACCGGCCCGCTGGACCGCTACTTCGACTACGCGGAGGGGCGGTTGGGCTGGCGCACGCTGGACTTCGAGCTGGAAGTGCTTCCGATCGGGGATTTCCAGGGCACCCCGGTGATGAACTACAACGACGCCGACGTGCCCTACACCCGCATCCACGAGTTCCGCCACTTCCACACCGAGCGCGACTATCCGGCCGACAAGACCGTGATCATGCGCGAATACTCGCGGTTCGCCGAGGACGACGACGAGCCCTACTACCCGATCAACACCGAGTCCGACCGCGCCGTGCTGGCCGCCTACCGGGCCAGGGCCAAGTCCGAAACCGCCTCGGCGAAGGTGCTTTTCGGCGGCCGGCTGGGCACCTACCAGTATCTGGACATGCACATGGCCATCGCCAGCGCACTAAGCATGTACGACAACGTCCTCGCGCCGCACCTGCGCGACGGCGCATCCCTGAGCGAAGCCCAGAACAAAGAGGAAGGCGCGCGATGATGCGTGCTACGACGATGCAGAGCGAAGCGATGAGGAGGAGTGGCGCCTGATGTCCGCCGTGAGCCTGCTGTCCCGAATCATCCTGCCGCGCCCCGGCGAGCCGCTGGACGTGCGCAAGCTGTATCTGGAGGAGTCGACGACCAACGCCCGGCGGGCGCACGCGACGAGCCGCACCTCGCTGGAGATCGGCAAAGAGTCCGAGGTGTCGTTCGCCACCTACTTCAACGCGTTCCCGGCCAGCTACTGGCGGCGCTGGTCCATCTGCTCTTCGGTGGTGCTGCGGGTGGAGCTGACCGGAACCGGGCGGGTCGACGTGTACCGGACGAAGGCCACCGGGGTGCGAATCTCGGTGGAGGGCCGTCAATTTGTCGGCACCGACGAACAGCCGGCGGTCGTCGAGATCGAGGTGCCGCTCAAGCCGTTCGAGGACGGCGGCTGGATCTGGTTCGACATCACCACCGACAGCGCGGTCAACTTGATCAGCGGCGGCTGGTATGCGACCGAGCCCGCCCCGGTCCCGGCCAACATCGCCGTCGGCATCCCCACCTTCAATCGACCCGCCGACTGCGTCAACGCCCTGGCCGACCTCACCGCGGATCCCTTGGTGGACGAGGTGATCGGCGCGGTGATCGTCCCGGACCAGGGCGTCCGCAAGGTGCGCGATCACCCGGACTTTCCGGCGGCGGCCGCGGGCCTGGGCGATCGGCTGTCGATTCACGACCAGCCCAACCTCGGCGGCTCCGGTGGCTACAGCCGGGTGATGTACGAGGCGCTGAAAAACACCGACTGCCAACAGATCCTGTTCATGGACGACGACATCCGCATCGAGCCGGACTCGATCCTGCGGGTGCTGGCGATGCACCGCTTCGCCAAGACGCCGATGCTCGTCGGCGGGCAGATGCTCAACCTGCAGGAGCCGTCACACCTGCACATCATGGGCGAGGTCGTCAACCAGGCCAACTTCATGTGGACCGCCGCCCCGCACGCCGAATACGACCACGACTTCGCCGAATTCCCGTTGAGCGACAAGAACTCTCGGAGCGCCCTGCTGCACCGCCGCATCGACGTCGACTTCAACGGCTGGTGGACGTGCATGATCCCGCGGCAGGTCGCCGAGGAGCTGGGCCAGCCGCTGCCGCTGTTCATCAAATGGGACGACGCCGAATACGGTCTGCGCGCCGGCGAGCACGGATATCCGACCGTCACGCTGCCCGGCGCCGCGATCTGGCACATGGCGTGGAGCGACAAGGACGACGCCATCGACTGGCAGGCCTACTTCCACCTGCGCAACCGGCTGGTGGTCGCCGCGCTGCACTGGGACGGCGACATCACCGGGCTGGTGCGCAGCCACCTCAAGGCGACGCTGAAACACCTTGCCTGCCTTGAGTATTCGACGGTGGCCATCCAGAACAAGGCCATCGACGACTTTCTCGCCGGACCCGAGCACATCTTCTCGATCCTGGAATCCGCGCTGCCGGAGGTGCATCGCCTGCGCAAGGAATACCCGGACGCGGTGGTGCTCCCGGCGGCCAGCGAACTGCCGCAGCCGCGCTACCAGAGCAAGGCGATGAACCCGCCGGTGAACCCGGCGTCGATCGGCTACCGGCTGGCCCGCGGGATCCTGCACAACGCGACCAAGGCGGACCCCGACGCCCACCGGTGTCCGGAGTACAACGTGGCGACCCAGGATGCGCGCTGGTTCCGGTTGTGCACGGTGGACGGCGTGACGGTCACGACGGCCGACGGGTGTGGCGTGGTCTACCGGCAGCGGGACCGGCGAAAGATGTTCTCGCTGTTGTTCAAATCGCTGCGCCGCCAGCGTCAGCTGCTCAGCCGCTTCGACGAGATGCGCAGGGTGTACCGCGACGCGCTGCCGGTGTTGTCCAGCAAGCAGAAGTGGGAGACGGCGTTGCTGCCAGCTGCTGAACATGCCTGACGCCTCTGCTGCGCAGGCTCCGCGCGGTGAGGTGGCCGCGCTGGTCGTCGTCCAGGCTGCACTGGCCGATCGCCCCGGGGCATTAACGGTGGCGCGCGCGCTGTCCCACTTCGGCGAGCACAGCATCGGCTGGGTGGCCGTGGCCCTGCTCGGCGCGGTCCTGTCGCCGAGGCGGCGCGCGGACTGGCTGGTCGCCGGGGCGGGAGCCTTCGTTGCCCACGCCGCCGCCGTGATCGTCAAGCGGATCGTGCGCCGCAAACGGCCCCACGATCCCGCCGTCGTGGTCAACGTCGGCACGCCCAGCAAGTTGAGTTTTCCGTCCGCACATGCCACTTCCACCACAGCCGCCGCGATCCTGATGGGCCGGACCACCGGTCTGCCGCTACCGGCGGTCCTGGTGCCGCCGATGGCGTTGTCGCGAATGTTGCTGGGCGTGCACTACCCCAGCGACGTGGCCTGCGGCATCGCCCTGGGTGCCGTCATCGCGGCGATCGCGCGCCGCGCAGGACAGGTGCAAGAGGTTGTAAGAGGTGACGAATGACCGAGGAAACCAAGGAAGCGGTGGCCGGACCGCCCAGCAACCTGGTCGCCGGGGTGATCAAGGCGCTGCGCCCCCGCCAATGGGTCAAGAACGTCTTGGTGCTGGCCGCGCCGGTGGCGGGGCTGGGCAGCGGGATTCGATACGACTACGGGCAGATGCTCACCCAGGTTGGGTTGGCGTTCGTGGTGTTCAGCCTGGCCGCGTCGTCGATCTATTTGGTCAACGATGTGCGCGACGTCGAGGCCGACCGCGAGCACCCCACCAAGAGGTTCCGCCCGATCGCGGCGGGCGTGGTGCCCGAGTGGCTTGCCTACGCCCTGGCGGTGCTGTTGGGTACGGCCTCGCTGGGCATCGCCTGGGTGGTGACCCCGAACCTCGCGCTGGTGATGGCCGTCTACCTGGGCATGCAACTGGCGTATTGCTTCGGTCTCAAACACCAAGCGGTGCTTGACATTTGCATCGTGTCTTCGGCCTATCTGCTCCGTGCCATCGCCGGTGGTGTGGCCACCGAAATCCCACTGTCCCAATGGTTTTTGCTCTCGGCGGCGTTCGCGTCGCTGTTCATGGTGGCCGGCAAGCGTTACGCCGAACTGCAATTGGCCGAACGCACCGGCGCCAAGATCCGCAAGTCGCTCGAGAGCTACACCAGTACTTACCTGAGGTTCGTCTGGACCTTGTCGGCCACCGCGGTGGTGGTCTGTTACGGCTTGTGGGCGTTCGAGCGCGACCGCCACTCGGGGTCCTGGTTCGCGGTCTCCATGGTCCCGTTCACCATCGCGATCCTGCGCTACGCGGTCGACGTGGACGGCGGTCTGGCCGGGGAACCCGAAGACATCGCGTTGCGGGACCGTGTGTTGCAGCTGCTGGCGGTGGCGTGGATCGCGACCATTGGAGCCGCCGTTGCCTTCGGTTAGCCCCGAGCTGCAGGCGCTCAAGGCGCGCATGATGCGCAGCCGGCCGGTGATCAGGCGGCCCGGCTGGCCGGTGTTCCCGTACACGACCATGGTGCGGACCAGCCTCTGGATCGGCGTTGCGGTGGTCGCCGCCCTGTTCGCGTGGGGCGCCTGGCAGCGGCGGTGGATCGCCGACGACGGGCTCATCGTGTTGCGCACCGTGCGCAACCTGCTCGCCGGCAACGGACCGGTTTTCAACCAGGGCGAGCGGGTGGAGGCCAACACCTCCACCGCCTGGACGTACCTGATGTACGCGGGCGGCTGGGTCGGCGGCCCACTGCGCATGGAGTACGTGGCTTTGGCTCTGGCGCTGGTGCTTTCGGTGCTCGGTGTGGCGCTGCTGATGCTGGGCGCCGCGCGGTTGTACGCGCCCAGCCTGCGCGGTCGCAAAGCGATCATGTTGCCCGCGGGGGCGTTGGTGTACATCGCGCTGCCGCCGGCGCGTGACTTCGCCACCTCCGGCCTGGAAAGCGGTTTGGCCCTGGCCTACCTCGGGCTGCTGTGGTGGATGATGGTCTGCTGGGCGCAGCCGGTGCGCAACCGCGCGGACAAGCAGGTGTTCGTCGGCGCGCTGGCGTTCGTCGCCGGGTTCAGCGTCCTGGTCCGGCCCGAGCTGGCCCTCATGGGTGGGCTGGCGCTGATCATGATGCTGATCGCGGCCCGGACCTGGCGGCGCCGCGCGTTGATCGTGGCGGCCGGCGGTTTCCTGCCGGTCGCCTACGAGATCTTCCGGATGGGCTATTACGGCCTGCTGGTGCCGGGGACCGCCCTGGCCAAGGACGCGGCCGGCGACAAGTGGTCCCAGGGCATGATCTACCTCTCGAACTTCGACGGCCCCTACGCGGTGTGGATCCCCGTGGTGCTGCTCGTGCCGCTGGGAGCGCTGCTGTTCGCCGCCCGGCGGCGCCCGTCGTTCCTGCGGCCCGCGCTGGCGCCCGACTACGGGCGGCTGGCCCGCGCGGTGCACAGCCCGCCGGCGGTGGTGGCGTGGGTCCTGATCAGCGGCCTGCTGCAGGCCCTGTACTGGATCCGCCAAGGCGGCGACTTCATGCATGCGCGGGTGCTGCTGGCGCCGCTGTTCTGCCTGCTGGCCCCGGTGGCCGTCGTCCCCGTCGCCATCCCCGACGGGCAGGACTATTCGCGCGAGACCGGCAACTGGGTGGCGGGCGCGGCCGCCGCGCTGTGGCTCGGGGTGGCCGGATGGGCGCTGTGGGCGGCGAATTCATCCGGCATGGGCGATGACGCCACCCACGTCACCTACTCCGGCATCGTCGACGAACGGCGCTTCTACGCCCAGGCCACCGGTCACGCGCATCCGCTGACCGCCGCGGACTACCTGGGCTATCCGCGGATGGCCGCCATCCTGACGGCCCTGAACGACACCCCCGACGGCGCGTTGCTGCTGCCGTCGGGCAACTACATCCAATGGGACCTGGTGCCGATGGCCCAGCCGCCGCCCGGCGGCCCCGCCGACAAGTCGCCGCAAAAGCCCCAGCACGCGGTGTTTTTCACCAACCTCGGCATGGTCGGCATGAACGTCGGGCTCGACGTGCGGGTCATCGATCAGATCGGTTTGGCCAACCCCCTGGCGCAGCACACCGAGCGGCTGAAACACGGCCGCATCGGGCACGACAAGAACCTCTTCCCGGACTGGGTGATCGCCGACGGCCCCTGGGTGAAGGTGTATCCGGGGATTCCGGGCTACCTGGACGCGCAGTGGGTCGCCGACGCCGTCGCGGCGCTGAAATGCCCCGACACCCAGGCGGTGCTCGGCTCGGTGCGCGCTCCGATGAACCCGCATCGGTTCCTGTCCAACGTGTTGCACTCCTTCCAATTCACCAAGTACCGGATCGACCGGGTCCCGCTTTACGAACTGGCACGGTGCGGGCTACCGATACCCGAACAAGCCCCACCCCCGCCTCGCGAGTAAGCGCTGCGCAGAAGAAATTTCGGCAAAATCCGGCCCCATTACCACCGGTCCGCCGCGAAAAAATGGCAGCAACATCACATTTGGCCCCTCACCAGCTGGCATCGGCGGGCAAGCACATGTGCGGATATCGCCTCTTTGACACATGTTTGACATGAAAACCGCTGGGTAGGTGGGCCGCTCGACGTTCGGCGGCTCGCCTCGATGCGAACGAATGGGGCAAGGTGTGGTTGACTACACGGGCACTCCTGCGCTTCGCGCGGCGACGATGCGGGCCGACGATGGCCTGAGGAGGAGCCGTGCAGGTGGGTACGCGCAGGCAGTTTGACCCAATCAGGAAAGCGCCCAATCGGACGAATGCGCCGGGAGGCCGCAAGAAGGATGAGGAAGCAAGGATGACGCTTGTCGACAGATTGCGCGGCGCCGCGGCGGGTATGCCGCGCCGGCTCGTGGTGGGGGCCGCCAGCGCGGCGCTGCTGACGGGTCTGATTGGCGCCGTCGGAGGCTCGGCGACCGCCGGTGCCTTCTCGCGCCCGGGTCTGCCCGTGGAGTACCTGCAGGTTCCGTCCGCCGGAATGGGCCGCGACATCAAGGTTCAGTTCCAAAGCGGTGGTGCGAACTCGCCGGCGCTGTACCTGCTCGACGGTATGCGTGCGCAAGACGACTTCAACGGGTGGGACATCAACACCCCGGCGTTCGAGTGGTACAACCAGTCGGGCATCTCGGTCGCCATGCCGGTGGGTGGCCAGTCCAGCTTCTACTCCGACTGGTACAAGCCCGCCTGCGGTAAGGCCGGCTGCACCACTTACAAGTGGGAGACCTTCCTGACCAGCGAGCTCCCGGCCTACCTGCAGAGCCAGAAGCAGGTCAAGCCGACCGGCAGCGCCGTCGTCGGCCTGTCGATGGCGGGATCGTCGGCGCTGATCCTCGCCGCCTACCACCCGGAGCAGTTCGTCTACGCCGGCTCGCTGTCGGCGCTGCTGGACCCGTCCCAGGGCATGGGCCCGTCGCTGATCGGTCTGGCCATGGGTGACGCCGGTGGCTACAAGGCCGCCGACATGTGGGGGCCGAAGGAAGACCCGGCCTGGGCGCGCAACGACCCGTCGCTTCAGGTCGGCAAGCTGGTCGCCAACAACACCCGCATCTGGGTGTACTGCGGTAACGGCAAGCCGTCCGACCTCGGTGGCGACAACCTGCCCGCGAAGTTCCTCGAGGGCTTCGTGCGGACCAGCAACCTGAAGTTCCAAGAGGCCTACAACGGCGCCGGCGGTCACAACGCCTTCTGGAACTTCGACGCCAACGGCACCCACGACTGGCCCTACTGGGGCGCGCAGCTGCAGGCGATGAAGCCTGACATGCAGTCGGTGCTGGGGGCCACCCCGGGTGCGGGCCCGGCCACGGCCGCGGCTGCCGGTAACGCAACCGGCCAGGGCACCTAAAACACGCCAAGCATCACGACTGACGGCGGGAACCCTTCGAGGTTTCCGCCGTTAGTCTTTCGCGCCCACGTGTGACCTGTTTCACTACCCGGCGAGCGCGGGTACTGAGCCGCTGGCTACTGTGCATTCAGCGACTACACGATGGAGGGTGGACATGACGGTCGTGCGGGGTGTGCCAGCGCTTCTTCGGGCGTTCTGTTTTGCCGCGCTAGCGGTCGGGTTGGTCTTCGTTTCGCCGGCGGCCGGGACCGTCGGCAAAGCCAGGGCCGCGGGCTACGAAAGCCTGATGGTTCCGTCGGCGGCCATGGGCCGCGACATCCCGGTGGCCTTCCTCGCCGGTGGTCCGCACGCGGTGTACCTGCTGGACGCCTTCAACGCGGCGCCCGACGTGAGCAACTGGGTCACCGCCGGCAACGCGATGAACACGCTGGGCGGCAAGGGCATCTCGGTGGTGGCCCCGGCCGGCGGCGCCTGGAGCATGTACACCAACTGGGAGCAGGACGGCAGCAAGCAGTGGGACACCTTCCTGTCCAGCGAGCTGCCGGACTGGCTGGCCGCCAACAAGGGCCTCGCGCCCGGTGGCCACGGCGCCGTCGGCGCCTCGCAGGGCGGCTACGGCGCGATGGCGCTGGCCGCCTTCCACCCCGACCGCTTCGGCTTCGCCGGCTCGCTGTCGGGCTTCCTGTACCCGTCGAGCACCAACTACAACGGCGCCATCCTGGCCGGGCTGCAGCAGTTCGGCGGCGTGGACGGCAACGGCATGTGGGGGGCGCCGCAGCTGGGCCGGTGGAAGTGGCACGACCCGTACGTGCACGCGGCGCTGCTCGCGCAGAACAACACCCGGGTGTGGGTCTACAGCCCGACCAACATGGGCGGCGACGACGCCGCGATGATCGGGCAGGCGTCCGCGGCGATGGGCAGTTCGCGGGAGTTCTATCAGCAGTACCGCAGCAACGGCGGGCACAACGGCCACTTCGACTTCCCGGGCGGCGGCGACAACGGCTGGGGCTCGTGGTCGGGGCAGTTGGGGGCCATGTCGGGCGACATCGTCGGCGCCATCCGCTAGCTCTGCGAGCCGGTACCGTGTAGGAGTGCAGCCGGGGTTCCAGGGCCGCTTGCCCGGATCCGAGCTGCGATCCACCGACTCTGCTGGCAGGAGAACATGGCTAACAGCGCCCGGCGCAAGCGCCGCCGCACCCTCGCCTGGATTGCGGCCCTTTCGGTCGCCGGCGTCGTCTTGTTGGTCATCGTGGGCGTCGTCACCGTGCTGCGCGGGCGCGAGTCGCAGCCCAGCGCGGTGCCGCCCGGGGTGTTGCCCCCGTCTTCGACGACGTCGCACCCGCACAAGCCGCGACCCGCATCCCAGGACTCCTCGTGTCCCGACGTGCTGCTGGTCAACGTCCCCGGCACGTGGGAGTCCGCCCCGCAGGACGACCCCGCCAACCCGATGCAATTCCCGAACGCGTTGCTGCACAAGGTGACCGCGAGCATCACCCAGGATTTCCCGGCGTCGCGGGTGCAGGCCTACACCACCCCGTACACCGCACAGTTCCACAATCCGTTGAGCGGCGACACGCAGATGTCCTACAACGCCAGCCGGGCCGAAGGCACCCGCGCCACCGTCGCGGCGATGACCGACATGAACACCAAGTGCCCGCTCACCAGCTACGTGCTGATGGGCTTTTCGCAGGGCGCGGTGATCATGGGCGACATCGCCAGCGATATCGGCAATGGCCGCGGGCCCGTCGACGACGACCTGGTGTTGGGTGTGACGTTGATCGCTGACGGGCGTCGCCAGCTCGGGGTCGGCAACGACATCGGCCCCAACCCGCCGGGCCAGGGCGCCGAGGTCACGTTGCACGAGGTGCCCATCCTGTCCGGGATGGGTCTGACCATGACCGGTGCGCGCCCCGGTGGCTTCGGTGACCTCAACGGCAAGACCAACGAGATCTGCGCGCCGGGCGACCTCATCTGTGCCGCACCGGAAGAGGCCTTCAGCATCGCCAACCTGCCGAGCACACTGAACACGTTGGCCGGCGGCGCCGCGCAACCGGTCCACGCGCTCTATGCGACGACGCAGTGCTGGAGCGTCGACGGCGCCCCGGCGACCGACTGGACGTTGAACTGGGCTCACGGGCTGATTGCGAATGCGCCACAACCGAAACACGGATGACCGGGGTGGTGGGACACAGGCTTTAGGTGGCGGTTGCCGGTGGCGATCAGCGGTACCTTGTGATTTGGTCTGCCGTGGGCAGGCCCGTAACATTAAGAGGAATTTAAGAGCTACCAGGCTTTGTCGCGGACCCGGGTCGTGGTCGTTGCCGGCTGGGACTGGCACGTGACCGGCGTTCTGGCCCGCGCGTAGACATGTAACGGTTGGCGGGAGCCGGCCTAGAGAACGAAATGTCGGCGGAGCCGACCTAGACAACAAACGTCGGCGTAGCCGACCAGATAACAGGTGTGACAGGAGAGCGGCATGGCGTACCACAACCCGTTCATCGTGAATGGAAAGATCAAGTTCCCCGAGAACACGAACTTGGTCAAACACGTTGAGAAGTGGGCGCGGGTGCGTGGCGACAAGCTCGCCTACCGGTTCCTGGACTTTTCCACCGAGCGCGACGGCGTCGCCTGCGACATCTCCTGGTCGGAGTTCAGCGCCCGCAACCGCGCCGTGGGCGCCCGGCTGCAGCAAGTCACCCAGCCCGGTGACCGCATCGCCGTGCTGTGCCCGCAGAACCTGGATTACCTCATCGCGCTCTTCGGCGCGCTGTACGCCGGGCGGATCGCGGTGCCGCTGTTCGACCCGAGCGAGCCGGGCCACGTCGGCCGCCTGCACGCCGTGCTCGACGACTGCACCCCCTCGACCATCCTGACCACCACCGAGGCCGCCGAGGGTGTCCGCAAGTTCATCCGCGCCCGCGCGGCCAAGGAGCGGCCCCGCGTCATCGCCGTCGACGCGGTGCCCAGCGAGGTCGCGTCCACCTGGGAGGCGCCCGAGGCCGACGAGAACACCATCGCCTACCTGCAGTACACCTCCGGCTCCACCCGCACCCCGACCGGTGTGGAGATCACCCACCTGAACCTGCCCACCAACGTGCTGCAGGTGCTCAACGGCCTGGAGGGCAAGGAGGGCGACCGCGGCCTGTCCTGGCTGCCGTTCTTCCACGACATGGGTCTGATCACGGCGCTGCTGTCGCCGGTGCTCGGCCACAACTTCACCTTCATGACGCCGGCCGCCTTCGTGCGCCGGCCCGGCCGGTGGATCCGGGAGATGGCGCGCAAGCCCGACGACGCCCCGGACTGCGAGGTCTTCACCGTCGCCCCGAACTTCGCGTTCGAGCACGCCGCGGTGCGCGGTGTGCCCAAGGAAGGCGAGCCGCCGCTGGACCTGAGCAACGTCAAGGGGATCCTCAACGGCAGCGAGCCGGTGTCCCCGGCGTCGATGCGCAAGTTCTACGAGGCGTTCTCCCCGTACGGCCTGCGCGAGACCGCGATCAAGCCCTCCTACGGGCTGGCCGAGGCGACGCTGTTCGTCTCCACCACGCCGATGGACGAGCCGCCCACGGTCATCCACGTCGACCGCGACGAGCTGAACAAGCAGCGTTTCGTCGAAGTCGCCGCCGACGCCCCCAACGCGGTGGCGCAGGTTTCGGCCGGCGTCATCGGCGTCGACGAATGGGCCGTCATCGTCGACCCCGAGACCGCCAGCGAGCTGCCGGACGGTCAGATCGGCGAGATCTGGTTGCACGGGAACAACCTGGGCATCGGCTACTGGGGCAAGGAAGAAGAGACCAACGACGTCTTCCGGAACATCCTCAAGTCGCGGATCAGCCAGTCGCACGCCGAGGGCGCCCCCGACGACGGGATGTGGGTCAAGACCGGCGACTACGGCACCTACCACAAGGGCCACCTCTATATCGCGGGTCGCATCAAGGACCTGGTCATCATCGACGGCCGCAACCACTACCCGCAGGACCTCGAGTACTCGGCGCAGGAAGCCAGCAAGGCGCTGCGCACCGGCTACGTGGCCGCGTTCTCGGTGCCGGCGAACCAACTGCCGCAGGAAGTGTTCGACAACCCGCACACCGGGCTCAAGTACGACCCGGATGACAGCTCCGAGCAGCTGGTGATCGTCGCCGAGCGCGCCGCCGGCTCGCACAAGCTGGACTACCAGCCCATCGCCGACGACATCCGGGCGGCCATCGCCGTGCGCCACGGCGTCACGGTCCGCGACCTGCTGCTGGTGCAGGCGGGGACCATCCCGCGGACCTCCAGCGGCAAGATCGGGCACCGCGCCTGCCGCGCCGCCTACCTCGACGGCAGTCTGCGGAGCGGAGTCGGATCCCCGACGGCCTTCGCCAACTCGACGGACTGAATTTCTGAGGACCATGGCTGACACTGAGCACCCCGAACACGAAACCCCGGGCCCTGACGGGGAGGTGCCCGCGCCCGCCACTGAGGCCGCCAACAAGGCCGAGATGACCGTCCCCGAGATGCGCCAGTGGCTGCGCAACTGGGTGGGCAGGGCGGTCGGACGGTCACCGGACGACATCGACGAGTCGGTGCCGATGGTCGAGCTGGGCCTGTCCTCGCGCGACGCGGTGGCGATGGCCGCCGACATCGAGGACATGACCGGAGTCACGCTGTCGGTCGCGGTGGCCTTCCAGCACCCGACGATCGAGTCGCTGGCCACCCGCATCATCGAGGGCGAGCCCGAGATGCCCGATGACGACCTGGCCGGCGCGGACTGGACCCGCACCGGTCCGGCCGAGCGCGTCGACATCGCGATCGTGGGCCTGTCCACCCGGCTGCCCGGCGACATGAACAGCCCCTACGAAACCTGGCAAGCGCTGATGGAGGGCCGCGACGCCATCACCGACCTGCCCGAGGGCCGCTGGTCGGAATTCCTCGAGGAGCCGCGCATCGCCGCGCGGGTCGCGACGGCTCGCACCCGCGGCGGCTACCTGAAGGACGTCAAGGGCTTCGACTCCGAGTTCTTCGCGGTCGCCAAGACCGAGGCCGACAACATCGACCCGCAGCAGCGGATGGCGCTGGAGCTGACCTGGGAGGCGCTCGAGCACGCCCGGATCCCCGCGTCGTCCCTGCGCGGCGAGGCCGTCGGCGTGTACGTGGGCTTCTCCAACAACGACTACCAATTCCTGGCGGTCTCCGACCCGACCGTCGCGCACCCGTACGCGATCACCGGCACCGCCAGCTCGATCATCGCCAACCGGGTGTCCTACTTCTACGACTTCCGCGGCCCGTCGGTCGCGCTGGACACCGCCTGCTCGAGCTCGTTGGTGGCGACGCACCAGGCGGTGCAGGCGCTGCGCAACGGCGAGTGCGACGTCGCGGTCGCCGGTGGCGTCAACGCGCTGCTCACCCCGTTGGTGACGCTCGGTTTCGACGAGATCGGTCAGGTGCTTTCCCCCGACGGCCGGATCAAGTCCTTCTCGTCGGACGCCGACGGCTACACCCGCTCCGAGGGCGGCGGCATGTTCGTGCTCAAGCGGGTCGACGACGCCCGCCGCGACGGCGACCAGATCCTGGCCGTGATCGCCGGCAGCGCCGTCAACCACGACGGCCGGTCCAACGGCCTGATCGCGCCCAACCAGGACGCCCAGGCCGAGGTGCTGCGCCGGGCCTACAAGGACGCCGGCATCGATCCGCGCACCGTCGACTACATCGAGGCGCACGGCACCGGCACCGTCCTGGGTGACCCGATCGAGGCCGAGGCGCTGGGCCGCATCGTCGGGCGCGGCCGTCCCGCCGACCGTCCGGCGCTGCTGGGCGCGGTGAAAACCAATGTGGGACACCTGGAGTCGGCCGCCGGCGCGGCCAGCCTGGCCAAGGTAGTGCTGGCGCTGCAGCACGACAAGCTGCCGCCGTCGATCAACTTCGCCGGTCCCAGCCCCTACATCGACTTCGACGGCATGCGCTTGAAATTCGTTGACAGCGCGACGGATTGGCCGCGCTACGGCGGCTACGCGCTGGCCGGGGTGTCCAGCTTCGGCTTCGGTGGGGCCAACGCGCACCTGGTCGTGCGCGAGGTCCTGCCGCGCGACGTGGTGGAGCGCGAGCCCGAACCCGCCCCGCAGGCCGAAGCCGCCCCGCAGGCCGAAGCCGCCAAAGCCGCCGAAGCGGCCGAGGCCCCCACGCTCGAAGCCCACTCGCTGCGGTTCGACGACTTCGGCAACATCATCCCCGACGCCGACGCGCCCGACGAAGAGGAAGAATACGAGCTGCCGGGCGTGACCGAAGAGGCCCTGCGCCTCAAGGCGATCGCGCTGGAAGAGCTTGCCGCGCAAGAGGAGTCGGAGCCGACCAAGCCGCTGATCCCGCTCGCGGTGTCGGGCTTTTTGACCTCGCGCAAGAAGGCCGCGGCCGCCGAGCTCGCGGACTGGATGGAAAGCCCGGAGGGGCAGGCGTCGTCGCTGGAATCGATCGGCCGGGCGCTGTCGCGGCGCAACCACGGCCGCTCGCGCGCGGTGGTGCTGGCCCACGATCACGAAGAGGCCGTCAAGGGCCTGCGGGCGGTCGCCGAGGGCAAGCAGCGGCCGAACGTGTTCAGCGTCGACGGCCCGGTGACCAGCGGCCCGGTCTGGGCGATGGCCGGTTTCGGTGCGCAGCACCGCAAGATGGGCAAGAACCTCTACCTGCGCAACGAGGTCTTCGCCGAGTGGATCGAAAAGGTCGACGCGCTGATCCAGGACGAGCGCGGCTACTCGGTGCTCGAGTTGATCCTCGACGACTCGCACGAATACGGCATCGAGACTTCCAACGTCGTCATCTTCGCCATCCAGATCGCGCTGGGCGAGCTGCTCAAGCATCACGGCGCGAAACCCGCTGCGGTGGTGGGTCAGTCGCTCGGTGAGCCCGCGTCGGCCTACTTCTCCGGCGGCCTGTCGCTGCGGGACGCCGCCCGGGTGATCGCCTCGCGCTCGCACCTGATGGGCGAGGGCGAGGCCATGCTGTTCGGCGAATACATCCGCCTGATGGCGTTGGTGGAGTACTCCGCCGACGAGCTGAAGACGGTCTTCGGCGACTTCCCCGGCCTGGAGGTGTGCGTCTACGCCGCACCCAGTCAGACCGTGATCGGTGGTCCGCCCGAGCAGATCGACGCGATCGTCGCCCGCTGCGAGGCCGAGGGCCGCTTCGCCCGCAAGCTGCAGACCAAGGGCGCCGGCCACACCTCGCAGATGGATCCGCTGCTCGGCGAGTTCTCCGCGGAACTGCAGGGCATCAAGCCGATGAGCCCCACCGTCGGGATCTTCTCGACGGTGCACGAGGGCAGCTACATCAAGCCCGGCGGCGAGCCGATCCACGACGTCGCGTACTGGGTCAAGGGAATGCGGCATTCGGTCTACTTCACGCACGGCGTCCGCAACGCCGTCGACAGCGGCCACACCACGTTCCTCGAACTGGCGCCCAACCCGGTGGCGCTGATGCAGATCGGCTTGACCACCGCGGCCGCGGGTTTGCATGACGCCCAATTGATTCCGACGCTGGCCAAGAAGCAGGACGACGTCGAGTCGATGACCTCGGCCATGGCCCAGCTCTACGTCCACGGCCACGACCTGGACATCCGGACGCTGTTCACGAGGGCGCAAGGGCCCGAGGATTACGCGAACATCCCGCCGACGCGGTTCAAGCGCAAAGAGCACTGGCTGGACGTGCACTTCTCCGGCGACGGCTCGGTGATCATGCCGGGGACCCATGTCGCGCTGCCGGACGGCCGGCACGTCTGGGAGTACGCGCCGCGCAACGGTGAGACGGACCTGGCCGCGTTGGTGAGATCGGCTGCGACACAAGTCCTTTCGGATGCCCAGTTGGTGGCCTCCGAGCAGCGCGCGGTGCCCGGCGCGGGCGCCCGGCTGGTGACGACGATGACCCGGCATCCGGGTGGCGCCTCGGTTCAGGTGCACGCCCGCATCGACGAGTCCTTCACCCTGGTCTACGACGCGCTGGTGTCGCGGGCCGGGCAGAGCGTGGCCGCGTTGCCGACCGCGGTGGGCGCGGGTGCGGCAATTGCGGCCGCCCCCAGCACGATTGCCGCGCCCGAGCCGGCGGCTCCCGAGGCCGAGGAGACCGACGCCGAGACGCTGTCGGACAGCCTGACCAACCGCTACCTGCCGTCCACCGTGGGCCGGTGGTCGCCGGACTCCGGTGAGACCATCGGCGAGCGGCTGGGCCTGATCGTCTCGGCGGCCATGGGCTACGAGCCCGAGGACCTGCCGTGGGAGGTGCCGCTGATCGAGCTCGGCCTCGACTCGCTGATGGCGGTGCGGATCAAGAACCGCGTCGAATACGACTTCGACATGCCGCCAATCCAATTGACGGCGGTGCGCGACGCCAACCTGTATGCCGTCGAGAAGCTGATCGAGTACGCGGTCGAGCACCGTGACGAGGTCCAGCAGCTGCACGAGCACCAGAAGACGCTGACGCCCGAGGAGATCGCCAAAGAGCAGGCCCAGCTGCTCAGCGGGGCGACCCCGGCGTCGGTCGCCGCGCCCGCGCCCGACCCGCAGGCCGAGCCCGAGACTCAGCCGGCGCCAGCGTCGTCCCCGGATGCGCCGATCCCGCCGCCGCCGACGGATCCGTCCGGCCCGGCCGCGGCGACCAACGGTGGCCAGCCGAACCTGGCGGGAGCGCTCAGCCAGGAGGCGGTGGCCAAGGCGCTGAATTCCGATGTGCCGCCGCGCGATGCCGCCGAGCGGGTCACCTTCGCCACCTGGGCGATCGTGACGGGCAAGTCGCCGGGCGGCATCTTCAACCCGCTGCCCAAGCTCGACGAGGACACCGCGGCCAAGATGGCGCAACGACTCTCGGAGCGCGCCGAGGGCACCATCACCGCCGAGGACGTGCTGACGTCGGAGACCATCGAGGCGTTGGCCGAGAAGGTGCGCGACTATCTGGAGGCCGGCACCATCGACGGCTTCGTCCGCACCATCCGGGCGCCCGAGAACGACTCGCAGGTACCGGTGTTCGTGTTCCACCCGGCCGGCGGGTCGACCGTGGTCTACGAGCCGCTGCTCAACCGGCTGCCCGCGAACACCCCGATGTACGGGTTGGAGCGGGTGGAGGGCACCATCCAGGAGCGGGCCGCGCAGTACGTGCCGAAGCTGCTGGAAATGAACGACGGCAAGCCGTTCATCCTGGCCGGGTGGTCGCTCGGCGGTGCCCTGGCGTATGCGTGCGCGATCGGGTTGAAGCGGGCGGGCGCCGACGTGCGGTTCGTCGGGATGATCGACACCGTGCGCCCCGGCGAGGAGATCCCGCAGACCAAGGAGGAAACCCGCAAGCGCTGGGACCGTTACGCGAAGTTCGCCGAGCGCACCTTCAACGTCGAGATCCCCGCGATTCCCTACGAGCAGCTCGAAGAGCTCGACGACGAGGGGCAGGTCAAGTTCGTCTTGGACATCGTGCAGCAGAGCGGCGTGCAGATCCCGGGCGGCATCGTCGAGCACCAGCGGACGTCGTACCTGGACAACCGGGCGCTCGAGACCGTCGTGATCGAGCCGTACGACGGCCACGTGACCCTCTACATGGCCGACCGCTACCACGATGACGTCATCGAGTTCGAGCCGCGCTATGCGATCCGTCAGCCCGACGGCGGCTGGGGCGAGTTCGTCGCGGACCTGGAGGTGGTTCCGATCGGCGGCGAGCACATCCAGGCCATCGACGAGCCGATCATCGGCAAGGTGGGCGCGCACCTGGCCGAGGTGCTGAATAAGGTGGACGCGGAAACCACCCAGACAAGTGAGGTAGGCAAGTAGTGACGGAGATGGCGCCGGCTCCCATCCAGCACACCACAGCCGAGAAGCTGGCCGAGCTCCATCGCCGCCTGGAACTGGCGCAAGAGCCCGGCGGCGAGAAGGCCGTCGCCAAGCGCGACAAGAAGGGCATCCCCAGCGCCCGCGCCCGCGTGCACGCGCTGGTCGACCCGGGCACCTTCCTGGAGACCGGTGCGCTGGCCAAGACGCCGAACGACCCGAACGCGCTCTACGGCGACGGGTGCGTCACCGGGCACGCCATGATCGACGGCCGGCCGGTCGGGGTGTTCTCCCATGACCAGACGGTCTTCCAGGGCACCGTCGGCGAGATGTTCGGCCGCAAGGTCGCGCGGCTGATGGAGTGGTGCGCGATGATCGGGTGCCCGATCATCGGCATCCAGGACTCCGGTGGCGCCCGGATCCAGGACGCGGTCACCTCGCTGGCGTGGTACGCCGAGCTGGGTCGCCGGCACGAGGCGCTGTCCGGCCTGGTGCCGCAGATCTCCCTGATCTTCGGCAAATGCGCTGGGGGAGCGGTGTATTCGCCGATCCAGGACGATCTGCTCGTCTCGGTGCGCGACCAGGGCTACTTCTTCGTCACCGGCCCCGACGTGATCCGCGAGGTCACCGGCGAGGAGGTCACCCTCGACGAGCTCGGTGGCTCCGACGCGCAGGCCCGCTACGGCAACATCCACCAGGTGGTGAACTCCGAGGCCGAGGCGTTCGCATACGTGCGCGACTTCCTGTCGTTCCTGCCGTCGAGCACCTTCGGCAAGCCGCCGGTGGTCAACCCCGGCCTGGAGCCGGAGATCACCCCGACCGACCTGGAGCTCGACTCGATCGTGCCCGACTCGGACAACATGGCCTACGACATGCACGAGATCCTGCTGCGGATCTTCGATGACGGCGACTTCCTCGACGTCGCCGCGCAGCACGGGCCGGCCATCATCACCGGCTACGCCCGGGTCGACGGCCACCCCGTGGGCGTGATCGCCAACCAGCCCATGTACATGTCCGGGTCGATCGACAACGAGGCCTCCGACAAGGCCGCGCGGTTCATCCGGTTCTGCGACGCGTTCAACATCCCGCTGGTTTTCGTGGTGGACACGCCCGGATTCCTGCCGGGTGCCGAGGAGGAGAAGCGGGGCATCATCAAGCGCGGCGGGCGGTTCCTCTACTCCGTGGTGGAGGCCGACGTGCCCAAGGTGACGATCACCGTCCGCAAGTCCTACGGCGGCGCCTACGCCGTGATGGGCTCGAGACAGCTGACCGCCGACTTCAACTTCGCCTGGCCCACCGCGCGCATCGCGGTGATCGGCGCCGAGGGGGCCGCGCAGCTGCTGATGAAGCGCTTCCCCGACCCGACCACCCCCGAGGCGCAGCAGATCAAGAAGGACTTCATCGAGGGCTACAACCTCAACATGGCGATCCCGTGGACCGCGGCCGAACGCGGCTTCATCGACGCGGTCATCGACCCGCACCAGACGCGGCTGCTGCTGCGCAAGTCGATGAAGCTGCTGCGGGACAAGCAACTGTGGTTCCGCACCGCACGCAAGCACGGGCTCATCCCGATCTAGTCCTCGAGCCGCAGCGCGCCGTCGACGAGTTCGTCGAAGCGCTCCAGCGCCTCGTCGGAGTCGGCGTCGATCCCGCGCAGCGCCCCGCGATCGGCGAGATACCGCTGCGCGTAGAGCCGCGCGACCAGCGCCTTGCGCCCGCCGCCGCGGGTGGCGCGCTCCCAGGCGGCCTGCTCGACGAGCAACGCGCCCCCGTAGACGTCGCCCATGAACTGGGCCAGCCCGAACAGCCGCGCCTCGGCCAGCTCGCTGTCGAGTTTGGACCACGCGGTGATCGCCGCGTCGAGGTCCTCGATCCGGCCGGCGACCAACCGGGTGGCTTCGTCGTCGTCGGCGACGGACACGGCATCGCGTAGCCGCGCCAGCAGCGTCTCGTGCGCGCGGGTCTGCTCGATCCCGCGGCGCACGTCCAGGCACAGGATGTTGTCCGGGCCCTCCCAGATGGTGTTGACCTGCGCGTCGCGCAAAAGCCTTGCCACCGGCCAGGTCTCGATATAGCCGTTGCCGCCGTGGATCTCGATGGCGTCCGACGCCGCGGTGATCCCCAGCCGGCACACCTTCAGCTTGGTGACCGGCACGGCGATGCGCTGCCGCAGGCTGCGCGGCTGGCGATGGTTGGTGGCGCCGGTGCCGTCGAACACCAGCGCCTGGGCGGCTTCGACATCGACGATCAGCTCCGCGAGCTTGCGCCGCATCAACGGCTTGTCGATCAGCGCCCCGCCGAAGGCCCGCCGCTGCCGCGCGTAGCACAGCGACTCGACCAGGGCCCGGCGGGCGTTGCCGAGCCCGAACAACGCGATGCCCAGCCGCGCGGCGTTGGTCAGCTCCATCATGCGGCCCAGCCCCTTGCCGTCGGAGGGGCCGGATTCGGGGTTGGGTTCGCCGGACAGCAGGAACGCCTCGGCGTCGACGAACTCGACCTCGCCCGAGGCCACCGAACGGGTGCCGAGTTTGTCCTTCAGGCGCCGGACCCGCACGCCGTTGCGGGAGCCGTCGCGGCGGGTGCGCAGCACCAGGAAATTGGCGACGCCCCGCGAAGAGTCCGGCGCGCCTTCGGGTTTGGCCAGGACGACGAACGCCTCCCCGGCGCAGTTGGACGCAAACCACTTGAACCCGTTGAGCAGCCACGAGTCGCCGTGGCGTGTGGCGGTGGTCTCGAGCGCGCCCAGGTCGGAGCCGCCGGTGCGCTCGGTGAGCAGCTGCGCCGTCTCCCCGGCCCACTCGCCGGAGGCGAATTTGGCCAGCACGTGTTCGGCCACGTCGGGCGGCGCGTAGGCCGCCACCAGGGACTGCACCATGCCGCCGCCGGTGCCCAACGCGCACCCCATCCCGATATCGGCTTGATTGAGCAGATAATTCGACGCGAACAGCGTCAGCGACGAGCTCATCTTCGCCTCGCGCGCCTCGGTCCGCAGCGCCCGCTGGGCGTCCAGGACGGCCCGCTTGGACTGCGTGAACGACGGCGGCATGACCACCTGGCTGATGTCGTGACCCCATCGGTCGTAGCGCTCCAGCCGTGGCGGGTTGCGGTCGGTCTCCTCGGCCCACCGCGCCACCGGGCCGCCCATCAGCTCGCCGATGCGGGTCAGATGGCGCTCGGCCAACGTCAGCTCGTCGGGCTGCAGGTAGTACGCCATGGTGAACTGCAGCGTGGGATCGGTGCTGTACCAATTGAGACCGACGGCGCCGCGGTAGTTCTCCGTCGCGTAGCGCTGCGATTTTTCCTCGGTGGAGAACGGCAGCCTGTCCACCGCCTCTACGGCGTAGTCGCTCATGGGGGAGACGCTACGCGCCGAGCCGATCGTCATGCGGTAGCGCGCAGTCGACGGCCCCGGCGCGGCGGGCCAGCGCGTCGGGGTTGAGGATCAGAACGGTCTTGCCTTTCAACGAGATCCAGCCGCGTGTCGTGAAGCTGCGCAGCGCCTTGTTCACCGATACCCGGTCGGCGCCGACGAGCTGGGCCAGCTCGTCCTGGCTGAGTTCGTGGGCCAGGCGCAGCGCGACCCCCTCGCGGGCGCCGAACCGCCTGGCCAGCGTCAACAGCTGGCGGGCCACGCGGGCGGCGACGTCGCTGGAAACCAGTTCGACGAGTTGCCGTTCGGCGGCCTGCAACCGCTGGGTCAGCGCCCGCAACAGCTCTTCGGCCAGCGCCGGCCGCCGCGCCACCGTCGCGCGCAGGGCCGCGCGGTCCAGCCATTGCGCCCGCACGTCCGTGAGCGCCGTGGCGGTGCACGCGCGGGGGGCGGGGTCGAACACGGCCAGCTCACCGAAGATGTCTGTGGGCCCGAGGATCGCCTGCACGCTGGTGCGGCCCGCGGGGCCACGGAGGCTGATCTTCACCATGCCTTCGACGATCACATAGAGCCGGTCGCCCGGATCGCCCTGGGCGAAAATCGTTTGGCCGGGCCGGAATTCGGAGGTGTACATCGTGGATCACGGCGTCGGGGCGGTCAGGAAAACGAGCCGGAAATTGCCGACCTGCAGCACGTCGCCGTCGGCCAGCACCGCAGAGTCGACGGGTTCACGGTTGCGATAGGTGCCGTTGAGGCTGCCGAGGTCGACGAGGAGGAATTCGCCGTTCTCGTTGCGGATTTCGGCATGCCGACGGCTGACCGTGATGTCGTCGAGATAGATGTCGCTGGCCGGGTGGCGTCCGGCGGTCATCAGGGGCCGGTTCAGGACGAACGTCGAACCGACGTTGGGACCCCGCTTGACCACGAGCATGGCCGAGCCGCGCTCCAGCGCCGCCGCCTCGGCCACCGCCGCCGTCGTGTCGATTTCCTCGGGGGCAGCTTCGGCAGGCAGCGCGGAGCCGCGGAGCGCGGACAGGTCGCCGGTGGCGTCATCGGCCGCGATTCGCTGCTGCCGCGTGTCCCGTTGTGATGCCGACACCGTCGCCCCTCATCCGACCTACGCCCTCACCGGCACGACGAACTCGGAGGTGTAGAACTCCGCCGGGCTCTGCGAGTGGGGGTTGGGTTGTTCGATGATCACCCAAACGCCGGTCGTGCCGGGCCGAACGCTGTCTTGTACGGTCGCGTTCGCACTGCCCGCGCCGTCGGTGTCCAGGCCGGTGAAGGCGGTCCCGGGATCGCCGGGCCCGCACGTGGCGGAGGCCGGGCGGGGCATCTGGATCAGCCCCACGTCGAAATGGGTGCCGGGCTCCGGCGCGTCCACCAAATGGACGTCCGCGACCACCCTCGACCCGGCCGTGTGGACGACGGCGTAACCCGTCCCCAGCGACGGGTGGGGCTGCTGCACCGCGAAACTCACCAGACTGAAATCGCAACGCCGAAGTTTGGCGTCGAAAACCACGGTGGTGCCGGCGCCTTCGGCGTCCGCCGTGCCGATGGCGAACGTCGCGGCCGGCCAAACCAGCACCGTGGCCGCGGTGGCGCAGGTTTTCAGCCGTGTCAGCGTGTCCATGGGGGCCACCCTTTTCCGTAGTGTGAACTGGATCACATACGGAATGAGTATTGTCCCGCAATTGGCCGATTCAAACCCTCGGTCGACAATTACTCGGGCGTTAATTCGGTGGGCTATTCGACCAATCAGAAACGGCCGCGGCACGCCATTTAACGTCGCCGACAATAACCTTTTGCGCCGCGGTTAAGGCTTGATGCGGATCTGGCCCGGCGACCACCATCCGGTGCGGGTCGCGGTGCGCAGATCGAGCTGCGCCGGACGCGCGTCGGCGATGGTGTCGAACTTGCGCAGCGATCCCCAGTCGCGGCCCCAGTCGTGGGACAGGTACGTCGACATCACGTGGGCCCGCAGCAGCAGATCCGTGATACCCAGCAGCCCGCCGTTGGTGCCGTCTTCCCAGGTGTCGGTGTCCATCTTCTTGGCCGTGTAGTCCGGCGTGATGCGGAATTTGGGGATCTCGGTGACGCCGTTGACGTGCAGCATCGGCTGCTGGCAGGGGAATGCCAATCCGACCGCCCAGTCCATCAGCACCGGCTGCGTCGAGCCGACGTACTCCTGCAGCGAGCGCATCTCCGGCACCCGCGGCGGGGTCACCGCGATCCAGTCCTCCGGCGTCAGGGACAGGTCCTCGGCCACCACCCGCACGGCGATCGCGTCCGCGGGCATGTCGGAGCGGGCGAACCGCAGGTTGCGCCAGGCCTTCGGCTGCTCGCCGTTCAGGTCGTAGGGCACCAGCCGCCCGGCGGGCACGATGCCGGCTCCGGTGTCACCCGCGGGCCCGGGACGCCCGTACTCGAGCACCACCTTCTGGCCGTCGGTGTGGTGGTGCAGCACGCTGTTGCCGTCGATCTTGCCGGCGGCGGACACCACGACCAGCGGATGGCCGGCATCGGGTTTGGGCAACCGGTACCACGCCGAGGTGAGCCTGCTCTCCTGTTGCGCCGCGGTGGTGTAGCTGCCGGCCAGCGGAACCCGATCGGGATCGAGGCCGTAGGGCAGCGGCACCTTCGAACCGTTGACGCCCGGCGCGCTCAGCCTGGTCGGTGCGTCCCAGTCGTAGTCGGTCCCGGGTTGGTTCGGGGTGATCCGAACCGCCTCGGCGACAATGTGTTCGGGCACCCCGTTCGGGCTGAATCCCACCGGGTGCTCACCGCCCAGCGGCCCCAACGGTCCGTAGTTGCCGGGTAGCGGCGCCATATAGCCGACGTTGCTGTCCGGCTCGACGAGGACGTCGTCGGCCAGCCCGCAGCCCCCGCTGAACTCGCGCAGGTTATCCCAGGCGTTTGAGTAGGTCGGGTACTGGCGCACGATGCCGGCCACCATCGACGCGATGAACACCAGCGCCATGAATCCCGCCGCGATGGGCACCGGCGCGGCCGTCAGTGCCCGGGCCAGCCGGCCCTCCCCGTGGCTGCGCGCCGCGAAATGCAACCAGATCGCGTACAGCACGGCGAGCACGAACAACGCGAAAAATATTGTGCTGACCGAGATTCCGCCGATCTTCGGCATGGTGCTGTTGAACGGGACGCCGTAGCTGGAGACGTACCACCAGCCGTTGGTGGTGGCGAAGCACAGCGCCATCAGGAACAGCACCGCCGCCAGGAACGCCATCCGGTTCCGCGACCACCGCAGCACCGCCGGCGACACCAGCACGGTGGTCAGCGCGGCCATCGCGGCCCCGACCGCGGCGAACAGGCCGAAGTGGTGCACCCACTTGGTGGGCGTGAACATCAGGAAGAACATGGTGCCGAAGATGACGCCCATCAGCCGCCACGCCGGGCCGCGGGCCACGCCGGGAACACGCTTGCGCCGCAACATGATGAACACGGCCGTGAACAGGCACAGCGCGGTGATCAGGAAGCCGAACCGGCGCGACAGCGAGCCGTCGACGGTGGGCAGGATCAGATAGTAGTAGCGCAGGTTCTCCGTGTACCACGCCTGGCTGGGCCCGATCGCGGTCCGAATCCTGGTGGCTTCCAACACCGCCCGCAGGGTCTGGTCGGCGAACACGACGGTCAGGATGACCGTGCCGGCGGCCAGCATGGGCGCCACCAGAGGCCACGTGCCCACCAGGCGATGACGTCGGACCAAGATGCGCAGGATCGGACGGCCACCGGCGACCAAGGCGGCCACGGCGATCAGGCCGGTGGGCTGCACACCGAGCGTGAAGGCGGCGGTGATGACCGCCAGCGCCGCGGGAGTCAGCCGGCTGTACCGCATGGAGCGTTCGATCAGGACGTAGGTGACCAGCGAGCCGAGCGCGATGATCGGTTCGGGACGCAGGCCGTTGTCGAACGGCATCCACGCCGTCAGCAACACCATGCCCGCCGCCCAGTTCGCCGGCTTGCTGGCGGCCACCGCGGGCCCCAGTCGCGGCAGCACCTCACGGGAAAGCAACAGCCAGCACACAATTCCGGCGACCAGGTCCGGCAACCGCATCCACAGGCTGGCGTCGCTGACGTGGGTCATCAGCGCCAGGAGGTTGTAGTACCAGCCGAACGGGTCCTCGGGGCTGCCGAACCAGCGGAAGTAGTTCGACATGTAGCCGGCGCGGTCGGCCACCCGGGCCATGCCGAGGATGTAGCCGTCGTCGGACGAGTTCGCCCCGATCACGTGCCAGAGCACGAACCCGAAGATCACCGCGACATCGGCGAGCGTGAACGTGCGCCAGTTCGCCGGAATGAGCCGGCGCATCCGACGTCCATCCAGCTGGTCGAGTCGCCACAACGCGACCAGCGCAACGATGGTCGCCACGATCGCCGCCACCATCGCGACCAGCTTCAAAGTGGTTGGGGTGGTGGAGAACCGGGTGTCGATGGTCGCCGACAGCTTCAACCCGGCCGGCGCCGGGCCGCTCAGGTCGGTGAACACCCCGACGATCTGTGGGCGCAGGTTCGGGTCGGGAAATCCGCCGCCGATCGGTCTGCCCGCCGAATCATTGAGTCCGACAAAGGCGGCGAAGGTGCCGGCTTTTGTCGAAGTGATCTCGATGCGCCGGCATTGGTCAGAGCTTGCCTGCTCCCGAGACACGCTGGCGATCACCACATTGCGGTCGGTGACGTCGACGCGCTTGCCGTTGACGACGACGAACAGCGCGTTGAGCGCGGCGTCCTTGCCCTTCTTGGGCCCGGTGCCCAGGATCACCCCGCCTTCGGGCGGCAGGTCGCGCACCAGCGCGCAGGGCACGGTGGCGGTCATGTCGACCGGGGTCAGCGAAATCAGCGGGGCCGTAACGCTGTTCAGCTGTCCGTTCTGGGGCCAGTTCAGCGCCGCGGTGGTCTGCACGACGGGCAGCAGCGGGGTGGCGACGGACAGCACGAACCCGATCAGGCCGGCAATCGTCGCCACCCAGCGCGTCATTCGCACGTCGTCGCGCATCCTCGGCGCGCTCATGGCAGTGCCCGAATCGGTCCCTGCCGGCTCCAGCCGTGCACTGTCATCACACCCTGTTCGATCACGGCGTCCGGCGCTTGATCAGCCGGCACCAACCGGAAGTACTGCTCCACGGATCCCCAGTCGCGATACCAGTCGCCGCGCAGGTACGTCGAGATCGTCGAGGTGCGCAGCAACGCCTGGGCGAACAGGAACGGCCCGCCCGCCTCGCTGGACTGCCACAGGTTCGACGACGCCGCCGTCTGCTTGCGGTCGGGAAGGATGCGGTACCCCGGAAGTTCGGCAACGCCAAGGTGTTCGGCGAACGGCCGCTGGCACGGGAAGTTGGCCGCGGTCGCGATGTCCATCAACACCGGCGTCTGCGACCCGACCAGCTGCTGCAGGGTTTCCAGCACCGGCACCCGCGGCGGTGTGAACGCGAACCATTGGTCGGAGCTCAGGTTCGGGTCGTAGGCGACGATGCGCGCCACGTTCGCCTCCGGCGGCGCCCAGGTCAGTGGGAAGCGCAGGTTGCGCCATGCCGGCTGGGGGCCGATGTCGATCGGTTGCACCTCGGCCAGCGGCTGGGTGGTGCCGTCCGGGCGGGTGACGCCCCATTGCAGCTTCAGGGATTGGCCGTAGGTGAAGGTGCCGTCCTCTTTGTAGGACCAGATCGCGCCGGCGGCGGAGACCACCACCAACGGCCGGTCGGCGGTACGGGCGGGCAGCTGGTACCAGGCCGAGGTGGCCGTGGCGGCCAGCGAGTTTTCGCCGTAGCTGCCCATCACCGGGGTGCGGGCCGGGTCCAGCCCGAACGGCAGCGCCGCGTGGGAGCCGTTGACCCCGACCGGGCCCTTGCCGCCGGCGGTGCCCGCGGAATCGCTGTAGGCGACGTTGGGCTTGTTCGGGGAGGCGTCGGAGTTGACCAGCCCCGGCTTGGTCACTACCGGGTCGGATTGCAGATCCTCGCCCACGCCTTCGGGTTTGAAGCCCACCGGATTCACGCCGCCGAGCGGACCGTCGGGGCCGAAGGTCTGGCCCGGCGCCGGCGGCAACATGCCGGCGTTGGGGTCGGGTTCGGCCAGCACGTCGTCGGCCATCGCGCAGCTGCTGGGGGACAGCCCCGAGCTGATCGCGGCGAGGTTGGCCTTGCCGGCGGTGTAGAGCGGGTAGCGGAACACCGCGCCCTTGGTCAGCGAGGCGACCTCGCCGACGACCATGATGGTCGCGACCACCAGCAGCGGGGTCGACGCCAGGACGCGGTTGCGCCGGTTGTCCTTGACCTCGGTGTGCCCGGCGTAGTCCATCCGGAAGTGCTGCCAGGCGGCCAGCAGCCCGGTGATGATCGACAGCGTCAGGAACATCGAGGTCACCGGGTGGCTGGCGATGACCGGTTGGATGTCGTACCACGGCACCCCGTAGTTGCCGACGTAGAACCAGCCGTTGATGCCCGAGGTGGCCCAGGCCAGCACGAACAGCAGCGCCGTCACGTACAGCGTCAGGTTGCGGCGGTTGTGCAGGCCGATCCGCGAGCAGGCGAACGCGGTGACCGCGCCCAGCGCCCCGGCCAGTCCCGCGAAGGCGCCGAACTGAATCGCCCACTTCGTCGGGGTGAACGTCACGAGCAGCAGGCCGATCGCCGTGGTGCCGATCAGCCGCCAGGCCGGGCCGCTGGCCACGCCGGGCACGTGGCCGCGGCGCAGCAGGATGACGAGCATCCCGAACAGGCACAGCAGCAGGATCAGCACCGCGAACCGCCGCGCCATCGACCCGTCGGGGTTGGACTCGACGGTGAGGAAGTAATAGCGCAGCCAGTCCTGGTACCAGGCGATCGTCGGCCCGACCTTGTATTTGATGCGGGCCGACTCCAGCACCGTGGCCAGCGTCTGGCTGCGGAACACCACCACGAGGATCACCGAGAGCGACGCCCCGAGCACCGCCAGCGGAGCCAGCAGTCCGTCGGTCGCCCGGCGGCGCCGGATCGTCTGGGCGACGGCCCGGGCCCCGGTCAGCAGGGCGGCGACGGCGATCAATCCCTGCGGCGCCAGCGTCGCGCTCAGCAGCGCCACGACGATGGCCACCGCCGCCGGGGCGAGCCGGCGCAGCGCGATCGCGCGTTCCACCAGCATCCAAGTGATCAGGACCCCGAGGGCGATCAGCGGTTCGGGCCGCAGCCCGTTGTTGAACGGCAGCCAGGCCGCGACGAACACCGCGCCCGCGGTGAAGACGGCGACGCGGTTGGCCGCGAGGCCGCCCCGGCCGGGGCCCAGCCGGCGCAGCATCCAATGGCTGATGATCATCCAGCAGCCGATCCCGGCCAGGGTGGCGGGTAGCCGCATCCAGACGCCGGCCGTGCTCACCGAGGCGAGCTTGGACAGCACCCCGAGATACCAGTCGAAGGGGGCGTCGGTGGTGCCGAAGTAGCGGTAGTAGTTGGCGACGTAACCGGCGCGGGGGGCGACGCGGGCGATGGTCAGGTTGTAGCCGTCGTCCGAGGTGGTGGCGCCGATGACGTGCCACAGCAACAGGGTCGCGATCACCCCGGCGTCGGCGATCCAGGTCGCCAGCCCGACGCGCCGCCAGTTGCCCAGGTGGGTGCCGGGCCGGTACCTGGAGAGCCAGGCGATGGGGGAGCGCCAGTTGAGCAGCGTGCCGCCGCCGCGGCTGCGGCGGTCCAGCACCGCGAGCGCGATGACGGCCGTCAGCACGGAGAGCAGGCCCAGCACCATCACGATCTTCTTGACGGCGGTGGGCGCGGTGATGAATCGGGTGTCGATGTCGACCCGGGCCGACAGCCCGGGCCCGGCCGGCACCTTCAGGTCGGTGAAGATCCCGCCGACCTGTGGCTTCTTCTCGGCCGGCAGGACCCCGGAGGCGCCGGGTATGCCGACGAATTCGGCGCCGGCCGCCCCGACGCCGGCCCAGGCGTGCAGCACGGTGCAGGCCCCGGCGGCGATGGCCGAGCGCTGCGCCACCGCCGCGACGGTGTCGCGGAACGCCACCACGACGACGTCCTTGTTGGCCCGCACGAACAGCCCGTTCTTCCCGGCGTCCATCCCGCCGGGCGGCAGGGTCGAGACCACCAAACCCCCGTTGGCGGGCAGGGTGGCGATGTCCGGGCAGGGAATGGAGATGTCCAGGGCGCGCGGCGCCCCCGACACCAGGGGCGCGGTGATCTGGCTGACGTGCCCGTCCACGGTGCCCTGCGGCCACAGCACCGTCGCCGTGGTCTGCGTCGCCGGAAGCACCGGGACCAGAAGACACAGGAACAGACCCACGACTCCCGCGACCGCGGCCACCGATCGTGGGATCCGCTGCGATCGCTCATTACGGTCGTGGGGCACGAGGCTCGATCGTAAGCGACGCGGCTTTGCGCCATCGGGACGCGGGGCCGCGAATCGTTATCCGCCGAGCCGGTCCGCCAGCGTCGCGTGCCCGGGTCCGCCGAGGTCGGCGAGTGCGGCCGGGTGCCCGGACATCGCCATGAGTAGCGCCTCGGCGGGGCCGGTCACTTCGGGCCCGTCGCCGTGCGTCCACTCGAGGTCGGTGGCGCGCAGGCGCAGACCCCTGATCCGTCGTCCCGCGCCGAGCCTGGGGTTGCCCGGCACCAGGGGAAGGATCCGCGCGAGCCGCTCGGGCGGCACCTCGCGCGGCCGGTCCAGCGCGCGGCGGATGTCCTGGTGATGGATCGTGCCGTCGACGAGCGCGATCATTCCCCCGAAACCCGCTGTCAGGCCGCGTGGTTGGAGGTGGCCGCGCAGGAATTCCAGCAATTGTTGCGGGGTCAGTTTCGCGAATTCGTCGACGCCCACCTGGTTGGCCCGCACCACCCGGCCCTTCGCAAAGCGTTTCAGCAGCCCCAGGGGGCCGAGCTCCTCGTAGCTGATCACATGCGCGACAACGTCTTTCACGCTCCACCGCGTGCACAGGCTGGGCGCCTCCCAGTCCTGCGGCTCAAGCGTGGCCAGGAAGTCGGCCAGGTCCGCCCGCTCGGCGCGGGCCATGGGCATCAGGTCGGCGGTCATCGCGGGTCACCGCCGCTCAACAGGTCGGCGTAGCGGCCCAGGTAGAGCGGCCAGCCCGCGTCGCCGTCGACACCGTCGGCCACCGAGGGCCAGCCCGGCCCGTGGCGGTCGAGATGGCGGTGTTCGACGTCCACCCGGGTGCGCTGGTCGGCCTGCGCGGTGAAGCGGACTTCGACCTCGCTGGTCTTGGCCGGGTCGGCTTCCAGCTGCCACGTCGGGCCGATGTCCCAGCTGAACACCACGCGATGCGGCGGCTCGTAGGCCAGGATGCGCGCCCACCGGCAGACGCTGCCGTCCACGCCGCGGTCGTAGATGTGGCCGCCCACGCGGGGCTCGAACACGGTCTCGGCGATCGGGACGGCGAGCAGGTTGTGCTCGCGCGGCTTGAACGCGCCGAATTGCTGGGTGAAGACCGTGAACGCGCGCTCGATGGCGGCGTTGACGACGACGTGGTGGGTGACGTTGGGCGTCCGCTGGAGTGTCATGTCGATCCTTCGCTGGTCTCGTCGATGGTCCGCGCATAGCCGGCGAGCGCTTGGGTCCAGAACCGGTCGAGGTCGGCGCGGAGCGCCTCGAGACCGGTGGGGTCGAGCTGATAGACGCGGCGGGTTCCCGCGGCCCGGTCGCGCACCAGCCCGGCGGACTTGAGCACCTTGAGGTGTTGTGACACGGCGGGTCTGCTGACCGGCAGGTCGCGCGCCAACTCACCGACCGCCGACGGGCCGTGCGCGAGCCGTTCCACGATCGCCCGCCGCGTCCCGTCCGCCAACGCCAGCCACGCGTCAGCGGTTTGGTAAGTGCTCACGAACCGTAAGCATAGACTTACCGATGGTGCCGCACAAGGGCCGTGCTCGCGCGGGATCTAGGTCTTGCGCAGCGGCGCCGGGTTCCACAGGCCGCTGCGCGTCGCCGTCCCCAGGAGCAGGTCGGCGGGTTGCGCGCCGGGGTAATACGGCGTCAACCGCTGCAGCGAGCCCCAGTCGCGGGACCAGTCGTCCTTCAAATAGGTGGCCATCGTGGTCGCCTTCGCCAGCAGCTCGGTTACGCCCAGCGGGCCGCCGCCGTTGTTGTCCATCACGGGCGAGTTGGCCTCGGCGCCGAACCGGTCGGGCAGGATGCGCCATTTCGGTGTCTCGTCGACGCCGTTCTGGTGGCCGAACGGTCGCTGACACGGGAACGCCAGCCCGACGAGCCAGTCCAAGAACACCGGGTCGGCGGAGCCCACCACGTCCTGCAGCGTGCGCAGCCGCGGGATGCGCGGCGGTGTCAGCGCGATCCAGTGCTGTGGCGCCAGGTCCTCGTCGTCGGCGACCAACCGAATCTGGGTGGCGTTACGCGGGATTGCCGAGAGCGCCAGGCGCAGGTTGCGCCAGGCCGGGGACGCGCCCACGTCGGCGAATTGGAACGAGCCGCCGGGACGCCCGCTGGCCGCCTGCTCGTCGGTGGCCCACTGCACCTGGACCTCGCGCGGGTCGAAGCGCCCGGACGCGCTCACCACCAGCAGCGGTCCGGCCTGGTCGCGCGCGGGCAGCCGATACCAGCCGGACCGCAGGTGCGCGGGAATCTGGATGCCCGCACGCCAGCTGCCGAGCACCGGTGTGCGCGCGGGGTCGAGGCTGAAGGGCAGCTGGGCCGACGATCCGTTGATTCCCGGCGCGGGGGTGGTGCCGCCCTCGGTGCCCGCCTGGTTGCTGCCGGTCTTCTCCTCGTCGTTGACGAAGCTGCGGTCACCCGGCCGTTCCATCACCGGGTCGGCGCGGACATCGGCGGGAATTCCGTTGGGCGTGAAGGCTTCCGACAGGCCGGCCCCGAGGGCGTCGGCCGCCGAGGCGCCCACCGGCGACAGCATGCCCGCGTTAGGGTCCTGCTCCACCAGCACGTCCTCGGCCAGTCCGCACGTCTTGCCGGTCAGCGCTTGCAGGTTGGAGCGACCGACCGACCACGCCGGATATTGATCGGTCATCGCCAGGGTCAGCGACGCCACCTCGAACACCACCAGCACCCACGTCGCAATTGCCAACGGGGACTGGATGATTCCCGCCACGCGCGCGCCCAGTCGGGTCTTGGCCGGCCCGTTCTCGGGGGCGACGAAGTGGAACCATGCGGCCAGCAGCAGCACCACCACGGTCAGCCCGAGCAGCGCGGTGGCGAAGGCGTAATGCCACGCCGGGAACGCATTCGACCACGGCACACCGAAATTCGAGACGTACCACCAGCCGTTGACGCTGGCGAAGGACAGCGCCACCAAGAACAACACCACGGCCGCGTACACGGTGCGGTTGCGCCGCGACCGCATGGCCACCGCCGTCACCGCGACCGCGGCCAGCGCGCCCAGCGGCCCGGCCAGTCCGGCGAACACGCCGAAGTGGTGGGTCCACTTGGTGGGGGTGAACATCATCGCGACGAAGGAGATGATGGTGATCCCGACGATGCGGCGGCTCGGCCCGGCGGCGGTGCCCGGAATTCGCCCCTTGCGCAACGACATTGCGACCGTGACCCCGAGCGCGAGCACCAGCGCGAGGACGGCGAAGCGGCGGGCCACCGACCCGTCGGGGCTGGCCATGAACAGCCGCTCGTAGCGGATGTGTTCGTCGAACCAACTCAGGCTGGGGCCGACGGCGCGCTTGAGCATGGTGGCCTGGACCTCACCGGCCAGCGTCTGGTCGCGGAAGATCAGGATGGCGGTGACGGTGACCGCGGCCAGCAACGGCAGCGCCAGCGGTAGCGCGCCGAACCGCTTGATCCTGCGGTGCAGGATGGTGCGCAGCGGCCCGATCGCGACCAGCAGGGCGCCGATCGAGGCGATGCCCGTCGGCCCGGAGAACAGGGTCAGCGCCCCGATGATGCACGCGATCGCCACCGGCAGCAGCCGGCTGGTGGCCACCGCGCGCTCCACCGAACACCACGTCAGCAAGATGCCCAGGGCGATGATCGGCTCGGGGCGCAAACCGTTGTCGAGCGGGAGCCAGACGGCCAGGAACGTGCCCGCCGCGGTCCAGGCCGCCGCGCGGTTCTGCTTGACCGCATGACCCAGGCGGGGCATGACCTCCCGGCTGATCACCCACCAGCACGTCAGCGCCATCACCAGGGTCGGCAACCGCATCCAGATGCTGGTGGTGCTCACATGAGCCCACAGCGCCAGCAGGTCGTAGTACCAGCCGAAGGGGGCCTCGGGCGTGCCGAACCAGCGGTAGTAGTTGGCCATGTAGCCGGCGTGCTCGGACACCCGGGCCATGGTCAGGATGTAGCCGTCGTCGGAGGTGTTGGCGCCGACGAAATGCCACCACACCAGCACCGCGATGACCAGGGCGTCCAGCCCGCCGAGCGACCACCAGCGCGCGGGCAGGAAGCGGCGGTGCCGGGTGCCGTCGGCGGTGTCGAGCCGGTGCAGCGCGACCAGGGAGGCGGCGGTCAGCACCAGCCCCAGGATCATCGCCGCCATCTTCAGCGGGGTGGGGCTGCTGCTGTAGCGGGTGTCGACGGTCGCCGAGAAGCTCAGCCCGGGGGGCGTCGGTCCGCTCAGATCGGTGAAGACGCCGACGATCTGCGGCCGGAAGTCGTAGCCGCTCTTCTCGCCGCGCAGCGGCGAGCCGGGATGCTCGCTGTTGGGTCCCTGGGTCAGCCCGACGAACTCGGCGGTGACCCGATCGGCGTGCGCGGTGAACGTCAGCCGCTGGCAGGCCGGGCCGAGCACCTGGCTCAGCGGGGCGCTCACCACCGGGACGTTGCGCACGACCAGCACCAGCTCGTCGTTGGCGCGCACGATCAGCAGACCGCGGTCGACGGCCGTGGGCGCCTGCTTGGGCACCGTCGACAGCAACACCGTCTTGCCGGCGTTGCCCCCACCGGTCAGCCCGGCGGCGGCCTGGCACGGGACGGTGATGTTCAGATCGGTGGCCACATAGCCGATCAGGGGCGCCTCGACGCTGCCGAAGGTGCCGTTCTGGGGCCAGTTCAGCTGGGCGGTCGTCTGGTCGACCGGCAGCAGCGGGGTGGCGATCGCCAGCAGCACGCCGAGCAGCCCGGCGACGGAAGCAATCAGCCGGGCGATCCGGTGATTGGCTTCCGTGGCTTGCACGGTGCTAGATGCTAGTTCTTCCGCGGTGTGCGGCCCCGTTTGAGGCGTGGTCTCGGTGCTCATCAGCCGTTACGCCGTCGGCTTGCGGACGGCCAGCACGAAGGGCCCGACGCTGCGGACGTCAAAACGCGGGCTGTCGAACAGGGCGCCGCGCAGATCGACGGTGTAACGCCGCACGTTGGGCTGGTTGGGATAGACGTCCTCGGCCAGCCGCAGGGTGTAGTTGCCGTTCGCGCCGCGGCGCATCAAAAAGACCGTCGGCGCCGGCCAGGGGCAGGTGTCCAGGGCGTGGATCAGCTCGTCGGCGGTCTTGAGCTTGGACCACTTGGTGATCTGCGCGGCCCGCAGATCGAATTGCGCGAGCGGGTTGGCGTAGTGCGAGGTGAGCCCCTGAAAGCCCCAGTAGGGGTAGAAGGACAGGAAGCTGTAGTCGGCCGTCATCACCACGGTCTGGTCGCGGGGCTTGCCGGTCACCTGCGTGATGTCGTGATCGATTGTCGCGTAGAACTTTTCGGCGCTGGGCGGCCGCCGGTCGCCGCGTTGCCCGTTGCCGTCGGTGTCGGTGTAGGCGATGGTCAGGTCGGGCCGCAGCACGTCGGGTATGTCCTGGCTGAACGCGATCGCGGCGGCCAGGCCGATGGCGCCGGCGACCGGGACGATCGCGCGGCCGCGGTGCTTGAGCGCCAGCGTCGCCTCGACGAAACCGAACGCCCCGGCGGCGACCAGCAACACGCTCAGCGTCGGCTGCAGCCGGAACGACAACAGCGTGATGCGCGCCAGGGTGCTGAGCATCGACAGCAGCGACCACAGGTAGACCGCCAGCACCCCGATGGCCAGCGCACCCGCCCGCACCGAGGAGCGGGCGCGCACCACCAGCCACAGGGTGCCGATCATGGCCACGACGCCGAGCAGCGTGAACTGCAGCATCGGGAAGGTCAGCTCGGCCCCGTCGGCGGGCAGGTAGTGGGCGGCGCCTCCGGTGTTGCTGATCGGGCTGCGGGCCGCTCGCACGAGGAACGGCAGCCAGGTGATGCACCCGATCACCACGGCGATGCCGGCGATGACGGCCACGCGCCGCAGCGGATCGAGCGCGGCTTTCGCGCCGTCCCGGTGCCAGCGCACGCCGGCCAGCCACAGCGCCATCAGCGCGAGCGCGAACGCGGTGAACCCGAACAGCAGCGTGTACCAGGTGGCCGTCCACCCCAGGAAAATCCCGGCGCCGATCACCGCGCCCCAGCCCGCGCGGCGGCTCGCGTCCGGTCGGTCCGCGGCACGCAGGCCCGACCAGGTCAGCACCAGCACCGGCGGTAACAGCACGGTGATCATCGCCGAGTAAGGCTCGGGCGAGCCGTAGGCCAGCGTGACCGCGGCCGTCGCGGCGGTGACGATCAGCGCGTACTCGAACCGGACCATCCGCCACCACAGCACCAGCGCGACCGCGACGGCGATGGCGATCGAGGTGATGGCCCACGGTTTGAAGACTTCCCAGGCCGGTGCCCCGGACAGCGCCGCCGCACGGCCGCCGATCCAGAACCAGCCGGGCGGGTAGAACGGCGGCAGCCCGAGGTAGGTCATGTCGCGCAGGGCGGGGCTGTCGGCGAGCCGGGTGACGTATTCGGTGCGGAACTGCTGGTCGACGGAGATGCCGAACAGATACAGCTTGGTGGCCCCCAGCGGCATGCCGAGGGTGACGACGGTGAACGCGGAGACGAACACCAGCCCGCCCACTTGGGCGAGCAGCCGGTGTCCGCGCCGCCACACCCATCCGGTGGCGACCAGGCCGGCCAGGCAGCCGACCTGCCCGACGGTGGTCAGGGCGTGCAGTTGATTGGACGAGGGAAAGGCCGGCCACTGCACGCGAGAGATGGCGATCAGCGACACCACCGCGACCGCCACCGCGACGAGCACCGCCAAGGCCATCTGGCCGAGGGTGGCCAGCGCGTTGCGCATGATCAGATTGGCAGCTTGCGGAAGATGGGGCGCGGGACGTGTCGCAACACCATCATCACGTAACGGAATGCTGCTGGTGCCCAAACCAATTCCTTACCTTTTGCGGCAGCGGTGACCGCGAGGTTGGCGACGTACTCCTTGTCGACGGTCAGAGGCGCTTCCTTGACGTGCGCGCTCATCCGGGTACGCACCTGGCCGGGACGAATCACCAGGACGCGAACCCCGAACTCGCGCAACGCTTCTCCCAACCCCAGGTAGAATCCGTCCAGCCCGGCCTTGGTGGAGCCGTAGACGAAGTTGGACCGTCGCACCCGCTCGCCGGCGGCCGAACTCATCGCGATGATCTGGCCGAAGCCCTGGGCGCGCATCTTCTCGGCCAGCAGCACGCCCACCGAAACCGCTGCGGTGTAGTTGATCTCGGCGGCCAGCACGGCCTTGTGCTGGTTCTGCCACAGCTCCTCGGCGTCGCCGAGGATGCCGAAGGCGACGATCGCGACGTCGACATCACCGTTGGCGAACGCCTGGTCGATCATCTTCGGGTGGGTGTCGGGGTCGGTGGCCTCGAAGTCGATCAGCTCCACCGACCGCGCCCCGGCGGCCTTCATCTGCGCCACGGCGGCGTCGCGGCCGGGGTCGTTGGGCATGGCGGCCAGCACGATTCGCGCGTGCGCGTTCTGCAGGTAGCGTTCGCAGATGGCCAGCCCGATCTCGGAGGTGCCGCCGAGCAGCAGGATGGTCTGCGGGTTTCCCACGGCGTCTAAAACCATTGGCACACCATCTAGAGCAGCTCCAAACGTCGGGCCATGTCCGAGGCGAACACCCGCAAGGGGTCGACCTTGCGGCGTACCGCGATCCATTCGTCGATGCGCGGATACATGGCGTGAAACGTTTCCGCGCTGACACGGGAGTCCTTGGCGGTATAGACCCGTCCGCCGAATTCCAGTGCGCGCCGGTCGAGCTCGTTGAGGAACTCGTTGATCCCCGGCTTGTTGGGGAAGTCCATCGCGACGTTCCAACCGGCCATGGGGAAACTCAGGGGCGCGCGGTTGCCCGGGCCGAAAAGCTTGAACACGTTCAGCGCCGAGTAGTGGCCGGTGGTCTGGATCCAGCGGATGATGGCCTTGAACTCGTCCATCGCGTCCGGCGGAACCAGGAACTGATGCTGGGCGAAACCTCTTGGGCCGTAAGCGTTATTCCAGCCGCTGACCAGATCCAGCATGTGGTAGAACTGCGACAGATTCTGGATCTTGCCCGAGTAGGTTCCGCCGAGGCGGTAGTACGTCTCGCCGATCGCCATGAACGACAGCTTGTTCATCGCGCTGACCGGAAACACGTTCGGCACCGTCAAGAGCTGCGGCGCATCGAATTTCAGCGGGTTCTTGGCGAGCTTCTTCGGCAATTGATCCAGCTTCGCCAGGCTGCCGCGGCTGACCGCGGCTCGGCCGAGCTTCGGTGGCGGACTGATCAGGTCGAACCAGGCGCTGGAGTAGGTGTAGTTGGCCTCGCTGCCGTCGAGGTGAACGGCGACCGTCTCGTCGAGATCCCTGGTGGCCACGCCGTCGGCGATGAAGTACGCCGTCTCTGTCGGCGTCATGGCGATGGTGGCGCGCAGCACGATCCCGGTCAGGCCGTTGCCGCCGACGGTGGCCCAGAACAGCTCGGCGTCGTCGCCGTCGGGGGTGATGGTGCGCACGGAGCCGTCGGCCATGAGCAGTTCCATCGACCGCACGTGGTTGCCGAAGCTGCCCGCGCTGTGATGGTTCTTGCCGTGGATGTCGCAGGCGATCGCCCCGCCGACGGTGACCTGGCGGGTGCCCGGCAGCACCGGAACCCAGAGGCCGAACGGCAGCGCCGCCTTCATCAATTGGTCCAGGCTGACGCCGGCGTCGACATCGACCAGCTGGGTGTCGGCGCTGATCGAGTGGATGCGGTTGAGCCCGGTCATGTCGATCACCAGGCCGCCGCCGTTTTGCGCGTTGTCGCCGTAGGACCGGCCCAGCCCGCGGGCGATCACGCCCCGGCCGCCGGAGTCGGCCACCCGGGCCACCGCCTTGGCGATCACCTCGGGATCGCGGGTGGAGAGCACCTGGGCCACCGACGGTGCGGTGCGCCCAAAGCCCATCAACCGGGTGGGCTTGGTCACGGGATCGGTGCTCGACATCGTCAAAGAGGGTACCGCCTGCCGAAGGCGGCTCAGTGGATGCGGAAGATTACGGCCCGCTGCACGACGAAGTTGATCACCGTCGCGGTGCCCTGCGCGATCACGAACGCGACCGGGATCGCCCACGCCTGGTAGTGCAGGAAAGCCAGGCACAGGTGGTTCAGTCCGACCTGCACGGCGAAGGTGATGGCGTAGAGAACCATGACCGCGACGAACCGGGCGGTGCTGGGGGGAGCCTGGAAGGTCCACCGGCGGTTGATCAGGTAGGCGGTGATGGTGCCGACGATGAAGCTGATGGACTTGGCCACGTCGACCTGTAGGTGCACCGCCTTGAACAGCATCAGGTAGAGCCCGAAGTCCACGATGCCGGCCAGGCCGCCCGTGACGACGAAGCGCGTGACCTGCGTCGTCAGGCTCAGGCGCGCCGGCGCGGTTGAGGACTCGGGGGGAAGCATTGGGGGAGTCTAACGGGGCCGCCGGGCAGTGGCGGGCATCGTCAGCGGGGCAGTTTGACCGCGATCAACTCGACCTGGTTCTCGCCCTGCGGCGTCGAGTAGGTCACCGTGTCGCCCGGCTTGCGCCCGGCCAGGGCCTGGGCCAGCGGGCTGCGCGCGGTCAGCGTCTCGGCCTCCCGGCCGACGGGCGTCTCCTCGACGATCGAGATCACGTGCATCGTGACCACCTCGCCGTCGGCGAACCGCAGGGTCACTTCGGTGCCGCCGGGCAGCGTCGCGGAGGAGTCGGAGTCCGGCGGCCCGGCCCGCAGACGCCGGTCCAGTTCGTTGATCCGGTCGGACAGGACGACGAGTTCGTCGGCGCGCTGGATGGCCTCGGCCGCGTCGCCGTGATCGCCCACCATCCCACGGTCGTTCTTGACTTCGGCCTCGAGGCGGTCGCGCCGCTGTCGCAGCCGGCCCAGCTCCGCCTCGAGGTTGTTCCGCGCGGCGTCCGCCGCGGATGGGGCTTTCTTGCTCACGTCCGTGGACCTTTCGCCCAGTGTGCTCAGGTGGCGTACCAGTGTGACACCACGATGAGCCGGCCCGCCACCATTCTCGTGAGGAACCGTGCGGCCCTTGTTTGAGCGCTCATGCCTGGGGTAAATGCGGTCAGTGGAATTCCAGGGTGTGCAGATCGTCGCGCGCGGCATCAGCGTTCGCGGTCCGCAGGGATGCGCGGTCGCGAACGTGTCAACGGACATCGCGGCGGGACAGCTGGGGGTGATCGCCGGGCCCGCGGGCTCGGGACGCACATCCATGCTGCTCGCATTGGCCGGGCGCATGCGGCTGGTGACGGGGACCGTCGCGGTCGGCGGTTATCGACTGCCCGGCGATTCGAGGCAGGTGCAGCAACTGGTCGCGGTCGCGGCGGCGTCGCCCGCGGTCGAGCTCGACGAACATCTGACCGTGGAAGAGCATGTCGCCGAGCGCTTCTTCACCAGCCGCGGGCGCTCGACGCGCGCCGCGGTGGCCGAGGCGTTCGACATTGTCGGGCTCGAAACACCACGCAAATTACCGATCGGTGAGCTGAAGCCCGACGACCGTGTGCTGTTGGCCGCGGCCCTGGCCGTGGCGGAGCGCCCCGGCGCGATGGTCATCGACGACGTTGATCGCGGCTGCGGACCCGAAGAAAGCCGCCGGGTGTGGGCCGGGTTGAGCGCACTGCGCGAGCGTGGCTGCACCGTCGTCGCCGGCGGCACGCAGATCCCCGATGGTTTCGACTCGACCGACATCGTCGTCACACGGTTGCGTCACCCGATCGACCGTGACCGCATTCCCGTCCCCGATGGAGAAGCACATTGATCACCGCCCTGCGTCTGGCCGTCCTCGAATTTCGTCGCTTCCGCGGCCCGGTGCGTTGGCTGGTGCCGGCGGGGCTTTCGCTCATCCCGCTGCTCTACGGGTCGCTCTATCTGTGGGCGAACTGGGATCCGTACGGCAGGACGAGCCAGATTCCCGTCGCCGTTGTCGATCAGGACCGGCCGGCCGTGGCCAACGGCCAGCTGATCGATGCCGGCGAGCAGTTCAGCCAACAACTCCGGGCGTCGAATGCGTTCCAGTGGCACTTCACCGATGCCCGCACCGCGCATGACGGCCTGGAACACGGTCGCTACTACTTCACGATCACGGTCCCGCCGGACTTCACCCAAAAGCTGGTCAGCGCGCAAAATCCCGTCCCCGAGCGGGCGGGCATGACGATCACCCTCAACGACGCGAACAACTTCGTCGCGGGCATTGTGGCGCAGGCGGCCAAGGCCGAACTGCAGGAGAAGATCAACAGCGCGGCCCATTCCGCTTATGCCAGCACGCTTTACAGCGACCTCGCGCAGGTCAAGCAGCAACTCAAGACCGCCTCGGACGGCGCCCACCGGCTGGTCGACGGCACGGTGCTCGCACAGCAGGGCAGTGCCGCGCTGACCCAAGGCATCGAGGCGCTGCAATCGGGGGCGGCCAGCGTCGGCGCCGGGGCGCAGCGGGTGCAAAGCGTCAACGCCGCCGCCGACGCGGCGTTCGAACGAGTCATCGACATGGTGCTGGCGCTCGTCCCGGACAATCAGCCACGAGCCGACGAGATCAAGAAGGCGTTGCTCGCGGCGAAGAATCTATCCCACACCCTGACGACGGGAGCGGGCCAAGTCGCCGACGGCGCCAAGCAGATCTCGGTGTCGCTGCAGGCACTGGACTCGGGCAGCAGGACCCTGCAAACCGGCGCCGACCAGTCGAACAGCGGCGCCGTCGACATCGCCAAGGTCATCGACGACACCCTGCACAAGGTTCCCGACGTCAACCCTGCGCAGACCGCGACGGCCGCCAACGTGCTCGGCTCACCCGTCGGCATCACGATGGACAACCTGAACCCGGCCCGCGAGTACGGGCGCGGGTTCGCCCCGTTTTTCTTCGCGATCGCGTTGTGGGTGGTCGGGCTGCTGGCGTACCTGTTCTTCCGGCCGATCAACCTGCGGGCGTTCGCCGGACGGGTCAGTGCGCTCACCGTCGCCGTCGCGGGGTGGCTGCCGGTCACCGCGGTCACCGCCGTCGGTGGCCTCATCCTGTTCGGCGTGGTGTGGCTGGGCCTGGGCCTCGACCCCCAGCGGCCGGTCTGGATGGCCGGGTTGTTGATCCTGGCCGCCGGCGCCTTCGTGTCGATCGACCATTTCTTGCGGATCGCGTTCGGCGTCATCGGATCAGCGCTGTCGCTGGCCTTGCTCATCGTGCAGTTGACCTGCTGCGGTGGCCTCTATCCGGTGGAGACCACCCCGGCGCCGTTTCGGGCCGCCCACCCGGTGGTGCCCATGACCTATCTGGTCGACGGTCTGCGCGTCACCGTTTCAGGCGGCCTGAGCGGCAACCTGATTCGCGACGCCCTGGTGCTCACGGGGTTCTCGATCGCATTCATCGCAGCGGCGGCGTTCATGGCGCGCCGGCAACGTATCTGGACGATCAGCCGGTTGCATCCCCAGATCGAAGTCTGATCTCAGCGCGAACTAGAAGGGCGGTGGGTCGTTGTTGTTGGGCGCCGACCGCTCGGCGTGGCGCGCCGCCTCGGCGCTGATGCGTGCCTCGTTGATGCCGCGCTCCCAGCGGACTCGGGCGGCGTGATCCTGGGCCCGGGTCCGCTGCCGGACCGGCATCATGACACCGCGGTTCTGCCAGGGCGCGGGCGTGAAGTCCGGCAGTGTCAGCGTCCCGGTCGGGATGGCCAGCGCCGGAAAATAAAGGCTGCCAACGGGTTTGGTGGTGTAGGTATGTCCCGTCGGCGACGTCCACACCACCGTGCCGTCTGGTCGCTGGCGATCCCGCCAGCCGTCGGGGCCCGTATAGAAGGTCTTGAGCAGATGATGGTGGCGGCAGAGCAGCTTGAGGTTCGACGGATGCGTGGGGCCGAGCGGAAACGGCACCGTGTGGTCGATGTCGCAAACGTCGGCCGGGGCGTCGCAACCGGGGAACCGGCACGTCAGATCGCGAAACCGGATGAACTCGGCCAGCGCGGTTGACGGCCGATACCCGGCTTCCGCGCGGTCCGGCGGCAGCGAAAGCGGCTTGGTCTTCGCGACGGCGGCCACCTCGCGCAGCGACGGTGTCGGCAATGCGCCGAACCCCGGCAGATATGCCGGCGCGCTCACCTCGCCGCCGACCGCGGTCGGCTCGGCCAGCACATGGATCACGACATTGGTGCCCGGGACCCGCTGCGCCGCAGGGCATTCCGGGCTGCCACAGTCGCAGCGCAGAGCGGTCAGCCCGGCGGCCATCGCGCCCATCGCGTCGGCGCGACGCTGAGCCTTGGTGCGTGAATCATTCCGGCACACCGAATCGGCCAGCGCGTCAAGCGCGCGGTCCACTGCGGCCGCATCGGTGGAATGCACCCTCGCCGAGATCTCCGCCAGCCCCGGGCTGATGGGCCCGATCTCGACACGGCGATCTTGACTGCGCATCCCCGGCACGCGCACCCCCGCGGGATCGAATCGCGTCACCCACATGTCAATGCGCTCAGCCATTTTCGGGTCCGACAACCGCATCCACTTCGGGGCGTGCCGGGCCACGGCGGCGTCCAGCCGGGCGATCAGCTCGGGGTCCTCGATCAGCTCGGTGCGGTACACCACTGCCGCCATCAGCCGGAAATCGATGGCGCCCCGGGCGAAGACCTCCGCGACCCGGGGCAGCCGCTCACGCAACGCGATCGCGTAGCGCAAGCGCCCCGACGCCCGGCCGCGGCTGATGCCCAGTGCGGCCGCCACCTCCGCGACCACGTTCTCGTGTCCGTCGACGGCCCAGTTGAAACGCTCGGCGTCGTCGGCGGGAGCCCGGCGGGCATACAACTCCCCGATCGCCTCCAGCTCCCGCGCGCACTGCGCGTTCTGCGCCCGGGCTGCCGCGGTGACCCGGTCCAGCACGCCGGCGTCGTCGACGCCGTGAAATGCGAGGACACGCGGCACCAATGCGAACATGTGTTCGATAGTAGTACCGCCCTGTGACAAGGCGGGGAGACGCTAAACCCAGTAGGGCACCCGGGCGCGGTATTGGCGCATCGCGATGGCCGCGAACACCCAACCGACGGCCGTCAACACCAGCACCACCGCCCAGTGCCGCAGCTCCTGGTGCGCCCCGAGCAGCGGCGCGCGAACGATGTCGAGGTAGTGCAGCAGCGGGTTGAGCTCGACGATGCGGGACCACCGTCCGGCGCCCTGCTGGCGCAGGGTGTCGTCGTTCCAGATGATCGGCGTCATGAAGAACAGCAACTGCACGACGGAAAAGAGCAGCGGACCGATGTCGCGGTAGCGGGTCGCCAGGATGCCGAAACACAGTGACACCCATATGCAATTGAGCACGATCAGCGCCAGCGCCGGAATCACCGCAAGGTCGGCCCACGACCACGGCTTCGGATAGATCACCGCGATCACGACGTAGATGACGATGTTGTGCGCGAACAAGATGACCTGCCGCCACACCAGCCGGTAGACGTGCACGCTCAGCGGGGTGGGCAACTGCTTGATCAGCCCCTCGTTGGCGACGAAGACGTCGGCGCCCTCCAGAATGGCGGCGTTGATCAGGTTCCAAATGATCAGGCCCAGCGTCACATACGGCAGATGCACGGACAGCTCGAGGTGAAACAGCTTGGAGTACAGGCCGCCCATGGCGACGGCGGTGGTCCCCGTCGCGATGGTGATCCAGAAGGGACCCAGCACCGAGCGCCGGTAGCGCTGCTTGATGTCCTGCCAGCCCAGGTGCAGCCAGAGCTCGTGACGACGGAAGCCGTCGACCAGATCGCCGCGGGCGCGGGTGAATGTCCGCGACTGTGCGGCCGCGTCAAGGAACGTCATCGGGGTCCTCCCGGTCTAAATGGTGGCGACCCGCTTCGCCCGGCTGCGCCGCGCTCGCGATCGCCACTGGGCTGGGATGGTGGCGACCCGCTTCGCCCGGCTGCGCCGCGCTCGCGATCGCCACTGGGCCGGGATGGTGGCGACCCGCTTCGCCCGGCTCCGCCGCGCTCGCGATCGCCACTGGGCCGGCCGAACTGTTCACGACGTCCCAAGCGCCGCAAGCGGATCCACTCGGCCAGACCACGGGGGTCGCGACGGGTCACCAGAAAGAACCAGCCGAACCGAACCCATTCCTGCACCACCAGCTTGCGCAGTCCCGGTTGTGACTGCAGGTAACCGCGGTTGCGGTAGGTGAAGAATCGCTTGGTGGCATTGTCGGGATACTGGGTGTGCATGCGTCCACCGAGAATCGGGCGGAATTCGTCGGTTCCGCACGGATGCAGGTAGACCGCGTCCAGGCAGGTTCCGAACGGCAGGCCCGAACGCACCAGCCGTCGGTGCATCTCCACCTCGTCGCCGCGGATGAACAGCCGCAGATCCGGGACGCCGACCGATTCCAGCGTGGCCGCCCGGAACAGCGCGCCGTTGAACAACGACGCGATGCCGCGCAGCAGGTCCTGCCCAGTTTCAGTGCGCAATTCGCTTGCGCGCCTGCGCCATTCCAAGCCGCGGCGCAACGGAAACGCCAGCCGCTCGGCATCGTCCATATTGCACACCATCGGTGACACCTCGGCCAGGCCGTGCTTTTCCGCGCACGCCAGCAGGGTGGCCAGAACGTGGGAATCCTGCGGGCGTCCGTCGTCGTCGGCCAGCCACACCCAATCGGCGCCCTGGGCCAACGCGTGCAGCATGCCCAGCGCGAAGCCGCCGGCGCCGCCGAGGTTGCGGCGTGATCCCAGATAGGTGGTTGGAATGGGTTGTCCCGCAACCAGTTCGCGGACCAGGTCATCGCCCGAGAAATCGTTGTCCACGACGATGAGGTGGTCGGGTAGCCGGGTCTGCGTGCTCAGCACATCGAGGGACTTGGCCAGCTCGTCGGGGCGCCGGTGAGTGACGACGACGGCGACGACGGTGTCGCTCATGGCTGTCCGGCCGTCTCGGCCAGCACCTCGCGCACGTGCCGGGCCGCGTCCTCCCCCTCATACGCCCGCACGACGTCCTCGATGCCACCGGTCATGCGGATGACACCGTGGTCGATCCACATCGCCGTCTTGCACAGCCGGGCCAGGAATTCGTTGGAATGGCTGGCGAACACCAGGATTCCAGACCGCTCCACCAGGCCCTGCAGCCGCGACTGGGCCTTCTTCATGAAGTCGGCGTCCACCGCGCCCAGGCCCTCGTCGAGCAACAGGATCTCGGGATCGATGCTGGTGACCACGCCCATCGCCAGCCGGACCCGCATGCCGGTGGAATAGGTCCGCAGCGGCATCGACAGGTAGTCGCCCAGCTCGGTGAACTCGGCGATCTCGTCGACCTTGGACTGCATCTGCTTTCGGGTCTGCCCGAGGAACAGGCCCCGGATGATGATGTTCTCGTAGCCGGAGATCTCCGGGTCCATCCCCACGCCGAGGTCGAAGATCGGCGCCACCCTCCCGGTGACCTGCGCCCAGCCCCGGGTGGGCTCGTAGATGCCCGAAAGTAGGCGCAGCAGAGTCGATTTCCCCGCCCCATTGTGCCCGACCAGACCGACCCGGTCGCCCAGCTCGAGGGACATGGTGATGTCCCGCAACGCTTCGACGACGACCACGTTGGAGTTGTTGCGTCCGATCGTGCCGCCCGCCCTGCCCAAGACTGCCTTCTTCAACGAGCGCGACTTCGCGTCGAAGATGGGAAATTCCACCCACGCGTTGTGCGTCTTGATGTGAGGACCCGACACCGTGAACTACCCGAGGTCGCTTACAGGTACTGGCCGTGCCCGGGCGCCCCGCCCGGCTTACCCACGCCCGGGGGAAGCGCGCCCTGGCGCATCTTCTCCAGCTGGGCGCGGGCGGCCATCTGCTGGGCGAACAGCGCGGTCTGGATGCCGTGGAAGAGTCCTTCCAGCCAGCCGACCAACTGCGCTTGGGCGATGCGCAATTCGGCGTCCGACGGCGCGGCGTCCTCGTTGAAGGGCAGGGTGAGGCGGTCGAGTTCCTCACGCAGTTCCGGCGCCAAGCCCTCTTCCAGTTCCCGGATGCTGGTCGCGTGGATTTCGCGCAGCCGGTTGCGGCTGGCGTCGTCCAGCGGCGCGGCGCGCACTTCCTCGAGCAGTTGCTTGATCATGGTTCCGATCCGCATCACCTTTGCGGGCTGCTCGACCAGATCGGTCAGGGAGCGCTCGTCGGAGTCGTCGTCGGCGATCGCCATGATCCGCGGGTCGACACCGCCGATGACTTCGACGTCGTCATCATCGTTGCGGGTACTCAATACTTCACCATCCTTTGTGGACTATGGGTGTGGCGGCGTGCCGCTTGGTCGCCATTCATAAATTCGGGCACCGCCATTGTCGTAGATCAGCGCCCACGACTTCGACTTATCCAGTGACACTAGTCCTTCGGGTACGGCGAACCCCCGGACAGTCGGCGAGCTCGTGTAGATGTACCGGATATTGAGCGCTTTGATTGCCGCGAGGACCCTCGGATCGGAATCGCCCCGGCGCGCCGAGGTCCAGAAGATATACCGGTTGGGGCCCGGGCCCATCTGTTGCGGGTAGTCGTAGTGCGTCCATAGCGGGTGCAGGTCGGCGACGGCGTACATCCACGCGGTGCCGTCGGTGTTGGCGTTGCCGATCAGGGTCTCGCGGGCCCCCGGCAGCTTGGCCAGGTAAGCCATGGCCATCAGGTCGCGTTGGTCGATCATCACCGAGTCGTATTTGTCGCCGAACAACCACAGATGCCGGTAGAGGTAGTGGCGCGCGCTGAGCAGCGTGGTCGCCACCAGCAGAACGGCGGTGGCCGACACCCAGACCGGGGCCGGCAACGGTTTGTACCGGCCCGACACCCGTCGGGCCGCGGCGACGACGCCCAGCACGATCGCGAACAACGCGATGCCGGCCATCGGCTCCAGCAGCAAGGTGGTGGCGGCCGCGATCCGGCGCGGATCCTTGTAGAAGAATTCGCCGAACATTCCTGCCACCGCGCCGATCGGGCCGCCGATCGGATTTCCGGCGTCGACGTTCACCACGATCAGCAGCAGCCACAGGGCCAGCGGCCACCAGATCCGCTTGACCAGCAGGATGACGCCGCCGATGGCGGCCAGCCCGATCAGCCCGTACTGGACCGGGAAGTCGTTGAGGTGGCGGGAGTGCTGGAAGACGGCGTCGAAAAGCCCCCGCTTCTTGCTGAGGTAGGTGAGAAAGGAGTGCCCGGCGATGATGTCTTCCTGCTCCTGCACGCTGATGAACTGCGGCAACAGGATCAACCCGGACACCACCGCGACGCAGGCCAGGGCCGCCACGTCGGCCAGCCTGCCGCGCACCGGGTGCCACAGCGCGTCCAGGAGCCACCAGGCCAGCAGCAGCAACAGCACGATCACACCGCCGGTGATGTGCACCGACATGACGCCCACCAGCGCCAGCACGGCCGCGGGGATGCGGTCGCGGTGGCGCAGCGTGGAGGTGATCAACACGAACGCCGGCACCGCGGCGCCGTAGGCCGCCAGGTTGGGCATCGCGGCGACGGCGAACTCGACGTAGGGGACCGCGGTGAACGATGCCGCCAGCGTGGCGGCGGTCGCGGCGGCTCCCGCGGAGCGCCATTCGCCCCAGGTCGGGCGGAGCAGGCGCCAGGTGAGCATCGCCGCGCCGGTCGGAAACAGCCACACCGAGGCGGCGACCGAGCTCAACGTGTAGCCGGTGGTGGGCGCCGCCCCGGTCAGCTGGCAGAACACCGCGGCCAGGGCGTGGAACACCGACGGGTAGTACAGCGTGTGGTGTGTCTCGACGTTGCGCAGCTCGCCCATGTGGGTGGACGACGCCTGGCCGGTGTCGAGGATGAACCGCACCTCATTGGCGTGCCAGACCGCATCCCAGGTGCTCGGGATGGTCTGCCAATGGCCGTCCAGGCCGCGGTAGGCGGCCCACATGATGAGCAGGGCCCCCAGCGCCACCCCGGCGGCCACCGTGATCGCCGGCCAGCGGCCGACCCTGCGGGTCTCGGCGTCGCGGTCGCGGTAGCGGCCGAGCAGCAGCTGGAAACCGATCATCACCAGGCACATCACGGCCAGCGCCGCCAGCGCGGTCCAGCCGTTCCACGGTATTCCGATGGCACCAAACGGAATAATGGCGAGCGCCACCACGCCGTAGGTCAGCGCCGGACCCACCGCAACAGCGACCGGCCACGACAGCTGACTGATACGTGCGATGATCGCCCCGGGCGCTATCAGCAAAAACAATGCAATGAGCGTTCCGAACCAGAGCCCCACTCGACTAGTATGGCTGGCCGGGTGCCCTGGCTCGGGAGGCCACCGATTGACCGGCACGGCTTGGAGCCATTCAGGGCACCCGCTACCGTCACAGTTTCGCAAAAAACGCGGAAGCCTAAGGTGGCCCACATGGCATACGACGTCGCCCGGGTGCGCGGACTGCATCCGTCACTGGGTGACGGATGGGTACACTTCGACGCTCCCGCCGGGATGCTGATTCCCGACTCCGTCGCGACGACGGTGTCGACGGCTTTCCGCAGGTCCGGCCCCACCACCGTGGGGGCGCACCCGTCGGCGCAGCGCAGCGCCGCCATCTTGGAGGCGGCCCGGGCGGCGGTGGCCGATCTGTTCAACGTCGAGCCCGCGGGCGTGGTCCTGGGCGCCGATCGCGCGATCTTGCTGTCCGCGCTGGCCGAGGCGTCGTCGTCGCGGGCCGGCCTGGGCTACGAGGTCGTCGTCAGCCGCCTCGACGACGAGGCCAACATCGCCCCGTGGCTGCGGGCGGCGCACCGGTACGGGGCCAAGGTCAAGTGGGCCGAGATCGACATCGAGACGGGCGAACTGCCGACGTGGCAGTGGGAGGGCCTGATCGGTAAGTCCACTCGGCTGGTCGCCGTCGCCTCGGCGTCCGCGACGATGGGCACGGTCACCGACCTGCGCGCGATGACCAAGCTGGTGCACGACGTCGGCGGCCTCGTGGTCGTCGATCATTCCGCCGCGGCGCCCTACCGGCTGCTCGACATGAAGGAAACCGACGCCGACGTGGTGGCGGTGAACGCCGCCGCGTGGGGCGGCCCGCCGATCGGGGCGATCGTGTTCCGCGATCCGGCGCTGCTCAACTCGTTCAGTTCCATCCCGACCGACCCCAAAGCGACGGGCGCGGCGCGCCTGGAGATCGGCGCGCACCAGTTCGGACTCCTGGCCGGGGTGGTCGCCAGCATCGAGTACCTGGCGTCGCTCGACGAATCCGCCCGCGGCACCCGGCGCGAACGCCTGGCGGTCTCGATGCAATCCGCCACCTCGTATCTGAACCGGATCTACGACTACCTGATGGTGTCGTTGCGCTCGTTGCCGTTGGTGATGGTCATCGGCCGTCCCGAGGTGCGGATCCCGGTGGTCAGTTTCGCCCTGAACGGCGTGCCCGCCGAACGAGTGGTGCAGCGGTTGGCGGACAACGGGATTCTGGCCGTCACCAACGAAAGCTCCCGCGCGCTCGACGTGCTGGGGGTCAACGACATCGGCGGCGCGGTCACCGTCGGGCTGGCGCACTATTCGACGACGGCCGAGGTCGACCAGTTGGTGCGCGCGCTGGCGTCCCTGGGCTGACCCTTTTGGCCGCGAGCGTAACGCCACGGCGAAAATACGGCC